>JAEFAE010000017.1 GCA_016291135.1 Bacteroidales bacterium
ACGCGGCATGGCTGGGTCAGGGTTCCCCCCATTGCCCAATATTCCTTACTGCTGCCTCCCGTAGGAGTCTGGTCCGTGTCTCAGTACCAGTGTGGGGGACCGTCCTCTCAGATCCCCTACCCATCATGGCCTTGGTGGGCCGTTGCCCCGCCAACTAGCTAATGGGACGCATGCCCGTCCCGCACCGCATCGCTGCTTTCCACCAAAGGGGATGCCCCCAAAGGTGGACATGGGGTATTACCCGGCGTTTCCACCGGCTGTCCCCCAGTGCGGGGTTGGTTGCATACGCGTTACGCACCCGTGCGCCACTCTCGTCCCCCCGAAGGGAAACTCCCGTCCGACTTGCATGTATTAGGCCTGCCGCTAGCGTTCATCCTGAGCCAGGATCAAACTCTTCATTGTATTATTGTTGTACTTTCTTGTTTTCCTGTTAGGGCTCCGCTATGATTTATTGCTGTTCCTTACTCTCGAGACGGACCAGCCTCTCGGCTGACCGTCTCGGACTTATGCTGGCCTCAAGTTTTCAAAGAACTATCCCAAACGGCTTTTTCACTGTTCTTTCTCGTTGTTTGGGACGGCAAAGATACGGCAATTTTTCATACGCGCAAGTTTTTTTTCAAGAAAAAATCATAAAAAAATATAATATTTTATCAACACACTGATAATCAATAAAATAATTTTCGTCATTAAAAATAGCTTCCATATCCCCGTGAGAATCGCGTATTTGCCGTTGGATTGGGTGGTGGATGGAAATACGGCCGTCTCGCGATCAAGGCTCTGTCAATGTAAAATAGGTGCCTTGGCTGGTCATGCACATCGTGATGGTTCCGATCAGAATGAAGTTGATTAGGATGTTCTCCGCGCGCTTCTTATTAATAATAGGTGTAAGTGCCAAAAATTCGTCCATCGTGATGGAAGGGTGTTCCGAAAGGTAATGGAGCAGGGTCATCTCCGGTTCGGTAAAGGTGACCTTGGTGAATTGTTTGTTCTTTTGGTACTTCCAGACTTTGAGCAGGATGGGGTCGGCCACCAGGTTTTCGTCTTTGACCCGGACAAAGATCTTGTAGGCTCCCTGATTGTCGGGTGCCTTGTGTTTTTCCGATTCGTCTTTCGGGATGATGACTTCGAGGACGGTCTTTCCGTTGATTTCCCATTCTTCGGTATGGAACTCCACTTTCGGACGGCAATACATTTCTGCGGCTGCCTGGATCATGTGGATCTCTTCCTCGGAACGGACCCCTGCGATGGCACCGTTGTCTTTGACCCCAACCAACAACCTGCCGCCGTCGGTGTTGGCAAAAGCTGCCAGGGAACGGGCAATCCTTTTGCTGTCGGAAATCTCAAATTTGAAATCCAGCTGCTGGTGTTCGCCTTCCTCGATCAACTTTTGGATGTGCTTGTCTTGGGTTTTCATGACCCTGCAAAAATACGATTTTTTTGTTCAGGACTAAAAAATAGGGGAGGCAAATAAGGCCCTTTTTAGGCCCGCTGAGCGACCCTGTTTTTGGACCCATTCAGGACATGGATAGGGTGGAAATCGTGGCTCAGAAGCGATTTTCACAATTTGAATCTTGTAAAAGCGTTAAAATTTACAAATGTAACTAGATTTATTTATAGCCTTGAAAATTAGTATATTATAAAACTAATTACATTTCTCACATTATAGTTTAATCATGTAAATTAAATTATTATAGTAAACAATCGAATGAAATACAATATATCAATATATAAGTAGCTGATAATCAAAATAATAACAACTATTACTTAAACTAAAATACGAAAGATTTGATGTTTATTTACGAAATCATAGGACAACTGTTATATACTATCTAAATTATTATAAATCAGTTAAATATATTTTATTACTTAAAAAGAAACTTCAGTAGATTATGAAAAGGTAAAGTATTTACAAAAATAAAATCAAGAAAAAGGGATTTTGTAAAAGAATTAGTTTTACTTTTGTAACATCATTCAATGCTGAAATCAAAAAAAATCGGGACAGTATGAAAGACAGAATTGCGCATATCATGAGAGCAAAGAATTTGAAGGCAACCGATTTTGCCGCGTTGCTGGGAATTCAACCTTCGGGTGTGTCTCATATTTTGGCTGGTCGGAACAATCCAAGTTTGGAGTTTGTCAAGCGGATCAAGGAAACCTTTCCTGAGTACAACTTGGATTGGATCATTTTTGGAAAAGGTCCTATGACCACCTCCGAACCCTATAGGAATGCGTTCAACGAAGCCCAACCGAAGAACGCTGAAAACGCCCCTCAACCCCAAGAATCCGCCACCCTTTTTGATGACGTCCTTCCTCAAGAAGCCGTCGAAGAACCGCTTCCCGCACAGGAACATCAGTTGCACGATCCGCTTCCCATGACCGACTTCCCATCCACATCCCCCATTAAACGCATGGTGGTGCTTTACGAGGATGGCACTTTTGAGCAGTATTTGCCGCGGTAAGGCGTCCGAAAGGCGTTTTCTTAATTAATAAGGTGTGTTGTTTCAAGAAATAGTTGTACCTTTGCCAACTATTTCGGCAACCATGGAAAGAGAACGGTTTTATCAGTTGTTGGGCAAGGCCCTGGACACCCCGAAGCGGTGGGTGGTGATTTCGCATCTCAACCCCGACGGTGACGCCATTGGTTCTTCCCTGGCATTTTCACAGTTTCTTCAAAAACTCGGACATGAGGTGTCTGTGATGGTTCCCAACGCATTCCCTGGTTTTTTGGCTTGGATGCCTGGAGCCGACGGCATTCTCCTATATGACAAAGACACCCCTCGTTGTCAGCAACTACTTGCGGAAGCCGATTGGCTCGCCTTGTTGGATTTCAATAGCCCTTCCCGTGCCGGCGCCATGCAAGATACGCTTAATCAGCTGAACATCAATAGAATATTGATCGATCACCACCGTGATCCCGACGAGAGTCCCTACTATTGCGTGCGCTCGGAAACGGAGGTGTCCAGCACTTCGGAACTGGTGGCTGAGATCATTCTCCAGGCCGGGGAATCCTATCTGGATGAATCCATTGCCACCAATGCCCTTGTGGGCATCGTTACCGATACGGGTTCGTTTTCCCATTCGGTGTTTGGCCCTCAAGTGTTTTCCATTTGCGCCAAATTGATCGAACACGCCGCTTCTTACAACCAAATCCATCAGTTGGTGTACGATACCTTCTCGGAAGACCGTCTGCGTTTGCTGGGGTTTGCCATCGGTCATAAAATGGAGGTGCTCGACGACTACTCCACAGCCATTATCTCCCTGGACAAGCGTGAGTTGGAGTCGTTCCATTATCAAATTGGCGATACGGAGGGCATTGTGAACTATCCGCTATCGATGAAGAAAATCAAGATGGCGGTGCTGGTGACCGAGCGTCAGGGCGTGATCCGTTTCTCGTTCCGCTCCAAGGGCTCGTTCTCGGTGCATGCGCTTGCCCAAGCGCATTTCAACGGGGGAGGCCATGTCAATGCGGCTGGAGGAACCCTGAATTGTTCCATGGAGGAGGCTTTGGAAAAGCTGCATCGGTTGTTGCCTGAGTATCAAGCATTGTTGAATCAAGGATGAGAATGGCCATGAAAAATCCGGTTTCTTTATCGTTGCTGCTGCTGTTGGGCATGATGCTGGTTTCCTGCAGGGAACAGCCTGCTCCCAAGGTGCAGACGGAAACGCCCCAGCTGAAGGAAAGCCTCGAAAAGGCCAACCGGTATCTGGTTGCTGAAGAGGAGGAGGACATCCAAAACTATATTGCACGCCACAAGTTGGCTCCGATCGCCACCGGTACCGGGCTCCGGTATCAGGTGACCCAGTCGGCGACGGGCGATTCCATCCGTCCCGGGCAGCGGGTTAGCATCGACTATGTGCTCTACAACATCATGGGTGACGTCCTCTATTCTTCAGAGAAGGATGGCGTCAAGACCTTCGAGGCGGGCTGTGGCGATGTGGAGGCGGGGCTTGATGAGGCGATCTTGCACCTCCGGAAAGGGGAGGTCGCCACGGTGATCATTCCTTCCCATCTGGCCCACGGCCTGCAGGGCGACCACGACCGCATTCCTCCTCGTGCAACCTTGATCTATATTGTGAAAATCATAGACGTCAAAGAATGAGAACAAAGCGCATTTATGGTTGGATCATGGGCTTGTTTGGCCTGCTCCTGTTGGTGGGATGCCAACCGAAATATCCTGGCTATCAGCGGACTGAAGAGGGATTGTATGTCCGTTTCATAGAAACGGATTCGACCCGTCCAAAGCCGGCGCAGGGGGACTTCCTGAAACTGGCCATGGACTGTTTTCTTCGGGATTCCCTGTTGTACAGCAGTTCGGCAAAGGGTGAATCGCCTCGTATCCAATTGAAACCCTCCGGCTTTCGTGGCGACATCCTGAGTGGCTTGGCCCTGATGCGGGAGGGCGACTCCGCCTCGTTCCTGGTACAGGCCGATTCGGCCTGGAACGCCATGTTCGGTGCTGTTCCAGGCACGGTGTCCATTCGTCCGAAGGACCGAATCCGTTATGAGATCCGTTTGGAAAAGATCCAAACCAAGGAGGATTTCCAGTTGGAGGTGGAAGCGTTGTACGAATCGATCAGATCGCAGTCGGAGGCGGATTTCCAGGCGTATCTGGAACAACAACAAATCGATGCCAAACCCACGGAGAACGGAGTCTATTGCTGGACTACCCAAGCCGGCAATGGTCGCCGTCCCTCGTCTGGCGACTTGGTGGAGGTGAACTATGTGGGCCGGTTCCTGGATGGGACGGTCTTCGACTCCACGTATCGTGACGATTCCTGTTTCCGCTTTGTCCTTGGCAATGGTTACGTGATTCCCGGTTGGGAGGAGGTGCTTCCCAGGATGCAGGTCGGATCCCGTATCACGGCTCTTATCCCCTTTGCCATGGCCTACGGAGACCATACAGTGGGCCGCATTCCTCCCTATTCCAACCTGGTTTATGACATTGCGCTTCAAAAGATTACGGATTCCGAGGAAGTGGAACGGCAATACCGGGAACGGATGGAAACGGTGAAAGCCCAATCGAAGGCGGATTTCCAGGCTTATCTGGAAGCCCACCACATCAGTGAGACACCTACACCCTCGGGCTTGTTCATTCTTCGGAAGCAGCCGGGAAACGGACGTCATGCAGGTGCCGGAATGAAGGCCCGGATCCGATTTGAGGCCCAGACCTTGGATGGCGTTCGGATGGGAGTCTCGGAGGAACCCTACCAGGAAGTGGTGATTGGCAAAGGCGCTGTGCTGGCCGGGGTGGACGAAGGCCTGCTTTCCATGTCGGAAGGGGAGACGGTCACCCTCTTGATTCCCTATCCGTTGGCCTACGGTGCCATGGGTTACGGGAACATCCCGCCCTATACGAATATCCTCCTGGACCTGCAGCTGGTGGAGCTGCTTCAAGGAGATGAAAATGAATGAAAAACAATTAGTTACATAAACAAAACCAACAAAAATGAAGAGAAGTGTTCTTCTGGTGGCCATGAGCCTCCTGTTCGGTGCCGTGCTGACTTCTTGCGGCCCGAAGTCTCCCTTCCCCGGCTATAAGCCGACGGATACGGGATTGTATTACAAGCAAATCAAAGCCGGTCAAGGCGAACAAATCAAAGACGGTGACGTCATCAAGGTGCGTCTGGCCTATTACATCAACGACTCCCTGCTGTATACCACCGACATGCTTCCCGAGCCTGCCTACGACATGGTGCATGAATCCTTGTTCCAGGGCGACCTGTACGAGGGCTTCCGCATGATGCATGTGGGCGACTCCATGTCGTTCATGATCAATGCGGATTCGGTGTTCAACAAGCAGTTCCACGCTCCGGTCGTACCCGATTTCGTTACTCCGGGTGCCTATATGCGTTGGGAAGTCACGGTGGATGAAGCCATGACGGAAGAGGCCTTCCACGAGATGAAGGACAAGGAAACCGCTGCCCTCCAGCAGGCTTCGAAAGATGCCTTTGCTGCCTATCTGGCCGAGAACGGCATCGAAGCCCAGCCTACTGAAACGGGTCTGGTGTATGTGTGCACCAAGCCGGGCAAGGGTCCCAAGCCTGCCGTCAACCAGAACGTGAAGGTCCACTATACCGGCAAGCTGCTTGACGGTACCGTGTTCGACTCCTCGGTGGAACGTGGCGAACCTTTCGAGTTCCAACTTGGAACCCATCAGGTGATCCCCGGATGGGACGAAGGCATTGCCCTGATGTCGAAGGGTGAGAAGGGTATCCTCTACATCCCCTCAGAGCTGGGTTATGGTCCGCGTCAAGCCGGTCCGATTCCGCCGTTCTCCAACCTGATCTTCGAAGTCGAATTGATCGATTTCAAGTAATCCGGCATACGAAGGAAACGATAGCGGGGCGGCCCTGTCAGGGCCGCCCCGCTCGTTTTATTCGTGGGTAGGGAATAGCTTATTCCGAGACTTCCTCGAACGTCTCCTGTCTGGTGTAGTAGAGGTCGAGTACTGTGATCAAGGCGGCGCAGCTCCAAACGGGAACGGCCAGTTTGTCGGTATCGAGGAAGTTGTTGAGGAAACCGTGCACAAAATAGCTGAAGAAGGCCAAGGTGGCGCCCAAGGTCATGATCTTGGCTTTCTTGTTCTTGGCCCTACCGTAGGCTTTCAATCCGGTATAGACCACCGTGATGACCAAGGCCAGCACCAGGAGGGAGCCGACGACACCTTGTTCGGCCAAGGGCCCGATGTATTCGCTGTGGGCATTGCCGCCATCGCCGGCGTTGGTGCTGATGATGGTCTTCTCCTTCGACATCTGATAGGGGGCATAGACGAACTGGTAGGTGCCTGGGCCCCATCCGAAAACGGGACGTTCCGAGAAGAGACGGAAGGCCGACTGCCAGCGGTTGATGCGCTCCAGGTTGGAGGCGTCGGTGGAGATGTTGGTGATCGACTGGATGTTCTCTATGACATCGCCGGAGGCATCCTGGCTGTTGTGCTCCAAGGCGTCGATGATCTGATGCTGGAAGACGAAGAACAGTCCTACCAGCACGACTACCGCCGTCAAGATCCAGCGGAACTTGATTTTCAGCAACACGCAGATCAGCACGCCTAGCGCAGCCACGAGGCTGATCCAAGCGGCGCGGCAACTGGAGAGCACCATGGCGACACTCAACACGGCGACGACACCCAGGATGAGGATCCTGCGGGCACTCTTCAGACCGGGTAGGCAGGCGTAGGTGATGGCCAGGATGAGGTAGATGGCCAGGGCCGCTCCGTAGGCCGTATGGTCATTGTAAAAAGGCGACATGACCCAGTGGGCGGAATCGCCGTCGAAGCCGTGCTTGGCGTGGTTGAGGGTCGTGTAGACCACCACGATGCAGAGGCTTGCGATATAGAGCCAGATGAACCAGTCGATGCGACGGGGTTTCTTGAACAGCAGGGCACACAGGAAGAAAGAGGGGATGACGAACCAGAGTCTCGCCACGATGAACTTGATCGAGACCACCGGCATCTCACTGGTAATGGTCGTGACCAGCATCCAGATGAACATGCAGTAGATCACGATGGAGATGGGATGGTGTGCGATGTTGCGGTCGTATTTCCCGTCGTTCAGCAATTTGGCGATGAACAGGATCAAGACGCCGGCGAGCAGGGGCTCCGCCGGCAGCGACACCGCCAGCTGTTCGAATTCCTCCAACACCACGGAAAGGGGAACCAGAAAGCTGATCAGCATCATCACCTTGTCGAGCGAGAAGATATAGAGCAGGAGGATACCCAGCACCGCCGGGAGGGCAAAGAACAGGTAGTTGCTCTTCTTGACCACCAGGAACAGCGACACGGCGACGAACAAGGCCGCAATGAGGTAAATCCATCCTATCTTAGCCTTCTTGGTCATTTCTTAGCTGGGGCGAAACGTTTGCGGTTTTCGATGATGAAAAGGACGAGGATGGTCAGCAGGAATGCGCCTAATCCACTCAGTGCCACGATGATCCAGCGGACGGGATAGGACTTCTTGTCGGCGGGATACGGTTCGGTGACAATGTTGGAGTAGGTGAGTTCGGAGTTGAAGAAACGCAGTTCCTTTTCATAGTCCATCTTGATGGAGGCATAGGTGTTGCCTTCAGCCATGATCTTGGTTTCCAGGTCGATGGCCTGCGGTCCGTATAGCTCAAGGTTTTGTTTCAACTCGTTGGCCTTGCCGGAACCGTTGATATAGCCTCTCGTGATCTCACGGGCCTGTCCGCTATAGTTGGTGATGCCGTATTGGGTACCCAGATCGGACAGCTGCTGCTTCAGCGAGTCGATGCCTTGTTGTTTCAGCGCCAGTTGGCGTTCGTACATGGAAACCACTTCGCCGACCTTGTCACGATGCAGCTTGGATACCTTCTGGTCGTAGAAGTGAAGGATGTCCTTGGCGATGTTGCAGGCAACGACGGGATCCTTGTCGTTGACCACGATGGAAATGGCCTCGTAGGGAGTCTTCGAAACCTTGATTTTCTCATGATACTCATACATCATGTAGGTCTTGGCAAACTGGTAGTTGCGGTCGATCTTGTAATGCGACCAAAGGTCGTATTTCTCGATGATGGAGTCGGCGATGGATTGGGAATTGATGATTTGCAGCATCTGTTCCGTCTCGCTTTCGTCGGAGTAGGGGCTGATGTTGGCCGGATAGGCGATGGCTTCCGACTTGAACAGCGGCGTGATAAAGGCAGCGCTGGAGAAAATCGCGCCACAGATGGCAGCGGCTACCGTGATGATCAGGATGTGCCACTTCCATTTCAGGATCAGCTGAATGAGTGAGAGATTGTTGAAGTTGTTATCCATATTTTTATCAGTTGTTTCGTGAATGAGGTTATCGGGGAGCAGGTCGTCGTCTTCGTTGAGCTCTTGAATCAAGGTGTGAATTCTCGACTTGATTCGGTCAAGTTTGACGGGGTTCCTGGGTCTTTTCTGGGGCACCGGCGGCCTTTCCTCGAAAAAAGGTGCCGTATCGGTCGGCCAAGCCTAGCAGGATCAAAAGGAGCAGGAAGGTGGCCAGCACGGTGACGACCACGATGATCCAACGGATGGGATAGCTTTTGTGTTCTGCCTGGAACGCGGAGGTGACGACGAACTTGTGCGGCACGTCCTCGGTGGCATCCACCTTGGCTTCCTCGTATTTGGTCTTGACCAGGGAGAGCTGGAGCCGGTCGTGGTCGAGCTTCTCGCTGATGGCGTAATAGGCACCGCCATATTGGGCCAGGATGTCGAGGTGGTCTTGGATGTTCTTCACGCCTTGGTGGTTGCCCTTGCCCAACTCAACGGCGAGTTGCTGGCTGAGCATCTCCACTTGCGACTCGTAGTCGAACACCCCCAGTTGACGGAGCGTGTTGAGAGAGTCTTCGAGCGCGGCCATCTCGGCGCAAAGGTTCTTGTATTCGGTGTCGACCAGTTGGAAGGCCTTGACGGCCACTTCCTTCTGCATGGTATTCATGGTGGAGTCGTAAAGCTCCGCGATGTCATTGGCCATCTGTGCCGCCAGGGCGGGGTCGGCATCCATGACGGTGATCCGGACGGCGTTGTATTCGGTTCTTCTGAATCGGATTCTGCTGTCGTACAGTTTGTTAAGCCTTGTGTAGGGGTATTTGGAGTCGGGTTTGATACCGTAATGCTCCATGAGGTTGAAACGTTCAATCACCTTGTCGCGGATGCGGTTGGAATTGAGCACCTGCAGCATCTGTTCTGTCTGTTCGCTCTCGCCAAATTCCAAGATGTCCTTGTTGGATTGATAGGTGGTGCTGATCAATACCTTGGAGATGGAGTTGCTCGAAGTGGGATAGAGGATGACGGTGGATTTGTACAGGGGTGTGATGAACCAAGGGGAACTAAACAAAACAGCCATCAGGGCGGCTACTGCCAATAGGATCAAGACACCCTTCCTATGGTCTGCAAGCAACCGACACAGGTACTTGGCGTTGAAGGTATCTTTGGAAGTATCTTGCATAGCATTCATGTTTCGGAAAGAATAGAATGCCAAAATTAGGAAAATCTCTTGAATGGGCAATCAAAAAAATGAGGGTCAGCCTATCTTTTTTCTGCAGGAAGGACGAGGGCGATCATTTCTTTTATACGTAACAGCCTGGTAATGAAGATCAATCCCACGTTGACCAGGAAGGCGAGACCGAAGGCCAGGTAGGGGTTGGGGAGGAGTTGTTTGAGCCCCCAGGTGGACAGGACGACACAGGCGCCGAACAGCAGGATATGCAGCCAGTAGCGGATGCCCAGCCGTAGGTGGAAGATCTTCTCGCAGAGCAGGTATTGGGCCAGGGCGGTCACGGCTTGCACGGATAGGCTGGTGCAGGCGGCACCTACCGATTGGAAGCGCGGGATGACGATGAAATTGAGTGCGAAATTGATGGCCACGCCCGCCAAGGCCACCAGGTTGAGCAGCTTGAGGCTTCCGTTGGCCGTGAGCAGGGTCCCGAAGATGTATGTGGTGGAGAGGCAGAAAAAGCTTCCCATCAACAGGGGGAAGACCCTGGCATATTGACCCATGCGGACCAGATAGGCGGCCTGGGTCTCGCCGGGTTCGGGATGGTACATCAGGGTCATGATCTCCTGGCGGAAGAAGATGCACATCACCATGACGATGCCGGTCAGCGCCACCATGGTGTTGAACGAAGTCTTGGTCAGGTCTTTCAGGTCGTCTTTGCGGGCGATGGCGTTGGAGAACATGGGCAGGAGCATGATGGCAAACAGGTTGGAGATGTTGTTGCCCGCATCGAACAGGCGGTAGGAGCGGCTATAGACGCCGGCTTGCACGCCTCCGTCGTCGAGCATGCGCTCCAGCAGGAATGGCTCGATGCGGCTGTAGACGCTCATCAGCAGTACCAGGATGGCAAAGGGAAGGCTTTGCTTGAGGATTTCACCGAAAAACCGGAAATTGATCCTGAAACTCAGATGGTTGACATGCCGTAGTACCAGGATCAAGGCTACGACGATGGTGAAGACGTAGGCCAGGGTCTGCACCTGGAGGTACCAGACCACGTTGAACCGTTCGCGCGGGAACCAGCCCGACCATAGGATGAACCCCATCAACAGGATGGAGAGCACACGGTCGAACACCGAGAGGAAGCTGTCCGCCTTGAACAGCAGCAGCCCTTGCAGGTTGGAGCGCAGAAACAGCACAAACGAGAGCAGGATTTGGTTGATCCCGCACCAAAAGAGCAACTTCAGCTGGTAGCCTTCGCGGAAGCCGTTGAGGTAGCCGACGACAAAGATGACCATCGCATACAGCACACCGAGCAACAACTTGATCTCGGCCAATCCGGCAAAATGCTTTGAGAGCATCCCGTGGTCCTGGGCGATGTTGCGGCTGTTGAAGTTGGTGATTCCGAGGTCGAGCAGGATGTAGAAGAGGTAGGAGAAGTTGAAGATGGAGAGGTACTGTCCGTAGATGGCGTCACCCAGCATGTTCTGCACCTCCCTGTCGATGCCCAGGATCCAGAACGGCTTCACCAATAGGTTAAGCAGGAGAAGAAAGATGATATTCTTGATGAAACGGTTCTGCATGCGTGCGAATGGAATTCAAAGGGCAAAGGTAGAAAAATATCGTGAGTTGCATGGCGGGGTTTCAAAATTATATGTATTTTTACCACGAAATACCAGTTGCAGAAGACATGAACAGAGAACAGGAATCCGTCGATACCATGACGGAAGAATTGGTGGAAGAAGAAAAGAGTCTGTTGCTTATCAACGACGATCACAATACATTCGAATACGTGATAAAGAGTCTGGTCGAAGTGTGCGACCACACCTACGAGCAAGCCGAGACCTGTGCGTGGATCACCCACTACAAGGGGAAGTGTGCCATCAAGTATGGAACCTTTGAGGAGTTGAAACCCTACTACGACGCCCTGTTGGCAAGGCAACTCTATGTCAGCATTCAGTAATCAGGAAAGGAGTTGACGGATGAGGAATGCCTATACCCCCGAAGAACGGGTGCAGATCCAGCAGGCATACGAGGCGATGCTGGAGGACATCCGGCCCAATGTGTATGATCCTGAGAAACTTAAGGTTGTCGAGGAAGCCTATCGGTTTAGCTTGGAGAAATATGATGGCAAGTATATGGTCTCGGGTAAGGCCTATCTTTTCCATCTGATAGATCTGGCCCGCATCGCCGTGTTGGAGGTGGGTTTGGGTTATATGTCGGTGGTAGCGGCGTTTCTTCATGGCATCACCTATAAGGAACAGGTGGACATCGGCTATCTGGAGGAGCGCTTTGGCAAGCGAATCGCCACGGTTTTGAGAGGATTCGACAAGATTTCGGCGCTGCATACCGAAAGGGTTGCCTACAACTCCGATAACTTCCGCGACCTCTTCCTCTCCCTTGCAGAGGACATGCGTTCGGTTTTGCTGAAGGTAGCGCACCGTGTGTATGATGTTCGCAATCAGCAGGATATCGACGCTGACCGTCTCGGGAAATATTTTCACGAGATCAAGTACATCTACATCCCGATCGTGCACCGCCTTGGCCTTTACAAGATCAAAGCGGAACTCGAGGAGAAGCTGTTGTTGTTTGAAAACCCAGAGGTGTATCATGACATCAAGGCCAAGATAGAGGCCACCGAGGAGAGCCGTAGACATATCGCGGAGCGCTTCCTGGCGCCCATCAGAAACCGTTTGGATTCGGAGATCAAGAACGGGAAATACAAGTTCACCTATATGATCAAATGGCGCGTGAAGTCCATCGCATCCATTTATGCCAAGATGAAGGCCCAAAACGTGCCTTTCGAGAAGGTCTATGACTTGCTGGCAGCCCGTGTCATCATCGATTGCGCCCCCAAAGATGAGATCGAGTACTGCTGGTGCGTCTATGCGGACATCACCAACTTGTACGAGCCGGTGCCGGAGCGGATGCGCGATTGGATCACCAAGCCCAAGGCCTCTGGTTATGAGTCGCTTCATGCTACGGTGAAATTCGACGAAAAGGTGTTTTTCGAGGTTCAGATCCGAACGACACGGATGGACGAGGTTGCTGAGATGGGACAAGCGGCGCACTATCTTTATAAAGGGGACAAGCAGAGCTCAGAGGATTGGCTCGTCGGGGTTAGGCAAGTGCTGGAAAACCCCGAACTGGTGTCGCTTGAAAACTCCTACAAGAAGGACTTTAAGTCTGACAAGATCTTCATCTTTACGCCCGAGGGCGACTTGAAGCAGCTGCCACAAGGCTCTACCGTGCTCGACTTTGCCTACGAGATCCATACCAAGGTGGGAGAGACCTGCAACGGCGCCAAGATCAACGGCCGTGTGGTGCCCATCCGTCAAGAGCTCTCCAATGGCGACAGGGTGGAGATCATCACCAACAAGAAGCAGTCGCCCAATGCCGACTGGCTGAACTGGGTGGCCACCGAGAAGTCGCGCAACAAGATACGGCGTTTCCTGAAAGAACAAGAACTGAAGGAGTCGGAGTTGGGCAAAGGCTTGCTGCATCGACGCCTGAAAAACTGGAAGATCCCTACCACGGAAGATACGATCGAGATCCTGGTGAAGGGGTTCAAGCTGGAAAACTCCCTGCAGCTCTATCATCGGATCGCCACGGAAAAGATCGACCTTCAAACCATCAAGCATTTCCTTGCCGACTACTTTGAGCAGAAAGGTGAGAAAGTCGAGAAAATGGAGTCTGAACCGGTCGAGCCCATTCGGAAGGAGGCCAGTTTTGAGAACGACGAGTGTCTCTCGATAGGCGAGGATATCAAGAACGTGAATTACCGGCTTGCCAAATGTTGCAATCCCATCCCTGGCGACCGTGTGTTCGGTTTTGTGACCAACGAGGGCAACCTCACCATCCATCGCGTCAATTGCCCTAATGCCAAGAGCATGCAGGAACGCTACGGCTACCGTATTATCAAGGTGAAATGGAACGGCATCGAGGAGGGTGGTTCGCAGGCGACCATCCGCATCCATGGCAACAACATGCAGGGATTGTTGGGGAAGATTACCCGGGTCATCTCCGAAGACATGCAGGTGGATATGAAGAACCTGACCTTCAACTCCGACAAGCATGGCATGGTGGAGGGCAGGGTGGTGCTCCAGATTTCGGACGTGGAGGCCCTGGAGCAGCTGATGAGCCGGATCAAGGGCATTGATGGGGTTTTGGATGTAATTCGGATCGATGAATGAAAAAGACCGCACCCCGTAGGGGTGCCCTGTCGGTAGCCAGGGCTGTTGGGACCAGCCCTGGGAAACAGATGGGAAAACGAAACACCCCGTAGGGGTGCCCTATCGGTAACCAGGGCTGTTGGGACCAGCCCTGGGAAACAGACGGGAAAACGAAACACCCCGTAGGGGTGCCCTATCGGTAGCCAGGGGTTGTCAAACCCCTGGAAAAAAAAAGGGGGTTGTCAAACCCCTGGAAAATAAAATAATTCGCCAGGGGCGACCCCCTGGAAAAAATGATTAGAAATGAAAAAAGGATTTTTGATTGGTTTGATGCTGTTGTTGGTGGGGGGCTTGTCAGCCCAGGACGTTCCGGAGGACGATGCTTCGTTCCCGGTGATCCGGATCACCACGGACGGCCCCATCGTGAACACCCCTGCTGTGCACGGGGTCATCCGTGTGACCGACACCACAGGCATGACCATCGAGATGCATGCCGGGTTCAAGATCCGAGGCACTTCCTCGCAACAATACGACAAGAAATCGTACCGTGTGGAGCTTTGGGCCGATTCGACGGGGACGGTGATGGCCGACACCACCTTCCTCGGGATGCGCAGCGACGACGACTGGAACCTCGAGGCGATGTGGGCGCAACCGTTGCGTTTGCGTGACAAGATAGCCAACAATTTGTGGATGGAGTTGTACCAGCTGCCTTATCTGGAAAACGAGCCAGAGGCAAGGCCTGGCATCCGCATGGAATATGTCGATTTGTATCTCAACGACAGCTATGTCGGGGTCTATACCCTCACGGAACGTATGGACCGCAAGCAGCTGGGGTTGAGGAAGTACAACGGTAACCTGCGTGGGCTGCTGTTCAAGGGAAACGGCCCGGGAGCCCCTACCTTCGATACCTTGCCCGATTACGACAACACCTCCGACGTCTGGGACAACTACGAGTGGGTCTATCCCAACGAGAGCGACACGGTGATCGACTGGAGCGACTTGTACAGCTTCACCAATTTTGTGATGAATGCCTCCGACATTGCCTTCAACGCCCAATACGGGACGATGTTCGACGTGGATAACGCCATCGACTATTATCTGTTTATCAATGCCTTGAAGGCGATGGACAACATGGGACGCAACCTCTTTGTCGCCCGTTATAAGAAGTCAAGTCCGTTCCTGTATCTGCCCTGGGACTTGGATGCCATCTGGGGACTGGATACCGAAGGGGCTCAGACCGACGACGCCCAGGCGCTTGTGGGCAACGGTTTCTACGACCGGCTGCTGGGTGACTGTAGCGCGAATGGCTTTGCCCTGCGGGCGCGTGACCGTTACAATGCCTTGCGGGAAACCGTGTTGAACCGGGATCACATCATGGCGATGGTGCAGGAGCAATACGATTGGCTGATGGCCAACGGTGTCTACGCGCGGGAACACGAGGCCTGGCCGGAGTTCGAGGTGGACGAAAGCCAGCTCGACTACCTGAGTGACTGGCTGGACCGTCGTTTTGCCTACCTCGACGAGGAAATCAACGCAGCCTGTGGTACTTGGGAGGTGGAAACGGTGGAGGCGACGCCGCTGGTGGAGGTCTTCCCGAACCCCGCCAAAGACCGGGTGCATGTCCGTTTCGCCGAGATGCCAACGTGCGAGGTGATGATCGGCTTGTACGACATGACGGGTCGGAGGGTCGCTGCAGTCTCCGGCACCGACCTTGTGCTGACCCTTCCCATCCAAGGCCGCTGCAGCGGCCTCTATACCCTGGTGATCCAACAGAAAGGGGACCTGTTCACCGAACGCGTCCTTGTCCAATAATTTGCTGATTCTTAATTCTTAACGATATGACTACCATCAAAGGAACTTACAAAGGCAATCTCCGTAACGAGATGACCCATGTGCAGTCGGGCAACACCATCCTTACCGACGCACCCACCGACAACCATGGCAAAGGCGAGGCTTTCTCGCCGACCGATTTGGCCTGCGCTGCGTTGGCAGGCTGCATGATGACCATCATGGGTATCAGCGCCCAGGGCCACGATTTCAACATCGACGGCACCACCTATACGGTGAAGAAGACCATGGCTGCCGACCCGCGTCGCATCGGGCAGATCGACCTGGTGTTCAACTTCCCGCCTCGCGACTACACCCAGGCACAGCAGAAGCTGTTGTGGGCGGCTGCAGAGAGCTGTCCCGTGGGTCGTTCGTTGCATCCCGATGTCATCGTCAACATCACCATGAATTTCCAGTTCTGATGGAGTACGACATGCTGAAGGGGCTCCACCACAGCGAGACGCTGGTGGTGGAGCACAAGGACACCGCTGCCGTGTATGGCTCCGGTTCGTTGGAGGTGTTTGCCACCCCGGCCATGATCGCCCTGATGGAGAAGACCTGTCTCGACAGTGTCAATGACAAGATCGGGGAGGGGAACACCACCGTGGGCATCGCAGTCAACATCAAACATCTGAAAGCCAGTCCTGTGGGTTCCACGATTCGTTGTGACGCCGCCCTCGTTGATGTGGATCGCAAGCGTTTGGTCTTCGAGGTCCGCTGTTTCGAAGGCGAGACCTTGGTCGGCGAAGGCATCCACGAGCGTTTTGTGGTGGATAGCGTGAAATTCATGGGTAAGATTGGAATGAACCCTTAGGCCAAACCCCTGTGACATGAGGTGTCACCCGAAGGGGTGCCCTAATGGTAGCCAGGGGTTGTCAACCCCCTGGGAACGGATGATGATCGGAATCACACCCCGTAGGGGTGCCCTGTTGGTAAAAAAAGAGAGCGGCTTGTCAGCCGCTCTCCGTGTTTTGTGTGATGTTTAAGGCATCGATTAACGTCCAAGGACCTTTGCGCAGTGCTCCTGGAAGTCGAGGTACGCTTTCTGCGTGGCCTCGTCCATCTGGTCTTCCATGCCATAGAGGACGTTGCTGAGCTGGTTCAGCTGTTTGAAGAGCTCGGTGTCTTTGCCAAAGAGACCATCGGTAACGAGTCCATGGCCTTTCTCCATGAGTTCCTCAGCGGGATAGTTTTGTTCAAAATAAGTCAGGATGCCGTCGGCCTGTTTTACCACCTCAGGATAATCCGCAGTGGTGAGGCTGAACATTCTGTTGGTGAGATCGTTCACTTTCTTGGCGTCGTAGGGCTTGTTACCGCCTCCGCAGGCCACCATCATGATGGCAACAGCCACCAAAACAAACAGTTTTTTCATTTTTAATAGGTTTTGTTGATTATAAAATGTGTTTAGTTGGTTTTGCAAACGCAAAGATAAGGATGTTTTTTTCTGTGATTAAGAAAAACCATAATAAAATTATGGCTCCATCATGTTTTTTAGTGCCTCCCCAATGAAGGTGGCCGACATCCGTACCAGTTCCACGCAGGGACGTTTTTTGTAATAGGTTTCGGTGCGAGGCGAAGGGATGGGCGACTCCTTGACGGGAGCGACGCCCAACAGCTCCCGGCAGATGATGCTGCCGTTGGCTTCGCGGAAACGCTCGGCCACTTGTTGGACGAGGGCGTAGCAGCGGGTCTTGGAGGCCAGGTCATGGGGATCGTCGCAGGGGATGGCCAAGCCCGCTACCAAGGCGGCACCGCTCACGGTGCCGCACACCTCGCGCATCCTGCCAATGCCCGCCCCTAAGGGGGCGGCGATGATGGCGGCGGTCTTGGGCTCCATGCCGAAAAGGTCGGCGTAGGCCATATAGACCGCCTGGGCGCAGTTATAGCCGCTTTTGAAATTATTCACGGCTTGCTCGGCGCGTGCTTCGACATCCAAGGTGCTGTAGTCGGGACTCATTCCACCATGATTTTGAGGATCTCCACGTCGGTCTCCTTCATGCCGTAGCGGCCAAGGCAACCGATATGGTCGATGGTCTCTTCCACGTCTTTGCCGATGATGCCGTCGCCGCCCAGGAGGTTGTCGCCGTGCTTGCTCATCTCGAAGCCGAGCAGGCCCGCTTCGACGGCCAAGGCGATCTTGCCGGCGCAGGAGGGCTTGGCACCGTCGCAGACGATGCCGGCGGCCATGCCCAGGGCGTTCTCCAGGGTGTGTTCGATGATCTCGAAGCTGTGTCCCAGCAGGTAAGCGACGCCGCATCCCGAGGCACAGCCGGCGCTGACGGCGCCGCAGTAGGCCGAGAGACGGCCGATGCCGGTCTTCTGGTGGATGGCCACGAGGTTGGAGAGGGCCACAGCACGGATGGTGCGGTCCTCGTCGATATGGAACTCCTCGGCGAAGGCGAGGACGGGAAGGCTCACGGTCATGCCTTGGTTGCCGCTGCCCGAGTTGATGATCACAGGCATCTCGCAGCCGCTCATACGGGCGTCGCTGCCGGCGGCGGCCCATGCCTTGGCTTTCTGGCGGATGTCGTTGCCTACACGCAGGATGGTGCTGCCCACATTGGCGCCCCAGTTGTTTTTGAGGCCATCCATGGCGATGGCCTTGTTGCATTCCATCTGGGGTACGATGATGGGCTTCAGGTCTTCGAGATCGGCCGTGTTGGCGAAGTCGTAGATCTGCCTCATGTTGAGGCACTTGCGATCGGTGAGCTTGGCGTTGGCGTCGGCTTCGTAGCCCGAGTCGAAGAGCACCTCATCGTTCTTTTCGATCTTGACGATATTGGTATGGTGTCCTGCAATACGAACACTGGCGGATTGGTTGCCGTCATAAAGGATTACGGTGACATCGAGCTGGGCGATGACATTCAAGGGCACGATGGTCATCAGCGTGTCGTCGAGGAACTGAACGATTTGCTGTTTCTGTTCCGGGGTCACCTCGGCAATGACTTCCAACGCCTTTTCCGGATTGCCGGCCACGATGCCCGCCGCCACGGAGGCTTTCAGTCCTTTCATGCCCTTGGTGTTGGGCACGATGACGCTTTTCACGTTTTTGATGATGTTTCCGCTGGCTTTGATCTCCACCCGTTTGGGCATGGAGCCCAGCACCTCGCGCGCCTTGGCGGCGGCGTAGGCCAGGCAGATGGGTTCGGTACAGCCCATGGCGGGCACGAGTTCTTCTTTCAGGATCGCCAGATACGACTGGTAACAACAATCGGATTTGTCCATATACTTATTTCTTACTTTTTCTTTAATTGCTTCTCGAGATCATCACCAGGCTCACCTCCACGTCGTCGTTTTCGGAGATCAGCTCGATCCAGGTGTTGTTCTCGCTGAACCACTTGTACTGACCGCCGATGCGGAAGAGGTAGGTCTTTTCGTCTTCGCTCTCGCTGATGGCGAGTACGAAGCCGCCGTTCTTGCCGGCTTCACTGCCGAAGCTGACGATCATCGGGAAGCTCTTGCCCGGGGTGAGGTTGCGGGCCTTCAGGATGATGTAGTTGGAACGGCGCGAGGCCACGTCGACCGGGTTGAACGTGAAACGTCGCGGGGTATTGGCCGCCATGGTGAAGGCCTCGGTGTTGAGTTCATACAGTTTGTTCTCTTCGATGAGGCGGTCGATCTTGTCGATCATCTCGATGGGGTAGGGCTCGCCCAAGCCGAGTTCGACGGCTTTGGCGTAGTTCTCCACGGCCTTGTCGAGGGCCTTGGCGGCATATTGCTTGTCGCCCTCCTTGATGAAGGTGTTGTATTGGGCACGCAGGGCGGCCATCTTCTCGTTGTCGAGACGCTCCGCCTCGGCCAGCTTGGCCGTGGCCTCGGCGTCGCCGGGTTTGGCAACCAACGCCATGTTGTATTGTGAGACGGCCTCGCGGTAGTTCTCGTCGTTCATGAAACGGGTGGCGGCGGCCATGGCGGCGTCATAACGCTTTTGGGCCTCTGCGGCGATGCGGGCGAAGATACCGTCGATTTCCGCGATCTTTGCGGTGGCGGTGGTGTTGCCTTCGTCTTCGGTGAACACCTCTTGGTATTTCTGCTTGGCTTCTACGAGCTTCTCCTCGTTGAAGAGGGCATCGGCAGCGTCGAGGATCGTCTTGATCCGGGCTTGACGTTCCGCCTCGGCTGCTGCCGCAGCCTCGGCGGCCAACCGAGCGGCTTCCGCCTCCGCGGCCAGCCTGGCGGCCTCCTGTTCAGCAGCGATGCGCGCAGCCTCTGCCTCGGCAGCCAATCGTGCGGCTTCTTCTTCGGCTGCCTTTCGTGCCGCTTCCTCGGCGGCTAGCCTGGCAGCTTCCTGTTCTGCGGCGATCCGTGCGGCCTCTTGTTCCGCTGCGATGCGCGCCGCTTCGGCCTCGGCGGCCAATCGTGCGGCTTCGGCCTCGGCAGCCAGACGGGCTGCCTCCTGTTCCGCGGCGATGCGGGCTGCCTCTTCGGCGTCCTGCTGGGCGATGAGCGGATCGAGGCGGGCAATCATATCCAAGGCGTAGGCATCGCCGGCGACGACGTTCAGGGCGCTCTGGTACTGGGCCTTGGCTTCTTTATAGGCTTTGGTCTCGTAGAGTCTGTCGGCCTCGGCGATGACACTGTTGTAACGGTCGTGGACGTCTTTCGACGACTGCATGGACTGCAGGAGGTTCTTCGCCTGAGGATCGTCGGGGAAGAGTTCCAGTGCCTGGTTCAGCTTGGCGATGGCGCCTTCGTAGTTCTTGCGGAGCCCCAGCTGGTTGGCTTCTTCGAGGAAGGTGTTGAACTGGCCCACCTTGTCGTTGTAAAGCTGTTGCAAGCGGCGTGCCTCGACCAGTCGGTCCTTGGGCAGCTTGTCGTTGGGGAAGATCTCGGCAGCCGTCTCAAACTGCAGGATGGCGGCGTCGAAGTTCTCCTCTTCGAGCAGGGTGTTGCCCTGGGCGATGGCACGGTCGTAGGCATCTTGCTTGTCTTTGCGTTCCTGAAGCAGGTCGCGGATGGCTTGGGCCTGGGTGCCGACATACTTGTCGTCGGGGAAGATGGCCAGGGCCTTGTCGTATTCGGCGAGGGCTTCCTCGTAGCGGTTCTGGGCGTTGAGGGCGTCGCCCGCGTCGAGGTGGGCGTAGAACACCTCCTGACGCTCGCTGTCGGCCTGGATCTTGGCCAGGGTCTCGTTCAGCTTGGACTGGGCCTCGGCGTCCTTGGGACGTTGCTTGAGTGCCATCTCGTAATAGGTCTTGGCACTGATATAGTCTTTGGCGGCGTATTTGGTGTTGCCGCTCCGCATCAACGATTCGTAGGTCTCGGCGTTCTGTGCCAGGACGTTGGCGGAGCAAAGCAAGGCTGCACCCAATGCGATTCCGAACAGTATTCTCTTCATGTGCGATCTTATTAAATAATAAGGCTAACGTTTTATTTCATGTTTTATTTTTCCCCTGTTTCATATTCCCGTCGTTTCAGATCCGTCCGTCCTTGATGGTGATGGTCCGGTCCGACATATCGGCCAGCACGGGGTTGTGCGTCACGATGACAAAGGTCTGCTTGAGCTCGTCACGGAGCTTGAAGAACAGCTGGTGCAGTTCCTGGGCCGACTTCGAGTCGAGGTTGCCCGAAGGCTCGTCGGCGAGGACCACGGCTGGCCGGTTGATCAAGGCGCGCGCCACGGCGATGCGTTGCTGTTCACCGCCCGACAGCTGCGAAGGCTTGTGATCCTTGCGTTCCGTCAGGTTCAGGTATTCGAGGAGCTCCATGGCGTGTTGCACCGCTGCCTCCTTCGGGGTGCCGCCGATATAGGCGGGGATGCAGATGTTCTCCAAGGCTGTGAACTCCGGAAGCAGGTGGTGGAACTGGAACACGAAGCCGATCTTTTTGTTGCGGAACTCCGCCAGCGCCCGGTCGCCCAACTTGTTGACCTCGGTGCCGTCGATCATCAACGTGCCCTGGTCGGCGCGGTCGAGGGTGCCGAGGATGTGGAGCAGGGTCGATTTGCCGGCTCCGGAGGCGCCCACGATGCTGACGATTTCCTGTGGGGCGATATGAAGGTCGATCCCTTTGAGCACCTCAAGGGAACCGAAGGATTTGCGGATGCCAGTGGCTTGTATCATGCGGTCGTCAAAATAATCGCAAAAATACGACTATTTTTTTAAATAGGAAGCATCTTTGGCAAGGAAGGACGATTTCGCTCAGGATTTCTTTGGGCGGGTGTTGAGCATGATGATGGCGAAGAGCATCACCACCGCGGCGATCCATTGCACGGGCGAATAGACGGTCTTGTTGACGGCGTAGTCCAACACCACGGCGGTGATGGGATACATCAGCTCCAGGAAGGTCGAGACCGAGGCCTTCACATGGCGCAGTCCGTAATAATAGAGGAAGATGGCCCCTGATCCCGTGGTCAAGCCGATGAGGGCGATGAAAAGCCAGTTGCGGGGCGTGATCTGGGAGAAGTCGCCGATATGGCCGGTCGCCAGCACGATGACCAGCATGATGACCGTGGTGAAGAAATAGCGGAAGAAGGTGGAGGCGTAGAACGAGTAGTTGCCCAGGATCTTCTTTGAGAACACCGTGGAGCTGCCGAAGGAGAAGGCGGCAAGCAGGGAGAGCAAGGCGGCATACACCGTGGTGATGCCTTCGGTGCTGAAGTCGGGGAGGGCCCATCCGAAGGTGAGGAAATAGCCACCGACCAGGGCCACAGAGGCCCAGAGAACGAAGTGCCGTTTGATACGCTCCTTGAGGATCATCCTAGCCAGCAGGACGGCGAAGACGGGCTGCAGCTTTTGGAGTAACACCACAACGGAGAGGTTGTTGAAATGGAGCAGGAAGAGCGACTTGACGATGGCCAATGTGCCCAGGGCGCCTCCGAAGAGGGCGATGAGGGTGAAGTAAAGGAAGTCGGAGCGGCTCATGGTCCGCAGCAAGCGGTACTGCCGAAAGAAGAAAACGTTCATCAGCAGGAACGGGAACAAATGGATCACAAAGACCACAAAGGCCGTATTGAGGTTGTAGAGTTGCGGTGTGAGCAAGATGCCGTCGATGCCCCAAAGCATTGCGGATCCGGCTACAGCCAGGGCACCGGTGATCTTGGGATTGGGTTGGTGGTCCATGCGTTCTTTCTAAAAATAATTGCGGCGCAAAAATAAAAAATATACATTTGCAAAAACTTTCAAATACCAATCCTATGAAAAAAACAATACTCTTTTTTGCTCTCATAGCACTTGTTGTCGCTACCGTTCCTGCGCAGCCAAAGACGAATGTGGCGCGTGAATGTGTCTTGTTCGAACTGTTCACGGGGGTTCGCTGCCCGTATTGTCCTGCGGCGGCCAACGCGGTTGCCCAGCTGTTGTCCGAAGGGAAGGCCGTTGCTCCGGTCGCCTACCATACCACCGCTTTTTCCACGGCGCCGTACTATACCGACGAGACCAACGCACGGGCCAATTATTACAGCATTACGAGCTATCCCACGTTGAAAGCGGACGGCAAGCTCAACAGTGTCGGCGGTGGTGATGCCAGTGAGACCAACTATCCCACTTATTTGAATCTTTACAACCAACGCATCAACGTGACCAGCCCCTTCACCATCACGCTGACCTGCTTGCCCAGTGAGGATGGCCACTGTGTGGCCCATTGCGAGGTGACCAAGGTGGGCGACTGCTCGGCTACCAACCTGCGCTTGATGCTTGCCCTCACCCAATGCAACATCAACGTGGGATGGCAGGGGATGCAGGGGCTGCACCATGTCTGTCGCGACATGATTCCTACCCAAACGGGAACCCCCATCACGGGCAACTCGCTGACGGTCGATCTGCCGTTTGAGCTGAATTGGCCCAAGGAGGACTGCTATCTTACCGCATGGGTACAGGATTATTCCACCAAGGAGGTGTTCCAAGCGGTGCGTCTGTCGTTGGATATGAACCTGGATTACGACCTGGCCATCAAGGGTGCTGAGCAATATGCCGTGAAGAACTGTTCGGGACTGCTTGCCCCTGTTGTCAATGTGAAGAACGTGGGCGTTGAAGCGGTAACCAGCTTTGAGGTGGTGGCCATTTCCAATGGTGTCGAGCTGGCTCGCGACACTTGGACGGGTTCCTTGCAGAAAGGGGAGACAGCCTCCTTTGCCATGAGCGAGTTCTCCAAGGGAGACGCTGCACAGATCAACCTGCAAGTGGTCAATCCCAACGGTCGTGACGACGAATTCATGGGGGACAACAGCCTCACTGTGGCATTCGGGGAAGTCGACAGCTTTGACGGTTACATGACCATGATGGTGAAGACCGACAACCAGCCGCAAGAGACCACCATCGAGATCTGGAACATGACCACGGAATCCCTGGATTATGAATTCCATTTCGAACTGCCCAAGCACGTCTATACCGAAGAAGTGCCACTGATGGATGCGGGTTGTTATCTGATCAAGGTGAAAGACAGTGCAGGCAATGGTCTGAGTTCCGGTGCCTTTGTCTATTTCACTGATGCCCAAGAACATGACATTTTCTACTTGGCGGCCACCCAGCATTTTGGCTATGAATTTCCGTTCGAGGTGCATTGCGATGGCACGTACGCCGTTGAGGAGGCCTCGACCGGCTTGACGGTCTATCCCAACCCCTCGCAAGGCACTTTCCAATTGCGTCTGGGTGAAGGCTGCTGGCAGGTGGAGGTGTTCGACCTCACCGGTCGTTCCGTCTATCGGAATGCGGATTTCGTTTCCGGCGAGATCCAGCTGGCAGGATGTGGGGAAGGGGTCTACTTCCTCAAGGCTACCAACGGCAACGAAACATACCTGAAGAAGGTGATGGTCTATTGACCGTTTTAGCGGATTCGGCTCAGGGGGATCATTTCAACCTGAGCCGTTGTCCGATCCGTAGGATGCTTTCCTTGTTGATGTGATTCAGCTGGCAGAGCCGGTTGACCGTCGTGTGGTTTTTGGCCGCGATGGTGCTCAGGTTGTCTCCTTTCTTGACGTAATAGTATTGCATGTCGGCCGCTGCCTTCTTGCGCTTCGGCTTGGAGTCCCTGATAGGCAGTTCGGTGTGTTTCAGTCCATTGGTGGCCGATTTCAGCACCGAGTCGTTCATGGGGTAGTCGCGGTTGACCATGCGGATGGAGTCGCTCAGGGAGTGGGAAAACAGCCAGTCGTAGGTCTGGTCCAGGTAGAACACCCTGGCCAGCTGGGAGTGGTTGACCTTGGGGAGCCTGTCGTAGATGAGCAGGCTGGTGTCGCCACATGCGACCATGGAATCCACCACGCGATCCGAGGCCCGTACCGGAACCAGGTTGTCGGCGGTGCCGTGGACGATCCAAAGGGGGACGTCGTTGAGGCCGCAGAGTTCTTTCTTGGTGGCACCGCCGCAAAGGGCGATGGCCGCGGCCACTTCGTCGGGATAGGTGGCTGCGAAGTCGATGGTGCCGTAGCCCCCCATGCTCATGCCCAGTACATAGAACCGGTTGGTGTCGACGGTATAGTGCTCCTTGGTCCATTCATAGATATCCATGACCTTCTTTGGGTTCCAGGCGCCTTGAGCCTGGGGCGCCACCACGATGGCATCGATGACACGGCCGCGCGAGAGGGCGTCGATGCATCCGTATTCAAGCACCTTGGAGAGGTCGGTGCCACAGAGGCTCTTGCCGTGGAGGAACATCACCACCGGCTTTTCGTAGACTTTGGGGTTGTAGTCGCTGGGCACATAGAGCCAAAAGTCGTAGGTGTTCTTCACCGAGTCGCGACAGGCATACAATTGTGCCCGGACCGTGACCGGAAGGAGGCAGAAAAGGGTGGCTAGGAGGTATAGGGTGATTCTTTTCATTATCTTATTGTAACGCAATACTAAAGATTTTATTGCCCCGGGAGCCCAGGATGACCCGGTCGTCCACCACGATGGGGGTCGACTCGAAGTTGCTTCCGATCTTCTCGCAAGCTACGATTTCGCCCGTCTTTCCCTTGATGACATAGGTGTAGCCGGAGCAGTCGCCCACAAAGAGGAACAGCTCGTTGTCATCGTTGTAGAAAGGTACGGGTGAAGACCAGGCATATTGCTTCAGAAGGGTCTTGTAGAGCAGTCGACCGTCGTTTTTGTCAAAGGCGGCCAGGCAACCGCGTTCTTTGGTGAAATTCATGCAGAAGGTGCTGAAAATCATATCACTGCAATCGCCTTCGCCGAGTACGGGTGAGCCAAACATACCGGCATCGAGGGTCTTCTCGCCGAAGCTGATGCGACGGCAGGGGATGGTGTCTTCCCAAAGCCGTTCACCCGTCAGGCCGTTGAGCTTGATGAAGTAGGAAAAGCCTTTCGTCCCCTGCTTGTCGATCTCGCAGCCGGTGTAAAGGTAAGGCACGTCGTCTACGATTTCCAACAAGGGCGAGGCGTCGGTATCGTCGTGGTTGTGGTAGTGCCATACGGGCTGGAGCGTGTTCAGGTTGATGCAGAGGATGTTGCCCGCGTTGTCAGTGACATAGCCGTAATTGCGGTAAACGGACATGGAGGACTCCATGCCGGGGGAACGTTTCGTGTTGGTCAGTGAGAAGCGCAAGGTGGACTGCAGGGCAAACTGGCCGTTGCCGATGTAGTATTTGTAGAGGGTCCCGTTTTCGCCGGGCCGGAACAGGAAACTGTCGACGACGATGGGCGAGGAGTCGTAAGCGCCCCAGCTGCGCCATGCCTTGGGATCCTTGCCGAAGGCGTGGGTCTCTTCGGAGGTGAACAGGTTGTATACGGAATGGCCGAAGGGGGCGGTCTTTTGGACGCCGTGGCCAACGTA
Organism: Bacteroidales bacterium; assembly: GCA_016291135.1. GTDB lineage: Bacteria > Bacteroidota > Bacteroidia > Bacteroidales > F082 > Limimorpha. The sequence goes on from JAEFAE010000017.1 coordinate 26,622, forward strand.
GAGATCCCCATTGAGGTAGGGATTGAGCGAGGGAGTTCCCTTCAGGACGTTCCGGGTGTCGTAATAGGGACGCGAGGGCTTCCCGGTTTGGAAATCGAGGAAATAGACATAGCCGCAAAGCGAAGCCACGATCAGTTCCTGCAGGCTGTCGGGCCAATGGATGTAGAGGGGCTGTCCGGTCCATCCCGTGCCACCGCCCCAGGAGCCATGGCTGCTGGAGTTGGAGTTGTCGAGCGCGGTGGTGAATTCCCATTCGGTATGGATGAAGAGGCTGTCGCCGTGCAGCCTTCCGCAGAAGTTGGGGTTGCGTGTGGGGGACCCCCGGAAGGTGAAGATGCCCGGTGCATCGGCGTAGGCGTCGGTGAAGTCCTTGATTTCCCAAGGGAGCGTCGGGTCGATGGTGTCGATCTCTACCATCACCTTTTCGGCGGAGGGAAGCATGGTATCGGGGAAGGGCAAGACCGGTGCTTCAACCTCGACCAACGTATCGTCGGCCAATTCAGACAAAGGATCGGAAGGAGCCTGCGGAGCATGGTTGCAGGCCAGTGTCAGCGTCAGCAAGGACACGACTAAAAAGGTGAGAATCTTTGTCATTGGCAACGGATGGATTGAATTGGGGGTGCAAAGTTAAAAAAAACTATCGTTGGTATTTATAGAGAATTGATTATCTTTGCATTTTTAAGAAAAGGAGATGAGAAAAACCGCCCTTCAGAAGAAATATGACGCCTTTGTGGCGTATTTTCAGGAACACATGCCGCTGGCCAAGTCGGAGCTGCAATACCGTAACCCATACGAACTGTTGGTGGCCGTGATCCTTTCCGCCCAATGCACCGACAAGCGGGTGAACATGACCACGCCAGCCTTGTTTGAGCGTTTCCCCACACCTGAACACATGGCCGCTGCCACCACGGAGGAGCTCCTGGAGTGCATCAAGTCGATCTCCTATCCGAACAGCAAGGCAGCGCATCTGTTGGGGATGGCCCAAGCCTTGGTGCGTGACTTCGGCGGGGTGGTGCCGCAGACCCTCGAGGAACTGCAACGGCTCCCCGGCGTGGGGCGTAAGACTGCCAACGTGATGATGGCGGTGGCTTTCGGAAAACCTGCCATGCCGGTCGACACCCATGTGTTCCGGGTGTCCAACCGCATCGGCCTGACCAAAAACTCCAAGAACGTGCTGGATACGGAGAAAACCCTGGTGTCCCATTTTCCGGAGGCGGTTTTGGCTGATGCACACCATTGGCTGATCCTCCATGGACGGTATGTGTGCCAAGCCCGGAAGCCGCTTTGCGAACGATGTGGCATCTGCGGGATTTGTGACGACTATCAAAAAAGGATGGGAAAAAAATGCAACAATTGATGCATGGCATGGACAAATCACCTATCTTTGCAGACAAGGATGAATAGGAAATAATAATTAAAACAAAACCATACTATGACTACAGAAAAAGCACAGGAAGATGCCCTGAAAATCAAGCAGGAAAAGCTGAAGGCCTTGGAGGCCACCTTGGGCAACATTGAGAAAAACTTTGGAAAAGGCAGCATCATGCGTCTGGGCGCAGAGGCGGAGAAGATGGAGTCAATCTCCACGGGATCGCTGGGACTGGACTATGCCTTGGGCGTGGGTGGCTTGCCGAAAGGCCGTATCACGGAGATCTTCGGACCGGAAAGCTCCGGTAAGACCACCTTGGCCTTGCATGTCATTGCCGAAGCGCAGAAAAAGGGAGGCATTGCCGCTTTCATCGACGCGGAACATGCCTTTGACCGTTTTTACGCTGCCAAATTGGGCGTGGATGTGGAGAACCTGCTGATCTCGCAGCCCGACTATGGTGAGCAGGCGTTGGAGATTGCCGAGAACCTGATCCGTTCCGGCGCCATCGACGTTATCGTGGTGGACTCGGTCGCTGCCCTGACGCCTAAGAGCGAGTTGGAAGGGGAGATGGGCGACAGCAAGATGGGATTGCAAGCCCGATTGATGTCACAAGCCATGCGCAAGCTCACCGCCACCATCAACAAGACCGGATGCATCTGCATCTTCATCAACCAGTTGCGCGAGAAGCTCGGCGTGCTCTTCGGCAATCCGGAGACCACCACAGGCGGCAATGCCTTGAAGTTCTATAGCTCGGTCCGTCTCGACATCCGCAAGGTTAGCCAGATCAAGGACGGCGAGAATGTGATCGGTAGCCGCGTCAAGGTGAAGGTGGTGAAGAACAAGGTGGCACCTCCGTTCCGTAAGGCGGAATTCGATATCCTCTATGGCGAGGGCATTTCCCGTTCGGGCGAGATCGTCGACCTCGGCGTGGAGACCAACGTCATCAAGAAGAGCGGCTCATGGTTCAGCTATGGCGAATCCAAGCTGGCCCAGGGACGCGATGCCGTGAAGCGTCTGATCGATGACAATCCTGAACTGGCGGAGGAACTGTCGGCAAAGATCTTCGAAGCTTTAGACAAGACTGAATCATGATGAAACAACACTTGATAGGGCTGTTTGTAGCCCTGACCGTAATACTGGCTGCCTGTGACGGCAACCACGGAAAGGATCGTCCGACCTCACCCGATCCGAGCGAGCAGCAAGGGCAACCCAAAGACGAACTGGCCTTGGTTACGGACTCCATCGAACAGGATGAAAACCGATCCGACCTCTATCTCAGGAGGGCGAACCTATATCTCGAAAGGGAACAGGTAGGCGCGGCCATGATGGATGTAAACCGGGCCATCACCCTCGACCCGAAGAACATGGATGCGTTCTTGCTCTTGTCCGACATCTATTACCTGCTGGGTGACGAGACCAACATCACCAACACGTTGAACCGTGCCTTGGAGGTAGATCCCTACGACACGAGACCCATGGTCAAGCTGGCCGAGTTGAACCTCTTGCAGCAGAACTACCCCTTGGCCTTCGGATATATTGACAATGCATTGAAAATCAATACTTTTAACCCCAAGGCCTACTTTGTAAGGGGCATGACCTTCATGGCCCGGCAGGATACCGTTTCCGCCTTGAAGAACTTCATGATTGCCCGTGAGCAGGATGCCGACTTTGTGGATCCGGTTCGCGAAATCTGCAAGATCTACATGGCTCAGGAACATCCGCTGACCGAGCAGTTCCTGCGCGAGTCGGTAGAACGCTTCCCCAATGAGGCGATGGCCCGTTACGACCTTGCCCTGTTCCTTCAGGACCATGGCGCTCCTGAGGAGGCGCTGGCACATTATGACAGCCTGCTGTCCATCCAGCCCGAAAACAGTCGTCTGCTGTTCAACAAGGGGTATGTGTACTTTGTCTATCTGGGTGACAACGAGAAGGCATTGGAGTATTTCAACCGTTCCTTGGCAAGCGATCCGACCTATCTTGACGCCTTGTACAACAAGGGACACGTGCTGGAGCAGATGGGTGATTATGTGCAGGCCAAAGACATCTACAACAAGGTGTTGCAACAAAAGCCGAACTACCAGTTGGCGGTCGACGCCATGAATCGTATCGCCAACCAGAGCGAGTGAGGTAGGCGGTGTTCAGTGATAAAAAAAGCGGTGGGCGGAGCCTCTCGAGAACGTTCTCGAGAGGCTCCGCCCACCGCGCTTTTCATCTTAGTCGATGAGTTGTTTCGCCGCGTCTTCCAGCTTGCGGTCGAGCAGGGCCACGGCCTCGTCGAGGCTGCCTTCGATCTTGCCCTTCATGCTGAAATAGAACTTGATCTTGGGCTCTGTTCCGGAAGGACGGATGCTGATCTTGCTTCCGTTCTCGGTGAAGAATTGGAGCACGTCGGATTTCGGAAGGTCGATCGGGGTGGTTTTTCCGGATAGCATGTCTTTGGCTTCCAGTGTCTTGTAGTCTCTCACCTCAACCACTTGCTCGCCACCGATCTCGGTGGGAGGCGTGGCGCGGAAGCGGGCCATCATGGCCTTGATCTCTTCTGTGCCGCTGATGCCTTTCTTGGTGAGGGAGACCAACTTTTCCTTGTAGAGGCCGAACTCGCGGTAGATGTCGCAGAGCAGCTCGTAGAAGGTCTTGCCTTGCTCGGCGGCCCACGCCATGGCCTCCGCCAGGAGGCTGGTGGCGATGACGGCGTCTTTGTCGCGGACAAAGTCGCCTGCGAGGTAGCCATAGCTTTCCTCGCCGCCGCCGATGAATTGCTTCTTGCCTTCGAGCTCTAAGATCTTACTGGCGATGTATTTGAAGCCGGTCAGCACGTCGTAGCGATCGACCTGGTACTTCTTGGCGATTTCAAACAACAATTCGGTGGTCACGATGGTCTTCACCACGAACTCCTTGCCAGTGAGTTTGCCCAACTCGTTCCAGCGTGTAAGCAGGTAGTACAGGAAGACGCTGGCGGCTTGGTTGCCGTTGAGCAGGATAAACTCCCCTTGGTCGTTCTTGACGGCGACGCCGACACGGTCGGCGTCGGGGTCGGTGGCCAACACCAGGTCGGCATGGACCTCCTGGGCTTTCTTGACGGCCAGCGCCATGGCGGCCGGCTCTTCGGGGTTGGGTGACTTCACGGTCGGGAAGTCGCCGTCCACCACCATCTGCTCCTCGACGCAATAGATGTTCTCAAAGCCCTTGCGACGCAGGATCTCGGGGACCAGGCGTCGTCCGGTGCCATGGATGGGGGTATAGACGATCTTCAGGTCTTTGTGTTTCTTGATCAGGTCGAGCGAGAGGGAGAGGCCGAACACCTTTTCCAGATAGATGTCGTCGAACCGCTCGTCCAGCATCGTTATGAGTTCGGGCCTGCGGTTGAAGTTCACCATCGAGGGGTCGGCGATTTGCTCCACTTCGGCGATGACGTTCTTGTCGTGCGGGCTGACCAGTTGTCCGCCGTCATTCCAATAGGCCTTGTAGCCGTTGTATTCCTTGGGGTTGTGCGAGGCGGTGACCATCACACCGGCATGGCAGTGCAGCTCACGGACAGCGAAGGAAAGCTCCGGGGTGGGGCGGAGGCAGTCGAAGAGAAAGACGTGGATGCCGTTGGCCGACATCACATCGGCGGTGACGTTGGCAAAGGCGGGGCTGTTGTTGCGGCAGTCGTAAGCGATGGCGACGCGCAACTCCTTCTCGTTCGGATTCATTTTCTTGATGTAGTTGGCAAAGCCTTGGGTGGCCATGGCTACCGTGTAGATGTTCATGCGGTTGGTGCCCACGCCCATGATGCCGCGGAGTCCGCCGGTGCCGAACTCGAGGTTGCGGTAGAAGCTCTCCATCAGTTCGTTGGGGTCGTTGTCAATCAGTTCTTTGACCCGTTGGCGGGTCGCTTCGTCGTATTGGTCGGTGAGCCAGCGTTGGGCTCTTTCCAGAATGTGTTGGTCCATAGTATCGTGTTTTATGTTTATATTGTCAATTCTTCCATGCATCTTCTCAGGCTGTCTTTCCAGTCCGGGATCTCCATGTCCAGCGTTTGCTTGATCTTGGTCTTGTCGAGTACGCTGTAGGCCGGACGGGTAGCCTTGGTGGGATATTGGTCGGTGGTGATGGCGTTGACCAGGCAATGCTTGCCCGCGATCTCGAAAACCGCTTCGGCGAACCGGTTCCATGTGGTGACGCCCTCGTTGGTGAAGTGGAACACCTCCCCGACAGGTTGGTTGCCGTAATGCTCGATGAGCCTCATGAGCGCCAAGGCAAGGTCGCCTGCCCAAGTGGGCGTGCCTTGTTGGTCACACACCACGTTGATTTGGTCGTGGTTCTCCGCCAGCATCAGCATGGTCTTGACGAAGTTCTTTCCCGTAGCGGAATAGAGCCAGGCGGTGCGTACGATGCAATGGCGGCAGCCGGTTTCGGCAATGGCCCGTTCTCCTTCGAGTTTGGTCTGGCCATAGACCGAAGTGGGCCCGGTGGGGTCGTCTTCACGGTAGGGGCGGGAGCCTTTCCCGTCAAAGACATAATCGGTGGAGACATGGAGGAGCAGTGCGTCGTGACGCAGGCAGCTTTCGGCAAGCCGTCTGGGTGCCTCCACATTCACTTTGTAGGCCAGATCGGGTTCGTCTTCGGCCCGGTCTACCGCAGTGTAGGCGGCACAGTTGATGCACGCTTGGATGGCGTAGGTGGCAAAGAAGGCCTCTACGGCCGCTCCATCGCAGATGTCAAGGGAATCGATGTCCGTAAAATGCCATTGATGCTCAGGATGTTTCGCGGCAATCTTCTGCATCTCATGGCCCAGTTGGCCGTAGCAGCCTGTTACAAGGATGTTCATTCAGGGGTTGGATTATTCTTCTTCAAACGATTTGTGGAAGTTGGTTTGGTACAGATGCTTCTTGACGTTGTCGAACTGGTAACTGACCGTCGTCCAGATGTCGACATGTTTCTTGATGCCCAGGATGCGCTTGGTGGCGACCCGGTGCTCCTCGTCGAGGTGTTGGTACACCGTGCCGGAGATGCCGACGAAGTAGGGCTTGGTGCATTCATGGCTGATGGCGATGGCTTTGTCGATGGTCGTTCCAAACCAAATCGTGTGTTCCTGGTTGCCGTCGCTCAAGGCCTTGGTGGCCAGGATGTTGCCTTTGTCGACACCGATGCCGAAGTTGACATGGCTGTGCTGCTCGATGGTCTCTCTCAGTCCCGTGCTGATCAGGTCGGCGGTCTTGATGGCGATGTCCACCACGTCGGCCACCTCGAAACGTTCCTTGGGATAGATCAGGAGGAAGCTTCCCGCGCCGTAGCAGTTCAGGTGGCCGCCGGTTTGGGCTGCGATCTCCCTGAGGGCATGATAGTAAAACTTATACATTCGGGCAGCGAGCCGTTTCCCGGTCTTGAGCATGAAGGAGAGGTTCTTGATTTCCAGATACAGGACGGTGGCGTCCATGACGAGGCCGCTGCAGTCGTGGTTGAGCGCATCCAATCCTGCGAAGCTGCTGGATACCGTGTAGGTGAACTCGGCATTGGAAAGGGTGTTGGCTTTGTCGATAATGGTTTGTTTCAAGCTCATATCCTACTTTCTTTATGGTTGTGATTGCAAAGATAAAAAAAAGACGTCACCATCAGCGACGTCTTTCCAGTTTTTCATAAAGAATTTTACAAAGATCTTATTCCATGTTGGTGTACACGGCTTGGATGTCTTCGTCTTCGTCGAGTTTGTCGAGGAATTTCTCGATTTCGACCATCTGTTCGTCGGTGAAGCTCACCGTCGAGTTGGGGAAACGCTGCAGGGTGGCTTTGACGATGTTGATCTTGCGCTCTTCCAAGGCGTCGTGCATGGTGCCGTAATCGGTCCAGGCGGTGTAGACGGTAGTCGTGGTGGTGCCTTCTTCCTCGTCGGTCTCGGTGACGATCTCGTCCAGACCGTAGTCGATGAGTTCAAGCTCCAGCTCGTCCTTGTCCATGCCGGCGGGCATCTCAATCTCAAAGACGGCCTTGCGGGTGAACATGAACTCCAGCGAGCCCATGGGCAGGAACGATCCGCCGCATTTGTTGAAATACGACTTCACGTTGGCCACGGTACGGGTGGTGTTGTCGGTGGCGCAATCCACCATGCACTGGATGCCGTAGGGGCCTTTGCCCTCGTAGGTGATCTCCACGAGGTTGGCGGCGTCCTTGTCGGTGGCGCGCTTGATGGCGGCATCGATGTTGTCCTTGGGCATGTTCTCTGCCTTGGCATTCAGGATGGCCTGGCGCAGTTTGGGGTTCATGTCCGGATCAGGACCGCCTTCCTTGGCAGCGATGGTGATTAGTTTTCCGAGTTTCGGGAACACTCTTGACATGTGTCCCCATCTTTTCATCTTGGCCGCTTTGCGGTACTCAAATGCTCTTCCCATATAATGATATTTTCGTGATTATTATCTTGTTTCAAGAATGAACTTGCAAAGGTAATAAAATTCTTTTTACTTTCGCAAAGAAAAATGTAATCATGAAGATCCTGGTCCTTAGCGAACATGACGATGGGTGCGGTCCGATGGCGGCGGCGTTCCTTCGCGACTTCTCGACGAAGCTGGAGGTGGTGTCTGCCGGAAGACATCCGGGGAACGCTTGTCCGGCCTTGGTGGTAAGGGCAATGCGGGAATGCCTGATCGATTTGGAAGGGTATGTGCCCAAGGCGTTGTCGACGGTGGAGGTGGAGGATTTCGATGCGGTCTATGAATGTCCTGACCTGCCGTGTCCCCCGACGTTGGAGGCTTGTCGCCAATGGCGCGATTTCATCAAAAACGACGCTTTCCTGTTCTTCCGTTCCAGGGGTTTGACAACCCCTGGTCACCGATAGGGCACCCCTCGGGGTGCAGGTCATCCGGCCTTTCGCCTGCCGTATGCATTGAAACAAAAAAAGCCGCTCCATAGAGCGGCTTTATTCGTTGTCGAAGAAGACAGGGATTAGGCTTCGGCGTTCTCGGCAGGAGCTTCCTCTGCGGCGGGAGCCTCTTCAGCAGGCGTCTCAGCAGCCTGGGCGGCAGCTTCCTCAGCCTTCTTGGCTTCCAGCTCGGCGAGTCTCTTCTTAGCAAGTTCCTCAGCGCGGGCTTCATTGACTTTCTTCTCGGCTTCCAGACGGACCTTCTTCTCGCCTCTGGCTTTCTCTTCCTTGGCTTTCAGGACGTCGGCCATCTTGGCTTCCTTTTCCTTCATCCAATTCTGGAACTTGACTTCGGCTTGCTCTTCGGTCATGGCGCCCTTCTTGACACCCTGGAGGAGGTGATACTTCAGCATCACGCCCTTCTGGGAGAGCAGGGAACGCACGGTGTCGGTCGGGACAGCGCCCACCGTGTACCAATACAGGGCACGGTCGAACTTCAGGTTGATCTGAGCAGGTTCGGTCAGGGGGTTGTAGGTACCGATTTTTTCAATGAATCTACCGTCACGCGGTGAACGGCCATCAGCAATTACAATGTGATAGAAAGGCTGACCCTTCTTACCATGTCTTTGCAATCTGATTTTTGCTGGCATAATTTGATGTTTTAAGTTGATTATGAATGAATTAACTAAAACCTACCCGAGGTTTCGGCGGCAAAAGTACAACTTTTTATTGGATTGACAATCAAAGGGGAAGGATTTTTTTTTTCGATACGGGGGCGCCACATCGCCCGACAATCCCTATTTTTGCGGCAGCTTTTCTCCGTCATGGCCTCGTGACGGACAATAAAAGGATCCTCGTCATGGATAGGGAAAAAGAAGTATACAGGGTAACCCTTTGGGGGAGTGTGGTCAACTTGGTGCTGGTGGTGTTCAAGTTCCTGGCAGGTGTCTTCGGCCATAGTACGGCCATGATTGCCGACGCGGTGCATTCCGTCTCCGATTTCATCACCGATATCATTGTCCTGGCCTTTGTGCGCATCAGCCATCGTCCCAAGGACAAGTCGCACGACTACGGTCATGGCAAGTTCGAGACCTTGGCGACGACCCTGGTGGGGGCGGCGCTTTTTGCCGTGGCCGTGGGCATCCTGATCGAAGGGGTCAAGAAGATTGTCTTTTGGCTCCAAGGCGGCACCTTGCCTCAGCCCGGATGGCTGGCCTTGGCGGCTGCGGTGGTCTCCATCGTGCTGAAGGAATTGACCTTCCAGTTTACCAAGCGCAAGGCGGAGCAACTGGACTCGCAGGCGATGAAAGCCAATGCCTGGCACCACCGTAGCGACGCCTTGTCGTCTGTCGGAACCATGTTCGGCATCGGAGGAGCCTTGCTGTTGGGCCAGCGTTGGGCGGTGCTCGATCCCATCGCCTCGGTCGTCGTGGGTGGTCTGATCGTCAAAGTGGCGGTCGATCTGCTCCGAAACGGCATGGGTGAGTTGATGGAACAGTCGCTTCCTGAGTCGGTGGAGAACGAGATCCTGGACATCGTCAAGAGCGTCCCCGGCGTGGATGAGCCACACGATCTCTGCACCCGGCGCATCGGCAACCACTATGCCATGGAGATGCATATCCTGGTGGATGGGAGCATGCCGCTGACCGAAGCCCACGAAAAGGCTACCGAGATCGAACGTCTGCTGAAGGAGCGCTATGGCGAAGAGACCCATATCTCCATCCATGTGGAGCCCAAGGAATAGCAACGGGGCGCTATCGCAAGAACGGACTTGGCGACGCTGTCGTTATTGCTGTGCGCTGTCCGGTTCTCCAGTGATGATATGAATGTCGTGTTGCGGGAATGGGATGGCGATGCCGTTCTCATTCAACGCATTGTAAATCACCTCCTTGGCCTTGTCGATATAGGGGATGTGTTCGGATGCCAGCACATACTGTTTCACCGCGATGTTGACCGCGCTGTCGCCGAACTCGCCCAGCCGTACATAGACGCCGTATCTCGGATCCACGATGTCGCGGCCGACTTCATCCTTGGTGCACATCACCTGCATGGCGTTCTCAATCACCTCGCGAACCTTTTGTACATCCGTCCCATACGCTACGCCGACGACGATCTTGAGGAATTCGTATGCGTTGCCTTTGGTCAGGTTGGTGAAGTTCTTGGCGAAGAGCGTGGCGTTGAGGAACGACACCGATGTGTTGTTGATGGTCTGTACCTGGGTGGTCTGGTAGTTGATGTTGGTCACCTTGCCCCGGATGCCGTCGCATTCGATCCAGTCACCCACCTTGAGGCGTCCCGACATGAGTTGGATGCCATAGATGAAATTGTTGATGATGTCCTTGAGGGCCAAACCGACACCGGCAGAGAAGCCTCCGGCCACGATGCTCAACGACCCGGTGGGGATGTGCAGCGTCAGGAAGATGACCAGGATATAGATGAACCACACCATGAAGTTGATGATGCTGTTGCCCAGGGAGAGGTTGACTTCGTCCTTGTGGATGGTCTCACGCTTGGACTTCTTCAGGAAACGGGCATAACGGCTCTGCTGCCAGATGGAGTGGATGGCACGGTTGGCATAACGGAAGACGAAGAAGAGGTCGATGAGCAAGACGATGGAATAGAAGGAAACCCTGAAGGTGCTGTTGCCATCGTGGTCCGTGAGCTGGACAAAGGGCTTGAAAAAGATACTCTCATACAAATCCTGGAAGTCGAACACGTCCATGGCCAGATGGATGCAGAAGGGGACGGAGGTCAGCATGAGAATGGGCAGCACGACTTCCTTGACAAGGTCGTAGAACCAGGTGACCGTGAAGAGGTACGACTTTTTGTTCTGACCGCTCACCGTGGTGATCTGCTCCAGATGGTCGGTGATCCTGGCGTTCATCCTTCGTTCTTTGTAATCGACGATCAGGTGGACGATGGTGATCATGGTGAGGATGGCGGCCAACTGGAAGAACCACCAGACCAGGATCAGCAAGGCGGCGAAGATGTAACCCGCAATGGACACGATCATCGCCACGCCGGTCACTGCCAGTGAGATCCATGCGAAGATACGGTCGCTGCGGTCCGCTTTCTTGCCACGCCAGAGACAGATGATCAGTTGCCAGACGAAGAAGAAGATCAGCAACGGAGGGAAGACGATGTTCATCAACGAGTTAGGCATGAAGAGCAGTCGGCACCCGATGACGGCGATGGCGGTAAAGATGGTGGGCACATATAGCTTGACCCCGTTTTTGAGTTGGTCGGGTTTCAGTCGGATGAGCAGGGCGGCGATGATGGCGGCCAGCAGCCATACGAAGGTGTTGGAAAGGCTGAATGCCTTGGCATTGACCATGTTGATGTTTTGCGTACCCATGTTGAGCAGCATGAAGAACAGGATGCCCAAGAGCATGGAGACAAAACGGCGTTGTTCCTTGGCGACGGTTTTCTGGACCGGTTTGACCCACTTGTAGACAGGCAACAGCAACAAGTGCGCAATCAGCCAGCAGAGGAGGAACTCAATGACCATGAAGATCAGAATAAAGAACTGAAGCGAGTATTGGTATTTGCCAGCCGTGCCGAGGTCTTCCAGCTCATCCGTTGCTTCGTTGGGGGCGAGGGTGTCTGCGACCGGCAAGGTCAGGGTCAGGCTGTCGTTGAGGATGGTGCCCTTCACCAAAGAGTCGATGGTGGGTGCCACTTCGGCTTTGCCGAATAACGAGGCGAGTTCGTCGAAGGCGTACTTCTCGCGTGTGTCTTCCATGGCCCGTTTTGCATACCGTCGATAGTTGGCAAGGATGGTGGGCCAGGGGGTCTGTCCTTCGACGAAGATGCGGTGTTGGAGCAGTTTGTAGTAGTTGCTTGCGTATTCGTAGGACTCATTCAGCCTCAAATAGGTGTTGCTGTAATGGATGCTGTCGGCGACGAGGATGGCTTTGCTTTCGAAATACATCTGCAGCAGCTCTTTGGCAAAGAAGATGCAGGAGTCGCGGTCCTGTTCCCCTTGTGCATCAAGGACAAACGGGGTGGCGATGGTGTCGGAAAGTGCGGCGGCCTCGACAGCCCTTTCCAGTTGGGAGGTGCTGAGCAGGTGCAGCTCCTCGAGCGAATCGTTGTGGTAGAGCAGGCTGTCGGCGATTCCATAGATGTCGTCCAGTTCGGGAGGAAGCCGCCGCAACGACTCCAGCAACCGGGCATAGCGGTCGATCTCGATGTCGAGGTTGCCGACTATGCGGTCGTAGGGCATCCGGCCTTTTTCGAATGCGTTGTATTCTTTGGTCACCTTCTCCAGGGCATAGCAGAGGTCGAACGTGTATTCCTGCTTTTGGGAATACAGCAACAAGGACAGCTCGTTGCATTGTTTCATGATATCCACCATTTTCTGGTGTTGGTTGTCGTAGTTCTCGGTCAGCCTTTCCCGGGTTCTCGACATCTTTTGATAGTCGCGTTGCAGGTTGTGCCGAAGGTCTTTGAGTGTGTTGCCGAGATGCTCTTCATTCATGGCCATGAACAAGGGCAGTGCAAGGAGTAAGGCGAGGAGTATGGAAAAGCGTTTTTTGTACATAATCGTAAAATTGATAGGGCAAATATAGAAATAAACTATTTTTGCAGTCCAATTATGGAAAAGAAAAAAGGACTGCATTGGGGCTATTTGGCTGGTATCGTTTCCGGCATCACCTACGGGATGAACCCCCTCTTTGGCGTGCCGGTCATCAACAAAGGCCTGGACGTCAACTCACTCTTGTTTTATCGTTACGGCGTGGCCACCCTGTTGATGCTTGCTTTCATGCTGGTGGCCAAGAAACAGATCCGTATCAGCTGGAAACAATTCGGGCTGATGACGATTCTCGGCATCCTGTTTACCGGCTGTAGCATCACCTTGTTTGAGGCCTATAAATACATCCCCTCGGGCATCGCCACGAGCATCCTTTACGTATATCCCATCATGGTGGCCTTGATCATGATGTTTTTCAAGCAGTTCCCCACCTGGCAGACCTGGGTGTCCATCTTTGCGGGTGTGGCCGGTGCCGTGTTGCTCTCCATGAAAGGAGGGGGCGGTTTCATCGACTGGAAAGGCATTGCGTTGGTGGTGGCCTCGGGCTTGTGCTATACCATATTTATTGTGATGGTCAACCTCAGCAAACAGGTAAAGGCGATTCCCAACCTCACGCTGACCTTCTACTGCTTCTTCATCGGCTCGCTGATGCTGTTTGCCCTCTCGGGTTTCGGCGTCCATCTGAATCCTGTGCCTGATGCCGTGAGTTGGCTCAATGTGTTGGGCTTGGCTGTGTTGCCCACGGCGGTTGCCACCATCACCTTGGCCGCTTCCAGCAAGGCGGTGGGCGCCACCAAGACCTCGGTCCTTGGCATCTTGGAGCCCCTGACGGCCATCGTCATCGGCACGCTGGTCTTCAAGGAGGCTTTCACGCTCAACGTCGCCTTTGGTGTCGTCCTGATCTTGTTTGCCATCTTGTTTATGATCCTGACCGAGAAAAAACCGTCTTCCAACCCTAAACCCTCCGAACCATGAACAAAGTCCGCATCACTGCCATCCGCCAGACGATCTATCCCGACTTGATGGCGCGCTATGAAAACCCCATTGAGCACACCTGCGACGTAAGGCAAGGAGATCAATGGATCTCCATTGACGGACAACGTCCTGAAGGTCTGTGCCCTTCGGCATGGGACTCCATGCGGCCTTTTGTGGAGGCATTGGCCCGGGGAGAAGGCAATTTCTACGATGGTTGGATGCAAAACCCCATGAGCGCCATGATTAGCTGCAACGACGGGTTCCGGCCGTTCAGCTTTTACATCGAAGTGGTGGCGTGATTATTCGAAGCTTTTCCCGTTCCAAAGGTAGTGGAGGGTGTAGAAGTCGGGGTTGACATAGATGCCGTCCTCGTCTCTGGTGGAAGCACCGTCGTTGCGCTCCGAGAACGCATAGTATTCAATGCCGCGGTCGTAGAAACTCAAAGCGTAGTGTTCCGGATTAATGGTGTTGTCGTCGTTTAGGGAATAGGCTTCAAAGTCCTCCGGAAGGGGTTTGGGCAAGTTGAGCGTTGTCTCGGTGAATTGTCCGTTTTGGTAGTACCAGGCCTGGAGCTTCAGGAGTTTATCGCTGTTGACGAACACTTCGTCTTCGCCGTATTGGGCCAAAACCACAAGCGTTTTCCCGCCTGCATCGTAGGTCTGGAACCGTATGTTCTTCACCTCACCCGTGAAATCGGCATCAAAGCCGTTGTGTTCTTCTGCATGGCAAAAGAAATGGTCAAAATCTCCGAATTCGGGGGCTTTAAAGTTGTATTGAAGCGCATTGAAAATGGCTTTGGCATCGGCCGAAAGGTTTTCCGATTCATTCACTTCGTTATCCAAAATCACGGTGAGGGGATTGCTGTACACCCGGATTTGATCGATGGCCGAATGCTCGTCTTTGGCAGTGTATTCGATGAAGATGTCGCGTTTTTTGAAGCGCTTGTCGTGAGCGATTTGTTGGGTGATGACATAATGGCCGTCTTTCATGCCTTGGCTGACGACGGTGTCTTTCATCCAGTAGCCTTTGTCGTAGTCCAGCACATGTTGGATGGGATAGCCCAAGGCGATGGGTTTGCTTAAGATCCTACTGACATCGAGTTCTGCATCATAGTTAATATCTTGTGCAACACCGCATAAGGACGATTCCAGGGTGTAGCCTTCAACGATGCCGTCTTTGGTGTCGAGGAGCGCCAATACATGGCCTTCTTCATCCATTACCTTGCGGTCGCTGGGACATTCGTCGCCAATGGCAATGGTAGTGTATTTGCCGTGAGCGTAATAACTGAAATCACCGAATGCCAACTGCACGGAATTGGTCAAATAAACGGACTCGGGGTCCTTTTCAAATCCCTTGCCATTCCAGTTGTATTGGACGGGCCAGTAGCCCGAATTGGCCACATACATGGCGTCGTTGCTGAAATAGAAGATGTTGTCGTAACTTTCGGAATAGTACTCTTGAAAGCGATGGAACTCTTTGGGGAATAGCTGGTTGATGTCGCAGTCAGTGAGTTTGGTGCCGTCGTAGTGGACGGCAAACAGCTTTCTGCCGCAATCTGACGCTTCCAAGCCATATCCATGAACGTCTTTGATAACGACGCCCATCCATGAATGGTCAAGCATCTCGAAGCATTTCAGCCGGTAATTTGCGGCCATATAATTGTCATCTTCGGCGAAACCCCGTGGAATGACATAATCGTAGGTCAGTTCGGTCTTGTTGACGGTGTCGGTAGATTCTTCCTGGGTGTAGTAATCCATGTTGATCGCTTCGTCGATGACGGGTTTGACCGCAGGATGCTCCACAAGGAGATTCCAAATCTTGAAGGCGACGTTTTCATGAGGCTCAACGTAGGTGTAAGCCTTTTGCTGTTCTCCGCAGGCACTCAGCATGAACAGGCAAACGGAGGCAGTGATGAGGAATGCTTTTTTCATGGCGATGGATTTGTTGTTTGTGACAAAGATAAGTGTTTTTTGTACACGTATCCTTTTTTCTTCCAAACCGGCATCTCGCGCTTGACGATGATGCTGTAAAAACGCTTGAAGGCTGTGTCCATGGTTTCTTTGGAAGGAGGGTCTGTAGCGGCGTTCCAGCTGCGTTCGGCAATGCCCAGGGCTTTTGGGAGCATCTGGTAGGTGACATCATCGAAGCTGCGGAGTTGCGACGACCAAAGCGCTGCCTCGACGCCAAGGAGGTCGCCAAGGTAGTCGTTGGGCTGGAGTTCGAACGTCTTTCGTTCGTCCACATAGCCTGCCCAATGGAGGCCGATCTCGCGAGGATCGGCACTATATGCCAGGTCGAGATAGGTGAAGGCGGCAGGGGAGAGTACCACAGGGAAGCCCTCAATACCTTCGGTGTTCCACACGTTGATGAAGTGCAGCGAGCGTTTAAGACGGGCTTCGGTGGCAGGATCCAGACCTCGAGCGATGTCTTCCCAGCCGGCAAGGCGGATGCAGTGTTGCTCGGCGAGGTCCAACATGCCGTTGATAAACAGTTCTTTCATCTGGTGCCGGTCTTTCCCCGACCAAGCGCCACTGGGAACCTCGTCGCCGCCGATGTGGATGGTAGAGATGGGTACGTTGGCTTCGCGATGGAGGCGGATGACTTCATCGAAAACCACTCCGTAAAAATGGTACACGCTGGACAGGTCCACACTGAGCACGTTGTCGGTGAAGTCTTGAGCCGACCAATAATGCGAGGTGTCGGCAGGGTCTTGCAGGCGGAAGCTGGTGTCGCCCGTGCGCCGCTCGTAGGCTTGCATCGCCTTGATGGAGGCCCGGGAGTGCCCTGGGGTGTCGAACTCGGGAATCACGGTGATATGGCGTTCCCAGGCGTATTGAAGGATGCGCTGGTATTCTTCTGCTGTGTAGAAGGTGTTGTTGCCGATGCGTCCGTTGATGGTGGGTTTCAAGGCTTGGGTCTCTTGAAGGTTCCAGTCGGGGAGGGCATGGCGGCCACCAAACTCAGTGAGTTCAGGCAACTCCTTGATCTCAAGGCACCACGACTCGTCGTCTGCGAGGTGGAAGTGCAACGTGTTCATTTTCCACGAGGCCATCAGATCGATGATTTCAAGGACCTCTTCGACAGTACGGAAGTCGCGTGCCACGTCGAGCATGAAGCCGCGATAGGGATAGTCGGGCCAGTCCTCGAGGGTCATGGTGTTTGGCGCCGTTTGCGTCGGGTCGTCGGCAGATGGGGTCTGCGACAGCTTCTTTAGTGTGACTTGGGCATAGAAAGCCCCGTCCTCATCATCGGCTTCCACGGTCGGGTTGCCCTTGGGGTCAATGGTGATGCGGTACCAGCCTTGGGGATGCGTCTCTACTGGTTGGGGATCCCAATGGCTCGCTCGGCCTTGACAGCCTTGGTATGGACACTCTTCAGCGCCATAATGAATCCGCTTGATCTGTGGAATGATGTCGGCGGCTTGGACCTCGTATGGGCAGGTGTCCTTTTCCGAAACAGCCGCTTCGGGAGGAAGCTCCAGGAAATGATAGGTGGTCTCCATCGGCAGGTCAGGCTTGCCTCGTTGTTGCAGCATGAAGGCCTCGGGAGCCCACCGCTGGCGGGGCAGGGGACGGCCGTAGTATTCTAGCGTAACCATTGGGATGGACTTACGTGTTCGCCCAGAAGCTTCATTTGTGGGGATGTCGATGTACCAGGAGGTGCCTTGGTAATGGTGCATTGCTGGGCCTTCCACCGAGGTCTTGCCGTCAAAGAGTTCCTGAAACCATACCCGTGCGCCTTCGGGTGCGTTGTGGAGCACCAAGGTGTGCAAGGCACTTCCGTTGGATTCGGTGGGTCCTTCGGTCCATTCAGCCCAAGGGGTGCGGACGCAGGCGGTCAGCAGCAGAAAGAGTAGGGCAAGGGCTGGTTTGTACATGGTCGTTTGGTCTTGGTCTAGGTTCCGTTTTTCGGGTTTGGGTTCATCCGCAAAGATCGGCTACCGTCATATCGGCTGCTTTGATAAGGTCTTGAGGGTTGATCTTGAATTGGAGTCCACGGACGCCGGCGCTCACATAGAGGATGTCGAACAGTTCGCAGGTCTCATGGATGAAGGTGGGGAAGGGCTTTTTCATGCCGATGGGCGAGCAACCGCCGCGGATATAGCCGGTGAGGGGCAGCAGTTCCTTCATCGGGATGAGGTCGCAGCTCTTGTTGCCCGTGACTTTGGCGGTCTTCTTCAGGTCCACTTCCTCGTTGCCTGGGATGACGCAGACGAAATGCCCCGTTTTGTCGCCTTTCAGCACCAGGGTCTTGAACACCTGGTCGATGTCCTCGCCCAGTTGGTCGGCGATATGTTGCGCCCCGAGGTCGTTCTCGTCCACCTCGTAGGGTATCAGCTCATACTGGATCTTCTTTTGGTCCAGGAGCCGGCACGCATTGGTTTTGTTGATTTTATCTTTTGACATAATTCTATATCCATTCAAAGTTTTCCTTTCCAGCGCCGATTTCGAAATGGCATTTGGCGATGCCGAGGTCGATGGGAGCATAGCCATTGAGCAGGGTAAAACGGGTGCGGGCCTCCACCTTGTTGTCGTCGTGGAGAACGAACGCAAACTTCTGTTGGTTGATGGCCGTGGGTGCCAGCAAGGCAGCCTCCATGCCGCGGGTGAACCAGTCGGGGAGGGGAAGCCCTTTTTCTGAAGTACGTTTGTCTTCCGTCACATCGGCAATCGTTTTTCGTTGAGGATGAGGCCTTCCCTGGTTTTCCCCATAGCCGAGCGACACCACACAAACCAGCTTTTCGTCGGGAAGTACTTGGTATTGGTCGGGTTGCTTGCTAAACGACATTGCCACCCAACAGGTGTTCAGTCCGAGACATTGGGCCAGTAGCACCACTTTTTCGCCGTAATAACCGAGGTTGATGTCGTCGCCTTTCTTGCCAATCATGGCGATGTAATTGCTTACACCGCGGAATTTGCTGTAATGGGCGATGCCGCTGGCGAAGGCCTTGGGCTCGTCCGTGACCAGTTGGATGTGAAGACCTCCGTCGCGGTTGCATTCATCGATGAGGTCTTGTAGTTGCTGGATCTTTTCTGCCTCAATGGGCTTTTCGGTGTATTGCCGCACGCTGTGTCGGGTGCGGATGGCTTCTTCGAGTGTCATAGGTATTCTATTTAATTCGCAAACATAATGAAAAGGAGTGAATGTTTATCGAGTGAGGTTTGAAATTGTTGCTCTCAAAAAAATATTTTCATTCTGAATGAAACATTTCCATAATTCAAGCTACATAACAACAGAAATGATAGTTGCAAAACCTTTTAAAAAGAATAATTATGGAAAACCAAATTGTTATTTATCAAGCCGAAAATGGTCAGACTTCGATAGAGGTCCGGTTAGAAAAAGAAATGATATGGCTTACTCGTGATCAGATTGCGGTTTTGTTTGGCCGTGATTACAAAACTATTAGTAAGCATATCAACAATGCGCTTCGGGAGGAATTGGCAGGTTCAATGGTAGTCGCAAAATTTGCGAATACCACTCAACACGGTGCTATAGAAGGAAAAACACAGACTCGCGACAAAGAGTATTTCAACCTTGAAATGATTACCTCTGTTGGATATCGTGTCAAAAGCCAACGAGGGGTCCAATTCCGTCAATGGGCTAACCAAGTATTGAAAGACTATCTTTTGAAAGGTTATGCGATCAATGATAGAATCCGCAAAACCCAAATCAAAGAACTGCGTCAGCTAGTTCAAATGTTGGGTAGGACCATCCAAAACCAACCCCTGTTGAAAACCGATGAGAACCAAGCCCTGTTTGAAATAGTCGTTGACTATACCTATGCTCTTGACACGCTTGACGATTACGATTATCAACGTTTGGGCGTGAAAGAAACCACACAAGAGGAAAAGTTTCAAGCGACCTACGACAACGCCATACAAGCTATAGCGGCATTGCGCGAGAAGTTCGGTGGTAGCACGTTGTTCGGCAACGAGAAAGACGATTCTTTTAAAAGTAGTATAGGTCAAATCTATCAGACATTCGATGGCAATGATCTTTACCCCAGCGTGGAAGAGAAAGCAGCCATGCTGCTGTATCTCGTCACTAAGAACCATTCGTTCAGCGACGGCAACAAACGCATTGCGGCCACCTTGTTTCTTTGGTTCCTCAATAACAACGGCATCCTCTACCGCGAGGACGGCGGCAAGCGCATTGCCGATAACACCTTGGTTGCCTTGACCTTGATGATTGCCGAGAGCAAGCCCGAGGAAAAGGATGTGATGGTGAAGGTGGTGGTGAACTTGATTAATCAGAGAAATTAGTTTTGTTTTATAGCCTTTGCTGTGATTTGGTACATGCCCTCTTTTTCTTTGTTGGATGAAAAGATGAATTATCTTTGCAAAATAATACAATTCGATGAACCATGCTAAAGCTCATCACAGATCAAGCCCACTACACTGAGGTAATTGCCCTTGTTCCAAAGGTCAAACGCAGCCTCTGGATTGGCACCGCCGACATCAAAGACCTGTATGTCAAGGTGGGCTCTCAAACGAAGCCTTTCCTTGCGGTTTTGGCAGAACTCATTAAAAAGGGCGTTGAGGTGCGGCTCATTCATGCCAAGGAGCCAGGTCCCGCGTTCTGTGAGGACTTCGACAAATACCCTGCCTTGTTTGAAGGCTTGGAAAGGGCACTTTGTCCGAGGGTACATTTCAAGATTCTGGTCTTCGATGGCCAAGTGGCCTACATCGGCAGTGCCAACCTCACCGGCGCAGGCATCGGCATGAAAGGCGATGGTACACGCAACTTCGAAGCGGGCATCCTCACCGACAATCCCGAGTTGGTCGAGCAAGCCATGATCCAATTTGATGATGTTTGGATAGGCAAACACTGCAAGTCATGTAAACGGAAGGATTATTGTAGCGACCCAATAGCACTTCAATGATGAGCAACATTTATCTCTCGGATATTGTCAATCTTCATGAGCCTAGCCCAAGCGATGGCTATCCGTTTAATATCCCTTCCATTAAGAGTTTGAGGTCATTGAGCTTTACCACCGATGTGACGTATTTCATTGGGGAAAACGGTAGTGGCAAGTCAACCTTGTTAGAGGCCATTGCCATCAAAATGGGGATGAATGCCGAAGGCGGTGGGCGGAATTTCAATTTCAGCACCAATGCGACTCATTCAAACTTGGAGGAAGAACTGAAATGCATCAGGACGCCTTATCGCCTTTACGATAATTTCTTCTATCGCGCGGAGAGCTTCTATAACGCAATAACCTATTTGGAAAACTTGAAGGGGCCGGGCAATCCATTTTTCGCCTACGGCGGCGAAAACCTTCACCATTGTAGTCATGGAGAGGGAATGGTCCGCTTGATTGAAAATCGATTGGAGTGTGGCTTCTATATATTTGACGAGCCCGAAGCTGCCTTGTCGTATCAAAACCAATTGAGGTTCTTGCTGTGGATGCATCGGGCCGTGAAAGCGGGCAGCCAACTGATTGTCAGCACCCACTCGCCAGTCCTTCTCGCTTATCCAGGAGCGGTGATTTATCATCTGAATGCCGAAGGCATTACCAAGACATCCTTCGAGGATAGTTATATCTATAACGACATGCGTTCGTTTGTCAACAATGTATCTTTAGTTCAAAAAGAGCTCGGCCTTTTGGATTGAAAAACGGTCATTTTTATAGCCTTTGCTGTGATTTGGCACAGGTTTTTGTTTCTTTGCAGCATCGTTTAACCCATAAAACGAACTTTTGACTTTCAACAGAAACATCTTTGGAATGGCGAGGCATTGGAGGTGTTGGAGTCGATATGGCTTCGCAAAGAAATCGCCGGTAAGGTCAAGCAGATTTGGAATCATTACAAAAAATAATCATTTAATCCAAATTCAAGAAGCAGATGTGGCTGCCAAAATTGCTGTTATACGTGGAAATCCTGTGATAGCCGATGCGGACGTAGCGGAATTGTTTAATGTTGAAACTGATACACACCGTTAAAAGGGTAAAAAAAGAATGAAACTCGCCGAGAAAGGCAAAAATGGCTATCTTTGTGTCTGGTTTGAAAGAAAAATGAAAAAACACTATACCTTCAGCACGGGCGAAACCATTGAGGCCGACCTTGACGACCTGCATCGGCTCTTGGCGGAGAACCGGCATTATTTGGACAATTACGAAGAAGTCTTCAGTTCCCTTGAAGACGATGACTATATAGCCCGTGGCAATGGCTTCTGCGACCGCAAGTACAGCGACGATTTCATCGAGGGACAGATGGAGAAATATGCCCAACGAGTGAAGGAAATCAGCGGGTGGATTGAAAATAACGAGAGAATGAACGCCCACCAAGCCCTAAAACTCCTGAAAGAAGGTAACGCTCGCTTCGTTTCGGGTCAGCTGGCACCAAAAGACCATTACGCCGAGGATCGCTTGAAACTCACCGCGGGACAACATCCCTTTGCGGTGGTGCTTTGCTGCTCCGACAGTCGGGTGGCTCCTGAGATCCTGTTTGACCAACAGCTGGGCGACGTGTTTGTGATTCGCAACGCCGGCAACGTGGTGGATGAGGATGTGCTCGGCTCGGTGGAATATGCCGTGGAGCATCTGGAATCGCCGTTGGTGGTGGTTTTGGGACACTCCAGCTGTGGGGCCGTGACGGCTGCTTGTCAGGGTGGAGAGCTGCCAGGCCATCTGGTGGATATCGCCAAGCGAATCCAACCTTCTATGAGCACGGATTGTTGCATCAACGACAACGCCCGTCGTCATGCCGAACGGATGGCGCAACTGGTCCGTGAAAACCCCATCGTTGAACATCTGAAGGTCACGGTGGTAGCGGCATTTTACGATCTCGCCAGTGGGGTAGTGGAGTGGATGTAAAGTTAATAAGGGAGAAATAATGAAGGACTTCGCCGCCATTGATTTTGAGACCGCCAACAACCAACCCACCAGCGTGTGTAGCGTCGGTGTGGTCATCGTGAAGGCAGGGGAGTTTGTCGACAAGTTTTACTCGCTCATCCAGCCGGAGCCGAACTATTATCTCTTTTGGAATACCATGGTTCATGGCCTCACCCAGGCGGATACTGAAGATGCACCGGTGTTTCCGTACGTCTGGGAGAAAATCGAACCCTTGATTGAAGGCTTGCCGTTGGTGGCCCACAACAGTCCTTTCGACCAAGGCTGCCTGAAAGCCGTGATGCGCTGCTACCAGATGGATTACCCGGACCATCAGTTCTATTGCACCTGCCGCGCCTCAAGGAAGCACTTCGGCAAACAGCTTCCCAACCACCAGCTTCAGACGGTGGCCGCCGCTTGTGGCTACGACCTCACCAACCATCATCATGCCCTTGCCGATGCCGAAGCCTGCGCGTGGATCGCTAGGGAGATCCTTTGACAAGCCTGAGACGGCTGTGTCAAGAAAGGGTTCGTCTCCGCGTTCGCTTTTTGAATGAAAAAAGGGGAAGAAAACTATTTGAAATCTTCCTTGTTATTCAAAAACTCCTTATCTTTGAAAACCGAAAGCGAAGCCCTCCGGCTTCCGACTTCTGTCTTCTAACTTCTTGATCACTATGTTTTTAATCTTCG
>JAEFAE010000004.1 GCA_016291135.1 Bacteroidales bacterium
GCAACTTGCAGCGATTCTTCCGTGAGCAGATTGAGAAATACAATAAACTCAAGAAAGAAAAGAATATGGAACTGATTTCAAAGGAAATCAAGGCCATATATGAAAAAATCCGCGTGAAAGTGGTCGAGCCGCTGACCGTGCGCCGTACCCGTACCGACTTAATGGAAAATGAAGCCTATAAGAAGGATTTGCTAGAACAAGGTGTCATTTTTCCAGATGTTCAATCTCCAGAAAAAATCTATTATCAACTCGATGCGACTTTAGAGCAACTATATGACAAAACGCTGATTTACTTGAAAGGGAAGGAAACAGGATTGAACTATTTCCGGTACCAGGCCATCAAATATCTCAATCCTGATAAGAAGAAAAAATACAAGAATGCGGACAGGATTTCAGACGAGTTGGCTGGAATTATGAAAACTTTGTTGGTCAAACGCATTGACAGCAGTTTCTTCGCTTTCAAGCAATCGCTCAACAGGTACTATCAAGCCAACAAAGTGATGTTGGACATGTTTGAAAAAGGAACTATTTATATTGCTCCAAACCTGAAAGTCAACGAATTGCTCAGCAATGGCAAAGAAGAGGAACTGATTAAATTGATTAATGAAGCCATCTATGCCGACCCGACCATTGAGATTTGCAGTCCTAGTGACTTTTTGCCAGGTTTCAAAGATGGATTGGAGAAGGATGATGCGATGTTGAAAGAACTTGTCGATGCTTGGAGCAAAATCGACTATGACCCCAAATTGGATATTTTCCTTGATTATTTGAAAAACCGGCTGTTTGACAAAGCTATCAACAATGAGGGCAAGCTTTTGGTGTTTTCCGAAAGCAAGGAAACGACAAAATATCTCTCGGACGCGTTGAAAAAAGTGGGGTACACTCGTCTGCTGACCGTTCAAAGTGCCAATCGCAATGAAATGATGCCAGTGTTGCGGGAGAATTTTGACGCCAATTATGAGGGAGAAAGGAAAAACGATTTCGACATCGTCATTTCTACGGAAGTACTTGCCGAAGGTGTCAATCTTCACAGGTCAAATATCATTGTCAACTATGACACACCTTGGAATTCGACCAGACTGATGCAGCGCATCGGGCGTGTCAATCGTATCGGTAGCACGGCCACTAAAATCTTTATCTTTAATTTCTTTCCAACCGCCAAAGTCAACAACGACATTGAGTTAGAGAAAAAAGCAAAGATGAAACTCTTTGCCTTCCATGCGGCTTTGGGTGAGGACAGCCAGATTTATTCCACGGATGAAACTCCAGAGACCTTCGGCCTTTTCGACAAGGATGTTGACGAGGAACGTGATGAAAAACTGCGTTACCTAATGTGGTTGCGTAATCTTAAGGAAGACGACCCCGATTTGATAAAATCCATTGCCAAACTTCCTCTGCGGGCGCGTGTGGGCAGGAAAGACAAGGTCAAGAGGCATTGCACATTGACCTTTATCCGTAACAACCGTCGTGATGCTTTTACATTTGTGCGCGAGGATGGGAGTATTGAAGAATTGTCATTCCTTGAAGCCGTGAAGGAGTTTGAGGCAAGAATCGATGAAAAGTCCATACCGCTTCACGACCTGCACCATCAGCAGGTGGCAAGAGCGATAGAAGCCTTTGCGGAGCAAGAAGAAGACACGAAAGCCACGACAAGCAAAGTGAATGTTGCGCAAGGTCCGAACGAGAAAAAGGCCATCGCTTATTTAGACGGTTTTTTGAGCATTCCCAATATCACCGATGAGGAATCCGAACTGATTCACAAAGCCAAGCGGGCCATCACAACTGGCAAGTTCCAGCAGCTGCAAAGGGATGTGAACAAGTTGAAGACTTCGGTCAAAAAGACACCGATAAAGCCTACCGTTCTTTTGGAGAAAATGATAAACATCATTTCAGCATATCCTTTGGATACCGTTAACTTGAATGAGTCCAAAGCAACAAACAGCAGCGTAACTCAAGTGAAGAAGGAAGTCAATCCTGAGATCATCATTTCGGAAAGTTTTATTTCGTAACAAAGTATGGTTGAAACTACTCGCATAGAAAACAAGCTGAAACTCACTCCGGAGTTGGATATAGAGAAAGAAGTGGTAGCTTTCCTTAATTACAAGGAAGGTGGCTATATCTTTATTGGGGTTGATAAGCATGGAGAGACAATTGGAGTTGATGATGTTGATGACTGTATGTTGAAGCTCAAAGACCGCATCAAGAACAATATATCGCCCTCGGCAATGGGATTGTTTGATATTGTAGAAGAGAAGCGGGATAAACAAAGTGTTGTGAAGATCACTGTGGCTAGTGGAATTGAAAAGCCCTATTTCAAGACGAAATACGGAATGACCTCCAAAGGCGCCTATATTCGAATTGGTACTTCGGCCGAGCCAATGCCACAAGAAATGATTGACCGATTGTTTGCTATGCGCACACGCAATTCCATTGGTAAAATTGTTTCAAACCGGCAAGACTTGACGTTTGAGCAGCTACGTATCTATTATGACGAGCATGGCAAACGGCTGAATGATAATTTTGCACGTAGCCTTGAACTATTGACGGAAGATGGCAAGTATAATTATGTGGCTTATCTATTGGCGGACGAGAATGGCAATTCCATTAAGGTTGCCAAATACTCCAGTTTGGATCGTTGCGACTTGATTGAGAATAACGAATACGGTTATTGCTCACTTATCAAAGCCACCAAGAGCGTGTTGGCGAAACTGGAGATAGAGAATAAGACGGCGGCAACCATCACTCCTGTTGAGCGTGTTGAAACCCCATTATGGAATAAGGTCGCATTGCGTGAAGCCGTTATCAATGCCATAGTACACAATGACTATTCATTTGAGGTGCCTCCAAAATTTGAGATTTTTCCTGACAGACTTGAAATCACATCTGCAGGCCGCCTGCCCGAATCGTTGAGCCGTGAGGAGTTTTTCAGTGGTATATCCATTCCTCGCAACAAGGAACTGATGCGCATTTATCGTGATGTGGAATTGGTGGAGTCATTGGGTTCCGGCATTCCTCGTATTCTTAGGGCTTATGGAGAAGATAGTTTTAGGTTTACTGATAATTTTATAAGGATTACTTTTCCTGTTAGTGTACAAGCTGATAATGTTAACCATGCAAGTGACCATGCAAGTGACCATGCAAGTGACCATGCAAGTGACCATGCAAGTGTACAAGTAGAAAGGTTATTGCTTGCAATGGATGGAGAGATGGAAAGGACAAAAATCCAAGAGATATTAGGAATCAAAAATCGAGATTATTTCAGAATTGATTTTATGAATCCTGCTATTGCTAATGGATATGTTGAAATGACGATTCCTGATAAACCTAACAGTCAAAATCAAAAATACCGACTTACACCTAAGGGTATCGAATTGAAAGAAATCCTTAAAAAACAAAAAGAAAACAAATAGTACGAGATATGACCCAGCAAGAATTAAAGCATATATTGTCGTCGAAGTTCGATTTTGAAAAGTGGAAAGACCTTCTTGGAACGATGTTCCTGAAAATCGATTACCTGACGAAACCCATACAAATTGAGGCGGCTTTGGTGAAAAGCGGCGGACAAGTGGGAATGATTCGCCTTGACGATGGTCGTTCCTTGGGCTTGTTCAAGTTTGAGGTGGCCGACAACATCAAGATTGCGCGAAACAGGAAAGGCTTGCGCGACATTGCCATCAAGTATGTTGACCAAGACATTACCCACGGTGCTTTGGTGTTTTACGATTCCGAAGACCAAGCCGATTACCGCTTGACTTTCGTTTCAAAGCAAACCTCGCTCAACGAAGATGGCGAGTTTGTAACAAAAGCCACCGCCCCGAAACGCTACACTTTCCTGCTGGGCGAGAATGAGCCTTGCACGACGGCTGCCAACCGTTTGCTCGAACTGATCAATAAAAAGAAAAGCGGCTCGGTGTATCTGGCGGATGTTACGGAAGCATTCTCCGTGGAACGTCTTAACAAGGACTTTTTCAAAGGCTACAAAGACCAATATGGGAAGTTCCTCAACTATATAGGGGAACAATCAAAAGCCAACCGCGACTATGTGAAGAAACTTCTCGGACGATTGGTCTTTCTCCAATTCCTGCAAAAGAAAGGCTGGATGGGTGTGCCTGCAAGCAATACAAATTGGGAAGGTGGCGATAAGAATTATCTCAACAATTTGATTGAAAAATACAAAGGAAACAACCGCCTGTTGAGCGATGTATTGGAGGTCCTGTTTTTCAACACGCTCAACGAGAAGCGAGACAACGACCTGGCTGACAAAATTTTGGGTGAAAACATCAGAATACCTTATCTCAACGGCGGTTTGTTCGACAAAGACAGTCTGGATAAGTTAGACATTGATTTTCCATACGACTATTTCAAGGAGCTGATGGAGTTCTTTGCCATGTACAACTTCACCATCGACGAGAACGATCCCGACGATGCCGAAGTGGGCGTTGACCCCGAAATGCTTGGCCACATCTTCGAGAACCTTTTGGAAGACAACAAAGACAAGGGAGCATTCTATACGCCGAAGGAGATTGTGCAATATATGACCCAGGAAAGCATTGCCCATTATCTGAAAACCCATACCGAGGAAACTTTACATTCCGCTATTGAAGGACTAATTAAGGAGAGAAAAGTGGATGAGGCCCTTCAAAACAAGGCTTCAGCCTCCAAAGTATATGATTTGTTGCGCGATGCGAAGGTCTGCGACCCTGCCATTGGTTCGGGTGCATTCCCGATGGGTGTGCTGAATGTGCTTTATCATTCGCGGCAGGTTTTGTACGGTTTCACAAAATCCGCGGAGGCTTTCTCGCCTGCTGCCGTGAAGCGCGAGATTATCCAAAACAATATTTATGGTGTTGATATTGAGCAGGGCGCCATTGATATTGCCCGACTACGCTTCTGGCTTGCATTGGTTGTGGACGAACTGAAGCCAGAGCCGCTTCCCAACCTTGATTACAAAATTATGCAAGGGAATAGCCTTTTGGAGAGCTTCGAAGGCTTGGATATGAGTCGTATTGCAGGTAGGACTGTTGGACGACCTTCAAATTCCCCACAATTGATCATAGGTCTTGACAGCAACCTCAACCGCAAAAACCTACAAAAGCTTATGCGTCAGTATTTCTCTACTGACGATCATACAGCTAAAGCTGAATTGCGACAAACCATTAATAATGAGGTGAAATCTCTTATCCGAAACAGCCTTGGTGGGACGACCGCTTCATTAAACCATTTGAAACAGCTTGATTGCTCTGCCAACAGCGACTTTTTCCTATGGCACACATGGTTTAAGGATGTTTTTGACAATGGTGGTTTTGATGTGGTGATTGGAAATCCGCCGTATAATGAATTAAGAGATTTAGATGAAGTAAGTCAAGAGGCGTTGAAAAACACCCAATATTATGAATATGCTAAAGGTGGTAGACTTAACATGTTTCAATTCTTTTATCCATTAGCCTTAGGTATTACCAAAGAAAAAGGAATCCTTTCATTAATTACACAAAATTCATTACTAGCTGAAAATAGCACATTGGGGAACAGAAAACTGTTTATGGAAAAGGCAGATATTCTGTCAATTAATTCCTTCCCAGAGAGAGACAATAAAAATACTAGAGTGTTTGAATCCGTTAAAATGAGTGTGTGTATTTGTATTTTAAGAATTACTAAGACCCCTGATTATTCGATGAGTTTTACAATAAATGTGTGGCATTCTAAATATATGAAAGACAAACATTCCTTGATAATATCTAAGAACGAAATTCTTGAACTGTATCCTGATGACATTATTATCCCAATTTGCAGTAATGAAAAACTTGGCATATTAAAAGAGATAAATAAAAAGAATGATTATTCTATAATCGCTTCTGCTGGTGAGATAGATATGACTAAATATAAAAGCATCTTTAATGTGAGTAACAATGGAATAAGGGTAGTAACAGGGGCACAAGTATTACGATACCATATTACTGATAATCCATCACAAGGAAATGTTATATATATAAATAATCAAAACAGACCTCGATTTTCAGAAAAACGACAGTTAGAAATCTCTCAACCACGAATAGTTCTTCAACGAATCACGGGTGTTGATTCCAGAATTAGGATTATTTCAACATATTTGGATAAAATGATGTATTGTGCAAATTCAACAAATTATATTCCAAAAGATG
This sequence comes from Bacteroidales bacterium, assembly GCA_016291135.1. Lineage (GTDB taxonomy): Bacteria > Bacteroidota > Bacteroidia > Bacteroidales > F082 > Limimorpha. The sequence continues at coordinate 6,159 of JAEFAE010000004.1, forward strand.
AAAGAATCAATATGAAGTATTTGTTGGCCATACTAAATTCAACTTTGATTAATTTTTATATTAAGCAAACAAGTACTAACACAAATATCACAGCGAAAGTACTTAATTCCTTGCCAATAGTAATTCCTAAAAATCCAAATATACAAAAGCTTATTGCTGAAATTGTTGAATATGTCCTTTGTTTGTATTCTTCAAAAGAACAAGTTTCAAAGTTAGTATCAAATAGTACCATTGCTGATTATTTTGAAAAAATCATAGACGGCTGTGTTTATGAATTATACTTTGAAGATCACATGAAAGGATTAGAAATAAATATCATAGACTCCGCCAGACAACTTATCAAGCCTATCTCACAATTTACGTTAGATAAAGAAAAAACTGATGCAATATTAGATACATTTATGATGTTGAAAAAGACAAATAATCCTATAAGAAATCGTATGGAATTATTCACACTAAGAAGTCCAGAATTACTCAAACCAATAATTGAAAACTAACCATGCCGGCAATTAACAAAATACATATTACTGGGTTCAAAGCATTCCCTAAAGATTTCGAATTAGAGTTAAAAGGGAAGCATCTTTTAATGTATGGTGAAAATGGAAGTGGCAAATCTTCTATTTATTATGCTTTGCATTGTCTTTTTCAATCGCCGCTCAAACGAGATACTGGAAAAAAATATTTTGATGAAAACAACGAACAGCATCTGAAAAATTTGAACAATTTAAATGAAGACTCAAAAATATGGATTGATTTTGAAGGAAAACATCCTTTTATTTATCTGTTAGACAAGAATGGCTACAATACAACATTATTAGGAGGCACACATCCGTTACCAGCTAATATTAATGGATGTTTTATCAACCATCAATTCATTTTCTTTTTTTTCAATTTTAGGAACTCTCAACACATTAACTTATTTCCAGTCTTCATAAAGGACATTTTGCCTTTCTGTCTGGATGATAGGTCAGGGTATCATATTGGCCAAATGTATGATGACATAACCTCATCAATTGTGAAAAAAGGAAAACATATTGATCCAACATATATAGCAAATATAGAGTACTTCAACAATGCGGTAAAACAGGTTGTAGAAAACATAAATATTTATGCATCTGATATATACAACAAGTTTTTTAAAGATGCTATTGATCCCACTTTACAAATAAGACTAAGATATGATTCAAATTCAGACAAACCACACGATGATCCTAATGAGTATTGGTTAAAGTATGATAATATCATAGAAAGAGTTAATGAGAATAATAACATTGTTGAAAGAAAGTCATCATATAAGAGATTGAATACTCCTTTTATAGGTCTTGAAATTACAGAGATTATTGATGGAGGTTCAAGGAGAGTTGTCAAGCCACAGTCTTATTTTAATGAAGCAAAATTAACTGCAATAGCTTTGTCGATACGATTTGCATTATTGAATTTAGATAAACCTGCTGATGGCAGATTTTTAGCTTTAGATGATATGCTAATAAGTCTTGATATGAGCAATCGCTCAAAGGTCGTGGACTTCTTATTAAATATTTCCGACAGGTATAAAATATACTTATTCACTCATGACAGAGCGTTTTTCGAATTATTTAAAGATGTAGTTAAAGCAAAATTTCCAGATTTTAATAATGCGTGGCTGTTTATGGAAATATATAACGATGATAATGTTTTAGAAAATCCAACATGTCGTCATTCTGAAGATTCTTATACCAGAGCTTTATATCATTTCAAAAAGTTCGATTATCCTGCTTCTGCAAACTATTTACGTAAATCGGTAGAAGAAATGATTTCTTTATTCCCTCCATATATTTCTAGAAATGAAGATGGATTAGAGAAAGAAAAACTGCGAAATAAAATCGAAGCTGCAAAAGCATTATTGAACAACACCGATGGTAATGTTGATGACATCCAAGATGTCATTTTTTCCTTGAACACTTTGTTGAATCCATTATCCCACAGGAGTATTGATACAAATGTTTATCGAATAGATTTGATAAGAGTTATCAATATACTTCCTCGATTGAAACAACGTATTATTGATTTGGAATTTAAAGAAGTAATAGCAATTGAAAATGATGTGTTCTTCTGTATTGATGAAAACGACCATGTTAAATGTGAGATTAAGATAAAGTTAAAATTGCCTTTGTATTCCTATACGGGAGCTGACGGTAATCGAAAGTTTTCTGTTGCAAATGGTGATTCTATAGAGAGTGTTACAATAAAAGATGGTGTAAAAGAAGAACCAAAGCCATTCACTCGTTACAAAAAGCTGTCTCTTGAAGAAATTTGCAAGAAATTGCATGAGTATTTACACAAAACATATACTGGTAATTACCAAGATTTCTATAAAGATAAAGACGGAAATAGTATTAATACATTGTTGTAGTATGCAATGCATTTTCTGCCATAATGATTCCTCGACCTCAAAAAGCATAGAGCATATTATTCCCGAATCGCTTGGGAATAAAGATCATTATTTACACAAAGGATATGTGTGCGACGAGTGCAACCATTATTTTGCGATAAAAATTGAAAATGAATTGTTATCGCAACCCTATTTTGTTTCAATGCGTTTCCGAAATGAAATTCTAACAAAGAAAGGACGTTTTGTTAAAGAGAAATTGTTCTTCCCTGAAGTGAAGAAAAGTAGCGAAGTTGTAATGTGCACAACAGAAGATGGATGTATAGAAGCTGTTGTTGATGAAGAATTATATGATTTAATTGAAGCAGGAAAAACCAAAACAATGATTGGGCCATACATTCCTGAGCCAGAGTACCCCAATGTTATTATGTCTCGTTTTCTTGCAAAATGTGCATACGAGTATTTCTTGTATAATATGGGTGAGGAAAAATATGATTCGTGTGTTCAAGAGCTGCTGTGTAAAGGATCTGATATATTGAAATCTTTGCGTGAGTATGCGCGATATGGCAAAGGTGAGTATTGGCAATATAACCAACGCAGGATATATTCTGAAGGTGATGTTGTGCTTAATCAAAACGAGGCTTTAAACTATGAGATACTTCATGAAATGAAGTTCTTTACAAGAGAACACAAACGTTTCCCTAATGGATATGTTGAGGCCGAGGTGTATTTTGTAATGGCTATAGCAGGAATAGAGTATTCTATTTGTATATCAGACCCCAATATCTCGGAATATCAGAAATGGATAGAAGAGCATAACGGCTTTTCTCCGTTAAATGATGATGCGGAGACTTTGTCATTTAGTTTGTCCAATATAAATCCAATGTTAATAAAGAAAGATGACGATAGAATTCATAGATAACACGAACAAGTTCCTTGATGATGTTAAAGCATTGGGAAGGAAAAACTCTACCACTTTGGGCTTTATGCCCGAAGGTGGATTTGAGGACCATGCTCGGAACAAGTGTATTATTATCGCGCGCCAAGAGGATGAACTTCTCGGTTATCTGATGTATCGTGTCGTTTCCCGTTATTCTCGAATAAGCATTGTGCATTTATGCGTGGTAGATGCCTTTAGAGGAAAAGGCGTTTCGACATCATTGCTGAATGCCCTAAAAGGGAAATACGAAAAGTTGTTTAGAGGCATCTCGTTAAGTTGTAGGAAGGATTTTACCCATGCAACAGCTATGTGGGAGAAATACGGTTTCACACCAATAAAAGAGGTCAGAAGTCGGAGTTTTGATGAAAACTATCTGAATACCTGGTGGTACGATTTTCATCAGCCAGATTTGTTTTCTCATGCCTCTTATGAAACGTCCAAAGTTAAAGCGTTACTTGACACAAATATTATTGTAAAGCTTAGAGATGCGAAAGACAATGCTCCTCAAAATCCAACAGAGGATCCTCGCGGTTTGTTGGCTGACTGGCTTGTTGATGAAGCAGAATTGTGCTATTCATCGGAAGTTTACAATGAAGTAAATCGTGATAATGATTCCCAACGGGCTAAACATACCAGAGAATTTCTACCGAATTACATACAGGTTCAATTCGATTCAGACGAGCAAAACCGAATTGCTTCAGAATTGGAAACAATCATACACGGTAATTCGGCAAATGATGTTTCTGATAGGAAGCAACTTGCATCATGTATAGCCTCACATACGCCCTATTTTATCACTTATGATGAAGGAATACTGAACAAGAAAGACGATATCGAATCAAGCTATTCAATTCAAATATTTAATCCTCAAGAATTTATAATCCAAATTGATCAGCTTTTACATGCAGATGAGTATTTGCCCAATCAAATAAAGGGCGTTGTTTTTCATTCGGTTTCCAAACTTAATCCTAAAGACATGCAATTTTGTATTGACAAGTTTTGGAAGCAACATGACGGAGAGGCAAAAAACTCATTTTCAAATTTAGTGTCTCAAATAATAAATAGTGCTAATGGAAGGCTCTTTACAGTAAGGAAACAAGAGGAAATTATCGCATTTTATGGCATTTCAAAGGAACAGAATCAAGAGATTGTTGAGTTTATTCGAGTAATTGACAACTCGTCTTGTAATTCTTTGTTTTGTCAGATTGTGTTTGATGTTTTAAGCAATAGTTTGAAAGATGATAAAGAAAAAGTTCTCATAAGGGAATCTTATTTGAAGACAGAATGGAAAAACATTCTTGTAAAATTTGGTTTTATTCAATCACAAGATGGTTACACCAAGTTTGCTTTAAATCGGCAAATTAATAGGCAAAAGTTGAAGTCGATTATTCAAGAATCAAACATTCCACTTGAAGTTGATGATAGCGATGAAGCCGGTTTGATAAAAGTAGAAAAGCTTTTGTTCCCATTAAAAATATCAGGACTTACTATTCCAACATATATCATACCGATAAAGTCTTATTGGGCAGGGCAATTGTTTGATTATGGCATTGCTGGTGAAGATATGTTTGGAGCAGATCCAAACAAGTTGTGGAGTTTTGAGAATGTGTATTATAGACATGTTAACCCTTTGCATGAAAATGCACCTGCTCGAATTCTGTGGTATGTCAGTGGTGGAGACAAGGGTTTTTCTCGGTCGAAGACCATCGTGGCTTCTTCGTATCTTACTGAAGTTCAAACAGGAAAGCCGAAAGAACTGTTCAGATTGTACAAACATTATGGTATCTATGAGTGGAATCATATCTATGAATTGTGTAATAAAGATATCACCAAGGACATTAAAGTTCTGAAGTTTAGCCATACTGAAGTATTTGATAATCCTGTTAGTTATGAAAAAGTGATGGAGGTGTTTAAAAACAATGGAAGACCCACAAATACGTTTGTGTCACCGGTAATTGTTTCAGAATCAATCTATTTTGAGATTTATAATTTAGGAAAACGGAGAAAATCGGAATGAAACGACATAAATATTTGTTTATTGCAGTAAAACCAGAATATGCTTACAAGCTTGTTTCTGGAGAAAAGGATATTGAGCTTAGAAAAACAAAACCTCATGTTCAAGCAGGTGATTATGCCATTATATATGCATCTGCACCTGCGAAAGTCGTTTTAGGATATGGAAAAATAAAGAGAATAATACTATGCTCTCCCCAAGAAATGTGGGCTAATTTCTCTTCACGATTGGGGATAAAAGAACAAGATTATTTGATGTACTATAAGAATTCAAATAAATCTGTTGGGATAGAATTTGAAATGATAAAACCAATAAAACCTATCAGTTTGGCGGAACTGCGACGTGTCGATCCAAACTTTCATCCTCCTCAAATCTATAGGTATGTTTCAAATGAAGAAATACGTAAAGTGTTGGTAAATGAGTAGTTTATTTATGCAAATTATCCATGGTGTTGCAACTCTAAATCAATTCAAGACAACATGAAAAGGCTTTTCGTAATACTGCTTGCCGCCTTCCTGTTTTGCGGCAGCCTGCAAACGCAAGCGCAGAACGACAGCATCACGCTGTATTTCAGTGCGGAGGAGATGCCCGACCTTATCAAGTGTCTGCCTCCTCCGCCGGATACGATCGGGGTGGACTTTGCCCACGACATCCTGCGTTACATGTGGGGCAAGACGCAACGCAGCGATTCGGCCCGCGCCGCCATCGCCTACCGCGATGCCGTGTGGAATTACGACTCGCTCTTTGTGGAGTTTGACGTTCCGTTTGGCCTGAAAATCTCCAAGGAGGGCACCCCCGAGATTTACAAGTATCTGGTGAACAGTCTCTCCACCATCGACCAGACCCGTGTCGAGCCGAAGGCATTCTATCATCGCAAGCGCCCGTTTGAGCGTTTCCGGGAGCACATGCTTACGGTGTATGAGGAGAAGTATCTGTCGGGCGAAGGCTCCTATCCTTCGGGCCATAGCCAACGTGGCTATGCGACGGCCTTGCTGCTCTCGGAGGTCAATCCCGCCAATGCCGACACCATCATGGCTCGGGGCTTCATGTATGGAGAGAGCCGTGTCATCGTGGGTGCCCATTGGCAGAGCGACGTTGATGCGAGCCGCCTTTGCGCTGCCATCGGCCTGACGCGCCTGCATACCAGCCCGGCGTTCCTCGAACAGCTCGGAAAGGCCCAAGCGGAGTTCCAACGGCTGACGGGAGCGTTGTCATCCACCGACGATGCCAGTCAGTTCGTGAACCTGACGGATGTCGTCCCCGATGCCATCTTGGAAATCCGTTATTACAGCACCTATAACTTCGTCGGTGCCCGTGTGGACGGCTATCTGGAACCTACGGCCTTGCTCACCCGCCAGGCTGCCGACAGCCTTCGTGCCGTCAGTGACGACTTGATGAAACAGGGCTATCGGTTGAAGATCTTCGATGCCTACCGTCCGCAATGTGCTGTTGACCATTTCGTGCGTTGGGCCGCTGATGTCAACGATACGCTCATGAAGCCTTATTTCTATCCCGAGGTGCCTCGCGACAGGCTTTTCGAGCTGGGCTATATCGCCAAGAAGAGCGGTCACACCCGTGGCTCCACGGTCGATCTCACCTTGTTCGACATGGCTACGGAAAAGGAAGTGGACATGGGTGGCACCTTCGACTGGTTTGGCCTTGAGAGCCATCCGGATTTCGGTGGCAACCCGAACACGGGGAAATACATTCCCAATGACCGCATCACCGAGGAACAGTTTCACAATCGCATGATCCTACGTGAGGCGATGCTGCGCCATGGCTTCAAGCCCATCGGTGAGGAGTGGTGGCACTTTACGTTGAAGGATGAGCCGTTCCCCAACACCTATTTCACCTTCCCGGTGAAGAAACTGTAAAACAAAGCGCGCCTCATTCGAGGCGCGCTTTGTTGTTTGCGAAGTTTGGGACGGTTGTTTCAGCATGAAAGATCACTTGCCGTAATAGGCTTGGTACACCGTCTCCAGGATGTCATGGAATTTCTCCATGGTGCCATCGGCGTCACGACGGGCCCACCAGTAAAGGAACATCTCGCCCGTGTTGCCATAGACGTAGGTGTCGTCTTCGAGAGCATCGCTCATGTCTCCAAGGAATCCATTGGCGATGGTGCCGTATGCCTGGCCTCGGGTTTCCATGATGCTCTGGAGCACCGCCTCCTTGTCCTCGCAGACGTTCTTGTCGTTGAGGCCGTCATAAAGGCCTTTCATGATGAACATCTGACGTTTGAGGTACTCATCCACAAGGGGTCTCGTCTTTTCTATGAACTTCTTGTCAGCCACCACTTTCTTGGCCAGGTTGCCTAAGTATTGGATGGCTTCGGGGTTGTAGCGTCCGAAGTCGTAGGGGGCCTCCAGCTCCCAACGGTTGTAGTGGTGGGGACCCGAGACGTAAAGGTCACAGGGAAGCATGCGGTTGAGGGTCTTCAGCGAAATGAGCGAGAAGAGGTGGCTTCCGGTCACGCGGATGGCGCATTCCGGCCAATAGTCGAATTCATTTCCCAAGACGTGGTACGTCTTGTCGAGGTTGGAAGCAGCCTCCCGGAACATGTTGACGGCATCGTTCTCTTTGATGCGTTCATTGGCCTGCACAGGCTCGTCCGGTTCCAACTCGTAATAGTAACTGGTTTCGCCCATCTCTTCGTCTTCATATTCGTATGGGAAATAAAAATCGTCTGCAACGAAATTGTAATCAGGGTAATAGGCCTTGAAGATCGTACTTAGGCCATCGTAGAATTGGTCGATGGTGCCGTCGCTCCAACGTCTTGCCCAGAAATACATGAATTCGTAGTTGAAGTAGTTATAAATGCCTAATTCGTCGTAGAGATCGATTTCTTCCAAGAAATAGAAAAGTCCGTCGGTGTAGCCGTAGTTCTCGATCATGTCTTCAAACATGTATTCACGGCCTTCCTTTTCGAACACGCTTTCGTCATACATCAAGTCGTGGAGGACCATCATGATGTGCATTTGTTCGTAGAGGTATTTGTCCACCAACGGTTTGCTGGCGGCAACGAACTTCTTGTCGGCGACCACCTTCTTGGCGAGGTCGGCGAGGTACTGGATGGCTTGCGGGTTGTAGTGACCGAATTCGTCACTGTAGAGATCCCATTGTCCGTCATGGTGAGGACCACTAACGTATAGTGGGCAGGGGAGCATCTTCTGCAACTCGTCGAGGGAGATGAGCGAGGCGAGATGGCCGCCGATGTTACGGATACCACCCTCTGGCCAATAGTCGTAATCGTTGATGGTGAGCGTGGTGTTGTCGAGGTTCATGGCGGCTTCTTTGAACCGTTTGGCATTCTTGTCGCCGCAGGAGCTGAATGCGAATAGGATGGCGATGGCGAAGCATGCGAACACCCCGTTGCGAATGGTAAAGTTTTTTGTCATAATGATTGTGTTTTTGAGTTTCGTTGGCTCAAAAATACAATAATAATTGACATTTTTTACATTTTTATGATTTTCCTTGCGATCACGCCTTGTTTTGTTGTGACTCTCAACACATAGATGCCTGGGCACAACCCCTCCAGGTTTCCACGGCCATCCGTTGTAATTTCTTCTACAAGCCTCCCGTCAGGAGTATAGACGGACGCTTCCGTCATGTCCGCGCATCGGATGATGAATTGGTTGTGGGTGGGGTTGGGAAATACCATGATGTCGGTCGTTGCGGATTCGGACAGGGCATCCCAGGTAGGCACCTGTTGTATGGCCGCTAGGGCGTCGATGCGACCGATGCCCGTGACGTTGCTTTTGTGAGGGGTTAGCTTGACGGCAGTCTCTTCGAGGATGCGGCAGATGTCGGCGGGCAGCAGCTCGGGGTTCTTGTTGAGCATCAAAGCGATGACCCCGGCCAGGCAGGGCGTGGCCTGTGAGGTGCCGTCCATGTCGCAGTAGCCATCGGTGGTCAGGTAGTCGAGTGACTTGATGCCCACCCCCGGGGCGCAGAGGTCGGGACGGATCAGCCCGATGCCGGGCTCGAAGGGGTAGTCGCCGAACTCAGTTTCGGTCCAGGTGACGGGGCCCCGGGAGGTGAAATAGGCAGCGATGTCATGGTTATCGACGGCACCAACGGCAATAACACAGCTTACTTCCCCTGGGTTCTCAAGCTGGTCAGGATCCAGATAGGGTGGGGGACAGCTGGCCGGGACCCGGATGTTGTTTGGGATGGGGCAATAGAATTGGATGTGGCCTTCGTTGCCGGCACAAACGGCGGCAACGATGCCTGCGTCCAACACGGAGCAGCAGGTGCGGCGGAGCAATTCCTTGTCGGTGATCTCGGCGTTGACCATGCCCAGCGACATGCTGATGAGGTCGCAGCCGTGTTCCACGCTCCACTCCATGCCGCCTGCGATGTTGACCGCTCCGCCAAAGCCGTCGGCATCGATGCTCTTGACGCACATCAAGGTGGCCTCGGGTGCCATTCCCGTCAGCGATCCAGCCGTGCCGTCACCCAAGACGGTGCCGGCACAATGGGTGCCATGCCCCTTGTCGTCCATGGGGTCGTCATCGTCGTTGACAACGTCATAGCCGTGGTGTGGAAACGCCTCGCCTCCATCCCAGAGATGGTCTGCCAGGTCGAGGTGGTCGTAGTTGACGCCGGAATCGACGACCGCCACCACCACGCCTTGGCCCCGATAACCCAACTCCCACACCTGGTCGGCGTTCACCTGATAGACATTGGGCGTGGTCTCCCGATCGGGAGAAGCAGCCCGAGCCGGCGTTGTCTCCGGAATCAGGTTTTCCTTGTGGTCAAGGCCGATCATGGCGATGTCGGGGCGTCTCGCCAAGTCCTGGATCACGTCCTTGGTGGCGGCAAAAGAAAGGGCGTTGGCCGTCCAGAGCGTTTTTGGAGCGGAGACCAACCGGTGCTGTTCCAGCCCGGAAAGATACTGTTTCAGATCGTTTTGCGAAGCCTCGCTGAAGGCCTTCAGTTCGTGGACGACCCTCTCGCGTCGCTCGGCACGGCTGGGACAGTAGGCAACCCGATGGTTCAGCAGGGTGCGGTCGTATTGCGAATGCATCAGTACGACGACCTCGATCTGCTCGTCGTGAGCGCGTTGGGCCATCTCCTTTTCCAAACGGACGTCAATATAGGCCTGTGACCGACCCAAGAGGGCGGCGGTTAACAGCAGGAACAGCAAGGGGATTCTTTTCATCGTGATTCGGATTTATTAGCGTAGATTGTTTGAAACAATGCCGGCGTATTTTAGGTGTAAAAATAATAAATAAAATAACATGATGCTTTTTTTATACGGTTGTTATTTTTTTGACTAATTTTGCACCCATTGTATCCGAATACCAACGAAATAATTATGAAAAGACTGTTTTTATCTGTTATGCTGCTTGCCTTGACAAGCATGATGTTTGCCGGACCTGTCGGTCAGCAGAAAGCCCAACAACTGGGCGCCCGTTTCCTGAGCACCAGCGCTGTCGGACAACGCAACGCCACGGTCCAGCTGGACCTGGTCTCAGTGGCTACCGATGCAACGCGCAGTGCTGCCGACTATTATGTGTTCAACGTCCATGACGGCGAAGGATTCGTCATCGTCTCGGGTGACGACCGTGTGAAACCCATCTTGGCTTATTCCACCACGGGTCGGTTCAATCCCGAGGATGTGGCCGAGGGCTTTGCCTACACCTTGGACAACTTCCAGCAGGAGATCCAATATGTGCGTGAGCATAACCTTCCTGCCACGCCCGATATCGTATCGGAATGGGATGCGGTGATGAAGAGCGGTCAGATCCGCCAAGGAAGACAAGCCCGTGCGGTGGTAGGTCCCTTGTGCCAGACCATCTGGAACCAGAACTTCCCCTATAGCAGCCAGTGCCCCGAAGATGAAGAGGGAAGCGGAGGCCATGTCTACGCTGGATGTGTCGCCACGGCCATGGGTCAGGTGATGAAGTTCCACGACTGGCCAAACCAAGGAACGGGATCCTATTCGTACCATCCGGAAGGCTACGACCCCCAACTCGCCGACTTCGGCAATACGGAATATCATTTCGAGTTGATGCCCTTGTCGCTTGACTCCACCAGCACCGAAGAGGAATACTTCTACATCGCGCAGTTCCTCCATCATTGCGGCATCGCCGTGGACATGCAGTACAGCGGCCACGGCAGCGGCGCCTATTCGATGGATGTGCCGCCTGCGTTACGGAATTATTTTAGATATACTTGCGACGATGACGTCATGCTGGGCTATTGGGGATGGAACTTCTATACCAACGAGCAATGGGCCCAGATGCTGAAAGACGGCGGTCTGGACGAACAGCTGCCCTTGTATTACAGCGGTGCTGACGATAACGGTCAGGGCGGCCATGCCTACGTGTGTGATGGCTATGACGAGAACGACTACTTCCACTTCAACTGGGGTTGGAGCGGCCGCGACGATGCCTGGTGTGCGATCGGCGCCCTCAACACGACCAAGTACCACTTCAACGACCAGAACAGCTTTATCGGTCACATCGTCCCCCAAAACGGCGTATACTACCAACGGACGGACAGTGTTGTTGACTTTTCGGTGGTGGAGAATGTGGCGAAGGGCGGCACCCTGCTTAGCTGGACGAATCCTTCCTACAACCTGAATGGCGACGCCCTCACTTCCATCGAATCGATCACCGTGCGGCGTAACAGCCAAGTGATCGCCACCTTCAACGATGCCGAAGTGGGTGCTACGATGACCTACGAGGACGACAACCTCGAGCCGGGTCTCTATGAATATGCCGTCTACGTGACCAATGATGCGGGCATCAGCCGCAATGTCTACCGTAAGATCATGGTGGGCGAAAAGTGCGATGTGGTCTTCGAGCTCCGCGATGCGGGTGCCAACGGCTGGAAAGGCGCTGCCATCAGCGTGACCTCCGAGAGTGGCCAGCGTATCGCCGTCATCGAAATGCCTGAGGGATCGGAGCAGACGGTGACCGTGCCCTTGCTGAGGCAGACCCTGAACTTCATCTGGAACCATGGCTGGTATCATACCCAGGAACAATTCGACACCGACTACGAGTGCTCCTTCACCATCCGTGATGCCGAGGGCAATGAGCTCTTCGTCTCCGATGAGTTGGAGGACGGCATCTTCATGACCTACGACAACAACTGCGAGTTCGGCCCCTTGACCTGCTATCCGGTACGGAACCTGCAGGGCGAATACAACTGGGATGACGTACAAGGGTTCGGTGCCAAACTGAGTTGGGATGCGCCTTTCATTACCGCTAACTTGCATCACTTTGTCATCTCTAGCGATGTTGCTGCAAAAGAAGCCATCGTGGTGCCCTATACTGGTGCGTCCAGCTATGAGTATCTCGATATTGCGGATCTCCCGGGTGATTATGCCTATAGCGTCCAAAGCGTCTATCAAAGAGGGAACGAGACCTGTGAATCAGCTGCGCTCTCCGTTGAAGTCGTGATCACCGACGTCGCAGAGCATGTTTCGAAAGTGGCCATCTATCCCAACCCGTCGACGGGCACCGTCACCGTGGAAGGAGTGGGCCATCTGACTGTGATGAACCTGCTCGGACAGACCGTCAAGGAACTTGAACTCGAAGGAAAGACCTCCATGGATCTTCCGAGAGGCGTGTTCTTTGTGCGGATCAACGGCAACACCCAGAAGCTGGTGGTCGAGTAAGGGAAACGCAGTGTTGAAAGCTGAATGAAGAGAGGTGAGGGGCTTTTTCCTCGCCTCTTTTTTTGTCTCTTACAGGACGACAGCTTTTTTCGTGACGGTTCCTTTACCGGTGACGATCGATATCAGATAAAAGCCGCTGGACAGTCCTTCAATCCTACAAGGGTTGTTGGAGGGCGTGACTTGTAGCACCAATCGTCCATCGGCGGAATACACTTGTATTTGTCGCATGTCGTCGCATGTCACGGTGAAAGCGCCTTTGGCTGGATTCGGGTAAACGAGGGCGGTATCCAAACCGGGGTCCCCAAGGGCATCGGGCGTTACGGCATTCACGGCAGCCAGGGCGTCGATGCGGCCGGCGCCGAAGTCGTTGCTTTTGTGTTCCGAGAGGGGCACGGCGGTGCGTTCCAAGATCTCATCGATCTGCTCCGGGGTGAGTTCACGGTTCTTGGAGAGCATCAGGGCGATGGTGCCGGCAACCATAGGCGTTGCCATGGAGGTGCCGCTATTTAGGCAGTATCCATTGGAAGTATTGTAATCCAAGGATTTGATGTTTACTCCAGGAGCACACACGTCTGGACGGATGAGGCCGATTTGGGTAGGACTTCCTGAAACATAGGGATAGTCGTTGAACTGCGTTACGTCAGTCCATGTCGATGGGCCCTCCGATGAGAAACCACCGAGAACGTCGTTGTTATCGACGGCGCCGACACAGATGACACAGCTGGTGCCTCCCGCGTTGACCATTTGGTCTTCATGTAGATAGGGCGGTGGACAGTCTCCAGGTGACCAGATGTTATTGGGGACAGGAGCCAGCATCTGTATCTGACGTGAATTGCCAGCGCAAACGGCAGCAACTACCCCTGCGGCCAAGGTGTTGTCACAAGCCTGTCTCAACATCAGCTTCACGCTGGCATTAGGTAAAGGCTGCCCCAATGACATGTTGAGCACGTCAGCGCCATGATCCAATGCAAATTGCATTGCTTCAACCCACAGCGTGGCTTCGGATAGGTTGTCTTCGCCATGGAACACCTTGAGAACCATGATCTCAGCATCTGGCGCGACCCCTGTCTGCGTGCCTGATGCGCCGGTGCCGACAAGGATGCCTGCCACATGGGTGCCGTGCCCCTGGGTGTCTGAAGGATCGTCGTCATGTGAATAAAAGTCGTAACCATGATGGGGATACGCTGTGCCTCCATCCCACAAACGACCTTGAAGGTCTGCGTGTGACATCTCAACGCCGGTGTCAATAATCGCAATGACTACCCCCTGGCCTGTGAAGCCGAGCTCCCATGCCTTGTCAGCATTCACTTTCAGTAGGTTCTCTGCGATCTCACGACCGTTGCCGTACACCGCGGGGAGTGATCCCTCGTCGTCCAACGACGCCAGCTCCTCACAAGGGTAGGCCATGAGCACGTCGGCACGTTGTTTCAGCGCAGGGAGGAGGGCTTCGTCTACATGGCAGCTTACGGAGTTGACGATCCACAACGGTCGGATGTCTTCGGCCATGTCGTTGGCTTCCAGTTCCTTGAGAAAGGCTATCAACGCGTACTGTGACGCTTCCGCCTGTCGTTTCAAGGTGTTGACGACGAACGAACGACGCGCATCCTTGGTGGGGAAGCGGCTGGCTTCCCTCGACAATGCCGCGGCATCGGATTGCTCCTTTAAAAGGATATTGACTTTGATCTTTGCTTGCGGAGCGGTTGGTCCCGGATCGGGATGGGAGCTGGAACCGGTGCTTCCCGAGGAGGCTTGGCAGGCGAGGCTGAACCCGATGGCCAGGAGGAGGAGAAGGGTCTTTTTCATGGTGCTTTTTTTCTTTTAGGTGCCGACGTGCCGAAATCCTAACATGGGTTGAAAAACAGTCTGCCTTGCCAGGTGTCGCGCTCCTCCATGCGTTGTTCGATGCGGTGCAGCACCTGGTCGTAACGGAGCTTCATCCAAGGCTCGGAGACAAGATAGCGGGGCGGGACCTCGCCGGCGAAGCGTTCGATGACGAGGTCGGGGTTGAGACGCTCGGCGAAGTCGATGACGAAGTCGATGTATTCTTCCAGGTCGAAAAGATGAAACGCCTCGGGATGCTGTCGGTATTCCTCGGCCATGAGGGTGCCTTTGAAGACTTGCAGCTGGTGGAACTTGACCGTGGTCAACGGGAGCCGGGAGAGACGATCGGCAGCGTCGAGCATCATGGCCTTGGTCTCGCCAGGGAGCCCGAAGATGAGATGGGCGCCGCAGGGGATGCCGTAGTCGGCGGTGAGGCGGATGGTGCGTTCCGCCGTGGCGAAGTCATGGCCACGGCGGACGCGTCTCAACGTCTCGTCGTAGACGCTCTCCACGCCGTATTCCATCATGACGTAATGGGTCTTCTGGATCTCTTGGAGATGGCGGAGCAGGGGCGCGTCGACGAGGTCGGGACGGGTGCCGATGACGAGACCTTTGATTTCTGGTAGGATCAGCGCCTGGCGGTAGAGGTCTTGCAGCTCTTCGAGGGGTTTGTAGGTGTTGGAGTAAGGCTGGAAGTAGGCGAGGTAATGCTGGGCTTTCCTATAGCGTTTCCGGTGGAATTCGATACCTTCCTCGATCTGCTGGCGGATGCTCTTCTCAGGCTTGCAGTAGGAGGGGTTGAAGGCGGCATTGGCACAGAAGGTGCAGCCGCCGGTGCCGAGGGTGCCGTCGCGGTTGGGACAGGTGAAGCCGGCGTCGATGCTCAGCTTTTGCACACGGCCACCGAACAGCTGGGTGAGATATGTGCTGTAGGCATTGAAGCGACGGCCGAGGTAGGAGGGAGGGATCATGGTGCAAAGGTAATAAAAAAAGGATTACCCTGTCATCCCTTTCCGCTCGCCGCGGGGATTACACGCTGTGCGTGTCTTCCCTTCCCGCTCGCCGCGGGGCCCTTGCATCATTGGAAGCCGGCCAGGCTGCGCCTGGCCCTGGGCTTTTGTGTTATCTCGCCCGTCTGAAAGCGAGCTTTCATCCTGGCAGGATAACACAAAAGCCCGGCCGCTCCGCGGCCAGGCTTCCAATGATGCGGAGAGAAAGGGATTCGAACCCTTGGAACGCAAAGCGTTCAACGGTTTTCGAGACCGCCCCGATCGACCACTCCGGCATCTCTCCTATGGTCAAAAATAAAAGCGACACCGTCGCTTCATCAAGCGGAGACAGAGGGATTCGAACCCCCGAAGCCTTTCGGCTTAACGGTTTTCAAGACCGCCGCTATCGACCACTCAGCCATATCTCCGCTGCAAAAGTACAACTTTTTGCGTTCACACAACGGTTTTGCCGAAAAAAAATTCTTTATCTTTGCATTTTCTATGCCTGCCAATCATGTCCGTTATGAGGTCCTTGGGTCGTTTGTTTTCTGGTATGGCGCTGATAGTCACCATCCTCAGTGCATGCTCGCAGAAACCTTCTGTGTTCAACGAGCGTACGACCCCGTATCATTTCCAGGAACTGGCCCAGGCCACGGCGATGATGGACTCCCTTCCCGGACAAGCCTTGCAACTGCTTGAGAAAAACCCTCCAGAAACGGCACAAGCTGACTGGAGCGAGGTGGAACGCCAGGAATATCGGGTCCTCCTTACCGAGGCACAATATAAGACGGGAGCGCTGGGCGTGGACAGCGAGCCGCTTGAGCCTACGGTGACGTTCTTCGACAGCCTTGTCCAGCGATTCCCCGAGGACGGCAGCCTGCGTTTCCTCCTGGCCAAAGCCCATTATTATCTTGGGACGGAAAGCACCGCCGCCCGCCACGACGTGGCGGCGGCCGCGCAGTTTGTGGCGGCCTTGGAGACGGCCTGGGGTGGGCAGGAACCGGGTAAGGAACCCCAACAGACCCGTTTCAAAGGGCTGTGTCACTACCGTCTGGGCGAGATCCTCTACAGCTACAACATCCAGTCCTCAGCGTTTCATGCCTTCGATTCGGCCCAGTATTACTTTGAACAGGTGCACGACACCCTGGGCGTCGCGGCCTGCATCCGAAGTGTCGGCGAGGTCTATCAAGGCAATAAGGACTACGAACGGGCGCTTGCCAAGTTCAAGGAGGCCAACCATCTGTGGAACTTCGGGGAGGCATGGTACGACCACGCCCTTGGCGGCCTCTTTTTCGAGCACCGCCAGCCCGACTCGGCAGCCGTCTATCTGGAACGTTCCTTCGAGACCGGCGGCCCCTATACCCGCATTGACGCGGCCGCCAAGTTGGCGGAGATCTGGCGGGAGCGGGGAGACCGTGAGAAAGAGGCGTTCTACACCTCGTTTTATGTGCAGAACTCCATCCGAGAGACCAACCGCTCCTCCGACAAGATGGAGATCGAGTTCATCTACGATGGCATCCAGCAGCCTGCCCAGCCGCAACGTTCCCGTGGCACCTTTATCGCCCAGCTTCCGCTCATCGCCTGCATTGTCCTTGCGCTGATCGCCTTGATGGCCTTCATCATCATCCATAACCGTCGACGCATCTCCCATATCGAACAACAGCTGTCCGTCATCGAGAAAAGCCATCGCGAAGAGGCGGAAGGCAAAGAACAGCAACTCCAGACCATCGCACAGGAGCTCGACGCCACCAAGCAGCAGCTGGAACGGCACCAACAGGCTCCTTCCATCGACTTCGAGGCGGCGATGGACCGGTTCCTCAACGCTCCCGTCACCCTCAAGATCCGTAAGTCGTTGAAGGGGAAGGACATCATGACCAAGAGCGTGGGACTCTATCCGAAGCTCAAGCTCTCGGAGATGGATTTCATCGAGGTGGTGCGGACCGCCAACAGCTGCTTCCCCGACTGCTCTTCCTATCTGCTGCGCGACTACGGCGAGCTCTCCACGGGCGACGTGCGCCATTGCTGCCTGGCACTCATGGGACTGAACGATGCCGAGATCGCCGTCCTGGAAGGCATCACCTATAGTGGCGCCAACCGACGCACCAAGCGCATCCTGTCCATCATGAACGGCGGTGCCGGCTTGGAGGAGACGGTGCTGTTATACTTGAGAAATTTATATAAATAATTGATATACAATAAGATACATTCTATTTGTTGAGTTTGATGAAGAAAGTGAATTCATTTTTTAATACAAAGGGGTCAATTATGAATATCTTTGCAGCACAAACACATAATGCCATGAAAAAAACCGTTTTGTCATTGATGCTGTGTCTGGTGCTTCCTTTTACGCTTGCCGCACAGAAGAAGTCCATCCAGTCGTTCCTCTCCTACACGACGTATTGTGTGCCGGGAGACAAACCCTTTATCGAGAATGCCTTGTCGTTCGATTGTTCCTCCGTGGTGTACAAGCAGTTCGAGCCGGGTAAGTTCAAGGCCACGGTAGAAATCCTGACCATCTTCAAGCAGGGCGACAAGGTGTGCAACTACTCCAAGATTGCCCTCGACAGCCCCGTGGTGACGGATACCCTCCAGATTGCGGGTGCCTTCCTCGATCAGCAGCGTTTCTCGCTCGACAATGGGGAATACACCATGGAGATCAGCATCACCGACTTGAACCATCCCAACCCGATTCCCTTCAAGACGGAACAGACGGTGGTGGTCGACCTGCCTGCCAACAAACCCTGCATGTCCGACATCCTTCTGGTCGACAGCTATCAGAAATCCACAGGGACCACCAACTTCACGAAGAACGGCTATGAGATCATCCCCAGGGTGTATTCCTACTACCTGGCCAAGACCAACAGCCTGACCTTCTATGCCGAGCTCTACAACACCGACAAGTTCTACAAGGACGGCGGCCAATACCTGGTCAGCTACTACATCGAGTCGTACGAGTCGTCGGTCCGCATGAAGGACTTCTCCTTCAACAAGCGCATGGAGGTGTCCAATGTGAATGTCTTGATGAACACGATCGACATCAAGCAGCTGCCCACGGGCAACTATTACCTGGTGGTGGAGATGCGCGACCGGAGCAACAACCTGATGGCTTCGAACAGCACGTTCTTCCAGCGCTACAACCCGGGTTGTGAGGTGAACATGGAGGACATCGCTTCTACCCAGGTCGTGAACACCTTTGCAGCTGAGATCAACAACCTCGACACCTTGCGCGAGTACATCCGCTGCCTCGATCCCCGCTGTTCCGAAACCGAGCGCGACTACGCCTATAACCTGATCAAGACCGACGACATGAAGACCATGCAGCAGTTCCTCTACACGTTCTGGTCGACCCGTTCGCCGCTGAATCCCAAGGCGGCCTGGGATGAATACTATGCGCAGGTCAAGCGGGTCAATGCCTCTTATTCCACCAAGACCAAGAAGGGTTACATGACGGATCGTGGCTATGTCTATCTGAAATACGGTACGCCTGACCGGATCATGGAGGAACCTTCCGAGCCGGGCGCCTATCCCTACGAGATCTGGCATTACTATGAGGTTGCCAACCAGCGTAACAAGCGGTTCGTGTTCATGTCGCGCGACATGGTCACCAACGACTTCGAGCTGATCCACTCCGATGTGGTGGGCGAGATCAACAACTACCGTTGGCAGATGATGATCTATTCCCGCTTCTATGGTCCGGACTACACGGGCGACATCATCGACCAGACGGAGGTGCCCGATGCCTGGGGTACCCGTGCCGGCGATTTGTATCGAAACCCGAGATAACGTCACGCAGATGAAAAGGATCGGCTTTTGGTTGTTCAAGGGTTGGGCGTTCATGGTGTCCATAACGCCTTTCCCCTTGCTGTATCTCCGTTCCTCATGCTATTTCCTGTTGCTTTACCATCTGTTGCGTTATCGTCGCAAGGTGGTGCGCGACAACCTGTTGAAGTCGTTTCCGGAGAAATCGTCGAAAGAGATCAAACGCATCGAGAGGCGTTTCTATCGCAACCTTTGCGACCTCGGGGTCGAGATCGTCAAGCTGATGACGGTGAAGCCGGATACCTTGGCCCAGCGGGTACGGTTTGTCAATCCTGAGTTGATTCGGGAACTCTATGACAAACAACGGAGCTATTTCGCCGCCATCCCGCATTCGGGCAACTGGGAATGGTACGGAAAGCTCATGCACCGGGTGTCGGACCATAAGGCGTCGGCGATCTACAAGAAGCTGTCCAATCCCGATTTCGATGCTTTCATCAACCGCCTTCGCCGCAATTTCAACCAGGACCAGGAGCAGATGATCGAGGCCCAGACGGCCTTGAAGACCTTGGTGCGCCGCAAGGACTTGGTCAACGCCATTTTGCTTGTGGGCGACCAGTCTCCCCGTGGGGTGGCTTCCGACTACTGGACCGACTTCCTGCATCGCGACACCTGTTGGTTCTACGGCTTGGAGAAGATGGCCCGTTTGCTGGACTACGCCGTGGTCTTTGTGGAAATGACCCGTATGCGCCGTGGACGTTACGAGGTCCGGTTCCATCTGATCTGCGAAGATCCCAAGACCATGGAGGAAGGCGCCATCATGGAACAATATGTGCGGCATATCGAGCGTTTTATCCAAGATCAACCCGACAACTGGCTTTGGTCGCATCGGCGTTGGAAACATTCTAGACAAGTAGCATGATGAAACGTGTGGCAGTGGTCATATTGAACTACAACGGCAAGAAGTTCCTCGAGGAGTTTCTTCCCACGGTGATTGCCCAGACCGATCCGACGCTGGCAGACATCGTGGTGGCAGACAATGCCTCCACGGACGGCTCGGTGGCCTTCATGCAGGAACGCTTCCCCGACATCCGTTTGATTGTCAACGAGTCCAACGGGGGCTTTTCCACGGGATACAACCTTGCCTTGCAACAGGTCGAGGCGACGTATTATGTGTTGCTGAACTCCGACATCGAGGTGACGCCGCATTGGATCGAGCCGGTGGTGGCCCTGATGGATGCCGATCCTGCCATCGCCGCCTGCCAGCCCAAGATCCTTTCCTATTACGAGCGGAACAAGTTCGAGTATGCCGGTGCGGCAGGAGGCTTTATCGACCAATACGGGTATCCGTTCTGCCGGGGACGCCTGTTCCAACACCTGGAGGAAGACCATGGGCAATACGATGATGTGGCCGAGGTGTTTTGGGCTACGGGTGCCTGCCTGTTTGTCAGGGCCGACCTGTACCGGAAGTACGGCGGACTCGACGATTCCTTCTTTGCCCACATGGAGGAGATCGATTTCTGCTGGCGGATGAAGAACCTGGGCTACAAGATCTATTGCTGCCCCCAATCGAAGGTGTATCACATCGGGGGAGGCACCTTGCCCAAGAGCTCGGCACGCAAGACCTTCCTCAACTTCAGGAACAACCTGTCGCTCCTTTATAAGAACCTGCCCGACGGACGGTTGTTCTGGACCATTGCCTACCGCATCCTCTTGGACTGGGTGGCAGCGGTCAAGTTCCTGTTTGGCGGCAGCTGGGCGGACTGTTGGGCGGTGACCCGGGCCCATGTCGCTTTCTATCGGCGGCTTCCGGTCTTGCGCAAGGTGCGCAAGGAACTGGCCCACAACAAGGTCGGCAAGGTATACCTCCGGAACATTGTGTTCGACAATTTCCTCCGGGGCAAGAAACGGTATTCGGAGCTAGATCCCGAGCAG
Organism: Bacteroidales bacterium; assembly: GCA_016291135.1. Lineage (GTDB taxonomy): Bacteria > Bacteroidota > Bacteroidia > Bacteroidales > F082 > Limimorpha. The sequence goes on from JAEFAE010000004.1 coordinate 27,612, forward strand.
TTCTCCTAGGGCTAGGGCATAGCCTTCCAGTCCTTTTCCCATGATGCAGTCGCGGCAAGCCTCGGCGGTGAAAGAGTGGTGCCGATAGGCCTCACGTTGTTGGATGTCGGTGAGGTGCACCTCGATGACGGGAAGGTGGATGGCGCGGATGCAGTCGGCCAAGGCGATGGAGGTGTGGGCGTAGGCACCGGGATTGAACACCACGCCGTCATAATGGCCGTCGGCTTCTTGAAGCCGGTCGATGAGGACGCCCTCGTGGTTGCTTTGCAGGTAATCGATATGGATATCGTGGAAACGGCTTTTAAGCTCGACCAGGAAATCGTCGAAGGAACGGGTGCCGTAGATGCCAGGTTCGCGGGTGCCCAGCAGGTTGAGATTGGGGCCGTTGAGAATCAATATTTTTTTCATTTTGCAAAGGTAATAATTGTTTTTTGTATATTTGTAGCAAATATTCGAAAGAATGAAAAGAGTCTCTATTGGCAACACCGGCCTCAAGGTAAACAAGAACGGTTTCGGGGCACTCCCCATTCAACGGATCTCGATGAAAGAAGCGGTTTACCTGCTTCGCAAGGCATACGACAACGGCATCGACTTTTACGACACGGCCCGTTTCTATACGGACAGCGAGGAGAAGATCGGAGAAGCCTTTGCTGGGATGCGCGACAAGGTGGTGATCGCCTCCAAGACGGGCGCCCAAACGGTGGAGGATTTCTGGAAGGACCTGCACACCACGTTGAAAAACCTGCGCACCGACTACCTCGACCTGTATCAGTTCCACAACCCGGACTACTGTCCCAAACCGGGCGACAAGGCGGGGTTGTATGACGCCGTCAAGGTGGCCCAACGTCAGGGGAAGGTGCGTTTCATCGGCATCAGCAACCACCGTCAGGCGGTAGCCAAGGAGGCCATCGAGCGGAACCTCTACGACACGCTTCAGTATCCTTTTTCCTATCTTTCCTCGGAAGACGATGCGGCCATTGTGGAAGCAGCACGCAAGCGTGGGATGGGCTTCATCTGCATGAAGGCGCTGGCCGGTGGGTTGATTACCGACTCGGCGCTGGCATACGCCTACCTTAACCAATACGACTACGTGCTTCCCATCTGGGGCATCCAGCGGGAACAGGAGCTCGACGCGTTCATCTCTTATCAGGAGAACCCGCCTGAGATGTCGCCCAAGATGTGGAAGAAGATCGAGGAGGACAAGAAGGAACTTGCCGGTGATTTTTGCCGGGGATGCGGGTATTGCCTGCCTTGCACGGCCGGTATCCAGATCAATGACTGTGCCCGCATGAGCCTCTTCCTGCGACGGGCGCCCCTGAGCGTGTATCTGACGGAGGAATGGGCGGAAAAGATGAAATTGATTGAGGATTGCGTGCATTGCAACCAGTGTCATGAGCGCTGCCCTTACGGCTTGAACGTGCCCGACTTGCTCAAGCGCAACTACGACGATTTCCAGACCTTCTGGAAGCAGCGCGAGGCCTGATTTTTTTTGTGCCGTTTTCTTGCGTTTTCCACTTTATTTGTATCTTTGCAAGCGATAGGTGGTGTCCGAAAGGACTCAATAGGGAATCGGGTGTGAATCCCGGACAGTTCCCGCTGCTGTGTTGGTTGCAAGCTGCCCATCATGCCACTGTCTGACGCTCGTCGGATGGGAAGGCGGTCAGTAAAACCGAAGTCAGAAGACCTGCCTCCTGTCAGGAAAACAAAGCTTTCGGGATAAGAGCTGGCTGTTCAACCCTATTGTGGCGCCCAACCCATTCCTAGAAGTTTTGAGGTGAAACACGAACATTAACCTTAAAAACTGATGCGTATGCGTTTAAAAAACTTTACCCTTTTGGTCCTTATGGGACTTTTCGGTCTTTTTACGACCAACCTGTTTGCCCAAGAAGATGCCTCTATCGATCCTGCCAACATCCGCTATTGGATCGGTGAGGGCGACAATGAGGTGATTTTCATCGCCAACTGGAACAACCCCGACACGGCCTTGGCCTGGGGCTATCGCTTCAACGGGAACACCCTCATGGTGAAAGACGTGATGGATGCCGTGGCGGAAACCGACACGCGTTTCGACTATACCGCTTCGGGCAGCATCATTTCGAACCTTACCTTCAACGACGGCGTACTGGACCTCGCCTTGGTGGGCGGATGGTGGATGTACAACGTGAATGGGATCACGGCTGGCAACTACTTCGATGCCCAACCGGTGGTCAATGGCGATGTGATCAAGGTCGGCGACGAGTCGTGCGGCATCATCACGGACTTTGAGCTCTGGACCTATGTCTGGACCAAGGAGGTAGCGGCGGTGTATCCGCTTGCCGAAGAGGCCACCATCGATCCTTCCGAGATCCTGTGCTGGATCGGCGAAGGTGAAAACGAGGTGGTTTTTGCCGTCAACTGGAACAACCCCGACACTTGCCTGGCTTGGGGCTACCGCTTCAACACTCCTGCCGTGCAGGTGAAAGAGGTGATGGACGCCATTGCCGAGAAAGACGGTCGTTTTGCCTACGTTCCCGGTGATTGGGGCGTTGCCGACATCACCTACAACTCTGGCGCCCTGCATCTGGCCCTCGCTGGAATGTATTGGCTGTTCAATGTCAACGGCATCATGGCTCCCTACGGTTACGATGCCATGCCGGTCCAAAACGGCGACTTCATCAAATGGGGCGACGAGTCCTGCGCTACGGAGATCGCCCAATGGACGTATGTGTGGGATACCCCGGTGATCCCGGTGGCCAACAACACGGCGGTGTCGGAAGGGGCTTCCGAACTTTCGGTCTATCCCAATCCTGCCGTTTCCTTTGCGATGGTTGACTTGGCCGGCCAGGCGGGCACCGTGGTGGTTTCGGACCTCCAGGGCAGGGTGCTCGACGTCGTTCAGGTTAGCGCGGGAAGCCAAGCCATCCGTTTGGAGACGGCGTCATACGAGGCCGGTATCTATCTGGTGAGCATGCGTCGCGACGGTGATGTCAAGACCGTGAAACTGATTGTCCAATGAGAAAAATCCTATCCATATTTTTAGTTTTGCTCCCGCTGCTGTCGGTGGCGCAGTTCGCGCCACCGGCGGGGCAGGAGGGGACCACGGCCATGAGCGCCGATTCTTCCGCCTTTGTGGCATGGGCCACCGGTTGTGTGGTGGAACGAGGCCCCAAACGCATCGACCGGCCTGAACAGGGCGTGGCCAGCTATGGGGTGGAGGCCGATGCCTTGGGTAAGGCCGACGACACCTTGCTGGTGAGTCTGGGCGATGGCGGAAACGCCGTGTTGACTTTTGCCTCGCCCATCTGCAACGGACCGGGCCCCGACTTCGCCGTGTTTGAGAATCCCTTGGAGAGTGCCCAGCATCCGGGAACCTATTTCCTGGAACTGGCTTTCGTTGAGGTGAGCTCCGACGGGGAACACTTCGTGCGTTTTCCGGCCTATTCCAACATCCCTTATGAAACACAGATGGGGTCTTTCGGATGCACGGATCCCAGCCTGGTGCATAATCTGGCGGGGAAATACGCCCCGCATTACGGAACGCCCTTCGACCTCGAGGACTTGGAAGATGAGGCAGGGCTTGACAAGCAAAGCATCACCCATGTCAGGGTGGTCGATGTGGTGGGTTGTATCCGCCCGGAATATGCCACCTACGATGTCCAAGACCATATCGTCAACGATCCCTGGCCGACGCCTTTCGAGTCGAGCGGTTTCGACCTGGATGCGGTGGGCGTGATCCACGACGTGGCCCATTACCAGGTGGGTGAGCGTCCCGAGCCGATGGTGACGGTGGCCCCCAATCCCGTCGCCGACCAGCTCCATGTGGAAGCGGAGCAGTTCGTTTCCCTTGCGGTCTATTCGGTTGCCGGCCAACCGTTGCTGGTCTCGGAATCCCCTCTCGTCGACGTGTCGTTCCTTCCCGATGGCCTCTATCTGCTTCGGGTGGTGGATGGTGACCGTACCGTTGTCAAGAAAATCATCAAAACCAAGCTATGAAAACAAAAACCCTATTTCTGTCGCTTTTTGCGCTGCTTCTGTTGGCAGCCTGCACGCCGGACCCTGTGGATCCGGTAACCCCCGACAATCCCAACCAGCTGACCCTTGGGAAAGGGGTGCTTGTGCTTAACGAGGGGAGCTATACCAATGCCAATTCCACGCTTACCTTCTATGATACCGAGAAGGACAGTGTGATGAACTACCTGTTCTATCGGGTCAACGGTGCTCCGATTGGCGATGTGGGCCAAAGCCTCTGCCTGGTGGATGGCAAACTCTTCATTGTGGTCAACAACAGCAAGTATATTTATAAGGTGGACGCCCGAACCATTCAGTGCGACACCACCCAACCTTATAAGCTCGACAGCGTGTTCCTGTCGCCCCGATACATGCATGCAGTGGCCCCCAACAAAGCGTACGTCAGTGACCTGATCAGCCGAAACCTGTGGATCATCGACCCGCAGACCTTGACCCTTTCGGGTGCCGTTGCGATGGGCAAGCCCACCGAGACCATGGTGCAGGTGGGGCGGGAACTCTTCTTGACCAACTATTCCCGCTACTATGCTGACGACATTCAAAACAACACCGTGCAGGTGGTGGATGTCGAAAACGACCTGAAGGTCGCCGAAATCGAAGTCGGCTATGAGCCCAACGGCATGGTGGTGGACGGTCAAGGCATGGTCTGGGTGCTCTGCGAGGGTGACGTGAACGACTTCGACGTGCCGAGTACCTTGTGGCGCATCAATCCGCGGTTGCGGCGGGCTTCCTTGATGCGTACCTTCGAGGGAAAAGCCCTGAGCCTGGCCATCGATCCTACGGGGAACTACCTGTATTATTTCCACAATGGCGACTTGCACCGTTGTTCCGTTGACGCTCCTGAAGCGGACGACAGTTTCTGCATTCCTGCCGACGGAAGACTGCTTTACAAGATTTCGGTGAATCCCGAGAATGGCGACCTCTATGTTTCCGATGCCAAGAACTATGTGGTGAATGGATCGGTGTACCGCTATACCTCCGATGGGTTGCTGCTGGGCAGCTTCAACGCAGGCATCTGCCCCGGATACATGTTGTTCTACTAATAGATGAAACGATGAAGAAGATCTGTCCCAAATGCGGAAAGGAATTCGAGTGCATCCATTCCAAGGACTGCTGGTGTGCCAAGGTGAACCTCGACGAAGAGGCCCGGAAACGGTTGACTGGATATAAAGACTGCCTATGCAAGGATTGTTTGTCAGCCATCGCCGCCTCGCACTGATTTTTGGGGTGTTGGTGCTGTTGTTGGCTTCGTGCCGGCACACGCCATCCGTTCCCAAGGAAACTTCTGTCTCCTCTGCCGATACAGTAGCCCTGGGGGAGAACCTCTTCCGTTATGCACGGAACGTAACGGCTTATCCTACCGAATACGGCTATCTGATGGAGGTGCTCAACCCTTGGGATTCCACACAGAAGCTGGGCCGGTTTGCCCTTCTTAAAGAAGGCGTGCCTGCAGCGAACTGCCCTGCCGGATGGGAGCCGGTGTCCATTCCAGCTCAGTCGTTCGTGTCTTTTTCATCAACACAGTGGTCGGTGTTTTTGTTGTTGGACGAAATCGACCGCGTGAAAGGCATCCTGGAGGGACGCTACGTCCACGATGTCCGGATGAAGCGCCTGTTGGACGAGGGGATCGTGAAAGACGTGGGGACGGAATCGGCCAAGAACATCGAGTTGATGATCCAGATGCATCCCGACCTCTTGCTCTATTCGCCCTATTTCGATGGGAACCAGGATCCCCTGAAAGTGACGGGAGCCGTGTTGTTCCCCTTTGCCGACTACTTGGAGACCACCCCCTTGGGCCGTGCCGAATGGATCCGTGTCGTGGGCCTGCTCACCGGTCGCCAACATGAGGCCGATTCCTGCTTCGAGGCCATCGTGCATCGCTACGAAACCTTGAAAGCCTGTTGCGCTGAGGTGGTTGACAAGCCCACCGTCTTTTCAGACTTGGCCTTCAATGGCCAATGGTATATCGCTGGAGGACAGAGCTACATCGCCCGTCTGTTTGCCGATGCAGGGGCGGAGTACCTCTGGAAGGACAACCCTTCCGCCGCCAGTTTCCCCCTCGATGCGGAGACCATCCTGGCCAAGGCCAGGCATGCCGATTTCTGGCGGGTGGCCAACTCTTCTTCCTTGCCGATGACGTATGCATCGTTGCAGAAGGAGAATGCGGTCTATGGCTTGTTCGATGCCTTCCTGAACCGGAAGATCCTCGTTTGCGACATCCAGGAGACCGGCTATTTCGAGACCTCGCAGCTGGAGCCGGATGTGCTCTTGGCGGACTTCATCCATTTTTTCCATCCGGAACGGTTGACGGGTATCTATGCCGACTATGAGCCCAAATACTACCATTTGATGGGTGAATAGTTTTTTTTTGCTTTTATTTGTGGATTTCTCTATTTTTGTCTCTTCAAAGTGGTTTTCTAAATCAAATACAATATGAGCGAAGTAGAAGAAAAATACGAAGACATCCAAGCGGCATCGTTGGAGTCTTTTGATGGTAAGACCTGCCCCAATTGCGGCGCTACGGTCACGTTCGATCCTGCCTTGGGTGAGATGCATTGTGAGTATTGCGGCTACCATTGCAAGTTGCCGGATGCCAGCTCGGGAAACGACATCTGTGAGATGGATTTTGAGGCGGCTGCCAACAAGGAGAGCTACGAGTGGGGGTCGGAAAAGAAGTCTGTGGAGTGCAAGAGCTGCGGCGCGGTGACCATCTACGACGCCTTGGAGACGGCGGCGGTCTGTCCTTTCTGCGGATCCACCCATGTCATGTCCACCACCTCGGGCGAGTCCATCGCTCCCGGCGCGGTCTGTCCGTTCACCGTTACCAAGGGCAATGCGGGCGACTGCTTCACGAAGTGGCTCAAAAAGAAATGGTTTGCCCCGACCAAGGCCAAGAAAAACGCCCTACCGGATGCTTTCCAAGGGGTGTATCTGCCTTATTGGACCTACGATGCCCAGACCACGTCCTCGTTTACGGCGCGTGTCGGCTACGACCGTGTGGTCCAACGGGACGGCAAAAAGGAAACGGTGACGAACTGGCGTCCTGTCAGCGGCGTCTACCAGGAGTTCTTCGACGACGAGACCGTGGTGGGTTCCAAACGTCATGAGGGCACGCCGATTTCGTCCTGCGAGCCCTTCGATTTCACCAAACTGGTGCCCTATTCTCCACAGGTGGTGGCGGGATTCGCTGCCGAGCGCTATTCCGTCGGCTTGAAGGAAGGCTGGGAGGCGGCCCAAAAGAAGATCCAAAACAAGCTGCGTACCGACATTAGCCAATACGCTAGGGGCAACTGGAGGGCCGACAAGGTCGATTCGCTCCACTTCTCCACGCTGTACAGCAAGGTCACCTACAAGTACCTGCTGGTGCCGGTGTGGTTGTCCTCGTTCAAGTATAAGGAAAAGGTGTACCAGTTTGTGGTCAACGGCCAGACGGGCAAGGTGGGCGGCAAGGCCCCGACCTCGGTCTGGAAGGTGTTGCTGGCCATCGGCATCGTCGCCGGTGTCATTGCCGGTTTGTGCTTCTTGCTGAGGTAAAGGCCCGACGCCTGTATAAAAAGAGTGGGAGGCGCCCCGTTCGGGGCGCCTCCCACTTCTTTTAGTTGGACTTCTTATTTGGACTTGTCAGGGAAGGCCGGGACGGCTGGGATCTCAGGATAGTCCTTCAGCTGTTCCAGGATGACTTCGATGGCTTTGTTCAGCTGGTCGTCGATGCCCTCGAACTCGCGGGCCGGGTCGTTGTCGATCACGATGTCGGGATCAACGCCGTAGCCTTCGATGACCCAGTTGCCGTTCTCGTCGAAGGGAGCGAACTCAGGACGGGTCAGGGTGCCGCCGTCGATGAATGGCAGGCTGCCCCGGATGCCGACCACGCCACCCCAGGAACGGGTGCCGATGGTGGTTCCGATCTTGTGCTTCTTGAACTGGTAGGGGAAGAGGTCGCCGTCGGAGGCCGAGTATTTGTTGAACAGCAACACCTTGGGGCCAAGCATCATTTTGGTGGGCTTGGTCTCAGGCTCGCAGTTGCGCATCATGTCGTATAACGAGAGCTCGCGGCGCAGGCGTTCGATGATCATGGGGCTGACGTTGCCGCCGCCGTTGCCACGATCGTCGATGATGAGGGCCTTCTTGTCGAGTTGGGGATAGAAGTACTTGGCGAATTCGTTGAGTCCGTCGACACCCATGTCGGGGATGTGGATGTAGCCCACCTGTCCGTTGGTGGCCTTGCTCACCTTTTCGATGTTGTCTTGCACCATGTTGTAGTAATAGAGTCCGTTCTCGTCGGCGATGGGCTTCACCACGATGTCGCGGCTGCCTTTTTCGGAGGCGCTGCCGTTGATGCTGAGCAGGACCGGGGTGTTGGCTTTGCCGACCAAGGCCTTATACATGTCTTTCATGTCTTTGGTGCTTTGTCCGTCGATGGCGACGATATAATCGCCTTCCTTGACGTTGAGTCCGACCTCGGTGAGGGGAGAACGGGTCTTTTCGTTCCAGTTCTCGCCCTTGAGGATCTTGTCGATCTGGAAATAGCCCGACTTGTCGCGGTGGATCTGGGCACCCAACAATCCGAGCTTGATGCGTTCGGGTTTGAGGCGGTCGCCGTCGCCCACGTAGGCATGGCCGATGTTGATCTCGCCGATCATCTCACCGATGAGATAGGTGAGGTCGTAGCGGTCGGAGCAGTAGGGGACGAGCTTGCCGTATTTCTCTTTCATGGCGGGCCAGTCCACCCCATGCATGTTGGGGGCGTAGAAGAAGTCGCGCTCCTGGCGCCAGGCCTCGTTGAGGATCTGGGTCCATTCTTCCTTGAGGTTGACCCATTTCTTCATCTGGCTGAGGTCGAGACTGCCTTCCGCCTTGCCGCCACCCATGCCAGGGCCTTCTTTGCCACCGCCCGGCATCGGTCCCTTAGGGGCATTGATGATCTTGTAGCCGTCACGGTCGCGCACAAGCATCTTGCTGCCGTCGGCGGTGAGTTGGTAGCCCATGTTGCCGCCGATGCTGGTGCATTTCTTGGTCTTGGCATCGAAATACCCCAGACCCCCGCCGTTGCGGCCGGCCGCCACGTAGTAGAGGCCGTCTTCCACGCCGGTGAGGCGGAAGTAGCTGCCGGCGCCGGCCGGCAATGCCACGATGCGATGGGCGATGCCTTCAAAGTCGATCTTCACCTCCTTGGCTTCCTTCTTGCCAGGTTTGTCGGGACCTCCCTTGCCATCCTTGGGACCTTTCCCCTCAGGGCCTTTCCCTTCGGGACCTTTGGAATCCTCCTTCTTGTCGCCATCGGCCTTCACCTCGTCGTTCTCGGTCAGGAAGGGAGAAGGGGTGTCCTTCTGCAAGGTGACCAGATAGATGCGAGTCATGTCGGTATAGACATGGTTCCATTCCGTTCGGCTGTAAGTGGGGCGGTAGTCGCGCTCAGAGGTGAAATACAGGTATTTGCCGTTCTTGTCGAAGACCGGGTTGGAGGCGTTGAACAGGGCCTCGGTCACCACTTCGTCCTTGCCGGAGGCGATGTTGTAGATGTGGATCTGGCTCACGCCGAAGGTGCTGGGCATGGTGTAGGCGATCCAGCGGCTGTCGGCCGACCAGGCGTAGTCGTCCATCTCGCCGGTCTTGTTCTGTGCCACCACAGTCACTTTCTTGCTGCCGATCTCCACCATGTTGAGCCGGTTCATCTTATCGCACCAGGTGACGTATTTGCTGTCGGGCGACCAGGTCGGATCCCATTTGTAGGTGTCGGCGTCCTTGGTGAGCTGGATGGCTTCCTCCTTGCCGTCTTGGGCTTGGATGTAGATCTCGTCTTCGCCCGTCCGGTCGCTGATGTAGGCGATGTATTTGCCGTCGGGCGACCAGGTCACGTCGCGGTCGTGGACCCCGTCGCTCTGGGTGAGGTTACGGGTGATGCCCGACTTGGCCGGGACGGTCCATACGTCGCCACGGGCACCGAAAGCTACCCGTTTCCCGTCGGGGGCGATGCTGCTGCTGTTGATGAACTTGCTGCAGTCGATGTATTTGGTTCGGGTGGAATTGGCGTCGTCGAGGATCTGGACGGGGATGGGATGGACCTTGCCGTCGCTCAGGTTGTAGCGGAAGAGCTCGCCGCCATTCTCAAACACGATGTCGTTGTCGCCCAGCGAGGGGTATTTGATGTCGTAATAGGTGTAGTCGGTCACCTTGGAGGTCTGCTTGGTCTTGGTGTCGTACACGAAGAGGTTCATCGTGCGGTCGCGGTCGCTGCAGAAATACACCTTGTCGCCGACCCACATGGGGAAGATGTCTTGGGCATCGTTGCGGGTGATGTTCTCGATCTTCTTCGTCTTGAAGTCGTAGATCCACACGTCGTCGGCCATGCCGCCCTTGTAGTATTTCCAGGTACGGAACTCACGCATCACGCGGTTGTAGGCGATCTTCTTTCCGTCGGGGGAATAGGAGATCCAGCCGCCTTCAGGCAATGGGAGTTGCTCGGCGATGCCGCCTTCGATGTTGGCTAGGAAGAGCTGGCCCACGAAATCGTCCCAGCTTTGCTTGCGGGAACGGAATACGATGTTTTCGTTGTCTCTCCAGGTCATCACGATGTTGTTCGGTCCCATGCGGTCGCTCACGTCGTCGCGGCCTAGGGTAGCCGTGTAAGTGAGTCGGGTGGGGGTGCCGCACTCGGGATAGGGCATTACATAGACTTCGGTATTGCCGTCGTACTGGCCGGTGAAAGCCAGGTGCTTGCCATCGGGAGCGAAGCGGGCGAACATCTCGTACCCGTCGACGTCGTTGGTGAGTTTGTGGGCGATGCCGCCTTTGACATCCACCTTGTACAGGTCGCCGCCGTGGGAAAACACCACGTCGTTGCCATGGATGGTGGGGAAGCGGAGCATTTTGGCTTCATGCTGGGCGTTGGCCAGCAATGCCAATCCTAAAAGTAGTAAAAGTGTGATGAGTTTTTTCATAATTATATTGTATTGAGTTGGATTTCCACTGGAACGGCCTCGACCTCCTCACCGAGATAGACCAGGTAGGCTTCGATGGGTTTCGAAACCATCTTCTGCAGGACGGCGCCGTAACGCTGTAACTGCGCATGATGGGCTGGAGCGGGCTTTCCTGTCTTGTAATCAAGCAGATAGATCTTGTCGGGTAGCTCGGCATAACGGTCGGGCCGCAGGATTCCGTAAGGATGGGAGAGGATCTCGCACTCGTTCTTGACACGGGCCTCCGGCAGGAAGGCCCGTTCGATGACTGGATGGTGCATCATCTTGAGGAAGAGGTCCTTGAGCTGTTGGGCGCGTGATGCGTCGATGACGCCGGCGTCGAGATGGGGACGCAGGGCGCGGTCCATGTCGGCCTCATGTTCGATCTCAGAGAGCACCTGGTGGACGAAGTCTCCCCATTCCTGGGGTTTCATCCGGTCTTCCCTCGAGATCCAGAACATGCTGGGATCGGGGTCAATCGATATCTTGTCGAACCATTCGCTGGAACGGGATTCATGATAGGTGTTCGGGAGGGGTGGCGTGTCTTCCCGGTCCTTCACTTTCGGGGTGGAGGGGTCGCCCAGGCGGTAGACGATCCGGTCGGTGTCCTTCGTCACCCATTGTTCCTGATGCTGGTTGAGAAAGTCGTTCAGCGGGTGCCTCCCGTCGTCTTTCCCTTGATAGGAGAGGATGTACAGGCGTTGGATGGCACGGGTGAACGCCACATAGAAGAGGTTCAGGTTGTCGAGGCGGATGCGCCGTTGCTCCTGCTCGTAAACCGCCTGCACGCTTGGGTTCCATTGGGCACGTTTGTCACTGAGATTGAACTGTATCTTGCCGATGTGGGGAAGGGGTTCGAATCCCAACTGCTCCGGAGCGATCCAAAGGGTGGTGCCCCGACTGTTGCCGAGGTCGTCGTTGGCGTAGGGGTAGATGACGACGGGGAACTCCAGCCCCTTGGACTTATGAATCGTCATGATGGTGACGGCGTCGGTGTCGCTGGTGACCACCGTCAGCTTGGAACGTTTCTTCTCCCAGTAGTCGAGGAAGGCGGCGATGCTGTTCTGGTCGGCCGACTGCCAGTCGAAGACGGTATCGAAGAGGAAGTTGAGGTAGGTGTCGCCCACGGTGTTGAAACCGTAGCGGCGGGCCAAGGCCGCGCATAGGTCGTAAAGACTGTAGGCGTTGGCCAGCAGCGACTGGAGGGCGCCCTCGGGCAGTCCCATCTCGGCTTCGATGGGCTGCTCACCGTGGGCGATGGCCTGTACATGGTCGAAGAAGCCGTCGACGGTTCCCGTGAATCCCTCTTGATGGCAGGCGTGCCAGTAGTGGAGCACGGCGGCGATGGCAACGGGGTTGTCGGGATGGAGGAGGTAGTCCAGCGTCTGGAGGATCAGCTGTACCTTGTCCGACGATTGGAGTTGTATGGAGTCGTTGGAGATCACCTCGATGCCTTGCTCGGTCAGGTAGTTGGCGATCAGGGTCCCGTGTTTGTTTTCCCGTACCAGCACGGTGATGTCCTTTTTCCGGAAACCGTTCCCCAGCACCTCTTCGATGAGTTCCTTGACGCGGGCGGGAAGGGTTTCCTGGTCGATGGCCTGTCTGTTGAAACACTCTACCTGCACCATGCCGGGCTCGGTTTTCATGCCTTGCTGTTCGATGGAGACCTCCTTGCCGGTGGCAGGGTCGTTGTCGATATAGACCTTGCGGGCGTCTTCGTCCAGGTAGGGGGCATTCGCACTGAAGGCAAAGAAGGCGTTGTTGAAGTCCACGATGTTTCGGAAGGAGCGGAAGTTGCGTTTCAACTCGTTGAAATCGAAATAGTTGATCAAATTACGCTCAAAATCGTCAAAGGCGGGGCTGTTCTCGGGTTTGTTGTAGATCTTGGGCAGGCTCACGATCTGTCCCACCTCGCCGTTGCGCCAACGGTAGATGGATTGCTTGCCATCGCCCACCACCATGTTGAAGTGCCGGTCGGCCAGGTTGTTGTCCAGCAGGGGGATGAGGTTTTGCCATTGCAGGAGGGAGGTGTCCTGGAACTCATCGATGAAAAGGTGTTTGATCTGTTCCCCGATACGTTCGTAGATGAAGGGGACGGAGAAGTCGCCCATGATCTCGTTGATGCGTTTGTTGAACTCGGAGATGTGGACCAGCTGCTCCTCGCCGATGTAGGCGTCCATCTCGGCGTGGATGACCGATCTCAGGACGTACAGGCTGAGCATGGTGGCCTGTTCCCGGTAGAAAAGATAGGCGCCGTAGTGGGCGAGGTAGTATTTCAGGAAAGAGAGGAACGTGCGCTCAAAAGCCTGTTGGAGCTGGTCGAAGTCGTTCCGTTGGGCAGGCAGTTCCTTGGCACACCAGCCCTCGGGATTCTCGAGGAGTTTCAGCATATTGGCCCCCGGAGGGTCGAAGGTCTTGGCTTGGACCTTGTTTCGCAGGCTGAGGCAGGGGCTTTTGCTTTTGTAGCTGAAGTCGTCGGGACGGAGCCCATAGTCGCGACAGAAGGCGTCAAAGCCGACCAGGAAGGCGGCACATTGCTTCTCAAAAGGTTCGGTGCGCGTTTTCAGGAACTTCACGGTCTCGTCGTACTGCGCGCGGTCGGTGAACTGGTTCCACTCGTTTCGCTGGTAGGCGTCCTCCTTGAAGAGGACGTTGACGAACGCATGGATGTTTTGGCTGATCTTGGGGCTCTTCTCCTCCTCCAGCTTCAAGCCGCTGAAGTCTTCCAGAATCCGGGTCAGGAAGGGGTTGTCTGGACCGATCTGCGCGCCGATGCGTTCGGTGATCGCGTCGGCCACCTCCACCTCGTCGATGCTGACGATGAACTGGTTAGGCAGTCGCAGCTCCTGGGCGAAAGGCCGGGCAAGCCGTTGCACGAAGGTGTCGATGGTGCACACAAAGAAATGGCTGTAGTCGTGGAGGATGTGTTGAAACAGCAGCTGGGCGTGACGCTTCAGCGTGGGCCGATCCAGCTGTAGGCACTGGAGCAAGTCCGCCTCCATGGGTTGTGGCGGCTGTTCGGGATGGCTGTGGATGAGGCCGTTGAGTTGGTCGACGATCTTGGCTTTCATCTCGTTGGCAGCCATGTTGGTGAACGTGATGGCGAGGATGTGGCGGTAGTTCAGGGTCGCCGCCTCGCTGGCAAGACAGAGGCTCAGGTACTCCTTGATGATGGTGTACGTTTTGCCCGCTCCGGCGGAGGCTTGGTATACCTTGAAGGGTTTATTGGGCTGGCTCATCTTGTTCGGGTTGTTGGGTGGAGGCAGGATCCGGCGGGCCTAGGGTTTCCGTGCGGTTAGACAAGGGCCGGTTGGAGAGGGGCGTGCTCTTGCGTTTCTTGAACAGATCCTTGAACTGGTCGAAGCTTCTTCCGTAGGAGAGGCCGATGCCTTGGGTATAGGGGGCCATCTTATAATAGGAATACTGGTAGTAGTAGGTGTTGTAGTTGGAGCGGTTGAACACCTGGGCGCTCAGCCTCCCGTCCTTGGTGAGTTTTATGTCGACATTGACGTCGCCGATGATGTTGGTGGAGCTGCTGGCGTAGCTGTTGGTGGGGATGGTGACGCCGAAGTTGGTCTCGATGGTCACCCGATCGTCGAAGAGCTGCTTCTTCAGGGCGATGGTCATTTCCTCGTTGCTGTATTCGTCGCCCGGCCGGTAGTTGAAGTTGATGTCGAGATCGTTGGTCAGCTGGGAGAGGAAGTCGTTGATCTGGCCGGTGAAGAAGCCGTAGTAGTTGCTGCTGCCCGAGTAGTTGAACGAGTTCATGACCATCAGGTAGATCGACTGCATGAGCACCTCTGCCTGGTTGGTGGTGTCGATGACCGAGAAGATGGCCTGCTGAAGCTCGTCGGAGGCGCCTGGGAAGCGGAATCCGAAGGTGATGTCGGGGTTCATCAACCGGTTCTTGAGGTGGACGAGGCATTCTGCCTTGAGGGTGTTGTTGCTGGAATTGAGCGAGTCGCCGAGGCCCAGGGTGCTGAGCGACGTCTTGGTCTGGTAGACGCCGGTGACGTCGATGGTGCCGTTGACGGGATCGCCGGTCCAGGAGATGCGGCTGCCTTCTTCTAGGATGAAGTTGCGCCGGAGCAGGTCTTCGATGTTCAGCGAGAGGCTTCCGTTCTTGATCACATAGTCGCCGATCAGCGACAGGACGTTCGACTCCATGCCCAACTTGATGTTTCCGTTGCCTTTGGCCTCCAAGGTGCCCAGGTTGTTGGGCAGGGAGATCCTGATTTGGGCGTTGTCGTTCACGTCGAGGTCGATCCCGAGGTGGAGGTTGCCCTTCTGCTTGGATGGGGCCTTTTCCGTCGCTTCCTCCGCTTCCTCAATGGGATTGTTCTTGTTGACAAAGGTGATGAACTCATGCTTGCTCACACTGTTTTTCCCGCCCAACGGGATGGTCATTACGGTGCCTTTCCTGGTGAGGGCGTTGATGTCCAGCCTCAAGTCGTTGACCGGCCCGTTCACCTCTACCATGCCGCTGGCGATGGCGTTGCCGAAAAACTTGGGACTGAGGTCGGCGGTGGTCGCCATGGCCAGGAAGTTGTCGGGGAACATTTTGAAATTCAACCGCATGTTTTTCAGGTGGTCGTGCGAGATACTGCCAAATACCAAGGCGGAGTTGCCGAGGGTATCGGTCAGCATCATGTCCGATAGGCTGATGAGGCGGTCGGTGAGCTCGATGGTGGGGCTGAAGGTGTAGAAGGTGTTCAGGAAGTTGATCTTGCAGCCTCCGTCAAACACCCGGATGGCTCCCTGCAGTTCGGGTTGTCGGGTGGATCCCGTGATGGTGAGGTCGCCCTTGCAATAGCCTTGGATGCGCTCGGCCACACCCCTCACGAAGGGGGAGATCATGCTGAGGCTCAGGCTGTCCACATTGAGGCTGAAGTCCAGGTTGTCGTCTTTCTTTTTGGTGTAGTAGCCTCCAGTGAGTGACAAGGCTTTCCGGTCTTGGTTGCGCAACCCGACGTCAAGCAGGATGGCGTCCTGAAGGTGGTCCCAGTGGCTGTGGATCTCGGCATCGCCGTAGGTCTCCCCGTTGAATCCCAGCTGCCGGATTTCCATGTCCGCGATGAGCGAAAGGTCGTTTTTCATGTCGCTGACTGTGGCGTTGCCGTAGACCATCCCGTCCAGGTCGAATCCCATGCCCCGGAAGATGAAGTCGAGGGTGGAGAGGTCGAATTGGTCGAAGCTGAGGGCCAGGGTGTCTTCGGCCGTGTTGGGCATCATCCCGTTGAGGCTCATCCGCTGTTCATTGCAGCTGAGTTGGATGTCCTTGAACCGTACCTTGCCGTCTTCGAAATCGACGTAGCCGTCTTTCCGGAGGTGCCACATCGAGTCGTTGACGAGGATGTCGGCTTGGTGGATGGTGAAGGCTCCGCCCTCGAGGTCGGGGAAGAAGTAGGTGGAGACGAAGGCCTTGTTGTGGTCCTCAACCTCCTTGTCGTCCCAGCTCAGGTCGGTGCGGATGCTGTCGTTGAAAAGGGTGTTGGTGATGGTGAAACGGTCGATGGCGATCATCGTGGAGTCGAACTCGGTGCTGTCTCTCAGAATGATCTGGTCGAGGTTGAGTCGGGTGATCAGCTGTCTTGGCGTGCTGGCGCTCTTGCATTCTATGTTGTTGATCCTGAAGTTGTTAAACCGGATGGATTTGGAACGCAGGGTGAGGTTCAACAAGCGTGAGCGCGAGGTGAAGGTGCCGTTCAGGGTGGTGTTCTTTGCGATGCTCAGGTCGGGCACGAACAGTTGGGTAAGGGGCTTCGGATCCTTGACGATGAGGTTGACGATGAAGTCTTGGTCGGACGACTTCCCGCTTTTCTCGAAAGCTTCGAGATCCTCGGTCCATTGCGGGATCTCGGCGTACGAGGCGATGGTCTGTTTGAAGGCGGTGACCAGGGTGGGGAAGTCCATCTTGCCTGCCATCTCAAACTCGAGGAAGTCGCAGTTGACTTGGATCTTTTTCTGCATCAGGTTGTCGTTGGCGATGGAGGCGTCCAAGGCATCCATGTCCAGCGTGCCCTTGCTGTTTTCGAAGGTCATGTTCCTGATGGCGAGCAGGCCTTCCGCCTTGTTGAAGTCGTTGAGATGGATGCCGTCGGCGATGATGGAGGCCCGCAACTTGGCTGCTGGGTCGTCCTTGATGAGGTTCAGTTTGTTCAGGTCCGCCTTGGTGATGTCGGCCTGGAAGGTGCCGCCGATGGCCTTGGGGTCGGTAAAGTCGAGCCGGCCCTTGAAGTCGAGTGCAAGCTCGTCGTCATCGATGCCGATCTCGCCATTGAAGACACTCCCGTTCAGTTTTCCGTTCATGGAGATCTGGTTGAGCGTGTTGTCCAGCAGTTCGGCGTTGTAGATGTCGCCGTCGATGTCGAGTTCAAGACCGCCGTTTTTGCGTTGCTTTCCGGTGACGTGGGCCGATACGTCGGTGTTGCCGAGGAGTTTGGGGTTGTGGACCAAGGCGCCGATGTTCAGCTCTTCGCCGTCGATGGTGCTCTCGAACACGTTGTGGCCCGACTCGTCGACCTTTTTCTTGACCGAGGCACTGACGGCGCCCACCTCCGAGGTGGCCAGCAGTCGGGTTTGGAAGTTGCGGTAGGAGCCTTCGAAGTGACCGCGGATGGTTCCCTTTTCCATGGGTGCGATGATCTCGGGCAAGGGGATGGTGCCGGTCTTGCCCGGGATGTGGAAGGCCGACAGGTCGTCCAGGGAATAGTGCATCCGTTCGATGGTCAGTTCGTGCTTCCCATCGAAAAAGTCGAGCGGGTGCATGGCGAGGTTGCCCTCGAAATGGGTCTCCTTGCCGAAATCGAATTGCATCTCGTTGACTTCGAAATGCTCGATGGGTCCTTGGAACAGGCCTTCGAACCGGAGGGTGTCGGGCATTTGGTACAGGACCTTGGTAAAGGGGCCCAGGTCGCTAAGTAGGATCTGGGTAGGTCGGATCCGGGTGTCGAAGGTGACGGAGTCCACGAAGGTGCCGAAAGCGTGATAGCCGGGATACAGCATGTGCAGGTCGAGGTCGAGTTGGCTGTTGGGCGTCTCCAGTTGGAGGCCGTCCAGCAGGATGCCGTGAGAGGAGACGTTGACCTGTGAGGCAAGTCGCTTGAGCTCAAAGCCACTCTGCTCTTTGGCGGACAGATGGTGGATCTTGCCGGTGATGGAGTCGCCCTTGACGAGGAGGCCCTCCAGGTCGAGGTTGATGTCCTTGACGTCGATATGGGCATAGTCCATGAGTTGCTGCTCGCCCTTGGCTGGGTTGTCTTTGTTTTGGTTCCAGAACTGGAAGTCGAGGCCGTTGACGAGGATCCGGTCGATCCGGATGGGGGGCGTGCCACCGGTCTTTTCCTTGTCTGAAGCGAAGGCGTCGATCAGGAACTGGAGGTTCATCTTGTCTTCCCCCTCGTAGGTGACGAGTTGGGCCGAGGCTTGGTTCAGCTCGATGCGTTCGAGATGGATGTCGCCGTGGATGAGCTCCTCCATATAGGGATGGATCTTTAGGTTCTTGACATTTAGCAAGTCGTTGTTTTTCAAGTCTTTGATGACGACATCGTCGAAATTGACGGTAAAGTTCGGGGAGATGTTGAGGCTGCCGATCTGTACCTCGGTGCCGGTTTTGGAAGAGAGATAACCTCCCGCAATACGAATGGCAAACTTCTGTATGATAGGATCTTGGATGGCAATAAAGAGGCTCATGATGACCGAAAGGAACACCATTATGATCACAAGGATACTATGGATAATCTTTTTTTTAATAATTTTGAGCCTCCAAATCTCAGTTCATGAACGAATATATCCTAGGCATCGAGTCTTCTTGCGACGACACTTCCGCTGCGGTTCTCCAAGGCACCTGTGTGCTTTCCAACGTCATTGCCGGACAGAAGGTGCACGAGCAATACGGAGGCGTCGTCCCCGAGTTGGCCTCGCGCGCGCATCAGCAGAACATCATCCCCGTCATCGACACGGCCTTAAAGAATGCAAATATAGACAAAAAACAATTATCCGCAATCGCTTTTACCCGTGGACCTGGACTTTTAGGTTCATTGTTGGTCGGCACTTCGTTCGCAAAGGCGTTTGCGCAGACGCTTGACATCCCGATGGTGGAGATCGACCACATGAATGCCCACATCCTGGTGCATTTTGCCACCGACGCCACCCATACCGAGGTGCCCGACTTTCCCTTCCTTTGCCTGACGGTTTCGGGCGGGCATACGCAGATCGTGGTGGTGAAGGACTATTTCGACATGGAGGTGATCGGCAAGACCATCGACGACGCGGCTGGCGAGGCTTTCGACAAGACGGCCAAGATCCTGGGGCTTCCTTACCCGGGCGGTCCGGTCATCGACAAGCTGGCCAAGTTGGGCGACCCGGAAGCATTCCAATTTGCCAAGCCGAGCATCCCAGGGTTGGATTATAGCTTCAGTGGATTGAAAACCAGTATCTTATATACCGTTCGTGATCAGCTGAAACTGAATCCGAATTTCATCGAGGAGAACAAAGAGAACCTCTGCGCCTCGGTGCAAAAAACAATCATCGACATCCTGATGAACAAGTTGGTGAAAGCCAGCAAACAAACGGGTATCAAGACGGTGGCCATCGCCGGCGGGGTCAGCGCCAACAGCGGCTTGCATGACGCCATGCTGGCCATGGGGGAGAAATACCACTGGAAGGTGTTCATTCCCCGGTTGAGCTATTCCACCGACAATGCCGCCATGGTGGCAGTCGCCGGTTATTTCAAGTATCTCCGCGGGGAGTTTGCCACCCAGGATTTGACGCCATACGCCCGGCAGAGCCTGAACGAGCGTTGAGAAGATAAAGCCTTCCGCACATCGGAGCGCGTCCGTGGAGCGGTTAATCGATTCCACGCAAGTCCTTGTAGAGTTGGACGGCGTATAGGTCGGTCATGTTGGAGATGAAGTCGATCACCGATTGGATCTTGTAATACATGCCTTCCTTGATAGGCGTGAACTGTTCCGGCATCAGGCTCAGCAGTTTCTTGTTGTAGGTCTTGTCGGGTTCCAGCACGGCTGCGACAAACGCTTCCATCAAGGTTCCGATGACATTGAACCCGGTCAGCTCGATCTTGACGACGGACGGATGCCGGTAGATGTCTTTCACGGATTGCTTGCGGCATTGTTTCAAGGCTTGCTCCTCATGCTCGGGGAGGTAGGCAATCAGGCTGTCTTTGAAGGTCCCCTCCATGATTTCGTCGTAATGCGCCACAAAGATGTCGCTGGCCAGGTTGACGAGCTTGTTGATCAAGGTGGCCCTCAGGAAGGCCATCCGCTCGTTGGGGTCGCTCACTTCACGATAGACGTCCTCTTTGTGCTTGAACACTCCGGCGTCTTTGACGGGGTCGAAGAACGACATGAAGGCTTGCTCGATGGCCTCGGTGCTGATGATGCCCCGCTTGTGGGCGTCTTCCATGTCGAGGATGAGGTAGCAGATGTCGTCGGAGGCTTCCATCATATAGGAAAGGGGATGCCGTGCGTAGACGTTGTGCTCGCTGTCGATGGTTGGAATGTCGCATTCACGCATGGTCGCTTCAAATACCTCGAGATCGGAATAAAACACATTGTATTTTTTCCGGTTTCCATTGTTGTAGGAAGGGTAGGGGTATTTGATCAAGGCACCCAACGTGGCGGCCGTCAGCGACAATCCCCCGGGGCGCCGTCCCTTGAACTGGCAGGTCAGCAGGTGGAAGGCGTTGGCGTTGCCTTCGAAGGCGATCAGGTCGCTCCACTGTTCGGGCAGCATGGAAGCCTGCAGTTCCTTGCCTTTCCCGTCCTTGAAGAAGCTGCTGATGGTGTCTTCGCCAGAATGGCCGAAGGGTGGGTTCCCGAGGTCGTGGGCGAGGCATACCGTGGACACGATGGTCTCGATGTCGGATTGACGGTCTTTCAGCTCAGGATGTTTGCCAAGAAGCTTCTGGACGGTGCGACAGGCGATGGAGCGACCGACGCTGGCCACTTCCAAGCTGTGTGTCAATCGGTTGTGGACCATTTGGGCGCCAGGCAGGGGGAACACCTGGGTCTTGTTCTGCAGTCTCCGGAAAGCGCTGGAGAAGATGATGCGGTCGTAGTCGCGTTGAAAGGAGCTGCGGATGTCGGCACTCTTGTGCGGCGAGGCGTAGCGATGCGTGGAAAGAAGGTCGTTCCAGTTCATGGTGGATTGGTTTTCTCATGCAAAAGTAGTATTTTTGCCGCATATTTGGTCGAAAATGAAAAGAATCGGTCTCTTGTTAACGGCGTGGATGCTATGTGGATGGTTGTTGGGCCAGTCGCCCGACACCTACATGGTTTCGGATTTCTCTGCGGAGCATTTCGACCGGATGCTCGACCTCTGTGGGGAGGCCGGGCTTGAGGGCTTGCTGCAACGTACGCCTTTCTCCTCTTACGGCCATTATCAGTGGAATCCCGACTTTGCCCCAGAAGGAGACAAGTCGGTGGCACGGATGGTGGCGCAGGCGTCAAACCGGGGCGTACAGCTGGGGATCTTCGCACAGCAAGAGGCCATCAGCCTGAACGACGCCTATTTCTCACCCAGGTATTATGCCCAGTTGAAACGCTC
Source organism: Bacteroidales bacterium (assembly GCA_016291135.1). Taxonomy (GTDB): domain Bacteria; phylum Bacteroidota; class Bacteroidia; order Bacteroidales; family F082; genus Limimorpha. The sequence goes on from JAEFAE010000004.1 coordinate 49,139, forward strand.
GGCGAAGGTGGACTTGTACCATGGCATCGATGCCGAACAGGGGGCGTTTGCCCTCTATCCGAATGCGGTGTTCAGCCAACCCTCCACCCTCAACCTGCTCTGGGTGGAGGGCGAAATGATCGCCTATGGCACCATGGAACCGGCCCAGGAGTCGGTGATCCTCTATCGTTGTGCCCGAGGGGCGTATGGGACGGCCGCTTCCGAACACGGGGCACACGCCGAGGCGTACAAGCTTTGGGACGCTCCGGGACGTTTCGTCGCTCCGGACGGTGCCTTGTGCGACTCGGTCCGGTGGCATCTTGCTCAGCGGATTGCAGCGGCAGGATTGCGTTTTGTGCGTTATGCCGATGCATCGGGCATGAACAAGGTGGACGGCGCGGTGCGGGTAAGGCAGGTGGAGGCTTGGGAACAAGAGGCCAGGAAAGCCCTGGGACAAGCGGGCCTTGCGAGCCATGCGATGTCGTTGGGCTGGTTCAACATCCATCCTTCGGAGGGTCGGCAGCCGGTCACCACCTTGGAAGAACTGGAATGGTTCCTTGCCAAGGCAGCCGCTTTCGATGCCGGCTATGGACTGGTGATCGACCAAGCGACGGTTCAACGGCATGGGCTACTCGACCGGATGATGGTCTTGGTGAAGGCCTGGAACACAGTGCGTGACGCGGGCATCCTGACCGAGCAACAGAAAGAGGACCTGAAGGATCCATACGCCGACTGGCATCTCGAACCCTACGGCGACGACAGCTTCCTATTGTATCCTGTCCGGATCTCTCGCCGGTACCGTTGTGCCGTAGCCAAGGGCCCGATTCGTGAGACTTGGCAGTGGAAGTCGTCGGAGAAGAGCAGCCTGGCCTTGTCCATCGAGGTGCAGGGCAAAGGCGAGATCCGGCAGCCCAGCATCGTCATCGGAGCCGATACCCTGCGTTTCCCTTGTACCGTGAAAGCGGGGCAGCAGTTGTTTTGTGGTTATAATGGGACGGTGCGTATTACCGACGGGGACTTCAACACGTTGAAAGAGATGGCCGTGGAGGGGCTTCCCGTGCTGCCGGCAGGCGAGACGGAAGTGACCTTTACCTGTGAGGCGCGGGGTGCCGACAAGCTGCCTGAAGTGCGTGTCCGTTACCAGACCCGAGAGACCCCCTTGCCACTTATGGTTCCCGTGAAAAGGGAGCCCGAGGATCCGATGGACTGAGAGGGTCCTTCCCTCGGGGGAGGATCGATCGCAAAAATCCCTAAAAATAGGTAGTACAACGAGGGAACAAGTGTCGTATCTTTGCCAATTAAAACGAAAAGTATGAAAATGTCATTGGAGCAACTTGAGATTGGCCAACCTGCGAGAATCAAAGGCGTTGGCGGCGAGGGCTCCCGTCGCCAGCATTTTCTCGACATGGGCTTGATTCCCGATGCCATCATCAAGATCGTGAAGTATGCGCCTTTGGGCGACCCTATGGAAGTGCTGATCCACGGCTATTCGTTGACGCTGCGTAAAGCGGATGCCGCCCTGATTGCCGTGGAACCCTGCGATGAGAAGGAAATCGTGGACAACCCATCTGGCGAATTTGATACTAATAGATTGTATATCAGCGCTTTGCATGATCATAACGCCCACCCGGGATTGGGAGAGGAAGGCATCTATCACGACAAGGAGCATGAGAATCCCTTACCCAAAGGAACGAAGCTGACGTTCGCCTTGGCAGGTCAGCAAAACTGTGGCAAGACGACGCTGTTCAACCAACTCACCGGTGCCAACCAGCATGTGGGTAACTTCCCCGGGGTCACCGTCGATCGGAAGGACGGCGTCATCAAAGGGCATCCGGAGACTTCGGTCACCGACCTTCCGGGCATCTATTCGCTCTCGCCCTATACTTCCGAGGAGATCGTCTCAAGGCAGTTCATCATCGATGAGCAACCCAAGGCGATCATCAACATCGTGGATGCCAACAACATCGAGCGTAACCTTTACCTGACCATGCAGCTGATGGAGCTGGGGATGCCTATGGTATTGGCACTCAACATGATGGATGAGGTTCGTAACAATGGAGGCACCATCCTGGTCAACGAGATGGAGAAGATCCTGGGACTGCCGGTGGTGCCCATCGCGGCTTCCAAGAACGAAGGCGTGTCTGAATTGGTGGACCATGCCATCCATGTGGCGAAATACCAGGAAGTACCTGTGCGTCAGGACTTTTGTGATAAAGATGACCATGGAGGTGCCGTACACCGTTGTCTCCATAGCATCATGCACCTGATCGAGGATCATGCCCAGCGTGCCGGCATCCCCCTGCGTTTTGCCGCCTCCAAGCTGGTGGAAGGCGACGAGGTGGTGATGAAGGCCTTGGCACTCTCGCAGAACGAGAAGGAGACCCTGGAACACCTCATCGTCCAGATGGAGGAGGAACGTGGCCTGGACCGTGCCGCGGCCATGGCCGAGATGCGTTTTGCCTTCATCAAACGTCTCTGCAGCCGCACCGTGGTGAAGCCCAAGGAGAGCAAGGAATACCAGCGCAGCCGCCGCATCGACCGTATCCTGACGGGTAAATGGACGGCCATCCCGATTTTCATCCTCGTGATGGTGGGGGTCATCTACCTCTCCATTGACGCCTTGGGTGCTCCGCTCCAGGACTGGCTCGACCAAGGCATCTCGTGGTTAGCCGAACGTTGTGGTGGGGCGCTCGCCCGTTGGAACGTCAACCCCGCCGTGCAGTCGCTTGTGGTGGACGGTATCTTCGGCGGCGTGGGCAGCGTGCTGAGTTTTGTGCCGATCATCATCTTGTTGTTCTTCTTCCTCAGCTTGTTGGAAGACAGTGGCTACATGGCCCGCGTGGCCTTTGTGAGCGACAGCTTCCTCCGTAAGCTGGGACTGACGGGACATAGCATCGTCCCGATGCTCATCGGGTTCGGATGCACGGTCCCCGCAGTGATGGCCACGCGTACGCTTCATTCCACCCACGACCGCTGGCGTACCATCCTGCTGACGCCGTTCATGAGCTGCTCGGCCAAGATCCCGATCTACGGGTTCTTCACCAGCATGTTCTTTCCCGGTCATGGGGGTCTGGTGCTGATTTGCCTGTATCTGTTGGGAATCGCAGTGGGGGTCTTGACGGCCCTTGTCACGAAATGGATGGGCGGGAACCGCGATGTGGCGCCTTTTGTGATGGAGCTACCCAACTACCGGCTTCCGAGTGCCAAGAACGTGGCGCACCTGCTTTGGGATAAGACCAAGGACTTCGTACAACGGGCGTTCACGGTGATCTTCCTGGCGACGCTGGTGATCTGGTTCCTCCAGACTTTCGACTTCCATTTCCAGATGGTGGAAAACGGCGAAGGTAGCATGTTGGCTTCCGTAGCCGGCTGGATCGCCCCGGTGTTCCGGCCTCTGGGCTTGGGCAGCTGGCAGGTGGTCACTGCCTTGATCAGTGGCTTCATGGCCAAGGAGAGTGTGGTTGCCACCCTGGAGGTGTTGAACGCCATGCCGCTCTTCACCATGGTCTCCAGCATCTCGATGTTGGTGTTCTGCCTGCTCTATACGCCTTGTGTGGCTGCCGTGGCTTCCATCCGTCGTGAATTGGGGGGCAAGTGGGTCTTGTTTGTGGTGTTGTTCCAGTGCCTGGTGGCCTGGGTCTGTGCCTGGTTCGCTTATCTCATCGCCAACGCAGTTATCGGATGAATCTAGCTACGGTCATCGTGTTGTTGGTGGTGCTGGCCTTTGTGGTGCTGGCGGTGGTCGCTTTGCGTAAAGGCAAAAACAAGTGTTCTTGCTGTAAGGCGGATTGCCCGCTGAGAAACACGCCAAAGGCGCGCCGCTGTTCCAAGTAGTTAAGCTTAGCGAAGCACCTCCAACGGCACTACGCAACTCCCTTCGGTCCGTTGCTGAGGTGCCTTTTGGAGGTGCTTCGCACGCTTAAGGGGCTGCCGCCCCAGGTTTTCATGTATCATTCTAAGCTTAACGGGGTGTCCTAATATTACGCTTAGCGGGGTATCCCAACGGCACTGCGTAGCTCCCTTCGGTCTGCTACGAATGTGCCTCGTGGGATACCCCGCACGCTTAGAAAGTTGCTGCAAAGCAACCTAAGAAGGATTATTTCGGTGCGTTCTTAAGGATATCGCAGAGGAAGTCCCAGAACATTTGTACGGTCTTGATCTCCAGACGCTCGTCGGGGGAGTGTACGCCGCGGAGGGTGGGTCCGAAGCTGATCATATCCATGCCCTTGATCTTGTCGCCGATGAGGCCGCATTCGAGGCCGGCGTGGATGGCACGCACCTTCGGGTCTTTGCCGAAGCGTTTCTTATAGACTTTCACGGCGATGTCGCAGATCTTCGACTTGGGGTTGGGGGTCCAGCCGGGATAGCCATCGGTGTGTTCCACGTCGGCGCCGGCGAGGTTGAAGACGGTCTCCACCATGTTGGCCACGTTCACTTTGGCCGAGTCGATGGAGCTGCGCTGTGAGGTCTGGATGAAGAAGTAGCCTTCTCTCTTCTTGCAGGAGGCCAGGTTGGTGGAGGTCTCCACGAAGTTCGGGATGGTCTGCGACCACTCGATGACGCCGTGCGGGCAGGCGTAGAGGGCGTTGAGCAACTCAAACTGCGACATCTCGTCGATGACGACGTCGGGCTGGATCTCAGCCTTCTCGGCGACCAAGGTGATGCCGGGATCGGCCACCTGGTATTCGTTCTTGAAGTTGGCTTCCATCTCCTTGCAGTACTTCACGAATTCTTCGCAGCACTCGTTGGGCAGGTAGCCCACGGCCGTGGCTTCACGGGCGATGGCGTTGCGGAGGTTGCCGCCTTGGAAGTCGTAGAGTGCGAAGTCGTACCGGCTGGTAGCATCAAACAGGATGCGGGTCAGCAGCTTGTTGGCGTTGGCCAGGTTCTTGTTGATGTCGTCGCCGCTGTGGCCGCCTTTAAGGCCTTTCACGGTGACGCGGTAGGCGGTGGCTTCTTCCGGAGCGGGTTCCAGGTCGTACCACATCTTCACGATGGTGTCCATGCCGCCGGCGCAGCCGATGAAGATCTCGCCTTCGTCCTCGGAGTCGAGGTTGAGCAGGATGCGGCTCTTCATGTGTTTGGGGTCGAGGGCCATGGCGCCGGTGAGGCCGGTCTCCTCGTCGACGGTGAAGATGCACTCCAGTGGACCGTGTTTCACCTTCGGGTCGGTGATGACAGCCAGGGCGGCGGCGACGCCGATGCCGTCGTCGGCGCCGAGGGTGGTGCCGTTGGCGTGGACCCACTCGCCTTTGATGACCGCTTCGATCGGGTCTTTCTCAAAGTCGTGGACCTTGTCGCCGTTCTTTTCACACACCATGTCCATGTGGGCCTGGAGGGCGATCATCTTGCGGTCTTCCATGCCTTTGGTGGCGGGCACGGTCATGATGATGTTACCGCATTTTTCCTTGGTATATTTGATCTTGTGGTCTTTGGCCCATTGCTCAAGGTATTTGACCATCTGGGCTTCTTTCTTGGAAGGACGTGGCACGTTGAGGATGCCTTGGAATTCTTTCCATACGCCAGCAGGGGCGAGTTTCAGGATGGAATCGTTCATATTTGTGGATTTAGAGATTTAAAGATTCAACGATTTAAAGATTTAAAGATTTAAAGATTTCATCATACGGATCGTGGCTTCGGGATCTTCTGACTTGAACACCGCATTCCCGGCCACGAGGATGTCGGCGCCGGCCTCGAAGAGGGCGGCGGCGTTCTGGGTGTTCACCCCACCATCCACTTCGATCATGGTGTCAAGGCCTTGTTCATTGATCATGGCGCGGAGCTTGCGGATTTTCTCGAAAGTGCGTTCGATGAACTTTTGTCCGCCGAAGCCTGGGTTGACGCTCATCAACAGCACCAGGTCGAGGTCGCCGAGGATGTCTTCCAATACGGACACGGGGGTGTGCGGATTGAGCACCACGCCGGCCTTCACGCCGAGGGCCTTCAGCTGCTGCACCGCGCGGTGGATGTGGGTGCAAGCCTCGTAGTGGAAGGTGATGATGTCGGCGCCTGCCTTCACGAAAGCCTCGAAATACTTTTCTGGCTCTACGATCATCAGGTGGACGTCCAGCGGTTTCTCGGCTTGCTGGCTGATGGCTTGTACCACGGGGATGCCGAACGAGATGTTGGGTACGAAGCGTCCGTCCATCACGTCGCAATGGAACCAGTCGGCTTCGCTGCGGTTGACCATGTCGATATCCTTACCAAGATTCAGAAAATCTGCCGAGAGCAGGGAAGGGGCGATCATTTTCATAGTGGAAAGTTGAAAGTTCTTTACTGAGGCAAAGATAAAAAAAAAGTGCCTCGTGAGAGGCACTTTTTGTGGAAAAATTAACGGAGATTTGTTATCTCACGACCGTTACAGTCTTGATGAAGGTGCCTTGGTTGGCGTGGATCCTGAACAGATAGCAGCCGGCGGCCAGGTCGGTGACGTTGACCCTGGTGGCGTCGGCATTGACGTTGCCAAGGTACAGGAGACGCTGGCCCATGAGGTTGACGACCTCGATGGAGGTGATGTCAGGACCGGCCACGACAACCTCGTCGATGGCGGGCACGGGATAGACGCTGTAGCGATCCTCGTCGATGCCGGCGATGCCAAGCGTGCCTTCCTCGGCCCTCACAGGACAGCCTTCCTTGGTGGAGAGGATGACGCCGTCGAGATCGGCGTTGCCCAAGTTGAGGACGGGGTAGCAGCCGGGCTCGCGTTCGCTGTCGAGGCTGAAGACGAGCTGGACATACTTGCCGTCGACCCAGTTGCCCATGGTGCTGAAGCCTGGCAACTCGATGGATGCAGGCGCGGCGTCGAGGGTGAACTGATAGCCCGCAAGCGCCATGTCGGCGTCGATGAAGAGGGTGCCGTCAACGACCGCGAAGGTGGCCTCCAGGTCGCCGCAGCTGGCTTTATAACCATGGATGAGGCCGTTGATGGCCAAGGCGTCGCTGATGTCGATGATGCCGTCGCCGTTCATGTCGCCCATCTCGAACTCGAAGGGGACGTTGTTGCCGATGATGTGGTTCAGGGTGGTGAGCACGTCGAGGATGTTGACGTCGCCGTCGAGGTTCACGTCGCCCAGGTCGAAGTGTTGGAATTCGCCGCTGACGGTGACGTCGGCGGCGGGCATGACAAACGTCATGCCAGGCAGGGTGATGGCGGTCACGTTCTCCGGGTCGTCGGTGTAGTAGAACAGCGAGACCAGACGGTATTGGGCCTCATGCTCTGCCGTCACGACGACGGTCTGGCCCTCATAGGCGGTGGCTGGCGCTTCGAGGGTGCCGCCCTCGACCTGGACGAGGGTGATGTTGTACTGCATCAACATCTCGAAGTGGGCCGTGTAGTCGCCGTCTTCGGTGACGGTGAGGTGGTAGGTCGTCTCATCGGAGACCATTTCGCCGTCCAAGGTCCAGTTGAGGAAGGCATAGCCCTCGTTGGGGATGGCTTCAAGGGTGATGGACGTTCCGTGGGGATAGGTGCCTTCGCCGGTTACGGTGCCGCCCTCGGTCGGGTCGGCTGAGACGGTGACGGTGTATTCGCTGTGGCTGAACTGGGCGACGTAAGTGCCCGGAGCGGTGACGGTGAAGGTGTAGCTCGGATCGGAGGAGACTTCCTCGCCGTCAAGGGTCCAGTTCAGGAAGGTGTATCCTTCGTTAGCGGAGGCTTCAAGGGTGGCCGAATCGCCATGGGCGTAGGAGCCCGATCCGGTGACGGTGCCGCCTTCGGTGGGATTGGCCAGTGCGGTGATGAGGTGCTGTTTGACGGCGAAGTGGGCGACGTAGTCGCCGGCTTCGGTGACAGTGAAAGTATGGGTGGGGTGGTGGGAGATCAAGGCGCCGTTTTTGGTCCACTTGAGGAAGATGTAGCCCATATTGACCGTGGCGGTGAGGGTGCATTCCTCGAAGTGGTTGTAGGTGCCGTCGCCGGAGAGGGTGCCTCCTTCTTCGGGATTGGCCGAGACGGTGATCTCATAGCTGTTAATCTCGAAGTGTGCAACGAGGGTCCTGGGCCCGCTCACGACAAACGTGAGGGTGTCGGTGGTGGCGACCTCCGTGCCGTCCTCAGTCCAGTTGACGAAGTGGTAGCCCTCATTGGGCGTGGCAATCAAAGTGCATTCCTCGAAGTGGTTGTAGGTGCCGGCTCCACTGATGGTACCGCCTTCCTCGGGATTGGCGCTGGCCTCGATTTCATAGCTGTTGATCTCGAAGTGACCCACAAAGGTGGAGTCTTGCGTCACGGTGAAGCTCAAAGTCTCGGAAGTGGATACTTGAGAGCCATTGACGGTCCAGTTGACGAAGTGGTAACCAGTAGAAGGAGTAGCAGCGAGGGAACAGGTGGTGCCATAGCCATAGGAGCCGACTCCATTAACGTCGCCGCCCTCGGTGGGATTGGCCGAGGCGTCGATCTGGTATTGTTGCAAAGCCAAATCCACGGCCTGCGGGCAGCCCATGGAATAGTAGATGTTGCGATTTGGGCATGTCTTTGCCCCATCATACACCATGCGCAACTCATAGGTGTTGTCGATCGTTCCTTCTGTATCGACAAAGGAACTGCCGGTGGTGAAACCAAGCCACTCGCCGTCACGGAAGAGTACTGTTCCCAATGGGTCGACCACCGGGTTGAATGAAGTGCTTTCTATGTATGCGCGAATCATCCAGGAATAGCCAGGTAAACCAGCATCTGCAAGGTCAGACCAGGTCTCGCCGTCTAAACTTACCCAACGGTTGTTGGGGTAGCCAGTGTCATTGCATGCATCTGCTGGATAAACTGTGCCGTTTTGGTAGAACATGATCCACAAATTTTCGGTGCCATCAATGAGGACAGGATTGTCCAACTCAATTTCCATAAAACCAGAGTCGCCAGTCAAGTTGAAATCTTTCGTGGCAACAGGTGAACCGCCAGGTGTGTCGCCACCAAGGAAGACGTTCAGCGTGGCAGCGCACTCATAGGTGCTGTGCAATGCGACCTTCGACAAGTTCATGCTGCCATATTCTGCAAGTAAGTCTGCCGGGAACATGGTGGCCCAATAGATATTGCCGCCTGCGCCAACGGACGTGGCATACGTGCCGTCATCATAGTAAAGCCATTGTTCGCTGAAGGGATTCTCTTCCGAGCCTGCCGCGTCGGGATAGGTCCAACTGAGGTGGGCTCCCTCGGCGTCAAGGATGCCCGTTGGGTCTATGGTGCCGTCATAATGGTCACAAGACTGGTAGAGCCACTGTTGCGAGACTGTGTTGCTCGGACCTGCAGCATAGACATGGGTTACCATACAATAGTAACTTGTGCTGTCTGTCAGTGCGTCGGTGGGAAGCTGCATAAACGCTTGGTCGGTAGTGCCTGAATAGATGGTGTCGCCGCTCAATTCGGTGAGCGTCACGATGGTTTCCTCGTATTGGCGCTGGCCGTTGCTTCTGCCGTCGTCCCACATCGCCCAGCCAGTGCGTGAGATGTAGAGGTTCGTGGCGGGCGGACAGTTTGTGGAGAAGCTCCAGAGGTCGCTGAATACGCCTTCGGTACAGTCGTCGTTGCGTTCACCTACTTGCCAGTAATAGGTGGTGCCGATGTCGAGAGATTCTGTGATAAGGTACTCTTCACTCAATTCGTGTGTCCATGAGACAAGGGTGTCCATGTTGTCGGGATCGGTGCCTAAGAGCAAGCAGTACTGGATGGCGTAATCGCGGAGTTTCCAGCTAAGCGTTGTGTTGGCCTCGTCGATGTCCGTAGTGCCATTGGTAGGCGTGAGCAAGGTGGCAGGTTCGGGGCATGGCAGTGCTTCAGCGTTGATGGTAACGGTGAATTCATCGCTTGTTGAGGAAGCCGCCAAATAATAGGTGCCGGGAAAAACGAGGCGATGGTCGATGTCACAGGTGTTGTCTCTTAAGCGCCGTTGTTGACCCGCTTTAAAAAGCGTGTTTGCTCGCAGGGTGGATGTGGTGGTCATGGAGAAAGAATTAGTAGCAGCATCGTAGGGTGTGTTATCCCTATAGGTGTATGCAGTAGCTTGGAAACCAGGGTCGTGATAGTACCACTGAATGGAGGAACCCCAATCGCCATTGTTCATTTGAACCATAACGAGGAGGTTGCTGTTGCCATCCCAGGCGAATTCGTTCTGGTTGAAGACGAACTCGTTCCATCCTACCACCTCTTGGAAATCTCCTTGGAAAACAAGCGTCATGGACGAACCTAATGGCGAAGAAGATGGTGCCGTGTTGTCACTTACGTTGGCCATCCAGATGCTGACATCATGGATTAAGTAACCATAGGTGCTCTGGCTGTACCAGCTGATACTGCTCATTGGCGTGGTGTTGGCTCCGGCTTCGAGTAACTCGTTGGCTAGGAAAAGTTGTAGAGACAGACTGTTGTCATAAAGGTAATACATTGGCACACGGCCAGAGGTGTTTGTACCTTCGCCAATCTGGGCCTCAAAAGGCGAAGAAGCAGATAAAGAATTGTTCGCATCGGGGCCACCCTCACCATTAAAGCTTTCCGCATAAAGGGCTACCTTGCCATTGTCACCTTCGGTGACGCTGGCACTCAGCAGGACCTTGTGGTCGAATTCGAGTTTATAGACCACATCGTTGCCTTCGGGGATATTGGCATTGGGCAAGAAGTAGTTGTCGTAAAGCGGAAGGGCGGTGGCGTTTAGGGTTTCGGTGTAGGGGAAGCTGTTCGCCTCTTTGGGCAGTTCCCAAACGTCGCCTTCTGCAGGATCATAGATTTGAGCCGTGATCGGGAAGGCGGTCGAACCTGTGGCATTCCCATAGGGGTAGGAAACGTTCAAGGTGCCCTCCACGATGCTGGGCTGATTGCCCCAGTTGACACCGAGCGTTACGCTTTCATTCTCGCCAAGGGTGAAGGGAAGGGTGAGGTCGCCCAAGTCAATTCCTAGGGCGTCGCTTCCGGTGCCTTGGAGTTCCAAACCGGTGATTTCTGCCTCAACATCGGTGTTGGTAAGGATGAAGGTGTAGGGTCGCATCCACGCACTGGCAGGGCGGTAGCCTAAGTCTAGCGGGTCGGGTAGGGTGGCAAGAATGGGGGTGGGATCGGGAGGAGGGGGTAGATAGGTGAAGGTGGTCTTGGGCAAGAAGTTACGCTGCGTGGCGCTGATGTAATCCAAGCCAGTCGAGCTGTAGCCTTGCACCGAAGCGCCCGACACAGTCTCGCCATAGAAATAGGCGCTCTTCCAGTTGCCCGGAACGATTTGATAAACACCGACAAGCAGGTTGCCACCGTTGTAGGTGTAAGGCGTGTCGAAGTTGATCGTCATCGTAGCACCAGTGCCGTCGAGAGCACCCGTGTACACGATAGAACGGTCTTCACCGTAAAAGTTGTCAATGGTGGTGTTGTCCACTTCATACATGAAGACTTCCCATGTACCAGTCCATACATCCGAAGCGGGAGAAGACAGGTAATAGGTAATGCCACTGATTTCGCCGCCAGCCATTGCACTCAGCTCTGTGGCTGGATACACCATTTCGCACTTTTGGTAGGCATCAGCCCATGTGCCGTATACAGGCACATAGTTGTTGGTGGTAGTAGCGTCATGAACGGTGAGTTCCGCTTCAAGCAACTCGTCACCTTTGGTAAAAACGAAGTCATCAAGGCATAAATAGAGTGCATCATTAGATGTACACTTGATAGCTACATACTTCGTCCCAGAGGGGAACGCTTCGGTGTATATTTCCCAATCATTGCCGGCGATAGCCGTAATCTCTTCACCAAAAGTAAAGTCACTAATGTCATTGGAGTTGGTGGAATATCCTACTTGGAAAGTTTCCGAAAAGCTACCAGCGGAACCAAACTTGTAGTAGAATGAAACATTTAATTCATGGTTGTTAGTACCTGTAAACTCAGGGGAAATCAAATACTGGGGCGGCGAGATTGTCCAATGGAAGGTAAAGGTAGAGTCTCCCGAATGGACAAAATCGTTCGAATTGGTAAGACCTGTGTTGCTTTGACAATCAGTCAAAGTCCATCCGTTAAGTCCGTTCTCAAAGCCTTCGGAATACGGCAATGAGACTTGGGCATGTGCCATGTTCAAAAAAGCCAGCATGAATACGGCTACAATCAATCGTAATAGCTTTTTTTTCATAATATTATTTTTTTTAAAGGTTCTTTGCTTGCAAATATATGGATTGTTAAAAAATAAAACAAAAAAAGGTGCCTCGCGAGGCACCTTTTTTATAAAATCATCACTTTTCTGCTCATCAACCGCCCATTTTCGGTCAAGCCTTGGATGATGTAGATGCCCGTGTTCAGTTCGTTGAGCCATTGCAGTTTGCGACCAGGGTGTTGTTTACTGGATTGTTGACCCATTGTGCATTCAATGACACAAAGCATGTTAGAGCAAGAATGAGAAGGAATAGCTCTTTCATAGTAATGGATTTGTGATACTGAATGCAAATATAAAAAAACAATAAAAAAGCCCTCCGTCACCGAAGGGCTCTTTTAAAAAATACCAAAGATCTTAACCGAGATAACTCTTAAGGATCTTGCTACGGCTGGTGTGTTTCAACCGGCGGATGGCCTTTTCCTTGATCTGACGCACACGTTCACGCGTCAAGTCGAACTTCTCGCCGATCTCTTCAAGCGTCATCGGGTGACTGCCGTTGAGTCCGAAGTAAAGACGGACCACATCGGCCTCACGCGGTGTCAGCGTGGAGATGGCTCGGTCAATTTCCTTGCGTAACGACTCGTACAGAAGCTCCGTCTCCGGGGTGGGTGCCTCTTCACTCTTCAAGACGTCGTACATGGTGTTGTCTTCGTCCTGGATGAGCGGGGCGTCCATCGAAATGTGACGTCCGGCGTTTTTCATCGATTCTTTGACCTCGGCCTCCGTGATTTCCAGCACCTCGGCAATCTCCTCTGCATTGGGTTCGCGCTCATACTCTTGCTCCAGCTTGGCGTAAGCTTTGTTGATTTTGTTGATGGAACCGATTTTGTTCAGAGGGAGACGGACAATACGCGATTGTTCGGCCAGTGCCTGGAGGATGGATTGGCGGATCCACCACACGGCATACGAGATGAATTTGAAACCTCTGGTCTCGTCGAAACGTTGTGCGGCTTTTATCAGCCCCAGGTTGCCTTCGTTGATTAAGTCGGGAAGACTGAGGCCCTGGTTCTGATACTGTTTTGATACGGAGACGACGAAGCGCAGGTTGGCTTTGGTGAGCTTCTCCAATGCCACTTTGTCGCCTTGCTTGATACGCTGAGCGAGCTCCACCTCTTCTTCAGCGGAGATCAACTCAACCTTACCAATCTCTTGCAGGTACTTGTCGAGAGATGCGGTCTCACGGTTCGTGACCTGCTTCGTAATCTTTAACTGCCTCATTTATAACGTGTTGGTTAACCAATTAGAATTAGTTCTTGTGGTTGTTGCGGTTGCCGCCGTGGGCACCGTGGCCGCCATTGCCGGGTTTTCCCCCGTTGCGGTTGCCACCATTGCCGGGCTTTCCACCGTTGCCGGTAGGACGCGGGCCGTTGCCGCCTTTCTTCTCCACATAGCCTTCCGGTTTGGGAAGCAGTTCCCTGCGGGAGAGGCGGAGCTTGCCGGTCTTGCTGTCGATTTCGATCAACTTGACGTCGATCTCGTCGCCTTCCTTCAAGCCGGTCTCTTCCATGGTGTTGAAGCGTTCCCAAGCGATCTCGGAGATGTGCAGCAGGCCGTCCTTGTTGGGCAGGATCTCCACGAAGGCGCCGAAGGCCATGATGGAGACGATCTTGCCATGATAGATCTCACCGACCTCAGGCACAGCGACGATGGCTTTGATCTTGGCCTTGCAGGCTTCGATGTCGGCCTTGTTCTGCGAAGCGATCTCCACAATACCCTTCTCTTCGTCCTCGGTGATGGTGATGACGGTGTTGGTGACCTTCTGGAGCTCTTGGATGACCTTGCCACCAGGGCCGATGACGGCACCGATGAAGTCTTTCGGGATGAACATCTTCTCGATTCTCGGGACGATCTCCTTGTAGTCGGCACGCGGGACGCTGATGGTCTTGGCCATCTCGTCGAGGATGTGCAGACGGCCTTGGCGGGCCTGTTCGAGGGCTTCGGTGAGGACCTCGTAGCTGAGGCCGTCCACCTTGATGTCCATCTGGCAGGCGGTGATGCCGTCGCGGGTACCGGTGACCTTGAAGTCCATGTCGCCGAGGTGATCCTCGTCGCCGAGGATGTCGGTCAGGATGGCGTATTTTCCAGTCTCGCTGTCGGAGATCATACCCATGGCCACACCGGCGACGGGCTTGCGCATCGGCACGCCGGCATCCATCAAGGCCATGCAGCCACCGCACACGGAGGCCATGGAGGAGGAGCCGTTCGATTCAAGGATGTCGCTCACGATACGGACGGTGTAAGGCATGCTCTCGTCGTGGGGCACCATCGACTTGAGGGCGCGTTCGGCGAGGTTGCCGTGGCCGATCTCACGACGGCTGGTGCTGCGCGGGGCCTTGGGTTCGCCAGTGGCGAAGCCGGGGAAGTTGTAGTGCAGCGTGAAGTTCTTGGTGCCTTCCACCACGGCGCCGTCGATGGTCTGCTCGTCGAGCTTGGTGCCGAGGGTGACGGCCACGAGGGCCTGGGTCTCACCACGGGTGAACACGGCAGAGCCGTGGGCTGAGGGCAGGATGTCGACTTCCGTCCAGATGGGACGCACTTCGTTGAGCTGACGGCCGTCGAGGCGAGTGCGCTTGTCGAGGACGGCGTTACGCACGGCTGAACGCTGCACGTCGTGGAAATAACGGGCGGCGAGCGGCTTCACGGTCTCCAGCTCTTCTTCGGTATATTTTTCAAGATATTTTTCGAGGATGCCGTTGAACGTATCTTCGCGCAGGTGCTTGTCGGCGCAGCCAGAGAGGGCGAAGTCGTAGCAGGCCTGGTAGCAATTGTCCTGCACTTCTTGACGGATGGTCTCGTCGTTCACTTCGTGGCAGTATTCGCGTTTGGCTTTGCCGACTTTTTCCATCAGCTCGATCTGTGCCTGGCACTGGATCTTGATGGCTTCGTGGGCGGCCTTGAGGGCGCCGAGCATCTCTTCTTCGGAGACTTCCTTGCATTCGCCTTCCACCATGCAGATGTCCTTCATGGAGGCGGCCACCATCAGCTCGAGGCGGGCTTCCTCCTGTTGCTCGAAGGTGGGGTTGATGACGTATTCGTCACCGATGAGGGCGACGCGGCACTCGGAGATCGGGCCGTGGAACGGGATGTCGGACACGCTGATGGCGGCAGAGGCAGCCAGGGCGGCGAGGGCATCGGGGGCCACGTTCTTCTCGGCGGAGAGCAGGTTCACCTGGACGATGGTCTCGGCATGGTAGTCATCCGGGAACAGCGGACGCAGGGCGCGGTCGATCAGACGGGAGATGAGCACTTCATAGTCGGAAGGCTTGGCTTCACGCTTGAAGAAACCACCGGGGAACTTGCCGGCGGCATAATATTTTTCGCGATAGTCAACGGACAGCGGGAAGAAGTCGGTCTCGGGAGCGACCTCGGTGGCTGAGCAGACGGTGGCAAGCAGGACGGTGTCGCCGCAGCGGAGCAGGGCGCTGCCGTCGGCTTGTTTGGCATAACGGCCGGTGTTGATGCTGATTTCCTGACCGTTAGGCATCTTTATGATTTGAGTAATTCCTTCTGGACCCATAATTTTTTTTGTGTTTTAGATGTGGACTTTTTAAATAGCAAAAGAAAGGCAATAGGTTCTATTGCCTTTCTTGAATTCCGCTTAGGCAGCGCGAAAGTGAATTACTTTCTGATGCCCAATTCCTTGATGATGTTACGGTATCTTTCGATGTCAGTTCTCTTCAAATAATCGAGAAGTTTTCTTCTCTTACCTACTAAACGAACCAACGCGCGCTTGGCCGCCACATCTTTCTTGTGTTCCTTTGTTTGTTCAGTCAAATGCTTGATTCTGTAGGTGAACAAAGCGATTTGGCCTTCTGCTGAACCAGTATCGGCAGCGCTTTTGCCGTATTGGCTGAAAATCTCTGATTTCTTTTCTGCAGTCAAATACATAATTAATACTTCTTTCTTTTTTAAACGTTTCTAAATCGGGCTGCAAAATTACATCTTTTTTTGATATATCAGTGGGTTTCTGGCGATTTTTTTTTCATTTCCCCAGGGTTTCCCCCCGAAGATACCGACAGATGACCCCTACGGGGTCGTTTCTCCCCAAGGTTTCATCGCGTACCCCATTGATTCATGGCCTTGGCCCTGCGTTTGGAGTCTTCCATCACTTCCTGTGCCTGTTGTTGAAGCCATTTTTCTTCCTCGGTTTCGGGGGTGAGGGTGATGCCATGAGGCTTGGAGTGGTGGTTCTCATCCAGATAGGAGAAGGTGGCGAAGCCGTCGGCTGCGGTCTTCTCGGGCTCGCGACTCCGATACATTTTTGTATATACGGTGAGGGTGGATCGTCCGGTATGGATCACCTTGCTCTCGAAGGTGACGATGTCGCCGGCAAAGATCGGGAACTTGAAGTCGATGCCATGCAGCACCAGCAACACGGTGTCCTTGGTGTCGACATACTGGGCCACGGCGAAATACGAACTCTCCAGGAACCACTCGGAACATCTTCCGGCGAAGAAGGTCTGGTGGTGGTTGAGGTCGGCGAGTTTGATCAGGCGTTGTGAATAGGTTGCTTTCATGGGACGATGCGGGTTAAGGTGGAGGACCCCCTGCGGCTGTAGGGAAAACCTTCCGGGCTGCAAAGGTAGCAATCTTTTTGAAACGACACGTTATCGGGCGAGGTTTGTGCTTTTTGTTAAAAAAATTAAAAATTTTATTTGAGAATAAAAAACAATTCCTAATTTTGCTCCCTGAAAAAGATAATGAGCCAACCCAGGCGCTAGTCACGTGAAATTTGACACTTTTGAGGAGCCGTCGTGAACGGCTCTTCTTTTATTTCACAAAGCGGATTACGCCTTTGCCGGTGCAGAGGAGATAGAGGCCGCTTTCCAGGCTTTCGATGTGGAGCGGGCCGGTATAGGGCTCTTGTTTCACCAGACGCCCCGTGGCATCGTAGATGCGGACCATCTCGTTGTCGACACCTTCGAGGTACAGACGGTCGCTTGCCGGGTTGGGATACGCCGAAAGCACGTTGGCGTTGTTTTCTGCGGTGCCAACGCTTCCTCCAAAGACCAGCTTGACGTTGGGCCGCTGGCTGATCACCTCTTTAAAACCGGTGAAGGAGGTCGGGTCGCAGGGGTCGGGGTTTTGGTTGTCGCTATAATAGCTGAGGACGGTGCCGGCTGCTTCGGTGAACATGAAATACCGGATGGCGAAGTCGCCGGAGTTGTCGTCCATGCCGATCAGCAGGTTGTCGGTGCCGTTGTAGGCAAACGGGGTGTCGAAGTCGATGTTGAGCCATCCGTCGGTGTCGGCAGGGATGGTCCAGGGGCCCGAATAGACCTTGTCGTCGGGGGAGAAGGTCTCGGCATCGACGGGATCGGAGAAGGCGCTCCTCGACACGTGTTTCATGTAGATGTCGATGTTGTAGGTATATTCGGTGCTGTAGGTGTAGGCGATGTGGAAGCGAAGGGCACGGATGTTTCCGGCAAACTCAATCTCATCCGCCAGGAAAAGATGCTCGGTGAGGGAGTAGTTGTACAGGGTGTTGACGGGCACCTGGTTGCTGATGGTGTTGTTGTCGCCGAGGGTGATGGTCTGGGCATGGGCCATGACGGTCACGGCCAGCGCTGCCAAAAGGAATAGTCTTTTCATATTATAAGGATTGTGGGTTTTAAGGGACGACGATGATTTGGAGGTGAGAGATGGTTCTTGGGTTGAAGGAGACGGCAAACTGGGTGGTTGGGTCGATATACAGACGCTCCAGCAGCTGGCAGTGCCTCATGTCGGGGATGACGAGCAGTCCGCCGCTGTTGGCCACGTTCAGCTCGACGAGCTCGGTGAGCCCGGCGATGGACGAGGGCAGGTTGCGCAGGACGTTGGTGTTGAGGTTGAGGAACCGCAGCGACTTCAGCTGGCCGATGTTTTGCGGCAGGTGGTTCAGGCGGTTGTATTGAAGCTCCAGGATCTCCAGGTTCTTCAGGTTGCAAATCTCTTCGGGTAGCGAGTCGAGCTGGTTATGGCATAGATACAGTTCCTTGAGGTTGGTCAGCTTGCCGATCTCCGGCGGAAGGCTTTTCAATTGGTTATGCTTGAAGGAGATCTTCTCCAGCTGGGTCAGTTCGCCGATGACGGGTGGTATGTAGGTGAGCCGGTTGGAGCTGACCACGAGGGTCTTGAGGTTTTTCAGTTGCCCGATCTCCTCGGGGAGGGAGTCCAGCCGGTTGCGGAAGAGGTAGAGCGTCTCGGCATTGGGATTCTCCTGGATCTTCTTGACGAGTTGGTTGGCGTTGCGATAGCGGATGCGGATTTTCTTTTTGCCTTGGGCGTTGGCCTCGTTGACAGTGAAGAGCATCGCCGTGAGAAGTGTCAAAAACAGGAGTCGGGTCGTTTTCATGGCAGTTGAGGATTGGTTCGTGCTGCAAAGGTAGCAAACTTTTTGGAATGCTGCGTTGTTTGAACGAAAACTTGGATATGTTGATAAAAATTAATTAGAAATAATGATTGAGCTAAAATAAAAGTGCTATATTTGCAAAACCAAAACGATAAAATCATAAAAAGATGGTAATGTTTGCAAAAAATTATAACTTTGCAGGTGTAACAAATCTGATGGGAAGGAGTGCAATGAAACCTACCGAGATGCAAAGTGTCTTTTTGAGTGTTCCGAAGGCGGATTGGAAACTGCTGAAGGAATTGATTCGGAAATTCGGTTGGCAGGTTGAGACGCAGGAGCAATTACTTGAGCGTTTTGCTAAAAGTCGTCCTGCGATTCCTCCAGTCAGCGAGGAAGAGATCATCGAAGAAGTGAAAGCCGTAAGATATAAGCAATGAAGGTAATCCTTGATTGTAATATTTGGGTTTCATTCCTAATAGGTCACCATACAGGGTTAATTCGGCAGATTTTGAACGATTCCCGTTTTGATGTGGTCGTCTGTGGTGAATTGTTAAATGAACTACACGATGTCTGCGCTCGCTCGAAGATCCGGTCACATGTGAGTGAACAGGAATTGGAAGATTTTTTTCATATCATCTATTCCTATGCTAATATTGTGAATATAAAAGAAGAGGCCGATTATAATATTCGTGATCCGAAAGACCTTTATTTGTTGTCACTGGCGTTAAATGTTGATGCTGGTTTTATTGTTTCTGGTGATGCCGACATACTTGACGTGAAACAATATGGACATACTACGATGTTGTCTTTGGCAGAATTCAAAGAGCGTTTTTATTAGTCCTGTTAAACAATCCATTCCACCAATTCCCGCGGCAGGATGATCTTTTTCGGTTCGCCTCTTTTCCCGGTGATGAAGTAATGGTGGGCATAGATGATGTCGAACTGTTTGACGAAGGCAAACCCATCCCATTCTCGAGAAAATTACAACTCCATAGACGCTTTCAACGCATTAAACCAAGATTCTCTTATGGCTATTTCATAGTCTTTCTGCTCTCTTGATAGAAGGGGATTGCTTTCAATGTCGCGTTTCATCTTTGCAATGCAAAACTCTAACGTTTCTTTCGCTTGGCCTTTGGTGACAAATCCGCCGCCAAACAAATTGTATAGGAATTGTGCTGTTCCTTGTGAATGAGCAGTCATCTCTAATTGGTGCATTAGTGCTTTTTCGTTGTCGGTCATGTTTAGATTTCTTTAAAACTATTTGTTGTAATATGATACCTATTGTCTTTTCTTTTCCGAATACCTTAACCAACTATCAAGTGAAATTCTAAACAATTGAAGAGTTTCTAATCTCATTAACCAATCATTATAACTTTTCTCTTCATCGTCTTTATCAAATGATAATTCGTAATCGCCCTGAAACAATTTGCCCGAATGTGTTATTCTACTTCGCAAATTATATATATCTTTATACTTTTTCTGAGATTTTGTACTACCAGCGACAAATTTCGACAAGAAATTAACAAACTTTTGTTTCACCCCCCAAATCGGACGTCCACATTGTGGACATGAATACGGTGACGATTCTATTGTTTTACAACTTCCGCAAGCAAAAGTTATTACATTATCATCTTCTTCTAATTCAACAAGACCTTCAATAGCAGAAATATAGGATAGGAAAGACAAACTACGTTTATTTGAGGAAATATCCATTCCATCACACGCGAGATAAATGCAGGAATTTACTTTTTTTCTTGTTTCTGAAGAAAGATTGTAATAGTTGTGAAGAGCGGTGTATAGGGTGTTCGGAAAACAAACCTCATGACTGTAATCATCAATGGGATTGTCAGTAAAGTATTCATGCATCTGCGCTTCTTTAAAAGATGCAGTTGGCTTGAAATCCGTGAACTGTTCTATTTCTAAGTCCTTTTTTAATCCTTGATAGGAATAGACTCCCATGAACATACGACTCTCTCTATTATCTATGTTTTGTCTTTCCTCTTCCGTCATATCTTTAGCCATCTTATTTGGCATTTCTATTCCCCATCCAATCATAGAGGTGTTATATTGAAAAACCTATGATTTGTTAAACATGACAGCAGATTAAGTATTTCTTTTTCTTTATTGATTTTAACTGCACCAAGTAAAAAAAAGTCAGTTGGTTCATCGTTTTGATAGTCAATCGTATATTCGAGAAACATGGGGAAATGGCGAGCGTATGGACTCTTTGGTTTCCCTTCCATATCGATGGGGAGAATCTGAAATTTGTCTTCAAATCTGAAACTGGTTTTCAAAATAGAATTCGAAAACACCAATGCTTTATAATACTTTTTCATTTGATAATCTGGTTTTATTCTTCCACAAGTTTATCCCACAATTCTTTATCAAGCATCTTTTTAAATCTTTCCGTACTTCCTTTTGGAATGAAAATTTGTTGTAAAGAAATACAGCCCCCAAAAGCATTACTCCCAATCTCAATACGAGGGTTCTTAATGCTAATTTGTTGTAATGATGTACATTTTCCGAAAGCTTCTTCCCCGATATTTGTAACCGAACAAGAAATTGTAATATCTAGCAATGAAGAACATTCCACAAAAGCCACCTCACCAATTCTTGTGACTGAATCTGGAATGGTGATTTTTTGCAAGGATGAACATTCCCTAAAAGTTCCTCCTGCTACGGTTGAAATAGAGTCTGGCAGAGTGATCTGTAGCAAGCTTTTGCAGCTACTAAAAGCGGACCTGCCAATGCTTATAATGGAGTCTGGTAGAGTAATTTGCTGCAACGCCGAACAACCACTAAAAGCATAATCGGCAATGCTTATAACCGAGTTGGGGATGGAGATTTGTTGTAATGACGAACACCCCCAAAAAGTAGAATCGCCAATACTTTTAACCAAATCAGAGATGCTGATTTGTTGCAATGATGAGCACCCCCCAAAGGCCGATACACCTATGCTTATAACTGACCGAGGAATAGTGATAATCCGCAAGGAGGAACATTCAAAAAAAGCCTTGCATTCAATAGTTGTGATAGAGTCTGGTAGGGTGATCTGTAGCAAGTTTTTACACCCTCGAAAAGCAGAATCGCCAATACTTCTGATAGAGTCTGGTAGGGCGATTTGCTGCAATGACGAACAATCGAAAAAGGTATAATCGGCAATGGCTGTAACTGAATTAGACATTAAAACTTGTTTCAGAGATGAGCATCCACCAAAAGCACATTTTCCAATTCTCACAACTGAATTGGGTATTATGATTTGACGCAAAGCTCTACACTGAGCAAATGTGCCATCAGCAATCTCTAAAACTGAATTTGGTATCTTGATTTGTTGCAATGAAAAGCATCTAAGAAAAGCACTTTCACCCAAAACTGAAACTGTATTTGGTATGATTATTTGCTTTATTGTAGAACACTCTTCAAATGCCTCATTGCAAATTACATACACTCTATTTTTTATAGAATATTTTTCAAAATACTTATTCTTACACCTCAGTAATTTTTTCCCATCCTTACTATAGACAACTCCAAATTCATCTTCAACCCAATTTTCATTTTTCTCAACAGTTGCCGTTGTTGAAGACTTAATACACGTCAATTTTCCAATAGAAAAACATTGTAATTGTGCTGTCCAAGTCTTGTCTTCAATAAGTTCGTTTTTGTCAAACATACCATAGAAACCCTTGTTGCCACCCAGCAATGAGCAGAAAACTTCCATTCGTTCGCTTTTATCGGAAGAACCAAAAAATGGCCCTACGCATACAAACTGATTATACCCTTTTAAGCAACCTTTCACCAAGTTGGCGAACTTGTCTATATCGAAGCTTAGCATATCCAACACATTGGAAAGAATATGCAAAGTAGATGTTTCTTCATCGCAAACAATGTCGTCTTGAGTCAAGTCATCAAACTTTTTGTTCACGGTCTTTATCTTTGCTTCTGGGAAAAACACCGAAGCATGTAGCGCTGCGCGTTTCAAACAAATCTTGGAAGGCTCGACTAGAGTAATGGTTCTCACATTTTGTGCATAACCATTGTCGCGAAGATAATCTGAATAACACATTGTTCCTAAAGCTTGCCCACAACCATAATCAATGATGTTTATTTCAGATTGCTCAAGGAATTCTTCTGGCAATTTGCCAAAGGCATATTCCAGTTTAGCTTGGTGCATTTTGCCGAAAGAAGACATATAGGCGGTCATTTGTGGCTCAGAGTCCAAGATGTCAATACCTCGTTTCAAAGCATCATGAAGTTCATCCTGCAAGGCATGTGGCAGTTCGCGGTAGAATTTGGTGGACAAATCCCTCACTTTGTCGAAAGTGGGATTATCCGTGTATTTCAGTTTGTAGGCGTAGTTGGTGTTTTGCTCAATTATCATAATTAGCCCGTAATTGTTTCTCCCAAAGGATTCGTTTTGTGTTTTCTATAATTCTCAACAGCTTTCTCCTTGCTTGCATTGGCATAGCAATACTCACACAAATGAGGGCAGGTATTGTACTCGCCGATGTCCTTGCTCATAATGCAGCCGCAGAACTGCCGCTGGCCTTTGTCGCGGTTGTCGCGGTGCTTGATGATGGTCTTTTCTGGGTTGAAGAGGTCGCCTTCGGTGATCTCCACGCCAAGAAAGTCCATCAAGGTCTTGTCGTGAGACGCAAAACGAATCATCAGGTCGTCATCGATGCAATGATTGTGCTCCACGCCGTCGAGATTGGCCGCCTCACCACAAGTGGCTAAAGCGTAGTTCCAGCCTTTCGCTTTGTTCAACTCCACTAACCGTTTGGCAAACTCAAACATCTGCTCCGGCGACCATTCCGAATAATTGATTCTGCTCTTTTCGAGATTGGCTTTCACCTTTTTATATAAGGCGATGTCGGCATAACTGAAAACGAGTTTTTCCGTGTATTCTTTCAGTTGGTCACCGATAGTTTCCACTTTTCTCAGCAGGTTGTCAATGCTGATTTGATCGGTCAGAATCAATGGGTCGAAACGCCAAATCACACGGCCTTCACCTAGTTTTTCCACAAACCTTTTGAAGGTGTCAATCCTTTTCTCCAAAGGCGGAACGCCTTTTTCCAAACCTTCTTTTTCGTAATCGTTTAGGGTGTATTGGATGTAGCAACCGATGTTCCTTTCCTTCAACTCGTCCAAATGACCAAGCAACGGCTCTGGGTTCTTCGACCAAAACACGATAAAACGACATTTTTCATACGACACAAAACTTTTCACACCGTTGAAAGGATTGGTCCAAGCGGAATAGCCCACCTTAAGCCGATGGAAGAACCAATCGGCATAAAATGCGGGAATGTCGGTGCTTCTACTTGCTGAGATAATCACGGGGGCCTGAGCGTCTGCTGTTTCACCGTTATCCCGATATATTTGTGCCTTTGTCCAAGTCGTCATGATAGATGATGTTATTCACGAACAAATATACAAAAAGAAGACCTTGTTTTCACCATCAGAAATGTCCAGGCTTATCAAATTGTGTCATTCAGTAGTTCATCCATTACAGCAATTTCTTCAATTCCTCAATTCCTTAATTCCTCAATATCCGGCACACCCTCTTTTAATCGCATTGGCAGTTCTTTCGATGTGTAGTAGATGGCTGCTTTCATTGGTTTCGAAGTGTCGTAAAACGAAAGCTCTACGATCTCCTCACTCTTGTTTTTGCATAAGATAATTCCTATGATGGTTTGGTCAAAATTGGTCTGTTGGATGGATCCTTGATGTTGGTCTCGAAGAAGAAATATGGAATAATTCTTATCTTTGCCGCCAAATCAATCTCAGAATGAAACACACTTATTATCCGCAAGGCACCTGCAGTCAGGTGATTGAATTCGAAATCATAGACGGCGCTGTTCACAACGTACAGTTCTATGGAGGCTGTGATGGCAATACGCAAGGGGTGGGCCGTCTCGTCGAAGGCATGAAGGCGGAAGAAGTGGTCCAACGGCTGGAAGGCATCCGCTGTGGGTTCAAGGCCACTTCGTGTCCGGATCAGCTGGCGAAGGCGATTCGTCAGGCGCTGGATTGAAAAAAACTGGACCGGCGACCGCCGGTCCAGTGAGGATTCATAATCTTTATAAAGCTTGTTGTTTTAAAACCTCCGGCAGCCGGTAGCTCGTCTTCGCCTCCATCTCCTTTAAGATGGCCTTGAAGTCGTCGGGGAGGAGGCCCCAGATGCCGGTGGCGATGGGGCCGGGGATCTCTTTGTAGAAGGCTTCGGCGATGCCGCCGGTGATGCAGGCGAGGGTGTCGCTGTCGCCACCCAAGGAGACGGCCAGGCGGATCGCCGACTCGAAGTCGGTGCTGTCGAAGAAGGCCACCATGGCCTCGGGCGTCGTGCCTTGGCAGGAGGAGTCCCATTTATAGACGGGACGGATCTCGTCGCAGGTGCGGTCGAGGTTGTAGCCGTAGCGTTCAGAGATATAGCGGCGGATGGACTCCTTGTCGCTGCCGTTGCGGGCCATGAAGATGGCGGCTGCCGTCGACTGGGCGCCTTTGATGCCTTCGGGGTGGTTGTGGGTGATGGCGGCAGAGAGGCCGGCCACACGCTTGGTCTCCTCCAAGGTGTCGAACATCCAGCCGTTGGCGCTGGCCCGCATGGAGGCGCCGTTGCCCCATGAGTTATAGGGCTCGCGTTTGCCATCACTCTTGAACAGCCAACGGAAGAAGCCGCCGCCATAGCCGCCCATGGGGCAAGGATACTTTCTGGCAAAGCTGATGAAGCTCGCCTCCAAGGTATCCATGCCGTGGGTGGGATCCTTCAACAGCCATTCGGCCACGGCCATGGTCATGATGCTGTCGTCGGTGTAGTTGCTCTTCTCGGAGAAGAACGGGAAATCCATAGTCTTTATATTGTTGAATTCATATACCGATCCGGCGGTATCGCCGATGATTGCTCCTAACATACGTTGTTCAGTTAATCAGTTGTTTGACAGGTGAAATAAGATAAAACCAAAGGGCGCTTCAGCCTTCTTAGATGATCTGCTCCCAGAAGTCCAAGGGCAGATGGACGTTGGGGAGGTTGGTGGCGGCAGCGAACAGCGGGGCGATGTCCCGCGGACGGAAGCCGGCAATGCCACAGCCGATGCGGGTCACCAGGAAGGTCATCTCGGGATGGCAGTCGGCGAAGCGGAGAAAGTCATCTACGTAGGGCTGGATGGTGTCCACGCCGCCTTGCATGGTGGGGATGGCATAGCTCTGTCCCTGCAGGCCCACGCCTTGGCCCATGATGGCGCCGAAGCGGTCCACGGCGAGTCGGGCAGCGCCACCGGCGTGCATGCCAGCCAGGTTGCTGCCGAAGACGAAGATCTCGTTGGGTTGTAGCTTGGTGATGCGTTCGGGGGTGATGCGGTCCTGGAACTCGGACAGCTCGCGGTAGTTGCGGCTCTCGCGATTCGCCTTGGAACGGAACAGCTTGCGTTCTGCGGCTCCCATGCCAGCCATGCACGGGGCAGCCATGGACATGCGGCCGAACATGCTCATCTTGGCCTTGCGTTCTTTTTCCCAAGCCGCCTTCATGCCGGCATCGTCATCCTCAAAGGCGATATGGTTGTCGATGTTGAGCGAGGCGGACACGGCCTCCACGTCTTGGTTGGTGCCGATGTAGGCGAAGTTCCAGCCTTCCTCGTCTTTCATGCGTTCCACGAGGGCCTTGATGGCGGCGCCGCTGTATTCACGAGAGGCGTTTTCCATGCCGTCGGTGATGACGGTGACGGCGGCAGTGGCATCTTCCTTGTCTTTGATGTCCTTGTACAAGGCGTTGATGGAGAGCCCCATGGCATCAAACAAAGGGGTGTTGCAGCAGGGACGGTAATCGCGCGAAGTCAGTTCTTTGACCTCGTTGACGGGCACCTTGTCATAGACCATGGTCTTTTCACATCCGCAGAAAAGCATCAGCGACACGAAATGCTCCTGGGTGTCTTTGAAACGCTCCTGGGCGGAACGGATGCCGCCGACGGTCTCGTTGAATCCCGAGATGGCGGCCTTGGCGATGCTGCTCATGGATCCGCTCTTGTCGAGGATGATCAGGTTGTAAATCTGGGTCTTGTTTTTGTTTTCAGGGTTTGTTTTCATAATCTTTAGATTTTTTATTAGTTAAAGAAAAACGTTGGTTCTTTGTTCCAGGGGTTTTCAACCCCGTACTTACCGACAGGGCACCCCTAAGGGGTGCGGTCAAAATTCCAGTCTGAAGTTCTTGTCTTCCTTCAGCCGCTCGTACCGCTCTTTGTTGAAAGAGAACTTGGTGCCTTTGCGGCGGCGGGGCTCTTCGGGGGTGGGGGCTGCCGAGAGGGCGGGCAGGGGCATGTCTTGCTGTCCTCCGCCGAAGAGGGCGTCGATGCTCATGGAGCGCATCTCGTTGCGTTCCCCGAAATAACAAGGCGCACGCTCCTCGAGGGCATCTTCAGGCGCTTCGTCCGCTTCCTCCAAGATGCCGGTCTGGAGCATCTTCTTGTAGAAGTTGCGGCGGTCGAAATGGACGCCCAGGATCGACTCATAGAGGCGTTGTAGCTCGGGCATGGTGAACTGTTCGTCCAACAACCCGAAGCCGATGGGCTCGAAGTGGATGTCTTTCTTCAGCTGCTCGGTGGCCTTGCGCAGGATGTAGTCGTGGTCGAACGCCAAAGGAGGGACGTCCTCGATGGGGAACCACTGGGCCTTGGCGGCGTCGTCGCCCCCTTGCACATACGACTTCCGGGCCGGGGCATAAAAGGCGATGGTGATGACGCGCTCGCGGGGATCGCGGTTCACGGCGGTGAAAGTACCGAACTGTTTCAGGTACTCGAGCTTCAAGCCGGTCTCTTCGCACAATTCGCGCATGGCCCCTTGTTCGGCCGTCTCGTCGATGTTCATGAAACCACCAGGGAAAGCCCAGCAACCTTTGAAAGGCTCGCCACCTCTTTCTATTAATAAGATGTTCAGACGCTTGCCGTCGAAGCCAAACACCACGCAGTCGGTTGTGACCGCAGGGTGTGGATATTTGTAACAATAGTTCCCTTTTTCCATAATTGTGTAAATTTGACGCAAAATTACAACAATTTTTGGAACCTGCAAGTATTTTTGTGTAAAAATTACACTTTTTTTGAAAAAAAGTTATTCGAACATCCGATCGCGTTTCAATTCAGCCAGTACCAATCGGATCTCATCGAAGCTGTATTCCTCGCCGAGGACGTCTTTGGCGGCCCCCAACGAAGGATCACCGGTCTCGTCGAAATAGTCGCGGATGGTGTCGTAGTGCTCCTCGCTGAGGAATTGGGAGGCATCATACAGGTCTTGTTCGATGAATCGGGTGAGATGGCTGTAGATCGTGGTGGCTTTCAGGTTGCGTTCCTTGGCGATTGCTTCCGGTGAGAGGCCTTTGTCGACCATGTTCCGGGTGATTTCGTAGGTGCTCATCTTGGTTTGCTCATCGGATTCTTCAAGGGCGGCTGGGTGTTCGTCGTCGGCGCGACGGGGTTGTTCCGAAGCCGCTAGATGGAGGTTTTGCTGGCCCATTGATTTGAGGATGAGGTCGAGTATCTCGGCGCCGAATAGCTTCGTGCGTTTCACGCCCATGCCTTTTACCGCCTTCAGCTCCTGCAGGGTGACAGGCTGTGCCTTGGCGATGGCCTTGAGGGCTTGGGTGGGGACGATCCGATACACTTCGACGTTCAGCTCGTCGGCCTTGTCTTCCCGCCAGGCGTGGAGGCGTTTGTATAAGGTGTCGCCTTTCAGGTCACCGGCTTTGACGGCGACCTTGCCCTTGGCTTTCTTGTCGGAGTCGATCATCGCCAGCGACCGTGCTTTCTGGTAGTCTTGGAGGCTGAAGCGCTCGAGGCTGGCCTTGAGGCAGTCGCTTTTTATGGTGAGGTCTTCCTTGAAGTGCTGCAATGCTTCGCCGAGTTGCTCGTTGACGGCCTTGTTGTCGGTCTTGAAGGGGAGTTCGAAGAACCCTTCGGTGAGTGCGTCAAGATGCTTTTTGAAGTAAGCGCTTCCCTTGGTAAGCCGCTCCTGCAAGGCCTGGTTCCGTTCACAGCAGGGGGCTTCGCCGTGCAGCTTGCGGACCTGTCCCTCGAATTTGGAGGCGACGCCGCAGAGTTGTTCCAGGAACAGGTTCCTGCGCTTCGACAGGTCTTGGATCAGGTCGGCCTCGAACAGGGTGTTGTTGTCGTAGACGATTTTCGTCACCTTTCCGAGATCCTTATATAGGCCGTAGAAGTCGATGAGTTCCAGTAGGGTCTCCAACTCGTAGTCGTGCCGCAACTGCTCCACTTTCTCCTGGGTGGGCTCCTTCTCGGGAAGGTGGTCCACAAACTGGTTCACCGTGAAGTCGTTCACCAAGGCGCGGGAGGGGATGCGGGTCTTCAGCACCAGTCCTTCGAGTGAGGTGCATCGGCTTAGGGCCACATAGACCTGCCCGTGGGCGAAGGCCTGGGCGGCATCGACGATGAGTTTGTCGAACGTCAACCCTTGGCTCTTGTGGATGGTGACGGCCCAGGCGAGGCGCAGGGGGATCTGGCTGAAGCTGCCGATCTCGTTTTCCTCGATGTTCTTGCTCTCGTCGTTGATGGTGTATTCCATGTTCTGCCACGTGAGCGATGTCACCGTGAGGACGGCGTCGTCGCATTGTACCTCGACCTTGCCTTCGTCCTCGTCGATGCCGACCACGCGGCCGATCTTACCGTTGAAGAAGGCTTTCTCGGGGCTGGGGTCGTTTTTGACGAACATCACCTGGGCGCCCACTTTCAGTTCCAACGTTTCTTTGGTGGGATAGGTGTTCTCCGGGAAGGTGCCTTTGACGTCTGCCTCGAAGAACACGGATCTAGCGGGAAGCGCCTTGAGCTTTGAATCGTTGATCTCGTCGGCTTGGGCGTTGTGCGTGGTCAGGGTGATGTAGCCGTCGCGGTCGTCGGGGACGAAGTCGGGGAGGTGGCGCTGGTTGAGCAACTGCAGGCACTCGGCGTCCATCCGGTTGTCGCGTACCTTGTTGAGCAGGGTGATGAAGTCTTCGTCGTGCTGACGATACACGTGGTTGAGCTCCACGCAGAGGTAAGGCGTCTTTTGCAGGACGTGGCTGCCGAAGAAATACACGCTGTTGTAGTAGGGGGCGAGAAGCTCCCATTCTTCGGGCTTGGCCACAGGTGCCAGCTGGTGAACGTCGCCGATCATCAGGAGTTGGACGCCGCCGAAGGGTTTCTGCGAACGTCGGGCGCGACGCAGCACCGCGTCGATGGCGTCGAGCACGTCGGCGCGGACCATGCTGATCTCGTCGATGACGAGGAGGTCGAGGCTCCGCATCAGGTTGAGCTTGTTCTTCCTCAGTTTCTGGTATTGGGCGGCCAAGGCACGGGCGGAAGTCTTGGTGGAAGCTGTGGACGGCTGGGCTCCGAGCAGGTCTTCGCCATTGGGGGCCCCGCGGCCAGTGACGGTGATGCCGTCCTCGGGGATCTGAGGTCCGAAAGGGAGTTGGAAAAACGAGTGGATGGTCTGTCCGCCGGCGTTGATGGCGGCTACCCCGGTAGGCGCCACAATGACCATGCGCTTGTAGGTCTTGGCGTGTAGGTTCCGTAAAAACGTGGTCTTGCCGGTGCCGGCGCGTCCGGTCAGGAACACGTGGGCATCGGTATGGAGTACCAGCTCTTCGGCAAAGGCGAGTTGGGTGTTGGTCTCAGTGGAGGGCATGTGTTGGTGATTGCTATTCCCAGCAAATATACAACTCTTTTTTTTAATCAAGCATCTCCTGCTATAAAAAATATAGCAATAAAATAGTTGCTTTAAATAAAATAGAATTGTATTTTTGCAGATAAATCAATTCTACTAGTATGAAGATAAAATACAAACAGCAAGTAATACCAAGGTCGGATCTCCCTGATATTTGGAAAGGAGTTAAGTTGCAACAGCTTCGTCTATTACTCTTCTCTTTTTTAAAAAACACCTATTCCGGAAAAGTAGTCGAAAACCTGGATACTGGTTTGCCAATTAAGATCTCAGTAACATCAGCGAGAAAAACAGCTTTTGGAGAAGCGATCTATTTAAAAAAAGCTGCTGCTGCGCTTGTGTTGACTGACATTATCAAATACGCCCAATATAACAATTGGGGAAATCCAAAAGTGACTGACGGACCGAATATAATTGGTTATTTGAACTTTAAGTGCAAGTGTATCATTGATGGTAAGATGGAAAACATCCGGTTGGCAGTTCAGTTTCAGAAAGGAGGAAAGTACTATTATAACATTGAAATTAACAAGAAGAAAGCCCACACTTGAAAGGAGCAATGCTTAACCTTATCCGCAGTGTGGACTTTCATATCTTTCTGCAAAGATACAACTTTTTTTCTTAAAGTGCAAGTTTTTGTGATAAACTTAAAGTAAGATCATAAATTTGGGCGTTGATATCCTTACAATGAGTCAAGCCCATAATAGCAACCCGCTGCAGATGATCAGGCCGGTGACAAACAGGTCGATGATGCAGAACCCCATGATGTCCTTGGCGTTGAGCTTGGCGATGGCCAGGGCCGGCAGGGCCCAGAAGGGCTGGATGAGGTTGGTCCAGGCGTCACCCCAAGAGATGGCCATGCCGGTGAGTCCGGGCGCCACACCCAAGGCAGCACCTGCCGTGAACATGATGGGCGCTTGGATGGCCCAGTGGCCGCCGCCAGAGGGGACGAACATGTTCAGGATAGCCGCGCAGAAGAAGGTGAACAGGGGATAGGTCTTGGGGGTGGAGATAGCCACACAGGCGTTGCTGACGACCTCGCCGAGGCAGATGCCCGAGGCGCCGACCCCGGTGATGATGCCCATGATGCCGGCGTAGAAGGGGAACTGCAGGATGATGCCGGCCGCACCACCTACCGACTTGCCGAAGGCCTTGACGTAGGCCAGGGGCGTGCCGTGCAGGATGACACCCAAGAACAAGAAGAGCATGATGACAGCGCCCAAGTCGAGGCTGCCGCCTTTCACGAAGAGCTTGATGACCAGATAGGTCAGGCCCAACAGGGCGATGATCCACGAGAGGATGCGGCTGTTCTCCAGCTTCTCGGCCGGGGAGGTTGCCTTGGGAGCGGGTTGGGGCTCCTCCTCGTAGAGCAGCGAGGGCTCGATGGTCACCACCTGTTCGCCTTTGGGGTGCATCAGGGCGTTCACGACCACGATGGCCAGGATGGTGACGGCCACCATGATCAGGTTCTGCCAGGCCAACACCGTCTCGCCGATCGGGATGGGATGGGTCAAGGCACCTTTGGTGACCGCCTCGAGGTTGGATCCCTCCGTGGCCATGGTCAGCGGGATGGAGCCCGACAGACCGGCGTGCCACACCACGAAGCCGCTGTAGGCCGAGGCGATGAGCAGGCGGTAGTCGACGCCCTTCAGCTTCTTGGCGATCTCCTTGGCGAAGATGACGCCCACGATGAGGCCGAAGCCCCAGTTGAGCCAGCAGGCGAGGGCGGAGACGCCCGTCACCAGGGCGATGGCGCCGGCCGGTGTCTTGGGCAGGCCCGCCATGGCGCTGATGCCTTTCTTGATGGAGGGCGCCGCGGCCAGGGCTGAACCCGTCACCAACACCAAGGCCATCTGCATGGCAAAGGCCAGCAACGACCATACGCCGTTGCCCCAGTGCTCGACCACCTCCAACGGGGTCTGATGGCAGACGGGGATGGCGACAATGAAGGCCACCAAGGTCAGGATGACGGCAAAGATGAACGGCTCGGGAAGGTATTTCTGGACAAGCTTGACGCAGAAGCGGATGATCTTTTGAAACATAGGAATGCTTTTAGGGTCGATGGGTGCCCGGGCTTACACCGGGACGCGGGTCATCGTGAAAATCGAGGGCAAAGTTACAACTGTTTTTTGAATTCCCAAAATGCATGGACCAGGCTTTGATATCCCAAGGCCTTCAGCTGTGCATACGAGGTCCGGTAGTTGGCCTTGCCATGCCTTCCCGTAGCCAGGTAACGCAGCTGCTGTTGCAGGTAGCGGTCGATGGCGTTCATCCCATCTGTACAGGTGAGCATGGGGAAGTACCATCGTGCCCAGGTCAATACCTCGGCGTCTTCGCTCTCGAAGAACTTGCGGTTGAAATACCGGATCAGGGCTTTCATGGCGTCTTCAGCGGCGACGCCCTTGCGGCTTCTCCAACGCATCAGGGCTTTGGCTTGGCGCCGGATCTTGCCTTTCATCTTTTGGATGGAGGCGCTGGCGATGTCGATGTCGTGGCCATGGCAACGGAAACCCAGAAACTCGTAGGGCTCGTTGGGCGTGAAGATCCGTTCCTTGTCGGGGTTGACTTCCAACCCGAGCTCGGCGAGAAAAGCAAGCAAGGTGGCTTTGTGCTGCAACAGGGTTGTTTCGTCGGGAGCGAACAGGATGATGTCGTCGGAGTAGCGGGCATACACGACGCCGGCCTCATGGAAGTGGTGGTCGACGGTACTCAGATAGACGTCGGCGAGGAAGGGGGCGGTGGGGGTGCCGGCCATGATGCCGTGGTCCTCCTCGATAACCATGCCTTGATAGACGACCCGGCGCTCCGTTAGCATCCGTTCGAAGAAAGCGTAAAGAGGTGGATCGTCGGCAAGCAGCGCCTGCAGCATGGGAAGGAGTTGGGCGATGGGGATGCTGTTGAAGTAGTTGTGGATGTCGAGCTTATAGGCCCACATCGGCTGTCCATGGAGGGAACGGTTCACCTGTCGGAGGGCATCGTGTGCGTCCAGACCACGACGGAAGGCATAGCAGTTGGGGGCAAAACGGTCGTCGTAGCGGTAGAGGAGGTGGGCGAGGAGTTTGAGTAGCTTCATGGTGTCGTCATCGTAGCGATAGACGACGCGTTTCTTGTCCGAGCCCATCTTGTTGACCAACAGTTTCTCGGGCAGTCCCAAGCCATCGCCGCGGATGATCTGCTCGGCCAAAGGAAGATACTGCTCTTCTGCAACGAAGCGGTCGGCCTCGTCGAATTCGTGCCAATTGAATCGGCCCTTGCGGAGACGATAGGCGAGAAACGACTCCCAAGCCTCTTGGCTGCCCAGTTGATCGATGATGCGCTCCATGGCGAAAAAAGAAAAAGGGGACTGATTTTGAATTCGCAAAATTGCGATTCACGAGAGGGTACAGGGTCGGGTCGCCTGCAAGACCTGATGATCGACCATGCTGCCTCCGTCGCAGGCGCAGCAATGCTGCATCCCCTTTTTCTTGTTTTGTTGTCAGATACCGAACCGGTGGATACGGTCGATGACGTAGCCCCGTTCGTTGGGCATCTGGGTGTAGAAGTTGATGTACGGCAGGTTCATCTTCTGTGCGTACTTCCTGGCGATCAGGTACTTCACTTTACAGTCGTGACTGTGACCGTCGCCCAACATCACGACGCCCCGAGGGACGCCGGCTTGATAAAGCACGAAGGTGTAAGGCTCGCCCCATTCGGCTTGATAGACCTGACGCGGACGGGTTTTGTAGAGCTGGAACTCATCGCCGACGTAGCCTGCGAGATCCGGAACGGGCACGTGCTCCATGAATGTATATTGGGAGAATTCCGTCTGAAGAATCTCACGGAAATAGGCGACCCATTGTGCTTCGGTGCGATAGACTGGCGTCGGCTCGGATTCCTGTTGCCAGGGCTTCGGCGAAGGCTGTTCGGCGGCTTGTGAAGGCTGTCCGGACTGTTTCTGGTCGAGTTCCCTGACGGTTTCCTTGACCGTGCTCTTGAGTTCCCTCACAACGTTTTTGAGGATGTTTTGCCAACCCATGGTGTTGCGGTTTTTAATGGTTCAACATGTTGTTATTTGGAGAGCTTGAAGCCTTTGCCGTTCCAAACCAGCTTCTTCTGGGTCTTTTTGGCGTTGTTGAAGAGCACTTCGATGTCCTTGCCCTTGCGGGGAAGCACGAAAGTGACCTCTCCATGCACGTCTTCATCGATGCCAAGCTGGTCTTGGTCCACCATGTAGAGGTTTTGGGTGGCGTTGTCGTAGGCATAGATGTACATGCCTGAGAACTCGGTGAACATGGGTTTCCCGTTTTGGCTGAAGGATACGTTCTCGGCAAAGAGCTTGTGTTTGTTGTCGTCGCAGTTCCAATAGCAGAACTCCACGCAGGTCTTTTCTCCCGACGGTTCGTCGGGATAGGCGAGGTCATAGTCCAAGTCATAACGGATATAGCCGTTCTTCATGTCAACCATGAAGTTGACGCCTTTGCCCAAGGGCTCGTTTCTCAGGAACTTCCGCCACTCGTTGGCGAGATTGCCTCTCAGTTCATCGTCTGTCTCACTCAGGTAGGAAGAGACGAAATCGACGATGGTAGGGGATTTGATGTTGACGACGGGTTCTTTCTTCGTCAAGTCTTTGAAGGGTTTTTGCGCCATGGCGCTGATGCCACAGGCGAGCAGTAAGGAACAGATGATGATGGCTTTGTTTTTCATAGTGATTCCTATTGATTGGTTATTATACATAGTCGTGTTACCAGCGTGTCAGTGTGATTTGACATTTGCTTTTTTCCCTTGGGAGGATTTGGTGTTCGAGGATTTGGTGTTGGTCGCTTTGCTGCTGGAGGCTTTGCTACTGGAAGTGCTGCTGCTGGAGGAGGCGCTCTTCGTCGTGGTGGAACTGGATCCTTCATCCTCCGCCTCGAAGGCAAAGGCTTTTGATTGGTTGATTAGCTTTCCGGTAACATAGTCATAGGCATAAATGCGAATCCAGTACGTGTTTTTGCCAGGCAAGGGGTTGATCTCGTCCTGGTCGAATCCCATGAGGACATTGATGTAGCCGGTAGTCCATTTATCTGAGTTTTCCCAATGATACTCGGACACCATTTCGCGACCGTCAGGATAGTGGTGGCGTTTGCCATTCTTGTTGGTCTCCAAGGCGCATACCAGTTTCATGTCATGCTGTTCGGGAAGAAGAAAGGTCATGTGGGCATAGTAATTGATGACGGGCTTCCCGTCCTCGTACTCGTCGAACGTGACCCTTTCGTTTGAGAATGCCACGGAATTGCCCAGGGGCAGCTCTTTCTTATCCGATTGTCCAAGGAAATCGCCCGT
The DNA here is from genome assembly GCA_016291135.1 of Bacteroidales bacterium. Taxonomy (GTDB): domain Bacteria; phylum Bacteroidota; class Bacteroidia; order Bacteroidales; family F082; genus Limimorpha. The sequence continues at coordinate 84,548 of JAEFAE010000004.1, forward strand.
TTTATCGTCGTAGGCGGCGAATTGATAATAATAATTCCTCCCATTGGACGGGACGTTCAGTTGGCTAATCGTTATGGTGAACGACTGGTCGGTGTATTGGATGTTGTCGCTCTTGACGTCGATGGTTTTGGTCCAAATCAGTTTCTTGTTGTTTTTGCCATACAGATAGTTGCCACTGGAATCCTTGAAAGTCAATTGGATTTTCACCTTCCGATTGCTACATTGCTTCAAAGCGACATCGTAGTAAAAAACGAGATCGCCATTGATGTTGCTGCCTGGAGTGACCCGTAGATCCGAGAAAGAAGCGGAACGCTTGGAAGTAGTGTTGCTCTTGTTGTTGGAGCTGTTCGAATTCGTCTTCCCAGTCAATTCAAAATCAGAAAAATCGCTTTCGCCAAGATAATCTCCGGTGATTTTGTCGATGGCATAGAGCTGATAATAATAGGTGTTCTTTCCGGGATAGAGCTTTAACTTGGAGATAGGTACCGTAAAGCTCCGGTCATTTAAACTGGAGTTGTCATAGTGGATCTCTTGGGTGGTCAGCCCCATGGATTTGTTTCCGTTGCTGTCGGTGAGATACTTGCCGTCCTCGGTGGTAAAGACCAGGCCGATACTAATGGTATGGCCATAACAGCCTCTCACATTGGCGTCATAATGGATTTTGACGGCGGGTTTGCCATCGGAAGTCTTGGCGTCGTATTCAATATAATAACCGGTAAAGTTGACGGTTTGCCCGAAGACAAAAGAGGATGTCACAGTGGCGAGTAAAACGAACATGGATACCAGAATGCGTCGGAAATTCTTTTGCATAATGTTAAGGATTTTGTGTTGGTAAAAATCTTTTTTTGATTGCAAGTTTACAAAATAATTCGCAAACAGTTCAAAAAATGCAATTATTATTCCAAAAATCCTTAACGTGTCGGGAGGTCAGTCGGCCACGTCGCTGTTGGAGGACTCGGGATGGTTGAGGGCGCCGGGGATGTCCTGGTCCTTGAACACTTCGGCAAGGACCTCGGGATAGAACATCTCATCGGCCAGGTCGCGGGCCCGGGAACGCTTGCGGCGACGCTCCTTCTGCTCCTGTTGCGTCTTTGTCACGGCGTCTTTCACCTTCCCATGGAGGAACATCAGCCGCTGGTACATCCGATAGAGCAGTTTCTCACGGGCAATCAGGGGAATCAGGATGGAGTTGATGACGATGCTGCACAAAATCACGGAGAACACGACGTTCTTGATGAACAGCCCCAATTCCATGTCGGGGATGTAACTGACGGCCTGTGTGGCCAAAACGGCGGCGGTGAGCCCTTTGGGGTCGATGGCCGACATGTACATCTGTTCCTTGTCGGGAATCCGGTCTTTTTTGGAGATGGCGAAACGCACGACGGGGATACGAAGGGTGTAGAGCACCAGGGTAAGCCCCAGCCCGATGACGATGGGTTGCCAATAGGTGAGCTGGATGGACATGCCCACATACACGAAGAAGAACGTCTTCAGCAAGAGGACGAGTTCGCTGAACAGAGCGCGTTCGGTGTCGTTGAGGTTGGCGGGCCGTTTCCTGACCACCTTTTTGAGAAGGCTGTCGTAGATGCCGTCGATGTTGGCCATGCCGATGCCGAAAGCCAGGGCGGCGATGGCACCGCTGTAGCCCATCCACTCGTTGATGCCGTAGATGATGAACACGAAGGCAGGGGTGGTGAGCACGGAGTATTTGATGTTGCGCACCTTGTCGAGGATCAGGGCCCAGAAGATGGCGCCAGCCAGGCCGATCACCGTGGCTAGGATGAACGAAGAGAAGATGGTGCCGAAGATCATGCCGAACTCGACATGCTGGCTCTTGATGGCCTCCAGGAGGGCCAAGGCCAGGACGATGCTGAACACATTTCCGATGGCGGCCTCCAGGATGAGGATCGTAGCGCTCTTTTGCGACATCCTGAGCTGACGTACCGTGGGGATGACCACCGCCGAAGCGGTTCCTCCCAAGACACAGCCGAGCATGAGACTGATGATGGGGTCGATTTTCAACACCAGCCAGCCGAGCAGCCAGACGGAGATCGCCGAGAAGATGAAATTCATGGCGGTCAGCTTCAGGGAGGGTTTGAACGAGTCCTTTAAGGTCTTGAAACCCAGCTGGATGCCGCTCTCAAACAAGATGAGTACCAGGGTCACCGCCGAGAGGAGGCTGCCCAACAAGGTGAGCTTTTCGGCTTTGACCCAGTGGGTGAGGGGGCCGATGACCAGTCCGATCATAATGAGGAACAGCACGTCGGGGATCCGGCGCTTGCTGAAGATGGCGCTGAACAGGTGTGCGGCGAAGATCAGCAGCCCGATGATGGCGATGATCAAGCCGACCTTGCTCGAGGTGATGCCCGTCGGTAAGGTCTGTTGGAGGGTCTCTATGGGTGCTTGTCCGTTCATTCAGTAGGGTTGGTTTCACCTGCTCCAGGCGTTTCCTGGGATGTTTCTTGGGTTTCTTGCTGGGATGCTTCTTGAGGCTCGTTGAGTGATTCCGACTGGTGTTCGGGGAATTCGGGGAGACGTTCCTCGTCGAGGTCGAACAAGTCGGAGATGGCTTGTTCGTTGATGTCGTTGAAGCAACGTTTATAGAGCCGATGGATGGCGTTGTCGTGCTCCAAGACGGGGACCAGGATGGAAGTGAAGGTGATGCTGAACAGAATCACCGCAAAGACGATGTTCTGGATCAGCTCGCCGCCGGGCAGGCCTTGTTGGGCGGGGATGGTGGCCAGCACGGCGGCGGCCAGTCCCTTGGGCACGATGCCCGACATGTACACCTTGTCTTCCAGCGGGAACCCTTCCTTCTCGCGGTGGACAGACACCCGGACGATGGGAATCCGTAGCACAAAGAGCATCACGGTGATGAGCAATCCGACCATGATGGGCCAGAAATGGTCGAGCCGGATGGAGACGCCGATATAGACGAAGAAGAAGGTCTTGAGCAGAAACACCACTTCACTGAAAAGCTGCCGCTCGGTTTCGTTGAGCTTGGTGGGTGGCGCCTTGAAGAGTTTCCGGAAGAGCGGACCGTTGTGGTAGGCGTAGTCGATGTTGGCCATGCCGATGCCGAAGGCGAGGGCGGCGATGGCGCCGCTGAAGCCGAACCATTGGTTGAGGCCGTAGATGATGAAGACGAAGGCAGGCGTGGTCAGGATGGAATTCTTGACGTGGCGTACCTTGTCGAGCACGTAGGACCACAGGATGGAGGCGGCAAAGCCGATGATGGCCGACAGGATGAAAGAGGAGAGGATGCTGCCGATGACCGGGCCGACGTTCATGGATCCCGATTGGGCCGCTTTGAGGAAAGCCCAGGCAAACACGATGCAAAGCACGTCGCTGAAGGCGGATTCCAAGATGAGGATGGTTCCGCCTTTCTCGCTGATTTTCAGCTGACTGACCATTGGGATAACCACCGCCGACGAGGTGCCGCCCAAGATGGCGCCCAGCATCAGGCCGGTCAGGATATCGAACTTCTCGATGAGGATACCCAACAGGGCCACCACGATCATGGTGACAAAGAAGTTGATCGTAGTGAGCTTCATCGTGCCTTTGATGGAGTTGACCAGGGTGTTGAAGTTCAACTCGGTGCCGCTCTCGAACAGGATGATGACCAGGGTGATGGTGGTGAAGACGCTGGCGACAGACCCCAGGGCTTCGGGCTTCACCCATCCGGTCAGCGGGCCGATGAGCAGGCCGATACCCATCAGCAGCAGCACGTCGGGGATACGCTTCCGGCTGAAGATCTCGGTGAAGAGGTGTGCCGCGAAGATCAACAGGCCCATGATGGCGATGACCAGTCCGGTATGGTCGGAGACGCCCAGGTTGCCTGCCTGGGAGACGGTCTCCGCTGCCGTCCCTTGCTGGACGAGGGTATCGATGACGGGAAAGAGCGTATCCTGATTCATGTTAAGGGTTGCTTGCTTGCAAGAGGGTTATTGTTTGATGAACTTTTGGCTGTTGCTGTAGCTGCCGCTCTGCACGTTGAGGAAATACAATCCGTTCTCCAACTGTTGCAGGTCGATCGTGGTGTTTCCTTGGACGTTCTCCGCTTGATAGACCACCTGTCCGAGACTGTTGTAGACGGTGAGCGTACAGGCCTCTTCGGGAAGGTCGATCTGGAACTGCCCGTGGTTCGGGTTGGGGTAAATCTTGGGCAGCGTCGAAACGGCGGTTCCCACATGGGTGATGGTCGTGGTGGGCGGGAAGATGATGTTGTCGATCCAGGCGCAGTCTTGGCCGCTGTTAACCGACATGTCCTTGGCGTATCTCCATTCCAAGCGGTGGACGCCAGGCGTGAGCGGGAAGGATACCGGTTTCCAATTCACCTCGCCCGACCAGTCGCTGAGATCGTTGTTGTCGATAGTGAAATACAAACGGTCGTAGTTGGCCTCGGAAGACACTTTGAGATAGAAGCTTACTTCGTCGTTGGCCGCGACTTCAAGATCGATGTAGAGCACGGAAGACTCGTAGTCGCCGATAAGGGAGGACTTGGCGCAATAGCTGCCTTCGTAAGCGCTATGGGTGACGATTTCCCATGCGTTGACGATGCTGCCGTGATGCCAGTTGAACGCGCTGAAGTCACCGGTCTCGAAACCTTCCATGACCTTGCCCACGCCAAAGGTGAAGCGCTCTTCGGTGACATAGTTGCCGGAATAGACGGCCACGGGCAGCTGGTAGGCAACGCCGAGTGTTGCGCCCTCCGAAAGGGTGAAGGTGAAGTCTACCGAGAACGTTCCGTTTGCATCGATGGTGCCCAGCGGGAACGTGCTTTCGGGGCAGGTGATGTCGGCCAGGCTGTTATAGACTTGGAAGACCGCTGCAGGGGCGGCACTGCTTCCGTTGTTGATGCCGGTAAAGTGTACGGTGATGGTCTCGCCGGGATCCACGCCACCGTTATGGTTGCCTTGGGTGTCGTCAATGACCATCCCGGTGATGGCGAAGGCGGGGGCGTGCAGCTTCAGGTTGAATTTGCTGCTCCAGGTGTCGGTGCCGTCGGTGCAGGTCAAGAACAACTTGGCGTTGGTCAGGTCGGGAACGCTGTCGCTGACAGACAGGGCGAAGGCGCCCTCTAGGGTGATGGACTGTTCGGCGTCGATGTGTGCGAGGGTAGTGGTGTTGTTTGCAAAGGTGAGGTACGGGGAGTCGGTGCTCAGGGTGGCCGTGACGTTGTCGGCAGGCAGGCTGCCCACATTCTTGAAGCTGACGTTCAGGGTGATGGCTTCGCCAAAGTCGGCTTGGCCGTTGGCGTCGTCGGCCAAGGTATAGTTGTCGTACACCACGTAGGCGGCGTTGGTGGGGATGGTCATGCCTTCGAGGGTCTGGGGCCAGGCGTTGGCGCCGGTAACCACCAGCCGTACCTCGTCCACAAAGTCAATGGGGGAGAGGAACTCGATCTCGGCCACGCCGTTTTCGTCGGTGGTGGCGAATCCAATCAGGTCGTCTTCGTGGAAGAGGCTGCAGCGGAAGTTGAATTGTCTGTTGCCCTGGTCGTCGCTCACCGTGACGGTGGTGCCGGTGCTGCCCAGCGGGATCTGGCCCTGGAAGGTGACGGTCGGGGTGAACGGCTCGTCGAGCCACACGCTGACGGCACCGTCACCCAAGACGTTCATGTCGTAGAAGTTCCAGCGGAGGGCACCCTCTTCCCATTGGCCGGGGGCGGTCACCCAAGGCGCTGTCATGGTCTTGCCTTCGGAAATGGCGCAACCCAGCAGGTTGAGACGGTCGTGGTACTGGGCGTCGGTCATCTCGCGCTCGAGGTGGGCGCCGGGACCTTCCGTTTGTCCTTCGTTGAACCAGCCGTAACGGGAGTTGCCGATGACGGCGACCGCGAAGTTGGAGATGGTCACCATCTTCTCAAGGATGCAGCTTTGGTCGAAAGCACCGCAGTCGCAGCCCTGGGAGTGGAAGAAAGTATAGTTGTGGTTGGAGCCGTCGGCGCCAGCGAAGTCGCTTTCGCTAATGGTGTACCATCCTGCCACATAGCCCGAGTTGGCATGGCCGTCGTGATGCACGTAGCCAACGCCGTTGTTGATGGCCTGGCGCAGGTTCGAGCCGCTCCAGTTGCCTTCTTCCTCATAGAGTTTGATGAAGTTGTAGTCGGCAGGGTAGCAAGTGGTGGTGTATCCGTTGTCGTCGTGGGTGCCGATCAACAGCTCCAGGTAGTCGGAGCCGTTGGAGTTCGGGCTGTCGTAGAGGTGCTCGCCGGCTAAGACGATGGTGCGGAACTCGCCCAGGACCGGGTTCTGTTGGTAGCTCAGGGATTTGTTGATCATGTTCTGGAGTTCCGGGTTGGTCTTGAACGACATGCGGCTGATGCCGATTTCGGGCAACAGGTCGTCCTCGCCAGGTTCGCCCCACCGGTTGTCGCCGTCATTGTTCCAGTTGCCGTCCAAGGCACTGTAATACAGATCGGAAGGGATGTCGTAGTCTTCCTTGTCGCCGCCACTGCTGGTCACATAGCAGTAGAGACCGCGGTAGGGAACGATGTTTATGTCGCCGCCCAGCACCACCATCAGGATGCCGTTTTCCTGGTATTCCTGGATGATGTAGTTGCGGATCTTGTCGGCGCCGTCCACGCCCGTCATGGTATTGAATATGTCGGATGTGAGGGCGATGCGGCTGCGAAGTCCGATGCTTTGGTAATAGGTTTGGTATTCGCTATAGCTGTTGGCGTAGCCTGATTCGGTGATGATCAGGATCTCGTAGGCCCCTTGGTCACGGCCACGGGTTTGGTAGGTGTCCATCATCTCCGGGTTTTGGGCCAGTCGGCGCACGCTGTTCCGGACCGACGGGGTGTTCCAGCGCATGGCGGAGTGGTCGGCCTTGGCGGCGGTAAGGTGCACGCGCACCGTGGCCTTGGTGGCATAACGCACCGTGCCGGTGGCAGGGATGTATTGGACCGGGGTGAATGCGCAGAAGGCGAATCCATACCCGTTCTTGTACTGCGTGGTCAGTACGCCGTGATTCTCAGCGGGATAGACCGATTTGGAGGCGTAGAGGGTCTCGTCTTTCACCAGCGCCTTCGGATTACGGTCGTCCGTGGTGCGAGAAGGCTGGTAGGGGAACAGGTCGTGGTTGCCGTCCAGTTCTTTGAAATCGGAGAGGATGACTTCGATGTCGCGGGCCTCTTGGCCTTCGGGCAACAGGAGGCTGACGTTCTGCCAGGGAAGGCTGGGCTGTCCGGCAATGGCCGATTGCATGCAGCCGTCGAGTTGTAGTTGTTCATAGCCTCGGATGGCTTGAAGCTCCGGCTGGGCAAAGGTGTAGTTTTGTTCGATGGTTTGAGCGCTGACCAGGGCACAAACGGCTAGCAACGCTACGGTTAGAAAAAGCTTTTTCATTGAGTTATGGTGTTTGTTGTTTATCAAGTTTGTGATTCGGTGCATAAAAACTTGCAAAGATAACTATTTTTAACGGATTTTTCCTATTTTTGCCTTTTAAAAATATTTGACATGAAGAAAATCAATGCTGCCGTCGTTGGTTACGGCAATGTGGGCCGTTTCGCCTTGGAGGCCCTGGAAGCCGCTCCCGATTTCGAGATCGCAGGGGTGGTGCGTCGCAACGGCGCGGAAAACAAACCGGTCGAACTCACCGGCTACAAGGTGGTGAAGGACATTCGTGAACTGGAAGGGGTGGAGGTGGCCATTCTGGCCTGTCCGACGCGTTCCTGCCCGGACTATGCCAAGTCGATCCTGCCTTTGGGTATCAACACCGTAGATTCTTTCGACATCCATACGTCCATTATGGACTATCGTCGCGAATTGATGCCCCTCAACAGGCAAACGGGCACGGTCAGCGTCATCGCCGCCGGTTGGGACCCGGGTTCGGACTCCATCGTGCGTACCCTGATGGAGAGCCTGGCGCCTAAGGGCTTGTCCTATACCAATTTCGGTCCTGGAATGTCGATGGGACACAGCGTGTGCGTTCGTAGTAAGAAAGGCGTGCGCAATGCCTTGTCAGTGACCATCCCGTTGGGCGAAGGCATCCATCGCCGCATGGTATATGTGGAACTGGAGGAGGGCCATACCTTGGAACAGGTGACGGCCGACATCAAGGCAGATCCCTATTTCGCCCACGACGAGACGCATGTGTTCGCTGTGGACAGCGTGGATGCGCTTCGCGACATGGGACATGGCGTTAACTTGGTGCGCAAAGGCGTTTCTGGTAAGACCCAAAACCAGCGCATGGAATTCAACATGTCGATCAACAACCCCGCCCTTACCGGTCAGGTGCTGGTCAATGTGGCCCGTGCTACGATGCGGCTCCAGCCGGGATGCTACACCATGGTGGAGATTCCTGTCGTCGACATGCTGCCTGGCGAGCGCGAAGACTGGATTGGACGTTTGGTTTGATGTTTTTTGCCCATGAAGCCTATCGGTTTGCACAAGGAGGCTGGGCGCCTGGTGTTGAAATCCGTCATTGGGATGGTCCTCGCCATCCAGCTGGTTTCCTGTTCCCAACCTGATCCGGTCGATGCCCTGCTTTCGAAGATGACCTTGGAGGAGAAGTGCGGACAGCTCAGCTGCCCGATCGGATTCAACTACTTCAGTCGCGAAGGTGAGGGTTTCCGTTTGGCTGAGGATTTCACTTCCCGGATGGATACCATGCCGCTCGGCTCTTGCTGGGCGGTGCTTCGTGCCGATCCCTGGTCGCGCAAGACCGTGGAATCGGGCTTGAAACCGGGCGAGTCGGTGCGGCTGTTGAACCAGATGCAACGTTATGCCGTGGAGAACACGCGTTTGGGCATCCCGCTCTTGTTTTGTGAGGAGACGCCCCACGGCCACATGGCCGTGGGCACCACTGTGTTCCCGACGGGCTTGGGGATGGCCAGCACTTGGAATCCGGAGCTCTTGGAACAGGTGGGCGAGGTGATGGGCCGTGAAGTCCATGCCCAGGGTGCCCATGTGGGCTATGGACCGGTATTGGACATCGCACGCGACCCCCGCTGGTCGCGGGTGGAGGAGACCATGGGAGAGGACCCCTGCCTCTCGGGCGTGCTGGGTGCGGCAATCGTCAAAGGAATGCAGCGCCATGTGGTGGCTACCCTGAAACACCTGGCTGCCTACGGCATCCCTCAAGGCGGACATAATGCCGCCACGGCGGAGCTGGGGCCGAACCGTTTGATGAACGAATACCTGCAGGCCTTTGAGCAGGCGGTGCGTGAAGGCGGTGCCGGCGCTGTGATGACGGCCTATAACACCATCGACGGCGTGCCCTGTACCGCCAACACGTGGCTGCTCGAGGAGGTGCTGCGTCAGTCGTGGCAGTTCAAGGGGGTGGTCTTCGCCGACTTGAACGCCGTCAACGCCCTCTATGCCACCCACCATGCGGCCGCCGATCCTGCGGAGGCGGCCGCCTTGGCCTTGAAGGCCGGGGTCGACATCGACCTGGGTGGGTACAACTACGGAGGCTTCTTGAAAGAAGCCCTGCAACGAGGCCTGGTCTCGGAACAGGACATCGACCGTGCCGTACGGCATGTGTTGCAGCTGAAACACGACCTCGGACTCTTTGACCATCCCTATATCGACGAGGGGCTCGCCGAAGCGGAAGTCGGTGTGGAAGCCCATGCCCGATTGGCCAAGCAAGTTGCCTTGGAGTCAACGGTTTTGTTGAAGAACAATGGGGTACTTCCTTTCGATAAGACCATGCGTAAGGTAGCCGTCATCGGGCCGAATGCCGATAACATGTACAACCAACTGGGCGACTATACCGCTCCTCAGGATCCCGACCGCATCGTTACGATGTTTGAAGGCATCCGCGACAAAGGGCGGGCAGACGAAGTCCGTTATGCCCGGGGCTGTGCGGTGCGCGACTTGGCGGTGGACGGCATCGACGAGGCCGTCCGGCTGGCCAGGTGGGCTGACGCCGTGGTCCTGGTGGTAGGCGGGTCTTCCGCTCGCGACTTCCAGACCAGTTACGAAGAGACGGGTGCCGCCATCGTGGATAAACGCATCTCCGACATGGACTGCGGCGAGGGCTTCGACCGTTCTACGCTGCGGCTTTTGGGCAACCAGGAACTACTGATGCAGCGGATCTATGACCTCGGGAAACCCGTGGTGACGGTCTATATCCAAGGACGTCCACTCGACATGAACCTGGCCGCGGAGCGGTCCGACGCCTTGCTGACGATGTGGTATCCCGGCATGGAGGGAGGTGCCGCCTTGGCCGATATCCTCTGGAACGACTACAATCCCTCAGGCAAGTTGCCGATCTCCATCCCACGATCGGTGGGCCAGCTCCCTGTGTATTATTCCCAACCCGTCATAGGTGACTATGTGGAAGAATCGTCCAAACCGCTGTATCCATTTGGCTACGGGTTAAGCTATGCGCAATTCGAATATAGCGACCTGCGGGTGGAGGTGATGCAAGGTCAAGACACGCTCTGTAAAGTCACTTGCCTGGTGAAGAACATCGGTCCTTGCGCTGGCGAGGAGGTGGTGCAACTCTATGTCCGCGACGAAGTGGCCTCGATAGCGCCCTCTTCCAAGCTGTTGAAAGACTTCCGAAAGGTGGGTCTCGAGGCAGGCGAAAGCCGGCAAGTCACGTTCTTCCTTACCCAAGAGGAACTCTCGGTGTACAACACCCAGCAGGGTTGGCATTTCGAGCCGGGGGCCTTCATGGTAATGATAGGAGGGAGCTCCGACGATCCGAAGGAGACGGAGACGGTTACTTTCTAGAGGCAGTCGGTTGCCCACTGAGGGGTATCGTGAAATCATTGGACGCGGTACTGCTCGTCCAGATTGAATCCCTCAGGGTGCTTGGCCTTGACGTCCTTGTAATAGTCCCAGATGGCAGCTAAGTCTTTTTCATAATCGCCGGTAGGATGGAAGATCCGTTCGATACCGCAGTATCTCTTTTTGTAGTCGATGAACCCTAAGACGATGGGTACCTTAGCGCCCTCTGCGATGACGTAAAATCCTTTTTTCCAGTGGTTTACTTTCTTTCTGGTGCCTTCAGGGCAGATGATGAGGTGGGTGTCTTTGTTTTGCTGGAACATCTCGATCATCTGTTCCACGAGGTGGTTCTGTTTGCCTCGGTCGACCGGGATGCCGCCCACTTTCTTCAGGATCCACCCAAGGACGGGCTTGAAGAATTCCTTTTTCATCATCACCTTGAAGGGGATGCCGTAGTACCAATAGAAGCACAACCCCACGAAGAAGTCCTCGATGGCGGTGTGGGGGGCAACAATGCATACGGCATTGCCAAGATCGGCGGGGGCTTGGTTGACAACCTTCCACCCGCCGATCTTAAAGCCTAGTTTTGCGATGGCTCTTTTCAGGCCCATAATGGTTGATTACCAGATGGTTGCACGCTCCTCAGGGGCGATGTACATATTGCTTCCTTCCGGGATGTCGAAAGCCTCGTAGAAATGCGACACCGAGCCGAGGGTGCGGTTGACGCGGGCCTCCGCCGGGGAGTGGACGTCGGTGACCACTTGACGTTCCAGGTACTTGTCTCGTGAGTTGTTGCGCCAGATGGTGGCGTAGCTGATGAAGAAACGCTGGGCAGGCGTGAAGCCGTCGACGCTTTGGTTGGCCTTGGCTTCGTCGGTCATCTGGTAGGCGTCCCAGGCGATGTTGAGGCCGCCGAGGTCGGCGATGTTTTCGCCCAGGGTGAGTTCTCCGTTGATCTGGTATCCTCTGACTTGGAATTCGTTGAACAGCTTGACGAGTTGGGCGGTGCGCTCGTTGAACTTGGCGGCGTCTTCTTCGGTCCACCATTCGTTGAGGTTGCCCTTTTCGTCGTATTTGCGGCCTTGGTCGTCGAATCCGTGGGTCATTTCGTGGCCGATCACCACGCCGATGCCACCGTAGTTGACGGCGTCGTCAGCATCCATGTTGAAGAAGGGCGGTTGCAGGATGGCGGCGGGGAACACGATCTCGTTCATCTCAGGGCTGTAGTAGGCGTTCACCGTCTGCGGCGTCATGAACCACTCGTCCTTGTCGACGGGTTTGCCGATCTTGGCCATCTCTCTTTCGTTCTCGAAGCGGATGGCTTTGTGGATGTTCTGGAAGTAGGATTCAGGGGTGACCTCATACTTGCTGTAGTCTTTCCATTTGTCGGGGTAGCCGATCTTCACGTTGAAGCAGTCGAGCTTGTGGAGGGCCTTGGCCTTGGTCTCGTCGCTCATCCATTCGAGGTTCTTGATGCGCTCGCCCAGGGCGATACGGAGGTTGCCGACGAGGTTGAGCATGCGTTCCTTGTATTCGGCAGGGAAGTATTTCTCGACATAGAGCTGTCCGAGGGCTTCGCCGAGCACGCCGGAGGTGGCGCTGAGCACGCGACGCCAGCGGGGCAGTTGGGCTTCCTGGCCATAGAGGTACTTGCCGTAGAAGTTGAAGTTCTCGACGTCGAGGTCGCTGTTCAGCATGGAGGCGCTGCCGTGGAGGACCTTCCAGTACAGGTAGTCCTTGATGGTGTTCAGGTCGGTGTTGAGGATGATCTTGTTGAGTTGGGCGATGAAATCGGGCATGCCGACGTTGAGGGAGTCGAAGCTGGGAGCGCCGGCGTTGGTGAAGTAGTCTTTCCAATTGAAGTTCGGGGTGGACTTTTGCAGTTCAACCATGCTGCGCATGTTGTACATGCGGTCGGGGTCGCGCATTTCGACGCGGCTCAATGAGTTCTTGGCCAGCTGGGTCTCGAGACCGAGGATGTTTTGGGCCTTCTTGTTGGCTTCGGCTTCATCGATGCCGATAAGCTTGAACATGTTGGTGACGTGCTCCACGTACTTGTCGCGCATCTCCTGGTTTTCTTTGGTGAGGTAGTCGTCGCGATCGGTGAGGCTCAGACCTCCTTGATAGAGGTGCATGATGACCATCTCGGCATTCTTGGGATCGGTGCTGCCGCCGGCGTTGAAGAAGCCGCCGAAGCCTTCGCTATGGAGTTTGCCGACGAGTCCGGCCAGATCGGCCTTGTCGTTGAGGGCGTTGATCATCTCAAAGTAGGGAGCCAGCTCGCTATAGCCACGCTGTTCAATGGCTACCGTGTCCATGCCCGAGTTGTAGAAGTCGCGGATCTTTTGGGCCGTGCTGCCTTGGACGGCGTTGGAGTCCTGCGACACCTCCTGGATGATGTCTTGGAGGAGGAGCTCGTTCTTCAGGTCGATCTCGGTGAAGGCTCCGTAGGAGGAGTATTCTTCAGGGATGGGGTTGTCGTTCAGCCAGTCGTTGTTGACATAACGGAAAAAGTCGTCGGCTGGGTTGATGGATGGATCCATGTTAGCCGTGTCAATGGCGGGCACGATTTCCTTCTCTTGTTTTTCGGTTTTTTCTTTTGGCGTGCAGCCTGCAATCATTGTTACTGCTACCATCATGGCAATTACTGTTTTGTGCATTTTTGTATTGTTAAAAATTGGTTTTTCTTTATTTGTCGCTCACCTCTATTATATGTCTCCTTCTGGTTTTATAAGTCTCCTTCCAGTTTCAGTTCGATCTGGAGCTTGCGCAGCTCGGGGTGGATTTCAACCAGTTTCTCGAACTTTTCCTTGTCGGTGTAGGCCTCGATTTCGGCGGGGCGTTCCATCAACTCCGGGCAGAGTTGGTATTGGTTGTTATGGAGCGTGTTTTTCAGATGGCTTTTTAAGGCGCTCATGCCTTCCGTGTCGTTTTCGAAAAGCATGTTGTCCACTTGGAAGTGGATTTCTTTTCCGCCTTCCAGATGGGGTTTGTATTTGCCCAGCCCGGCGGCGAAGTTGGGCGATATCTTTTTGTATTTGTTGACGAAGTCGTTCCAGGACGATTCCAGCTGTGCTTGGGTGAAGGGCGTGTCCCAAGTGGGTTCGTCCACTTCCTCCTTGGCGGCCTGTTCCAACGTGTTGGTGATGGAGATGGTGCTGCTGCCGCCACGGGTGCGGGAGCGGGGAACCGATGTGGGGGCAGGAGTAGGAGTAGGAGTGGGACGGGATGGGGTCGCGGATTGAACGGGTGTCGACGGCGCTGGGGTCGCGGGTTGCGCCGGTGAAGCGGTCGGTGTGGGAGCCTGAGCTGTGGGCTGCGTCGGTTGGGCCGAAGGCCTTGCGAACTGGACTGCCGATGGTTGGGTGGGTTGGACCGGTGAAGCGGTCGGTGTGGGAGCCGGAGTTGTGGGCTGCGCCGGTTGGGCCGATGGGTTAACGGGCTGGATCGCCGATGGTTGGGAAGACCGGGCTGAGGTAGCGGCTGGTGTGGGTGTGGCTGGCGAGGGAGTTGTCGTAGCCGGTGTCGCTGCCGGTTGGGTCGGCGAACTCACGGGTCGCTCCGGGGCAGCGGGTTGCTGGGTGGCACCCCGTAGGGGTGCGCTGTCGGTGGTTTGGGGCGGATTAACTCCGCCCACCATAGGGTTTGCGAGGGCCGGTTGGAGCAGGCTGGTCATCTTCATCAGGTTCACCTCTAGATGCAGCCGCTTGTTGCTGCAGTTGCGGTAATCGATGTCGCACCGGTCGTTCAGGTCGAGGGCGCGGATCAGGAAGGGCAGGGGACATTGCTGTGCCTGGCTGACATATCGTTGGCGCAGCGGCTCGCTGACCTCCAACAATCCCGTTGTGGCGGGATCCCGGCTCATCAGCAGGCTGCGCAGGTGGCTTCCCATGCCCATGATGAAATGTTGCGGCTCAAAACCTTTATTGATGATGTCGTTGAGCGTCAACAGAATGTCGTTGGTGTCGCCCCGAAGCATGTCGTCCACCATCTTGAAGTAATAGTCGTAGTCGAGCACGTTGAGGTTCTCGATGACCGCCTTATAGGTGATTTCCTTACCTGAGAAACTGACCATCTGGTCGAAGATCGACAGGGCGTCACGCAAGGCGCCGTCGGCTTTCTGGGCGATGATGTTCAACGCTTCCGGCTCGGCATGGATGCCTTCCATCTCCGCAACATGGGCCAGGTGTTTCTCGATGTCTTCGATGGTGATGCGCTTGAAATCGAAAATCTGGCATCGTGAGAGGATGGTGGGGATGATCTTGTGCTTCTCGGTGGTGGCCAGGATGAACTTGGCGTACGCCGGCGGCTCTTCCAAGGTCTTCAGAAAGGCGTTGAAAGCCGCTTGGGAGAGCATGTGGACCTCGTCGATGATGTAGACCTTGTATTGCCCGATCTGGGGAGGGATCCTGACCTGTTCCACCAGGTTGCGGATGTCTTCCACCGAGTTGTTGGAGGCGGCGTCGAGCTCGTAGATGTTGAATGAGGCGTTGTTGTTGAACGCGCGGCACGACTCGCATTCGTTGCAGGCTTCCATGTCAGCGGTGGGATGCAGGCAGTTGATGGTCTTGGCCATGATACGGGCGCAGGTGGTCTTTCCCACTCCCCTGGGGCCGCAGAACAGGAACGCCTGGGCCAGCGTGTTGTTGCGGATGGCGTTCTTCAGCGTCGTTGTGATCGACTGCTGGCCGACCACCGTGTCGAAGGTGACAGGCCTGTATTTTCGGGCGGATACGATGAAATTCTCCATAGACGTTATTAACGAATCAAACTACAAAGATATACTTTTTTCGGCGATCCTTGCGTTCTTTGTGTGGTTTTTTTGTATGTTTGCTCTCAAATACGTTGGAAATGCTGATCCTTGTTCCCAGAATAACCAACCGGCTCCATTATACGTTCGATTTCGTGTTCCGCACGATGCTCGGAGTGACGTTTCAGTTCACTACCGACACCAATCAGTTCCGCGACTACGAAGGTCCGAAGATGAGCTATGGCGACACGCCCTTGTGGGACGAGCCTTTCCAGAAGTCCGTGAAGCTGTTGTTCGAGCGCGACATCTACGAGCAGGACCTCAAGCCGATCGATTTTTTGGACGGGAAGGCGTTTTTCCCGGTGTATAGCCACCGCTCGCTGATGCCTTTCGATGTCTTTTCGGCCACGTTCTTCCTGATTTCCAGGTATGAAGAGTACCTTCCTCAGATCCGCGACCAGTATGGGCGTTTCACGCCGGAGTCGTCCTGCCTTTTCCGGCTCGGCCTGCTGACCAAGCCCCTGGTGGACGTCTGGGTACAGGAGCTGGCCAAACGTTTGCGTCTCGATCCATTCCCTGCCACCCGCAAGTACCACTTCCAACCCACCTACGACGTGGACGCAGCCTGGGCCTATCTCCACAAGGGAGTCCTGCGCACCGTGGGCGCATACGCTCGCGACCTCATGGCCGGCGACATGGAGGAGGTCCGGCGTCGCAACCAAGTGCTTTTCAAGCACGGAAGGGATCCTTTCGACAGCTTCGACTTTCAGCTACAGCTGCAGGAAGCATTCCACCTGAAGCCCATCTATTTCATCCATTGCGGCGACTACGACACCAACGACAAGAGCATCTCCATCCGGAAGGATGCCTTTCGCAAGCTGATCAAGCACCTGGGCGACTATGCCGACGTGGGCATCCACCCGTCGTTTTCCTCTTATCTCGACCCGGTGCGTCTGCGGATGGAGGTGGAACGGCTTTCGGAGGTCCTTAACCGGGAGATCACCAAGAGTCGGCAGCACTTCCTGAGGATGACACTGCCTCGTACCTACCAACGGTTGATCGAACTCGACATCCAAGACGACTATACCATGGGTTACGCTTCACAGGTGGGGTTCCGTGCAGGGACTGCCACCGCGTTCCGTTTCTACGACCTCGACAACGACATCGCCACATCGCTCACCATCCATCCCTTTGCGGTGATGGATGGCACTTTAAGAGATTATCTAAATCTCAGTGTAAATGGTGCTTATGATGTTATATCTAAAGTAGTAGATGAAGTTAGAAAAGTGAAGGGTACCTTCGTTTATTTGACCCATAACGAGACCCTTGGCGGACAAAAACGCTGGCAGGGATGGCCGGAGATGTACCGCAAAATCCTGGAGAATTGCCAATGATTGCCTATTTGAGACACGATCAGATCGACAAGACATGCTGGGACGACTGCATTGCCCAGGCGGTCAACGGCAACGTATATGCCTGGTCATGGTACCTCGACTTGGTGCATCCTGAATGGGAAGCTTTGGTTGAGATGAAAGATGATAATTACCTGTCAGTGATGCCGTTAACAGGTAATATGAAATATGGAATCCACTACCTCTTCCAGCCTTTCTTTGTCCAGCAGCTGGGCGTGTTTTCCAGGGAGGAACTGTCCCCTGGGAAGGTTGGTTCGTTTCTTGAAGCCATTCCGAAAAAGTTTCGTTTGATACAAATCCGTCTCAACGAGGGCAATGAGGTTCCAGATCGTTTTAGAGGCGTGGAACACCACTGTAACCACCTCTTGGACCTGCGTTTAGATTATAGTAAGTTGTTTTCTGATTATCACGAAAATACAAGACGTAACCTAAAGAAGTCATTGAAATATGGTTTGCGTTTGGTGAAGGCAGTTCCCATGGAACGGGTCATTGCTCTTTTCCGTGAAAACCGGGGCGCTTCGATCCGGCATTGGGGGGATGCGGAGTACCGTCGCCTGCTGGCCCTCTCGCAATGTGCCGTTAGTTCAAGTAAAGCTTTTGTTTATGGTGTACAAACAATGGATAATGAGGATGTTGTATGTGGAGCATTGTTTCTCGTTAGCCATCAGAGAATCACCTTTTTGTTCTCGGGAAACAATTCTTTGGGGCGGGAATCCCATGCCATGACCTTCCTGATCGACCAAGTGATCCGGGAATATGCTGCCACCCCCTTCACCCTCGACTTTGAGGGTTCCGACGACGAAGCCTTGGGACGGTTCTATTCCGGTTTTGGCAGTGTTTCAATCACTTACCCCTCGTATTCCCGGCTGCCTTGGTGGTGGTTCAAAAAATAATTAAAAAATCTTTTTGATAATACCGAATTGTTGTATCTTTGTCTCAAACTCTGATGCAATGATTGAAGTTAGAAACCTTGAAGTGTGCGATAGCCTGTTCAATCAGGTGATCGCCGAGATCCGCGATGTTGAAATCCAACAGGACCGGATGCGTTTCCGTCGCAATTTGGAACGGGTCGGTGAGATTATGGCTTACGAAATCAGTAAGACCCTCGACTATGAGACCAAGGAGGTGGTGACTCCCCTGGGCGTCAAGGAGGTGCGTGTGTTGCAGGAACAGCCTGTGCTCGCCACCATTCTTCGTGCCGGACTGCCGTTCCATCAGGGCATGCTCAACATGTTCGACCGGGCCGACAACGCCTTCATTGCCGCCTATCGCAAGTATGACAAGGACGACGACTCCGAGATCCGGGTGGAGTATTTCTCCTCGCCTGACCTGGATGGTCGTGTGCTGGTTATCTGCGATCCGCTTTTGGCCACTGGCGAGTCGCTGGTGAAGACCATCGAAGGCTTGTTGGGCGACTTTACGGAGCCGAAACACATTCACATTGCAGTGGCGGTGGCCTCTTCCGACGGCTTGGAACATGTCTGTCGCACCATGTCGAGACGCCCTGTCACCATCTGGGTGGGCTCGGTCGATGATGAGCTGACCGCCAGGGCCTACGTGGTGCCGGGTTTGGGTGACGCCGGCGACTTGGCTTTTGGTGCAAAACACAGTTGATCATCGATTAAGGGGCGCCATGAGTCGAGACGGGTTTGGATCCAAGCTGGGGATTATCGCCGCCGCCGCCGGTTCGGCGGTGGGCTTGGGCAACATCTATCGCTTCCCTTGCGAGTTGGGTAACAACGGCGGCGGGGCTTTCCTGCTCGTCTATCTGCTCATCGTGCTTTGTCTGGGGGTGCCGGTGATGCTCAGCGAGTTTGTCATCGGCCGTCGTACGCAGAAGAACCCCATCGGGGCGTTCAAGGCGCTCCGGCCCAAGTCGGCTTGGCCGTTGCTGGGCTACATGGGTGTGGCTTGCGCTTTGGTGATCATGGCGTTCTATTCCACGGTGGCCGGATGGACCTTGGAATACACGGTAAAAGCCATCGGCAACCAGTTCCAAGGCAAGGACATCGAGACCATGGAACAGGAGTTTGTTGCCTTTCACAACATCGGATGGAAGAACATCCTCTGGCAAGGCATCTTCATCTTCCTGACCGGTTTTGTGGTGTTCAAGGGCGTCGCCAACGGCATCGAGAAATACTCCAAGGTGCTGATGCCCTTGCTGGTATTGATCCTGCTGGTGCTCGCCGTGCGTTCCGTCACCCTTCCCGGAGGCACAGACGGCTTGACGTTCCTCTTCAAGCCGGATTTCTCCAAGATCACGGGCTCGGTGCTGATCAGCGCGTTGGGGCAGGCCTTCTTCTCGCTGAGCATGGGCATGGGTGTGCTCATCACATACGGTTCCTATATCAAGAAAGAAGACAACATGACCACCACCGCCCTGTCAGTGACCTTGTCCGACACCTTGGTTGCGGTGCTGGCCGGTGTGGTGATCTTCCCCGCTGCTTTCTCGTTCGGCATCCAGCCGACGGCTGGCATGGGCCTGGTCTTCAATACGTTGCCGATGATCTTCAACCAGATGGCTGGAGGCTATTATTTCTGTGTCATCTTCTTTGTCCTGTTGGCGGTCGCTGCCTTGACCTCCACCATCTCGTTGTTGGAGGTGATTGTGGCTTATCTGGTCGAAGAGGTGCATCTGACCCGGCGTTGGTCCACGGTGTTGGCTTCGGTGGCCTGCTTGGCCGTGGGCGTGTTCGCTTCGTTGAGCTTGAAAGACGGCAGTGGCATCGCCATCGGCGGCAAGTCGTTTTTCGATTGTCTCGATTTCCTCTCGTCCAACATCCTGTTGCCGTTGGGTGCGCTGATGATCGTCCTCTTTGTGGGTTGGATCCTGGGTAAGACCGCTTTCTTCGAGGAGATCACCAACGGAGGGAAGCTCAAGCTCTCCATCAAGGGGGTGATCTATTTCATCATTAAGTTCGTGGCGCCGCTGGCCATCGCCGTCATTTTCATCACGGGTCTGCTTTAACCGGGTCCCCTGGATTTGAACGGATGTCCCACACCCCGTAGGGGTGTCCTGTCGGTGCCGTGGGATGGGTGGAAAGGGGAATAACAAATACGTTTTTCCGTATTCCAGGGGCCGTGCCCCTGGCTACCAACATCGAACCCCTACGGGGTTCGTCAACACCCCGTAGGTGTGCCCTGTCGGTACCGTGGGATGGGTGGAAAGGGGAATAACAAATACGTTTTTCCGTAATCCAGGGGCCGTGCCCCTGGCTACCAACGTCGAACCCCTAACGGGGTTTGTCCACACCCCGTAGGGGTGTCCTGTCGGTAGCCACGGGGTTGACCATCGGGAAACCCCTGGGACAAATACCATCCGATTACCCTTTTATTAATAGGTAACATAGTGTTGTAGGAGCGGATTAACGTCCCCGATGAGTTCGCACAGTTGTTTCCAGTCGCGGATAAGGCCTTTGCGTTCGCGGTAGTTGACGATGGCCTTCACCTGGTCGTATTCGAGATAGGGGTGTCGCAGCAGGGTCTTGAATTCGTCGTTGTTGACATCGAGATGCCGGATGTCGTCGGTTTCTAGCACGAGATAGGGCCGGATGGTCTCGAAACGGACGGTGTCCATGCCTTTGACCTCAAACAGCTGGTCCAACGACACATAGCCTCCCAGGCGATCGCGGTAGCGGTGGATCCGGCTGGCCATGACTTCGCCGATCTGAGGCAAGGCGACCAATTCGGTCGAGTCGGCGGTATTGAGCGGAAGCGCCTTTGGCTGGGCCTTCGTGTGGCCGGTGCTTGTATTCCCGTTGCTGGTTTTCGGGTTGGTGACGTTTCCTTCATGAATACGATATGTTGTTGTGGCGTCGTCGTCTTTGCTACTGTTTTTGCTGCGGTTTTTATCATGGTTCTGGCCAAGGCCCTTGTCGTCGGCATAGGTTGTCTTTCCGATCCCGTTCGTTCCGTCCTGTTTCGGTGTCTCCGGGTCGGGCAGGGCGTGGGCCGCCAACATCGAGTCGAGGTTGTGAAAGGCCATGGGGCCTTTTTTGCCGAAGGGGAGGACGGGACGGAAGAGGCTGAAACCCAAGAAGAGGGCGATGAGCGACAACAGGCTGATGACGGCGGCGCGTTCGCCCCGGTTGAGGACGATCAGTCCCTTGTTGATCTTTTTTCGTTTGTAGGTGGCCATGGTGGATGCTGTTTGCCTGCAAAGATATGAAAATAGATTCAATTAATACAGAACTATTGAAATATTGGCAATTCATCATTTTTATTCCCCATTTGGAGGAAAAATGTTATCTTTGCATTCCATTTCAACCTAGTAGGAATTGTCCATGAAGCGATTTGCCTTCCTGATGTTCGTTTTGTTGGCGCTTGCGACGCTCCCGTTGCGAGGCGCCTACCTGTTGATTCCGATGGACCACACCCAGTCGAACCACCTCAAGGCCTACGGTGTGGCCTATTTCGTGCTGCAGCGGGAGGTGGAGATCAGCTGGCTGCTCAACTACAAGGGCGGCAGTTACCTGATTCCCTACCATGAGCTGTTCGAGAAGGAATGCAAGATGCGCAACGTGTCGTATCAGGTCATCGCCGACGCTCAGGCGGAGGCGATCCTGGCACAGATTGCCGATCCGGGGGTCAACATGGATGAGATGAAGCTGCAGAAGGTTCCGCGAGTGGCGGTGTATGCCCCCAAGAACTCCCTGCCCTGGGACGACGCGGTGACGCTGGTGCTCACCTACGCGGAGATCCCCTACGACGTGGTCTATGACGACGAGGTCCTGCAGGGGGTGTTGCCCACTTACGACTGGCTGCATCTCCATCATGAGGACTTCACCGGCCAGTATGGCAAGTTCTGGGCACGTTACCACAACTATCCCTGGTATCAGGAGGACGTGAAGCTACAGGAGGCGACGGCGGCCCGTTGGGGGTTCTCCAAGGTGTCGCAGCTGAAGTTGGCGGTGGCCAAGAAGATCCGCGAGTTCGTGGCCGGTGGAGGGTACATGTTCGCCATGTGTTCGGCCCCCGACAGCTACGACATCGCCTTGGCCGCCGAAGGACTCGACATCTGCGACTACATGTTCGACGGCGACCCGATCCGACCGGGCGACCCGAAACGTCTGAATTACGACAACTGCTTCGCTTTCACCGATTTCACGGTCTCCACCAATCCGCAGGAGTATGAGGTGTCCAACATCGACATCTCGCTCGACCGTGCCCGGACCGTTCACGAGAACAACGACTTTTTCCTGCTGTTCGACTTCTCCGCCAAATGGGATCCCGTGCCGACCATGCTGACCCAGTGTCACGAGAAGCTGATCAAGGGATTCATGGGACAGACCACCGCCTTTAGGAAAGCCTACGTCAAGCCCAGTGTCGTGGTGTTGGGCGACAACGCCGCCTACGATGAGGACCGTTACATCCACGGCAACTTCGGCAATGGTTTCTGGACCTTCCTGGGCGGGCACGATCCTGAGGATTACCGCCATCTGGTGGGCGACCCCCCGACCGAGTTGGACCTGTATCCCAACTCTCCGGGATATCGGCTGATCCTGAACAACATCCTGTTCCCGGCGGCCAAGAAAAAGGAACAAAAAACTTAAAAATGCATAAAAACGCCCCGATTTGTGGCGGGATTGGGATTAATTCCTTACATTTGTCCGTTTTTTCATTGTTAAAACCAATTAAAACAAATCTAAATCTTACATACATGAAGAAGTACTTACTTAGCGTTCTGGCCCTGGTCTTGGGTATTGGCATGCTGCATGCCGGTCCCGTCGACGTCAATCGGGCCAAGATGGTTGGACAGCAATTTGCCCAATCCACTATGGAGACCAAAGGCGGAAGCCTCGAGTTGGTCTATGCTCCTGTCACGGAGCGTGGGAACACCGCGTTCTATGTCTTCAACATCGGCAAGGAAGGTTTTGTCGTCGTTTCCGCTGACGACTACTACCGCCCGATCATCGGTTTCTCGATGACGGAGCCTTTCGACCTCAACGTTCCCGGACGTGCCTACTATCTCCGTACCATCGAACGTGCTCGCAGAAGCCATACGGGTACCCCTTCGGTGGATGTGGCTGCTGAATGGGAGATGCTGGCCAACGAAGGCCGCCTGATGTCGAAGAACGGTGGCCGTGCAGTCGCTCCGCTCTGCTCCACCAAGTGGAACCAAAGCTATCCCTACAACTACTACTGCCCCGCATTTGCCGGTTGCCCTGGTGGGCACTTCTATGCCGGTTGTGTTGCCACCGCCATGTCCCAAGTGATGAAGCGCTGGAACCACCCGCTGCATGGAACGGGTTCGCACACCTACACCTCTCAAGCACACCCCTATACCTCACAGCACCCGGTCAACGTACCGGCCCAAACCTGCTCCGCCAACTTTGGCGCCACCACCTACGATTGGGACAACATGCCTGTCACGCTTTCGTCGGGTTCGCCGCAAGTGCAGATCGACGCTGTGGCCACGCTGATGTATCACTGCGCGGTTGCCGTCGACATGGACTGGGACTATGACGGATCCGGCTCGAACAGCCAACTGGCTTCGCAGCGTATTTCCGTCTATTTCGACTATACCAACGCCGCAGTCTATCAAAGAAGAGCCAACTTCTCTCCCACGGTGTGGGCCCAGAAGGTGAAGGAATCGCTGGATATGGGTTGGCCGCTGCTGTACTCCGGCACGGAGGAAGATGCTCCTTACGGACATGCTTTCGTGCTCGATGGCTATAGAGACGATGATTTCTATCACTTCAACTGGGGTTGGGGCGGTACTGGCGACGACTATTTCACGTTCGAGACCCAGGACTACCACGTCGGTGACGGTGCCATCTTCAATTTTGTTCCCTCCGCTGTGTACGCCTCCACGCCTCAGGCTCCCACCGCATTCACGGTTACCCCTGCCGCCGACAATGAACTGAGCGCCACACTGAGTTGGACCAATCCTTCGCATACCATGACGAATGCTACCCTTCCCGCCATCGACCAGATCATCATCAAGCGCGGTGAAGAGGTGATCGCCACCTTGGACAACGCCACCCCGGGCAGCACCATGACCTACGTCGATAACGAGGTCCCGAGATTCGACCAGTTCCAGTATTCCATCTATGCCGTCTATTCCGGCAGCCATGGCAAGACCACCTATTCCGAGATCACGAGCTTCGGTCCCACCTGCAACTGGACCGTCATGATGTCGTCCAACCTGCCGCAAGGCTGGCGTGGTGGCAACATCGCGCTCTATAACTCGGCCGGTTCCTTGATCCGTACCATGACCACGACCACTTCCAGCCCGTCTTCGGTTTCCGTTGCGGTTCCGGTGGGCAAGGTGCACTTCGTATGGAATGCCCCGTCGGATGAGATCCCGTCCATGACCATCATCATCAAGAACTCCCAAAACCAGACGGTGTTCAACTACACCGGTGCTTCTGCCGATTTTGCCGAGGGTACCTTCTATGAGGTCAACAATGGTTGCGGCAACGAAATCGGTACGGGTACGCCTTCCAATCTGGTGGCCCTTCAGGATGAGACGAGTCCTTACGACATCAACGTGTCGTGGGATGGCGTCAGCGATGGTGGCTACGGTTACAACGTGTATCGCGACGGCCTGCTCTTCCGCACCGTGCTCGAAGGCACTTCCTTCGTTGATCACAACGCCCCGGTGGGTGGCCACTGCTATTATGTGGTCTTCCTGAGCTATGGCGGTGAGAACGAGAATTCTTCCAACGAGTCCTGCGCCAATGCGGGTGTCGGTTGCGACGCTCCGTATGACCTCGACTATGAGACCACGGGTGCCCAGCACAAGATCAAGCTGAAATGGCATGCTCCCGACAATACCGAAGGCCTTTCGACCATCGAAATCTATCGTAAGAAAGGGGATGAGGCCTTCAGACGCATCAAGAGTGTGTCGCCCACGGCTACCAGCTATACCGATAACTCCCTGAACCAGGAAGGCAACTATTCCTATCGTGTCTGCGGCTACTACGAGGACAGCGACTGTGTCTCTGCTCCGGCTTATCTGCTGGGTGACCACAACCGCTTCCAGCTCGATGTGTACTGGTCGCCTACGGGTGTCGATGAGGCCAACGGTCAGCAAATCAGCGTCTTCCCGAACCCGAACAACGGTAGCTTCACGGTGGAAGGTGAGGCCTTGCAACAGGTGATGGTCTTCAATGCCCTTGGCCAGCTGATGCTCAGCAGTGCCTTGGAAGGCAACAGCGCCATCGTCAACCTGAACAATGTGGAGCCTGGCTTCTACATGGTGAAGGTGATCACCGCCAACGGTGAGTCCATCAAGAAGGTGTCGGTGATTCGATAAGAATCCGATTGCCTGAAAAAAAGTTGCGGCGCCTGGGTATCCAGGCGCCGCAACTTTTTTCTTGGGGTTTCACCCCGATGACTTTCCAAGGGGTTTCACCCTAGCTTTTCCGGTTTTTTCACCCCCGTTTTTCCAGGGGTTTTCAATCCCGTTTTTCTTGGGTCGTTGCCCGTGGTTACCGACAGGGCACCCCTACGGGGTGCAGCCAAAGGGAAGCCCCTGACGGGCCTCATGGTCGATAGCCCATCTTCCTGGTCGGTATGGTTTATTTCTTCTCCCAAACCTCGAACCGATACGAATAATCCACCTGGGGATCGTCGTCGATGACCTCCAGCTCAATCAGGTCGTAGTTCTCGAAGTTGATGAAGGGGAAGTAGGTGTCGGCCTCGAAGGCCTTGTCGATGCGGGTGAGGTAGAGTTTGTCGGCCTTGGGCAGGAACTGTTCGTAGATGCTGCCGCCGCCCATGATGAAGACCTCCTCCTCGTCGCGCACCAGGTCGAGCGCCTCGGGGATGGAGGTGGCGAGCTCGAAGCCCTCGGGAGCCTCGTCCAGCCGGTCGGAGATGATGATGTTGCGGCGGTTGGGCAACGCCCGCTGTCCCGGGAGGGAGAGCCAGGTGTTGTGTCCCATGACGACACAGTGTCCTTGGGTCACTTGCTTGAAGTGTTTCAGGTCGTTGCTGTTATGCCAGATAAGCTGGTTGTTGATGCCGATAGCCCTGTTTTTTGCCATCGCCACGATAATCGATAGTGTCATATCAGTTGGTAGTTGTTCTGTTGTTCAGTTAATCAGTTGTTTCGTTGGCTTATTAAAGTTGAATCCCATAGGGATGTTAGCTCGGTAGCCATGATTTTTCCAAGAAAAAGAACCGCCGAGCGAAGCGAGGTGGGGAGCTAGACAGACACCTCGCCTTTGATTGCCGGCCACGGATCGTAATTGACCAAGGTGAAGTCCTCATAATCAAAATCGAAAAGGTCCTTTACTTCAGGGTTGAGCAGCATGGTGGGCAGCGGACGTGGCGTCCTCGACAGTTGGGTCTTCACCTGTTCGATGTGGTTGTTGTAGATGTGCACGTCGCCAAAGGTGTGGACAAACGTGCCCGGCTTCAGCCCGCATACTTGGGCCATCATCATGGTCAGCAGGGCGTAGGAGGCGATGTTGAAGGGCACGCCCAGGAACACGTCTGCGCTACGCTGGTAGAGCTGGCACGAAAGCCGGCCTTCGGCTACATAGAACTGGAAGAAGGCATGGCAGGGAGGAAGCGCCGCCTTGCCGCCCGCTACGTTGGCGGCAAAATCCTTCTCGTGCTCGTCGGGGAGCACGGAAGGATTCCACGCGGTCACGATGTGGCGGCGGCTGTTGGGGTTTTCCTTGATGCTGCGCACCACTTCGGCGATCTGGTCGATGCCCTCGCCGTTCCAATTGCGCCATTGGGCGCCATAGACCGGACCGAGGTCACCCTTCGGGTCGGCCCATTCGTCCCAGATGCTGACCTTATGGTCGTGCAGGTACCGGACGTTGGTGTCGCCGCGGAGCATCCACAGCAACTCGTAGATGATGGACTTCAGGTGCACCTTCTTGGTGGTGACCAGAGGGAAGCCCTCCTGGAGGTCGAAACGCATCTGGTAGCCGAACACGCTGATGGTGCCCGTGCCCGTGCGGTCGCCTTTCTGCACGCCGTGGTCGAGGATGTACTGGAGCAGGTCGAGGTATTGCTTCATGAGCGTCGGGGGTTGTCCCGTGGGCGGTTAGGCTTTTTCGGGGGTGTGTTTGTATTTGAACAGGATCGCAAACAGGATGCCCACCACCAGGGCGAAGGCGGCGAATACGTACCAGGCTGTCGTCCAGCCGTTCATCACGTTGAAGCTCGGGTCGGCAGCGGAGGGGTTGAACACGAAGCGGTTCACCACCGCCTGGGCGCAGAACGAGCCGATGGTGGCGCCGAGGCCGTTGGTCATCATCATGAACACGCCCTGGGCGCTGCTGCGGATCTTCTCGTCGGTGTTCTGGTCGACGAACAGGGAGCCGCTGATGTTGAAGAAGTCGAAAGCCACGCCGTAGACGATCATGGAGAGGATCAACAGCACGAGGCCGAAGCCGGTGGGGTTGCCCGCACCGAGGAAGAAGAAGCGGAGCGCCCAGGCCACAAAGGCGATGAGCATCACCTTCTTGATGCCGAACTTCTTCAGGAAGAAGGGGATCAGCAGGATGCACAAGGTCTCAGAGACCTGCGAGATCGAGGAGAGGAACACGTTGTTCTTCACCGCGAAGGCGTTGGCATATTGCGGGTCGGCGCCGAAAGCGTCGAGGTAAGGCGTGGCGAAGCCGTTGGTCACCTGCAGGCACATGCCCAGCAGGAACGAGAAGATGAAGAACACGCACATCTTGCCGTCCTTGAACAGGGAGAAGGCGCGCAGGCCGAAGGTGTCGACAAACGAGGCGCCCTTGGCGGTCTTGTTGACCGGGCAGTTGGGCAGCGTGAAGGCGTACACGGCCAGGATCAAGCCCCAGGCGGCCGAGACGAACAGCTGCATGTAGTTGTCCTTGAAGCCGGTGAAGTTGACGATCCACATGGAGAGGATGAATCCGATGGTGCCGAAGACCCGGATGGGAGGGAAGGCCTTCACGGTATCCAGGCCGGCTTGGTTCAAGGCGTTGTATGACACGGAGTTGCCCAGTGCGATGGTCGGCATGAAGAAGGCCACGCTCAAGGCATAATAGGGGAAGATCTGCCCGAAGGTGACCTCATTGCCGTATTTCATGCCCATGTAACCCGCCAGTGCCATGAACACGGCGGCCAGGAAATGACAGATGCCGAGCATCTTTTGCGCAGGCACCCAGCGGTCGGCGATGATGCCGATCAAGGTGGGCATGAACAGCGACACGATGCCTTGGATGGCGAAGAACTTTCCGATGTGGGCACCCATGCCGATGCGGCCTAGATAGATGCCGAGTGAACAGAGATAAGCTCCCCAAACGGCGAAGATCAGGAAGTTCATCACGATCAGTCTAAACTTGATTCCTTTCATATTGAGAGATTTAAAGATTCAAAGATTTAAAAATTCAAAGAAAGATTCAAAATTATAAAGATTCAAGGATTTAAAACAAAAGATTCACGAAAGATGAGGTGCAGGGGATTAGAACGGGGGTTTGGAGTTGATGAGGTCGCGGAGCTCGGCGGCTTTGGCGTAGTCTTCCTCGTCGATGGCCATCTGCAGCAGTTTCTGGAGTTGGTCGACGCTGAGGTTGTCGAGGCGTTCGTATTGGGTGAGGAAGTCGTCGAGGGAGCTGCCCAGGGACCCCTCGTCCTCGTCGGGCCCTTGGCCCGCCTCGTCCTCGGGGGCCGCCTCCATGTCCTTCACCTCGTCCATCTCGATGCCGGCCTCTTCCATGACGTTCTCGTAGGCGGCGATGGGGCAGTTGAACCGTACCGCGAGGGCGATGGCGTCGGACGGACGGGCGTCGATCATGGCCAGTTCGTCGCCTTGCTTGCAGACGAGCATGGCGTAGAACACACCCTCGCGGAAGCGGGTGATCACCACCTCCATGAGCTCCACCCCGTAGGTCTCGGCGAATTTCTTGAAGAGGTCGTGGGTGAGGGGACGCGATCCCTTCATGTCTTCCATGCCCAGGGCGATGGCTTGGGCCTCGCTGTTGCCGATGACGATGGGGAGCCGTCGCATCGAGTGCTTGTCGCCCAGGATCAGCACGTAGGCGCCGCTCTGCGACTCGCTGTACAACAGCCCTTTGATCTCTAATGCAATCTTGTTCATTTTCAAAATATAGGAAGGGAGAACCGCTTCTCCCCTTCAAAGGACAAAAGTAGGGACATTTCTGGACTTTTGCAAGAAAAAAGCAGCCTCCATCATTTTTTTGAAAATTGTTTTTGCATTTTTTTGATTTGTTCCTAAATTTGTCTGCTTAAACGTCATCTAAGCCTCATTGAAAGGATATTCTTAAAATCAACAATGTATAACTAAATCAATTGTTTATGAGTCTTTCAATCGTTTATTGGGTGTTGGCTGCCTCCATTCTGGCGCTGGCATTCGCTTTCTTCTTCTACAAGTCGATGATGAAAGAAGATGAAGGCACCGACTTGATGAAAAAGATCGCCGCGCACGTCCGTAAGGGCGCCATGGCCTACCTGAAGCAACAGTACAAGGTGGTCATCATCGTCTTCATTATCCTGGCGATCGTGTTCTTCGTGATGAGCCTGTTCCACTTGCAGAACGGCATCGTATGGTTCGCCTTCCTCACCGGCGGTTTCTTCTCCGGCTTGGCAGGCTTCTTCGGCATGAAGACCGCTACCTATGCCTCGGCCCGTACGGCCAATGCCGCCCGTCGTTCCCTGAACAGCGGCTTGAAGGTCGCCTTCCGCTCGGGCGCCGTCATGGGTCTCGTCGTCGTGGGTCTCGCCCTGCTCGACGTCTCCGTGTGGTTCCTGGTCTTGAAAGGCACCAAGCTCCTTGAGATGGTGGGTGCCGAAGCCGACCTCGTGACGATCACCACCACCATGCTGACCTTCGGTATGGGTGCCTCCACGCAGGCCTTGTTTGCCCGTGTGGGTGGCGGTATCTACACCAAGGCTGCCGACGTCGGTGCCGACTTAGTCGGTAAGACCGAGTACAACATCCCTGAGGACGACCCGCGCAACCCTGCCACCATCGCCGACAACGTGGGTGACAACGTGGGTGACGTGGCCGGTATGGGCGCCGACCTCTATGAGTCGTATGCCGGTTCCATCCTGGCTACCATGGCCCTGGGTGCTTCCGCCTTCGCCACCGCCGCCACGCAGAGTGTCGCTGGTGCCGAGATGCAGCTGAAAGCCGTGTTCGCTCCCATGCTGATCGCCGCCGCTGGTGTGTTGCTTTCATTAATAGGTATCTTCCTGGTCCGCACCAAGGAGAACGCCGGCATGAAACAGCTGCTCGGCGCCTTGAGCCGCGGCACCAACACCGCTGCCATCCTGATTGCCGCCGCTACCTTCGGCATCATGTACTTCCTCTTCGGAAAAGAGACGGGTGACTACGCCAACATGTGGTGGCAGACCTCGCTGTCTGTGGTGGTCGGTCTGCTCGCCGGCGTCATCATCGGCAAGGCTACGGAATACTATACCTCTCAGAGTTACAAGCCCACCCAGAAGGTGGCTGAGAGCTCCAAGACGGGTCCTGCTACCGTGATCATCTCCGGTCTGGGTCTGGGTATGCTCTCCACCGCCATCCCGGTCATCACTGTGGGTGTGGCCATCGTGCTGGCTTACCTCTGCGCCAATGGCTTCCATATCGAGTTCACGGCTGTCAACCTCTCGAGAGGCCTCTACGGTATCGGTATCGCTGCCGTGGGTATGCTCTCCACCCTGGGAATCACCCTGGCTACCGACGCCTACGGTCCCATCGCCGACAACGCGGGCGGTAATGCTGAGATGAGCGGCCTCGATCCTGAGGTCCGTAAACGTACCGACGCCCTCGACGCCCTCGGCAACACCACTGCTGCCACCGGTAAGGGCTTCGCCATCGGCTCTGCCGCTCTGACGGCCTTGGCCCTGCTGGCTTCCTACGTCGAAGAGATCAAGATTGCCTTGCTGCGTGTCGGTGAAGCAACGTTGGATCTCGGTGAAAGAGTGGTCAACACCGCCCAAGCCTCGTTGATCGACTTCATGGAGTTCTACCAAGTGAACCTGATGAATCCCGTCGTCCTGGTGGGTATCTTCATCGGTGCCATGATGGCCTTCGTGTTCTGCGGCATGACGATGAATGCCGTGGGTCGCGCTGCCCAGAAGATGGTGGAGGAAGTCCGCCGTCAGTTCAGCACCATCAAGGGTATCCTCGAAGGCAAGGCTGAACCTGACTACGAGCGCTGCGTGGCCATCTCCACCAAGGGTGCCCAACACGAGATGCTGGTTCCTTCCATCCTCGCCATCCTGGTCCCGATCCTCACGGGTCTGATCCTCGGTGTTCCCGGTGTGCTCGGCCTGTTGATCGGCGGCCTCGCTACCGGTTTCGTGCTGGCCGTGTTCATGGCCAACTCGGGCGGTGCCTGGGACAATGCCAAGAAATATGTCGAGGAAGGCAACTTCGGCGGCAAGGGCTCTGACAACCACAAGGCCACCGTGGTGGGCGACACCGTCGGCGACCCGTTCAAGGATACGTCCGGTCCTTCGCTGAACATCCTCATCAAGCTCATGAGCATGGTCTCCATCGTGATGGCTGGTCTGACCGTCACGTGTCACCTGCTGTAAGAAGACAGAAGTCAGCATTGCGAAACTTCTGACTTCTAAAAAAGAGCGCTTTGCTTTTGGCAAAGCGCTCTTTTTTTGTATTTTTGCAATGCCAACTTTTAGTTTTTGTCTCCCTTTATTCAATAGATATGGAATCCCTACCCGCCTTATTTTCCGACCTTGCCCTGATTTTGGTTACTGC
Source organism: Bacteroidales bacterium (assembly GCA_016291135.1). Lineage (GTDB taxonomy): Bacteria > Bacteroidota > Bacteroidia > Bacteroidales > F082 > Limimorpha. The sequence continues at coordinate 116,075 of JAEFAE010000004.1, forward strand.
AGGTATCACCACGGTGATTTTCAAGTGGTTGAAACAGCCCGTCGTGCTGGGCTACATCATCGCCGGTTTCTTGATCGGACCTAACTTTGAATGGTTCCCCGTCATCAACGACCACACCAGTGTGGAGACCTGGAGTGAGATCGGTATGGTGTTCATGCTGTTCGGCATCGGCTTGGAATTCAGCTTCAAGAAACTGAAGAAAGTGGGAGGGACCGTCGGCATCACCGCTCTCACCGAGCTGGTGACCATGTGTGTGGTTGGCTTCGTGCTGGGCAAGATCCTGGGATGGTCGCAGATGGACTGCATCTTCCTCGGGGCCATGCTCTCGATCTCCTCGACGACCATCATCGCCAAAGCCTTCGACGACATGAGGCTGCATCGGGAGAAGTTCAGTGGCAACGTCATCGGCGAGCTGGTGGTGGAAGACCTGGAGGCCGTGCTGCTCATGGTCATCCTTTCCACACTGGCGGTGAGCAAGTCGTTCGACGGCATGCAGCTGCTGTATAGCATGCTGAAGCTGGGCTTCTTCCTGCTGGTATGGTTTATCGGAGGTATCTTCCTGGTACCCACGGTGTTGCGTTGGGCGCGCAAGTTCATGTCGGAAGAGACCCTGACGGTGTTTGCCGTGGGACTCTGCTTCATGATGGTCGTGCTGGCCAACCTGGCGGGATTCTCCTCGGCTTTGGGTGCCTTCATCATGGGCTCCATCTTGGCCGAGACGCTGGAGGCGGAGATGATCCACAAGCTCACCACGCCCATCAAGAACCTCTTCGGTGCGGTGTTCTTCGTGTCGGTCGGTATGTTGGTCGACCCCAAGATCCTGGTGGATTACTGGTGGCAGATCCTGGTCATCACCCTGGTGCTGCTGTTCTTCAAGCCGATGAGCAACGTCGCCGGTCGCCTGATCGCCGGGTTGGGCCTCAAACAGTCCATCCAGGGCGGTTTCTGCTTCAGCCAGATCGGTGAGTTCTCGTTCATCATCGCCAGCTTGGGTCTCAGCTACGGCGTCATCGACGAGTTCCTTTACCCGATCATCGTCTCGGTGTCCATCATCACCACCTTCCTCACGCCCTACGCCATCAAGGCCGCGCTGCCTACCTATAATTGGGTGAACAGGCATGTCCCCAAGCACTGGTTGAGCCATCTGGAGAACCAGGAAAGCGGCATCAAGGTGAAAAGCGGCCAAAAGGTGAGCATGGCCAGTTTCGTCGGCCGGCAGTTCAAGCATATCATTATTTATGTGGCCATCGTCATCGCGGTGCTGTTTCTCTGTTTCTGGGGCGGCTCGGTCATCATGGATTACGTTCCGGGGCTGTGGGGCAATGCCATCAGCGTAGCCATCACCTTGATCCTGGCCTCGCCATTCCTCTGGGCCATCGGTTTCCGCCATACCCTGGTCGGCACCACGAAAAAGCTGATGGAGAACAGCCGTTTCAACCAGACCATCATCCTCTCGATCTTCATCATCCGTTTCATCGTCGTGTGGGTCGTTGCTACCTCGGTGCTGCGTCACTTCTTCAATGCGTCCTTCTGGATGCGGCTGGGGATCGGGGCTCCATGGTATCGGATGTTCAATATCGGTATGGCGTTGATTTACACCGTCTTGCTCCGTGTGCTGAGTCCAGCCATGAAGTTCCATAAGCATATCGAGGAACGGTTTACCGAGAATCTCAACAAGCGGCAGCAGTCGCAGGTGTTTGCCATCCCGGAGATCCTGCAGGAGAACTGCCATCTGCAGAAGATGACCCTCAGTCCTGACAGCGTGTATTCGGGCCAGCTCATCAAGGAAACCGATTTCCGCGACAACTACAACGTGAGTGTGGTCAGTGTGGAACGTGGCAAGCAGCTGTTCGAGTTGCCCAAGTCCGATTTCCAGCTGTTCCCTTACGACAAGATCACCTTTGTGGGCCATGAGGACCATCTGAGGCTGTTGCTGGGCAGGGTAGAGGCCTTCGACGACACCCTGATCCAAGAACACGAGGAGAGCGATGTCGATCTGTATAAGGTGGAGGTCCGTCCCAACAGTCCCTACGTCGGGGTGACGTTGATGGATTCCGGGTTGGCCGAGAACTTCGATGCCATGATCATCGCCATTGAGCGGGATGGCCAGTTTATCCTGAATCCCTCGGCGAAGATTGCGTTCCAACCTGCCGATTTGGTGTGGTTTGTGGCGCAGAAGGAACGCGCTGAGGTGCTCATGCGTTACAATCCCGAGACGATGCCATGATCGTTTGTATTGCAGAGAAACCGAGTGTCGCCAAAGACATCGCCAAAGTGTTGGGTGCCAACACTTCCCGTGATGGCTATATGGAGGGCAACGGCTATCAGGTGACCTGGACCTTCGGCCATCTCTGCACCTTGAAGGAGCCCCACGACTATACCGACCAGTGGAAGGCCTGGGCCTTGACGCGGCTACCGATGATCCCGCCGCGCTTTGGCATCAAGCTCATCGCCGACAAGGGGGTGGAGAAGCAGTTCAAGGTCATCGAGTCGCTGTTCCAAAAAGCGGACCGTATCATTAACTGCGGTGATGCCGGCCAGGAGGGCGAGCTCATCCAGCGTTGGGTGATGCAGAAGGCCAAGGTGACCTGTCCGGTGCAGCGCTTGTGGATCTCTTCGTTGACCGAGGAGTCCATCCGTGAGGGCTTCAAGACCCTGAAAGACCAGTCGGAATACCAGTCGTTGTACGAGGCGGGGCTGTCGCGTGCCATCGGCGACTGGCTGTTGGGCATGAACGCCACCCGGCTCTATACGTTGAAGTATGGGCAGAACCGACAGGTCCTCTCGATAGGAAGGGTGCAGACCCCGACCTTGGCGTTGATCGTCAACCGCTATCACGAGATCGCGAACTTCCAGCCCGAGGCCTATTGGGTGCTCTCGACCGTGTATCGCGACACCGTCTTCAACGCCACCAAGGGCAAGTACGGCTCGGTGGATGAAGGGCAGAAAGACCTGCAAAGTGTTCAAGGAAAGGAGTTTACAGTTACCGATATCAGCACCAAGAAAGGCACCGAGGCACCGCCGAGGCTCTATGACCTGACTTCGCTGCAGGTGGAGTGCAACAAGAAATACGGCTTCTCTGCCGACCAGACCCTGCAGACCATCCAGAGTCTTTACGAGAAGAAATACACCACCTATCCCCGTGTGGACACCACCTACCTGAGCGACGACATTTATCCCAAATGTCCGGGTATCCTGGCTAAGCTCACGCCCTACGCCTCCTTGACCGCGCCTTTGGCCGGGAAGAAACTGCCCAAGAGCAAGAAGGTGTTCGACAACAGCAAGGTCACCGACCACCATGCCATCATCCCGACGGGGGTGGTGCCGCAGGGTTTGTCGTTTGCCGAAGAGAAAGTCTATGACGAGGTGTGTCGCCATTTCATTGCGGTGTTCTATCCTGATTGTCAGTTCTCTACGACGACCGTCCTGGGCCAGGTGGAGGAGGTGGAGTTCAAGGCTTCGGGCAAGCAGATTTTGGCGCCGGGGTGGAGGGAAGTTATCAAACCTCAAAAAGCGGAAGAGGGGATGGGACAACCCCATTCGGGGTTGGCTGTCGGTAACCCGGGGCTGAGGAACGAAACCCCGGGGGAAGAAAGAGGGGATGAAGAAAAAACCTTGCCCCTTTTCACCAAAGGCGAACACGGTCCCCATCAGCCGCAGCTGGCGGAGAAGTGGACCCAGCCGCCCAAGCCTTATACCGAGGCGACCTTACTGCGTGCCATGGAGACGGCCGGCAAGCTGGTCGATGACGAGTCGTTGCGCGAGGTGATGAAGGAGAATGGCATCGGAAGGCCTTCCACCCGGGCGGCCATCATCGAGACCCTGTTCAAGCGCAACTATATCCGTAAGGTACGTAAGAGCCTGGAGCCTACACCTACGGGCATCGAGCTCATCGGCCTCATCCACGAAGACTTGTTGAAAAGCGCCGAACTCACCGGCATCTGGGAGAAGAAACTCCGTGAGATTGAGCAACATAAGTACGAGGCCCGACAGTTCCTCGAAGAGCTGAAGCAGATGGTCTCCCAGATCGTCACCCAGGTGATGCTCGACAACAGCAACCGACGTGTGGCGGTGACGGTGGACGAACCCAAGCCGAAGAAGACGGCGCCCAAGACCGGTGCCGCCTCCAACGCCAAAACAGCTTCAAGGAAGACGGCTTCCAAGCAAGCGGCTCCGGATGCCCTCGTCGGCCAGCCCTGTCCCTTGTGTGGCAAGGGCCGTATCATCAAGGGTCGCACCGCCTACGGCTGTTCCGAATGGAAGAACGGTTGTACTTGGAGACAGTCTTTTTGACCATTTCATACATTTTTAGGGACATTTCATACATTTCGCCAATTATCCTATCTTTGCATTTCACAGGAGTTGCTACTTTTGCCTTGTCATGCTGAAGAAATACCTGATCATATCCACTGCCAACGACATGGTGCGCATCGCCCCCGAGAAGATCGTCTTCATCTCGTCGGACGGCAACTATTGCAACCTTGTGCAGGCTGACAACGAGACGCGCATGCTGACCTTCCAGTTGGGCCAGGTGGAGTCGATGATCCGGGAGCAGCTGGGCACTGATGGCAACCTGTTCATCCGTATCGGCAGGGGCCTCATCATCAATCGCAACTACATCTATTACATCAACATCCAAAACCAGAAGCTCATCCTCTCGGACGTGGCGCGGTTCACGCATACCGTGTCGGCATCCAAAGAGGCGCTGAAGCAGCTGAAGGAGTTGATAGAGAAGGAGGCAAAAGAATGAAGGAATTAAAGGAAATACGTGACGACGAGATCCGCGTCATCGGCGAGTCAACGCCACCCAAGCCCCAAGGCTGGAAGTGGTTGCTGCTGCTATTGGCAGGCCTTGTCGTAGGACTGCTCGTGTGGCATTTTTGGCCTGTGAAGCCACAGCCGCCGGTCGTCGATCCGGAACCAGGCGTCTTCGAGCCCTCGAAGCCCGTGGTGGAGCAACCGGCTGTGAAGCTGCCTTTGGCCAAGGCTGAGGAGACGGGGAAGCCCTTCGTGGAGATGGCCGACACCGTCATCAACGACATCCCGATGCGGCTTTACCTCCCTCATCAGGTCAGCCTGAGCCTGCATCTGGGCGCCATCGACCGTAAGGATCCGGGTATCATCTTCACCGCCCAGGCGGCCGACATCCGGGCCGACAACGGGGGTGTTGTGGGAGCCTTCGTGTTGAAAGGCGAGCCCAAGGCCTGGGGCCTCTCCAAGAAAGGCTACTGCGCCATCATCAACGACACGGTGACGGTGGGTGTGGCCGACAACTCGCCCCTCTTTGAAGAGGCTACCGAGACAGGCGGCTATTTCTTCCGTCAGTTCCCCTTGGTTGATAATGGGAAGCTGGTCGAAAACGAACAGAAAGGCAAGTCGGTGCGCAGGGCCCTTTGCGTCCGCAATGGCGAGCTCTTCACCGTGGAGACCTTCACCGCCGAGTCGTTCCACGACTTTGCCCAGGCCCTGGTGGATCTAGGGGTGGACAACGCCATCTATCTGGTGGGCGCCAATGCCTATGGCTGGGCCACCGATGCCGAAGGCCAACGCCATGAATTCGGCGATTCCAACCCCAAAACCAGCAACAAGTGGCGCAACATCAATTACCTGGTGATGCGTGGGAAATAAACACAAAGCCCGTCGTATTTTGGCCGAGGCCAAACTGGGTTAGTATAAAACGATCATCTTAAAAGCAACTCATACATTAATCAAAGCATTTCATACAGAACCCCGAAAAACGCTTGGCCGGTTTTTCGGGGTTCCTTTAATTTGCATCGTATTCAAATCAATCATAGTTGATTTTCAAAACATAAACAATACTAAGATTATGAGACTGCAACCTTTTTTCATTGCGTTGCTGATGCTTGCCGGGGTCGGCTGTTCGCCGACCCCGCAAGTGGAAAAGACGTCGGATGTGCCAGCCGAATCCATACGTGTCTCGGGCAACGGCATCTATTATTGGAAGAACGTGTTCGAGTTGAACGACACTGAACGGAATTTTTTAACGGAACATCAGGTGAAACGGCTCTACCTGCGCTTTTTCGATGTGGTGCCTGCCGATCCGGGCAGTTCCTCGAACTACCACATAGAATATGAGGCGGTGCCCAGTCCCACTGTATCGTTTCGGGATACCGTGCCCGAAGGTGTCGAGATCGTTCCTGTAGTCTATATCACCATCGAGGCGTTGCGACTGATCAACAGCTCGTTCAGCGACTACTCCAGTCTGATTGTCGAACGGATCCTCAACATGGCGGATTTCCATGATCTGGGTGCCCTTCGTGAGGTGCAACTCGACTGTGACTGGACGCAGCAGACGCAGGAAGGCTATTTTGCTCTTTGCCAAGCGGTAAGGGACCAACTGGCGCCTTTGGGAATCCAACTTAGCTGCACCATTCGTTTGTGGCAGCTCGCCTGCGCCTGTCCGCCCGTCGATCGGGGCGTGCTGATGCTCTACAACACGGGCAACATCACCGATCCCGACACCCGGAACTCCATCCTCGACCTGGATGACGTGAAAGCCTATCTGAAGGGCCAGCCCTACGGCCTGCCGCTCGACATCGGCTATCCCGTTTTCAGTTGGTATGTGTGGTTCCGCGACAACGGCTTTATGGGCTTGTTCCATCAACGACCCGACAATGACACCGTGGTCAAGGCAGGCGACGTGCTCCGCTATGAACACGTTGGTTTCGACGAACTACATGCGGTGGACAGCTTCGTCCGTCTGAACATGCCCGATGACGATGCCTCCGTGATCCTTTTCACGCTCGATTCCGCCAACCTCTCAAACTATACCTCCGATGAAATCCGTCAACTTTATCGCCACTATTAGCCTCTTCTTGGCGGCAAGCCATGTCTTCGCCTGTGGCCCCATTATCTACGCACCTTCGGAATACTATCTGTTCCATCTGGTCGATCTGCCCGAGGGTGCCGATGGCAGCTTCAACCTCAACAGCCATGAAAACTGTCTCCTCTGGCAACAGCAATCTGCCTCCGACATCCCTTTGGACGACATCTATCAGGTGGTCTATAAATACAAGTTGGAGACGCTGAAGGCCTTGGAGTCGCATCGTTATCCCAGTGAGGCGAAGGGCAACAGGATGGCACACTGGCTGGCCAGTGACGGGGGAAGGGAAGCCTTGTGTTTCCTGATCTTGGCCAAGAACTGCGAGTGGCTGCGTAGCGAGTTCCTGTCGCCCTGGTATTATCCTTCCAAGAAAGACCCTGTCAAGTACTCGCTCAACGACGTGGCCCTGTTGGCCCGCAACAAATCGGTCACCAGTCGCTTCGGCGACCGTTATGCCTTGCAGGCGGTCAGGGCGATGACCTCGCTCCAGCAGTATCAGGAGATCGTCCGCTATTGGAACCAGGTGAAGGGACTCCTCCATGAGGGTTTTCTGCGCCAGATGACCCTCTCGTATGTGGCGGGAGCCTGTGTCCATCTGGGCGACATCGAACAGGCCAAAGCGTATTACAAGGAAGCCAACGACCTCAAAGGGCTGTTGGAATGTGACCGTCGTTTCAATCCTGGGTTGAGCAGGGTAGAAGAGATGGAGCTGCTTTACGAGAGCTACCCCGACTGTCCTGAATTCCGGCGCAAGCTCTGGGAGATCCTGGGGCGTATCGAGCCCAGCCGTGACTGGGACGACCTGGATACTTGGCAGTGGGCCGACAACCGCGACGAGATCATCGCATTGGGGCGGCTGTGTGACCGCGTGTTGGACAGCGACCTTCCCGCCGACAAGGCGCTGTGGGCTTATGCCGCCACCTATATCGCTCATCTTCAGGGTGATGACCATCAAGCCGACCGTTATCTCAAGGTGGCCGAGAAACAGACCAAAGACCCAAACCTCGCCGATGCCATCCGGGTGATGCGCATCTATATCGACGCACAGATTAACACTTACGATCATGCTTACGAGCAGAGACTTTTCGGCCATCTGCAATGGTTGCAGCAAAAGATCGAGGACGGCCTTGACGATGAGGTTGCCAAAGGCTTTCATCTGTATCAGCTGACGTATTGCTTCAGTCATTATTACTGGAACGATGCCATGCGCTGCATCCTGCTAGGGACGGTGTGCCCCAAGCTGGTCGCGCAGGGCAACACCACGTTGGCCCTTCAGTTGGCCAATATGGCGAGCTATTCACTGTTGAACAAGATGAATCGGGTGGATGTGGCGTTCTATTTGTCGGATGACATCGCAAAGTATGGAACGCACCTGACAATGAATCTGTACCGGTATCGGCACAGCGGTTTTTTCAACGAGTATGACTATTGTAACCATTTTGCATCTATGGCCGACACGATGACGGCTGATGATCTGATCGCCTACACTGCGGTGGCGTTGCGTCCGCATACGTCGTTCCAACGCTTTCTCAACGCCCATTCGTATGTCGATCCCGACTATCTCAACGAGATGATCGGCACCCACTGCCTGCGGGAGATGCGTTACGCCGATGCGGAGCGCTATCTCTTGAAAGTCGCGCCTGACTACTTCCTGCGTACCAACGTCTTTAAGGACGGCTATCTGAACCGCGACCCATTCCGTGTGGAACATGCCCGATGGAACCATGGGGGCGATGCCAAGTTGTTCTTTGCCAGGCGGATGAACCGTTTGGAGCAGGACATTGCCGCTACTGCCGATCCCAACCAGAAGGCCATGCTGATGATTGACTTCGGCATCGGGCTGCGTAACGCATTCGACTATTGCTGGGCCTTGACGCAATACGTTCAAGGTTGGGTGTCTGGCGGTTACCTGTCGGATTGGGAGTACTCGGAGCAGACCCGGCAAGCCCAGACGTGTGCCGACCAACTCATTAATCAGGCCTTCAATGCCTTCACCGACGACGAATACCAAGCCCAGGCCCAGCTGCTTTTCTGCAACTACAAGACCGTCGCCGAACGCTATCCCGAGACCCTGGCGGCCCGGCAGGTTGTCGGACACTGCGACCGTTACCGGGATTACCATGCGGAGCGGCGGCAATAACGCATCAGGAGATGAAGAACAGGCACACGCCGGCGACGCTGATGACGGCGCCCACCACCTCACGCAGTGTCACTTTCTGATGGAAGAGGAGGGCAGCCGGGGCGATGATGAGAATGGGGGTGAGGGCGAAGAGCGTCTGGGCGATGCCTGCCGAGGTGAATTGGGTAGCTAGAAGGGAGGCGCTGACTCCGATGAAGGGCCCGAAGATGGTGGAGGCCAGCACGCATAACATCGCCTTGCGGTCGCTGAGGGTGTGACGCAGCTGGTCGAGGCCGTCTTTGTTGAACAGCATCAAGGCCAGGAAGAAGCCCACCAGCCCGATATAGGCCCGTATGGTGGTGGCGGCGAACGACATGCTGACGCTCACGGGCAGTGGCAGCACGGCGTTGGCGAAGACCGCGTCGCCCGAGATGCCGGCGGCATCGAGGGCGGCGTCATAATGCGTCAGACCCACCTTGCTGAGCACCAGGCCGAATCCCTGACAGATGCCCGCCATGGCGGCGAAGAAGATGCCTTTCTTAGGCAGCTTGAAGTGGATGCCGTGCTGGTGGGTGTCGTCGCTCTTCGAGAGGATCGACAGGGCGATGCCGCTCAGGGTGACCACCATGCCGACGATGGCGATGGGGCGCATCTGTTCGCCGAGGAGCAGCCGTCCCGTGAGGGCCGCGGTAGGAGCCGAGAGCGTCATGAAGAGCTGTCCGAAACGCGATCCGATGTGGATGTAACCCTGCATCAGGCAGTAGTCGCCGATGACGTAGCCCACCAGTCCCGAGAGCAGCAGCCACGTCCAGGTGCCGGCGTCGGCATAGCGCGGGTAGGGCACGCCCATTACCAGCCACAGCGTGACGCACAGGAACACGAGCGACATCGTCATGCGGATGGTGTTGAACGGCAGCGAGCCCATGCGTTTGGAGCCCACCTCCGCAAACAGAGCGGTGGCGGTCCACGACAGGGCGACGCCCAACGATATCAATTCACCTACAAACATTTCGGGGGCAAAAATAGGGAAAAGAGATATAGGATAGTAGAAAAATGATCTTATACGAACTTAAGCGAGAAAGCCTCTGAATAGGGAATGAGCTGGAAGCCTTCGAAATGGTTTCTCCAGGCGTCTTCTTCGTGGCTTCGGTCTATTACCTCTTGGGTAGTCAACGGCTTTATCTTAGATAATACGATTTCAAGTGTTTTAAGCTCCTGCTCATTGAAGGCCTTGGCGTCAAACGCACTGCAGTTTAAGCAGGTGCTCTCCATGTCATGGACGATCACAATGTCCTTGCGGATGCCGTCGATGTTATCGTAAATGGTGTCATAGTGAAAGGGTACTGGGCCATATTGGATGGCCTGATACTGGAGGCCACTGATGGATTGTCCATGTAGTTTGTAGTGTAGGAAGTCGGAATAAAACAGATCTTTGTTGAGTTTTGTAGGGAACATACCGCTTTCTTTGCAGATAAAGAACTTGATCATCTCGGAAACCTTAGCGACATTGATTTGGCCAAAGCCATTATAGATGGAACGGCGTGTATCTCGATAGATGATTCGTTTTAGCACCTCGTTTTCGGGCTTCGTTTCCGATGTCAATATTGAATGAAGCACCTTTTCGTATTCTCTTTTGTCGAATTCCGCACGGCTGTCTTCCAGCAAATGAAGCATGAACTGTTTGTTCATGATGGCCGAAAGCAATTTGCCGTTGGATTCCGAGGGCATCTGTCCTTTCTCATATTGCGCATATTGGTTGATGCCAAAGCCAAGGATTTTGGTCATCTGCTGGTAATTCAGGCCGTAGTGTAAGCGGATCTCTTTTATCTCGTCTGGGAACGGGATGCCATGGTTTACACGATACTGGGAATAAAGCTCATTGAACAAGAGTTCGTCTTGTTCAGTGGTGGTAAATCGCTCGCCTGTGTCTTCACAGACGTAATAACGAACATGGACCAACAGCTTTTCCTTTCGGAATTCATGTTCTTCAGTGGTGCTGACCTCTTTTACCTTCCCTCCAGTAAAAGGACTCTTTAACTCTACATAGTTTTCCATTTGTTATCTCATTTTTGTTTAAAAGCATAGCCGATAGGATGTTCCGCGATATGGAACGATATACAGATGGTTTGGTTGTTTGGTTGCCCTAATGCTATTTTGATATATAGCTCGGTTCCATCCATGTCTCTGCCGAATACCCACATTTCGTCAAAATACGCTGCTGGTAATGTCTCCACATAATCGTTTGGCTGTAATTGTCGAACAATTTCATCCCGAGCTTTTGGAGTTATTCCAAGAGCTTTCAAGGCTTCTTCGTTTTTGTCTCTGTCCAAATAGAAAATACCCCAAACGTCAAACTTGATGCCGAACTGATGGAGAAATTGCTCTACCTCTTGCTTTGATTTAATCATGGTTCTTACCTGTTGACGATGCAAAGATAATGATAATCCTTTAATTACTCATTAAAAAATGAAATTTTTATAGAATTGATCATTTTAAAATGAATCCTACACGATTCCATCTCTACTACGACGGTGGCCTTTGTGAGCATTCCCTCAATGTGTGTAAGGTGGGTTTCCGTTCCGCCTTTTTTGTTGATAAATTAATACCTGCTTTCCTCTTGACAAAACGAGGGATGCCTTCGTAGCTTTGCAAACAAAAAACAACCCCCTTATCCTGCTGTTTTAACGACTCCGTTTCGGGCTCATAATGATGGGGCCGGTAGCGGTGCCACTCTTCGAATAGCCATCCATAACCCTACGATATCATGCTGACAGAGAACACCATGGAACGGTTGCGCATCCTCACCGAATCGGCGAAGTACGACGTGTCGTGCTCGTCGAGCGGGACGGTGCGCCGTGGCAAGCAGGGCTTCGTGGGCAACACCGTGGGCGGCGTGGGCATCTGCCACTCGTTCTCCGACGACGGCCGCTGTATCTCGCTCCTCAAGGTGATGCTCACCAACAGCTGTATGTACGACTGCGCCTACTGCGTCAACCGCCGCTCCAACGACATCCCACGGGCGACGCTCTCCGTGTCGGAGCTGGTGGAGATCACCATGGAGTTCTACCGGCGTAACTACATCGAGGGACTCTTCCTCTCGAGCGGCGTGGTGCGCAGCCCCGACTATACCATGGAACGCCTCGTGGCCATCGTCCGCGAGCTGCGGACCACCCAACGTTTCTACGGCTACATCCACCTCAAGAGCATCCCGGGCGCCTCTCAGGAGCTGCTCAGCCAGGCGGGACTGTATGCCGACCGTATGAGCGTCAACATCGAGATCCCCAAGGAGGAGTCGCTCAAGCTGCTCGCCCCCGAGAAAGACCATCAGAGCGTGTTCCAGCCGATGAAACTCATCCAGCAGGGGGTGCTGGAGAACAAGGAGGACCGCCGACGCTTCCATCATGCGCCGCGTTTCGTGCCGGCGGGACAATCGACCCAGATGATCGTCGGCGCCACCAAGGAGTCCGACCGCGACATCCTCACCATGTCGTCGATGCTCTACACCCAACCCACGATGCGGCGTGTGTATTACTCGGGCTATGTCAGCGTGAACACCTACGACGCGCGGCTGCCGGTGCTCAAACAGCCGCCCCTGGTGCGCGAGAACCGTCTCTACCAGGCCGACTGGCTGCTGCGTTTCTATCAGTACAAGGTGGAGGAGATCGTCGATGAACAGCATCCCGACCTCGACCTGGAGATCGACCCGAAGCTGTCATGGGCCCTGCGCCATCCTGAGTTTTTCCCTGTCGATGTCAACACGGCCGACTATGAGACGCTGCTGAGGGTGCCCGGACTGGGGGTGAAGTCGGCAGTGACCATCGTGAACTCGCGCCGCTTCGGACGGCTCACCTCTTTCGACTTGAAACGGATCGGCGTCGTGATGAAGAAAGCCAAGTATTTCATCACCTGTCATGAGCTGACCTCGCCGCTCCCGGGATCGATACGCAGCGTCAACGAATTGCAGCCTGAACGGGTGCGGCAGCTGTTCGTCTCGCCCCAAGAACGTAAGCTGGCTGAACAGGAACGACAACTAACCCTGGATTTCGAGCCATGACGGTTTACACTTTCGACGGGACCTTGGACGGGCTGATGACGGCGGTCTTCGACTCCTTCGAACTGCATGAACAGCCGGAGAAGTTGCTGACCAAAGGCGACGCATTGCCCTTGTTCTGCGACCATGTGCACGAAGTGATCACCGACGAGGAGAAGGCCAAAAGGGTATGGACTGGACTGGAGAAACGCTTGACCTGCCAGGCCTTGCGGATCATCTCGGTGAGCTGGCTGTCGGAACTGCCCGAGGTGGTCCAGCCGCTGTTCAACTACGTGTGCAAGACCTTCCGACAACCTCAAGGAGCAGCCAGCATCGCGCTGAACTATGCCGATCCCGACGTGCTCGCCGTGACCCGCATCGGGTGGAAGGTGTCGCACGAACAGCTACGCATGAAGCAGTTCATCCGCTTCCAGAAAGCCAAGGACGGCACCTATCTCGCCGTCATCGGTCCCGACCACAACGTGCTGCCACTCGTCATCGGTCATTTCCGCGACCGTTTCAACGACCAGCCATGGCTTATCTACGACGCCAAGCGTCATTACGGGTTTTACTACGACGGAACGGGGATGCCCCAACAGATCACTTTCGAGGACGAGGCCTCCGTGCCTTTCAACCTCTATGACGGCAAGTTAAACCCCGACTTGTTGAGCAGCGACGACCAGCTCTTCCAAGACCTCTGGCGCACCTATTTCAAAGCCATCTGTATCAAGGAACGACTCAACCCACGGAAGCAGCTCAAAGAAATACCCCTCCGCTACTGGAAATACCTCACAGAGAATAAGAAGAGATAACGTCCAACGGCTAATAGCCTATTGCCAGCTCCTATTCGATCTCCAGCGTCTTCTTGCAGATCTCGATCTCCTCCGGGTCGCCGGTGTATTTGCCGAGGTCGTCGCTGAGTTTGACCACCTTCTTCCAGGTGCGCTTCTCCGTGATCTTGGCTGCCGTGAGCTTCACCACGATGTTCATGGCCTTCACGTTGTCGATGTCGCAGGTGAGGTGGGTGCCGATGCCGAACGAGTCTTGCATGCGCCCATTCACCGCCTCGTGGATGGCCAGGGCCTCATCGACGTTCAAGCCGTTGCTGAAGATGATGGACTTCTGCGCCGGGTCAACGCCCAGCTCCTTGTACTTGGCGATGATCTCCTCCAAGGCCTCATAGTTGTCGCCGCTATCGACACGCAAACCGTCGAACAGCTTGGCGTGCAGCTGGGTGAAGTTCTGGAAGAAGGCCTTGCGGGTGTAGGTGTCGTAGAGGAACACACCCAGGCTGCCGGCATACACATCCTGCCAGTAGTCCATGGCGAGGTAGTTGGCCTCGTTGTAGCCGTAGAGGGAACAGGTCTCGATGAACTGGTGACTCATGGTGCCGATGGGGGTGAGGTTGTATTTCATGGCCAACAGCACGTTGGAGGTACCTACGAAACAGGTCTTGGTGAACTGCTTCTGGGCCTCGATGAACGAACGGATCACCAGGTCCTGATGCTCGAACGAGAAACGACGACGGGTGCCGAAGTCGCTGAACTTCACGCCGTTGCCGATCAACCGGATGCCCTTGTCGTACGACTTCTTGTATTCCTTCTCGGCATCGTAATGTTCAAACTCGCCCTTGAGCTCGTGCATGAGCTCCGAGACGGTGGCCAGGATGGGCATCTCCCAGAACACGGTGCGCCACAACAGGCCGGTGACGGTGATGTGGAGATGGCCTTCGGCGTCTTGGCTCACCTCGACTTCCGACGGACGCAGGTGGAAGCCCTTCAGGAAGGTGAAGAACCACAAGGGGAAGTAATAGCACTTCTGCTTCATGAAACGGGTCTCCTCGCTGGTGATGCGGAGCTCGGCCAGGCTGTCGAACTGCTCGCGGAGTTTCTCGGCAAAGCCCTCGGGATAGACGGTGTTGTTGCGGTCCACAAAGGTGTATTGCCCCATGGCGCGAGGAAACTTCTGCAGATAGGCATAGCAAACGCTGAAGGTGTATAAATCGTTGTCTAACAGGCTGTTGATAATTCTTCTCATGATATTGTTTTTTTGAGGGTTAACTGGATTTGGCTTGGAGGCTCCGGACGCGGTCGGAGATGTATTTGGTGCTGTTGGCGGTGTTTTCGAGCACCTGGATGAGGTCCTTGCGCTTGACGATCTCCACCAAGGTCAACTTTTGGCTGAACAGGTCGGAGATGTAGCTCCCGTAGATCTCGTCGCATTCGTGTTCGATGGTCTTCACCTCGTTGCATACGCGGGCGATCTCGCGCCCCTTGCCGGTGTTGAGCGAGGGGAGCAGCTCGATGATCTGTTGCAGGCTCTGGCAGGCGAAGTAGATGTTGTCGGCCATAGTGACCACGGCATTGTCGAATTCGTGGAACTTCCGTGTGTAGAGGATGTTGCCACAGTCGTCGAGGCGGTCGAGGAGGTTGTCGATGCGTTCGGCCAGCTCGTGGACGTCGCTGCGGTCGAAGGGGGTGAGCACCGCGCTGCCCAGCAAGGCGTAGATGCGGTTGAGCACCTGGTCGCCTTCGGTCTCACAGTGCTTGATCTCTTTTTTCAAGGTCTCCAGCTGGGTCTCGTCTTGGGTATGGAGCATCTTGCGCAAGGCCGAGGAGGCCTTCACGAAGTTCTCGGCTTGCTGCTTGAAGAGCGGGTAGAAGCGCTCTTCCTTGGGGACGAAATATTGGAAGAAGGTGTTGAGGCTCATATCACAGCGGGAAACAGAGGTTTAACAAGAGGTTGAGCAGGCCGCTGATGACCAGGGGCACGGGGATGGTGAGGATCCACGACCACACGATGCGTTTGGCAGTGACCCATTTGACGGACTTCACGCCTTCGGTGAGGCCTACGCCGATGACGCCACCGGTGATGGTGTGGGTGGTGCTGACGGGGATGCCGAGGAACGAGGTGGCGATGAGAGTGGTGGCGCCGGCAAACTCCGCCGAGAAGCCCCGGATGGGGTTGATCTTGGAGAGACCGCCGCCCATGGTCTTGATGACGCCCCAGCCTCCGATGAGGATGCCCAGCGACATGATGACGTAGCAGAGGATGGCGAGCGTGTCGGGGATGTGGAAGCCCTGACTGCCGTCGTAGAAGACGGAGATGAACTCCTTCATGCCGTTGCCGACACCGGGCGTGGAGAACACGCTGGCCATCAACACGGCGATGATACCCATGGTCTTGGGTGCGTCGTTGGAGCCGTGACCGATGCAGAACAGGGCCGTAGAGCAGAATTGAAGCCGCTTGAAGGCTTTCTCCACCTTCTTGCGGGGCTTGTTCTTGCAGATCTTCAGCAGGAGACACTCTAACAGGAATCCTAGGAAGAGGCCGATCAAAGGGGAGAGGATGATGAACGCCAAGGTCAGGATGATGGGCTTGGCGTGGAGGACCTCGTTGCCGTTGACGAACCAGGCCGCGCCGATGATGCCGCCGATCAAGGCGTGGGAGGTGGAGATGGGCATGCCGCTCTTGGTGCAGATGGTCACCCAGATGGCCGCCCCGACAAGGGCCGACAGGATGAGGTAGGGGTTGATGACCGACTGGTCGGCGAAGTTGGCCATGGTGTTACCCACGGCGAATTGCTGGTTCAGGATCAACCGGATGAAGATGAAGGCGGTGAACTCCCAGAACGAGGCCCAAAGGATGGCCTGGATGGGGGTCATCACCTTGGTGGCGATGATGGTCGATATGGAGTTGGCTGCGTCGTTCATGCCGTTGAGGAAGGTGAAGACGAAGGCCAGCAGGATCGAGAGGATGATGGCGATGGTAAGCAGGTTCATTACGATTGTTTTATGATCAGACATTTCACGGTGTCGGCCACGTCCTTGGCGCGGTCGGTGGTGTCTTCCACCACTTGGGAGATCTCCTTGTATTTCAGCAACTCGATCTCGTCTTTCTCGTTCGTGAACAGATAGGAGATGTAGTCGCCATAGATGTCATCGACCACGTGCTCGATGTGGGTGATCTTCTGGCAGAGCTCGGCCACCTCCTGCTGGTTGGCTTTGAAGTCTTCCAGCTTGGTGAACAGCTCGATCATCAGGTTGGCGTCTTCCACGATGTTGTCGACGATTTCCTTGATCTGCTTGTCGAGGCGCTGGGGGTGGTACATCAGGATGGTCTTGGCCGAGTGGTTGATGAAATCGAGGAAACGGTCGAGCGACATGGCCAGGTCGTTCATGTCCTCGCGTTCGAAAGGCGTCACGAAGGCCGAGTTGAGCTCCATGTAGAACTCGCGCTGCAGCTCGTCGCCGGTGGTCTCTTGTTTCTTGATCTGACGGGTGAGCAGCTTGCGTTCCTCGGGATCGTCGGATTTGAGCAGCTCTTGCAGGTATTTGGCCGCGATCTGCGCCGTCTCAGCCTGCTTGATGTAAATCGGGAAGAAATGCTTGTCGCGGTTCCCCTTGGTAAAAAGGTTGTTCAGTGCCATGGTGTCATGGATATAGTTGCAGGCAAAGGTAAGAAAAAACTCCCAACGTTCGACGCCTGAAACCAACTTTCCTTTTTCGGACGTTTCTTTGGTAAAAAATGGCTGTTACGGCCGTCGTCTGAATAGTTTTTCTATCTTTGTGAATCCAAGCTGAAGTCCGATGGATAGTGGCTTTGGCGTGTTTTTATATCATAATGAAACTCTATTCTATGAAAATCAACGCTTTACTTCTCGGAAGGGCCTTGCGTGCCGTTGTGGTGGTTCTTGCTTTTTGTTTCTGTCCTTTGCATGTTCATGGACAGTATGCCTTGACGCTGAATGACGAGGACGAATACCAGACATATAGCAGTTACATTCCTTTTTATGGTGCTGAGGTGGGTGGATTGCCCGTCAACAGCCAATTCATTATTCCGTCATCCGATCTGGGCTGTGTACAGAACGGTACCATCCAATCGATCACCTTCTATCTTGCGGATGCGGATGCATACGATGCTGGCGTTGCGGTTCCCGACTGGGAACAGATGGGCTTGTGGTTCGATGTCTACTTTTTGGAAGTGGACGCACCAGTCTTTGAATACGATGGCAATGGACTGTATTCGCTGTATGATGAAGGGTCGATGACTTGGGTAGGCGGATGCACTCCAACCATCACGGCGCAGGACCATGGTTGCATGGTGACTTTTTCGGATCTGTACTATTCCTATGCAGGCGGCCATTTGTTGGTTTGTGTCATGCCGCCCCAGTTTAACAACGCATTTGATTGTCAATGGATGGGTTCGTACGACGATAACAACGATCCTTGTGCCGCCTATTCACAATACCAAGACTGGATGGAAGGCTATTCTACCTACGGTGAACATTTCAAGCCCATGATGACCATTGAATATTTCGGTGGTACCGAGCCGCCGTGCCAGAAACCGACCGCTTGCGCTGTTGAATCCGTCTCTGCCCATTCGGCTTGGGTGGATTGGACACCGGGTGGGAATGAAACGCAGTGGGAGGTTGCCTATTCGACGGACCCGTATGCAGGAGAGGACGGTCTGACGTTCTTTTTGGTCGATACCCATCCCGTGGAATTGACGGGCCTTTATTCCATGACGGAATATGGTGTTTGGGTGCGGGCGAAATGTGTTGACGGAACGGTTTCGAGCGCAAGGAGTGCCTCGTTTTGGACGGATGCCATCGCTGCTCCCACGGATCTGGCGGCTACCAATACCGAAACAGGCGATGCCACTTCCGCCGATCTGCAATGGCAATACGACGGACAAGACGTGAATCCTCCTTATTGGGACATCGCCTTGACCATGGATTGGGATGCTTCTCCTGACGATTTGGAGTTCATCACGGTCAACAATACGGCAGGG
Organism: Bacteroidales bacterium; assembly: GCA_016291135.1. Classification (GTDB taxonomy): domain Bacteria; phylum Bacteroidota; class Bacteroidia; order Bacteroidales; family F082; genus Limimorpha. The sequence goes on from JAEFAE010000004.1 coordinate 134,861, forward strand.
ACGGGAACGGCTTTTTCGCACCATCTGACGGGTTTGGAGCCGTTTACCAGGTATAAGGCGTGGGTGCGGGCGGATTATGGCAACGGTGACGTGGGCACATGGAGCGAGCCGTGTTTTTTCAGGCCGACAGGGTTGGGGTATGATGAGTTGGATGTCAATAACTGCACCAATACGTCCACGGTGATCCCTTTCGCGCAAAACTGGACCGGATCCAGGAGTCAGTTCATCATCCCCGCTTCCGCTTTGACCGAATTGGTGGGCAAAAAGATCTGGAGGTTGTATTTCGGGTATAATGCCGGTTATCTCAATGCCAATAATATTGATGTCTATCTAGCTGAAATTGAGGCTGATGAATTTACGGAGGCTGCTTATTATGATTGGGATGACCTGGAGCGTGTGACCTATCAAGGGTCGGTCAATACCTCGGATGGACATGTAGATTTCGACCATCCCTACGTTTATGGAGGCGGCAACTTGTTGATCGGCGTCGTCAGCCGTTATTGTGGTTACCATGTCAGTCATCGGTGGTATGGCTGCACAATGGACCATTATGCTTCGCTCCGCAGTTCGGGAACCGGTTCGCCTACTTTGGACCATTTTGTTCCGCACACCCGTTTCTGCTATCTTTCAGGTTCGGATGCGCCGATGGTCACCGATACGACGGTGGTGGCATGTGACGCGTTTGAGTGGCATGGCCATACCTATCAGATGACCGGCACGTATTATGATACGCTGACTAGTGTCTCCGGAGTAGACAGTATTGTCGTTTTGCATCTAACAATCAACCATGACTTGCCAATAGGATCGTTCACCTATTTGAGCCCGATGGACAATGTGGTTATCCATGCGGAAGGTGTTGATTTTGTTTGGGATCCGGTTGCGAATGCCCAGCGTTATGATCTCTATTGCTGGAATGGCGAAGGGGAGCGGCCAAGTGTTCCTACCATCCCGGGTATCCAGGCAACGACCTGTCATTGGAATGGTTTGGCCAACAATACAACCTATCGATGGTGTGTCGTCGCCCGCAACGATTGCTATGAAGTTGAAAGTGCGGAGCGGACTTTAGTCAGTCAGATTACGCCGGGTCTGCGTGTCGTTCCGCAGGGGATGCTTGATTTTGCCGATGTTGAGATTGGAAACAGTAAAACCAAGACCTTGTCCATTGTGGGTGTTGCGTTGGATGAAAGCATTCAATATGGTTTCCTCAATGACGCATACGGGGTGGATGCCCCCTTCTTCCAAATCGTTCCGTCCAATAACTGGGATGCGTTGAAGGGCGGAACGCTATCGGTTACTTTTACCCCATCCAGCAGTCAGCTGTATTATAGCTCGGCGATTTGGATTGCTTCCGGTTCTCTCGCGGATACGGTTTATTTTGAAGGTGCAGTGGCCAATCGTTATGTCTTCTCTACAAGCGTGGAACAAACGATGTATACATGCGATGACGAGATCGTGGTCGCTGGCCATGTTGGGGATGTCCTGGGCCATGCGGTAGGGAACCTCGACGTGGAGGTCTATGTCCTCGTGATGGGGAGTAGAAAGACGTTCCCGACGCGCTCCGACGAACAAGGCAATTACAGCGTGGTGTACCATCCGCGGAAAACCGAGGCGGGATCCTATTTTGTCGGCTCGGGCGTGCTGGGAGCACAATCCTCGGCCGTGCACGATGCTTTTGACATTCCCGGGATGGGCCTCGTCGACAATCGCTTTGTCATCTGGAAGCCGTATTTGAACGATACCATACAGGGAACCATAGGGATTCGGAATCGGAGCAGCCGTCCACTCAGCAATATACGCGTTGTCCCGGTGTCGGTGCCTGACGGTTGTGAGGTGTCTTTCTCAAGTGTCAGCCTTGGCTCGCTGGAATCCGGTTATTTGCAGTATGTGGTCACCGGAACGGAATTGACGACAGGATCGCAATATGAGGATGCGGTGTTTAAGATCGTCTCTGACGAGGGGGTCAACATGGACCTGACTTGCTTCTATTATTGTAGGGCGGGCAGAGGCGTCCTTGATGTATATCCGCCCAATTTGCATGCAACGGTGGATAGGACATCGCAAAAGGTGTTCTCGTTTCAGGTGACCAATAACGGCAACAACGAGACGGGTGTGATCACGATCGATGTGCCGGATCTCGAGTGGATGTCGGTGCTGGGTGGTAATACGCTCGAATCTCTTGCCGTGGGTGACTCCTGCGCCTTTTCCATCGCAGTGTCTCCTGATTCGGATATGGAGCTGACGTCATTTGTTGGCACGATTGCCGTGAATTGTGCCAATGGGAACGGCGTTGCTGTGCCGTTTGATATTGTGATCGCCGAGTCTTCAACAGGTACCTTGGTCGTTGACGTCACCGATGACTACACCTATAACACCAATGGAGGGTTGGGACCCCATCTTGCCAATGCACAGGTGTTGCTGACAGGCTTCTATTCGTTGGACACGGTGGCCGTTGGCTTGACAGACACAGAGGGTCTTTTTGTGGCTGAAAACGTGCCCGAGGGCTATTATTGGTTGCGCGTTTCCGCCCCCGACCACAAGGATTTCGACCCCAGGGTCATCTACGTTGAGGCGGATGGCGCGAAAAAGGAAACGAATAGGGAAGAGGTGTACCTTCAGTTCCAGGCGATTTCCTATTCTTGGGTGGTGGTGCCTACCGAGATCGAAGACGTATACGATTTTGAATTGGTTTGCGACATCAAGACAAACGTTCCGGTCCCGGTGGTGGTCATCGAGGGTCCTAAACAAATTGGTCCGATGGATGCCGGGGATACAGTTAGGTTCGAATTGAAGGTAAAGAATTATGGTTTGATCGATGCATATGACGTAACGCTTTCAAACATGATACCCGATGGCTATGCGTGTACTACTTTGTTGGAGTATATTGATACATTGCCGGCAAAAGCCTCTGTTAGTGTACCGTGTAGTTTTGTCAAGTTGGATGGCGACCGAGACGAAGACGAGGTGATGTCTTGCGTGCAATGGCGTCGGTCGGTGACCTCATGGTGGTTCTGTAACCATAAGAGGGAATGGGAAAGATATGAGGATGTGGTATATGTGAAGTCCTATGAGCAGTGTGTTCAATTCCCGCCCGAGTCGATTGATAGTATTGGAGGGGGTGATTACTTCAACGATATCGTGACGCATCCCAGCGGCCCGATTCCTTTTCTGAATATTGCTGCCAACGTCGGTGATCACAATGGCAACACGGTTCTGGTCAAACCGGCAGAAGATTGTACGCCCTGCTGGAAAGTAGGGTTGTCGGCGCTCGTTCATATTGCCGCTGACTGGTCGTCTTTGCCGATTGCCGATCTTTTTGACTGTTATCTGTATGAGGCGACCCCGATGGATTTCGTTTATTCGCTTTTGCCAGCGCCATTTAATTATATGTTCATGAGTAAAAACCTTCTCATTTGTAAAGCAAAAGCTGTGGCCGGTTTTGCTGCAGGTGAAGGTGTGGAATATGCTGCAGGTGAAGTCTTGGGACAATCCGCAGGCGCTATGGTGAAAAAGATGGGTCCCGTGATTAGTATGGCACAAGGAATGATTTCGGTATGCAATCGGTTGAATGAGTGTATTTCATGGTATCAGCCTCATAAAGCGTTGGGTGACATTGGAGATGCGATGGATCGTTATCAGTATTGTGTTGATGTAGCGCAATCGATTCTTGACGTTTTTGACAATCTTTTTCCTGAAGAGGATTGGAAAGAAGAAGAGAACATCACGGAGTTTTATGACACTTTCTTGTCTTTGGTAGACACGGTGAACTACCTGATTTCCCCTCAGTCCGTACAACAGCTGAAAGAAGCGTGCGAGTTGACTGCGGTTAACGACTCAATGGTCCAATGCTTTGTCAATCGTTGGAATCGTGGTGTTCAGTATTGGAGCGAGGGGATCTATACGGTGAACGATCTTCCCGAAGGATATGACAGTCTTTTTGTCCAAATGGATACGAGCTTGATGCGTCCGCTCAGAGGAGTGGCTCAGGCTTTGGAGACTTATGGATACAGTAGTGTTTCCGAGATGTTCAATGAGGCTGTTGGATTCTTGCTTGAGAAAGCCGTTGAACACACCAACGACGTCTGTGCCAAGGTGAGCGTCAGCTTCAAGCAGACCATGGCCATGACCCGTGAGGCTTTCGAGGGTACCTTGAAGATCTACAACGGTCACGCATCGGATCCCATGGAGAACA
>JAEFAE010000060.1 GCA_016291135.1 Bacteroidales bacterium
GCCATCATCCGTGAGAAGGGCTGCCAGTGCGACCGTGAGATGGCCTACGCCCTCTACCTGGCCGGCTTCGATGTCAAGGACGTCACCATGACCGACCTGAGCAGCGGTCGTGAGGACCTCAGCGACGTCAACATGATCGTGTTCGTGGGAGGCTTCTCCAACTCCGACGTGCTGGGCTCCGCCAAGGGCTGGGCCGGCGCCTTCCTCTACAACGAGAAGGCGAAGCAAGCCCTCGACCGTTTCTACGCCCGTGAGGACACCCTGAGTCTCGGCGTGTGCAACGGCTGTCAGCTGATGATGGAACTGGGCCTGATCTATCCCGATCATGAGGAGCATCCCATCATGAAACACAACGACTCGCACAAGTTCGAGTCGGCCTTCCTGAACGTGGAGATCGCCCAAAACGAGAGTGTGATGCTCAAGTCGCTCTCGGGCCGCCGTCTCGGCGTGTGGGTGGCCCACGGCGAAGGCAAGTTCTATTTCCCCTATTACCGCGACAAGTACAAGATCGTGATGACCTACGGACAGGAGTGGTATCCGGGCAATCCCAACGGCAGCGACTGGTCGGTGGCGGGCATCTGCTCCAACGACGGACGCCATCTGGCCATGATGCCCCATCTGGAGCGGGCCTTCCTGCCCTGGCAGTGGGCCTATTATCCCGACGACCGCAAGGACGACGAGGTGGCTCCCTGGATCGAGGCTTTCGTGAACGCGCGCCGGTGGGTCGAAACCATCAAAAACAAAAGTATCTGAACAATCATGCTGAATAAAGAAAACGTTATAGAAGTCCTGAAGGACGTCATCTATTTCCCCAAAGGAGACAACATTATTGCCCTCAACATGGTGGAGAACCTCATGGTGAACGAAGCGGAGATCCGTTTCGACTTGATCGTTGAACATCGCGACGATCCAAAGAACGAGATCCTGGTCAACGCTGCCAACCGCACGTTGAAAGGCGTGTTCGGTGAGGTGAATGTCGATATTAAAGTGAAAGAAGCCGAGACGGCCCTCTCGAAGGTAAAGCACATCATCGCCGTGGCCTCCGGAAAAGGCGGCGTGGGCAAGTCGACCGTGGCTGCCAACCTGGCCATCGCCTTGGCTCGTGCCAACCAGCGTGTGGCGTTGGTGGATGCCGACATCTACGGCCCTTCGGTGCCCATGATGTTTGGCGTCGACGAGCAGCCCGCCTGCTTTGAGCGCGACGGCAAGACCGTGATGATGCCCATCGAGAAATACGGCATCAAGCTGCTCTCCATCGGTTTCTTCGTCGATACCGACCGGCCCCTGATCTGGCGCGGTCCCATGGCTACCAGTGCCCTCAACCAGCTGATGAACGACACCCTTTGGGGCGAGATCGACTGGATGGTGGTCGACATGCCTCCCGGGACGGGCGACATCCAGCTTACTTTGGCGCAGCAGTACGACGTGACGGGAACGGTCATCGTGACGACCCCCCAGCAGGTGGCCTTCGCCGACGTGCTCCGTGCCGCCATGATGTTCCGTGAAGAAGCCCTGCAGATCCCGATCTACGGCTTGGTGGAGAACATGGCCTATTTCACGCCTTCCGACCAGCCCGAGAAGAAATACTATATCTTTGGCAAGGAGACCGGCAAACGCTTTGCCGAGCAGCTTGGCGTGCCGTTGCTGGGCCAGATCCCCATCGTCGAGAAGATTGCCGAATGCGGCGACCATGGCACGCCCCTTGCATTGGATGCCGAGTCGCCGGTGACGAAGGCCTTCGACGCCATCGCCCAGGCGGTCATCAACCATTGATCATTTGTAGCAACACTGGCTATGGAAAAAGAACTAATCGAGAAAAGAGTCAAGAACATCTTGGAGCAGGTGCGTCCTTATCTTCAACAGGATGGCGGTGATGTGAATTTTGTGGAACTCACCGACGACATGACGGTGTTGGTGGAGTTGACGGGTGCCTGTGGCAGCTGCCCCTATAGCACCATGACCCTGAAGAACGGCATCGAGAGCGTCATGAAGAAGTCCATCCCTGAGATTAAGGCGGTGGAGCAGGTGCGTGACGATTCCGTAACCGAATGATCCCATGAGACGCGTCGGCTTGGTC
>JAEFAE010000005.1 GCA_016291135.1 Bacteroidales bacterium
GGATGGCTCGCCTCGGCGGCCCCTTGGCCATCATCGCCTTCGTCGTGATTTATTGGTGCTGCCACATCGGCTTCATCGACAACCTGAACACCGAGATGCTGACCGAGAAGGCCTTGAAGCGTTGCAATGACATCGGCTTCGAGGAGTTCCTCCGCACCAACTACGCCATGCTCGCCATCTTCGTCGCGGGTCTCATCCTCTGGATGACGGAAGCCATTCCCAACTACCTGACTTCCTTGTTTATCATCCTCGGCATCGTGCTCTGTAACGTCACCACGCAAAAGGATGCCTTGGCTCAACTCGGTCACCCCGTGATGTGGCTGAACATCCTTTCCTTCGTGTTGGCAAGTATGCTGGTCAAGACGCAATTCGCCAAACGCTTGGCTTTGGCCTTCGTCATCAAGTTCGGCAAGAGCGCCAAAGGTGTGCTTTGGAGTTTCTTGATCATTAATTTGGTGTTGTCGGCCTTTATCTCGGCTACCACTGTGAAGGCTACCATTATGCTGCCCATTTTCATGACCGTTTGCGCCATCTACGGTGCGTCCAATGGCAACCGCAACAACTTTGGTCGTAACCTTGTTATTCAAAACCTCTTCCAGGTGAATATCGGTGCCAACGCGTTCTACACGGGTAGCGGCGCCCACCTGCTGGCCATCTCACTCATCGCAGGCTTCGTGGGCAGTTGCGACTTCGGCTATGCCGACTGGCTCATCTCATGCGGCCCAATGAGTTTGCTCATCTTGATTATTGGCCTTCTGTTGGGCATGTATGTCTTCTTCCCGATGAAGAAAGAAGAGCAAGTGCCACAAATCGAAGGCGGCTTGGAACGTTTGAAGGAAGAACTCAAGGCCATGGGCAAGATGAAAGCAGAGGAATACAAGGCCGTGGCAATCTTCGTGCTCGTACTGTTCTTATGGGTTACTAAGGGCACTTTCCACAACATCGATGAGACCATCGTCGCCCTGTTGGGTGCCGTCCTTGCCCTGTTGCCGGGCATCGGCGTGGTGAAATGGAACGATGTCGACATCCCTTGGCACCTGATGCTCTTCTCGGCTGGTGCTTATACCCTCGGCTCGGGTCTCAACGCCACCGACCTGCCCAACACCATGGTCAATGCCGCCTTTGACAGTCTTGGCATCACCGCCAACACGCCTTTCTGGGTGCTGTATGTCATCCTCACCTTCTTGATGATGTATTCGGGCTTGGTCTTCCAAAGCAAGACCATCCGCACCATGGTCTTCGTGCCCATCGCCTTGGGGGTGGAGGCCCGTTTCGGCTTCCCCGTCATGAGCCTCAGTCTGCCCGTGGCCATGCTTATCGAGCACTGCTATGTGCTGCCCTTCAACAGCAAGCCCGCCGCATTGCTTTACAACACCAACCAATACAGCCAGACCGACGCCTTCAAGTTCGGCATCACCATGATGACCATCTCATGGGTGCTTATCCTCGTCTGGGGCGAGACGGTGCTGCATTGGCTTGACATCACGCCGGGGTTGTTCTTAGTGAAGTAGGAATCATTTCTTTACCACCCCGCCCTAAGTGAAACATTAGGCAAAATTCCAAACATCGAGTAAGCGTAAGCCCGCATCTCGCCTGATTCTATATCGGTTTCAAACTGATACCCCAACGGGTTCAAGCGGTTGTAGGCATTGAACAAACCAACACTCGCACTCCAGTTGAAGCCATTCCTGTACTTTGGCGAATGATAGGCGCACGAAAGGTCGAGGCGATGATAGGCAGGCGTGCGGCTCGCGTTGCGCTCGGTGTAAACCGGGACGGTCTGCCCCATGTACTCGTAGAAGCCCACAGGCAAAGTGACGGGATGTCCGCTCGAATACTGCCAAGCCGCACTCGCACTCCAGCGTGGCGTGAATTGGTAGCAGCCGTTGATGCGGAAGTCATGCGGGATGTCTGATAAAGCCGAATAGGGATTGCCGTCGTTGATGCCGTCGATGGCATAAATCACACGTGAATAGGTGTAACTCATGGCTCCCGTGAACTTTCCCGCGTTTTTGGAAAGATTCAGTTCCAGACCGTAGGCCTTCGAATTGCCGCTTCTCACTTGGTTAATGACATTCGGGTTGCTGATGAGCTGCGCATGGTCGATGAAGTCGATTTGGTTTTGACCTTTCTTGTAATAGAGTTCAGCCGAAGCGGAATACTGCCCACCGAAATCAAGGAAGCAGCCACCCGAAACCACATCGGCGATGACAGGCTTCAATCCGTTGACCGCAGGGAACCAAGTTTCAAGCGATTGGTAGTCCAAAGCCGTGTTTTGCAGCACTTGGATATATTGCACATTCCGCGCGTAGCCGGCCTTCAGCGAAGTATTTTCGCTCAGCATGACGTTCATGCTCACACGAGGCTCGGGATAGACCATCAGTTTCTCTTCGTTGTTCAAGGGCTGGAAGGCCGATAGGTGCAGACCATAGTTGAAGCCCAGCCACGGCAAGGGTTTCCAGTCGTTCAGCGCGTAGGCGGAATACTCCATCGCTTGATAATGCGGCAGACTCATGCCGATGCTGTCGGACTCGCCAGGAGTGAAGGCATGGCGGATGGCACCTGCGCCAATGCGCAGTTCGCAGTCGGGAGCGATGTAATAACTCAAGGATGCCTTCAAGTTGAGGTCGGAAATGCCTGTGCGCCAGTTGAATTTGCGTCTTTTGAATTGGTAGTCGAGGTCGTTGCTGTAATCGCTGACGATGAAGGCTGTGTTGAGGAACCAGCGGCTGCCGAAGTTGTGCGTCCAGCGCAAGGTGCCGGAAGTGTTGCCCCAGGTGTTGTACATGCCTTGCGATTGGTCGATGCCGCCCATGGACTCAATGACATCGTGGCCTCGATAGAATGAGAGATAAATACGGTCGTTCTTCCCGATTTTGGTGTTGATTTTCGCGTTCAGGTCATAAAACTTCGGGACAAGCGGCATGCTTTCGTTAGGCTTCACGAAAAAGTCGATGAAACTCCTGCGTGCCGAAACCAGGTATGAAGCCTTTTCCTTGACGATGGGACCATTGGCGGTCAAAGTGGCGGCAAAGGGACTCAACGCCACCGAGAAATCGTGGTGGTTCATGTTGCCTTCCTTCATTTTGCAGTCGAGGACGGCAGAGACGCGACCGCCATATTGAGAGGGTATGTTGCTCTTGTAGAGCGTCACCTGGTTCACGGCTTCGGGGTTGAAGATGGAGATCATGCCGAAGAGGTGCGAGGGGTTGTAGATGGGTGCCTCGTCAATGAGGATGAGGTTCTGGTCGTTGGTGCCGCCGCGCACGAGCAGTCCTGACGAGGCGTCGCCGATGGTCTTCACGCCCGACTGCATTTGCACCGCCTTGATGATGTCGGCCTCGCCGAACACACTCGGCAGTTTGCGTATCGAGTTGATGGTCAGCATCTCGGCATGGAACTCGTTCTGCATCTGGGGACGCTCCACGGCTGCCGCCTCCACAGTGATTTCTCCCAATCCCACGGATTTTTCCTCCAACTTGATTTCCAAGGTTTGGTCGGCATGGAGTTGAATTTCAATCTCTTTGGTGTTGTAGCCCAAATAGGCGCATTGCAACTTGTGTTTCCCCGCTGGCAAACGCAGCGAATAGAAACCGTAGCCATTGGCCGAGGTCCCCGTTTGCGATGAAGCCTCAAACAAGGTGGCACCGATAAGCGTCTCGCCCGTGGCGGCATCAGTGATGTGGCCGCTGAGGGTATAGGTTTGTGCATAAAGGCCAACAAAAGAGGCCAAGAACAATATGGTGATGAGGATACGTTTCATGGCTTATTCGTTTTCGGGGGTGATGGCATTGTAGATTTCGTGGTAAGTAAAAGGTTTGCGCCGCACATCGGAGGCGAAGAAGTAGCCGTAGCCGTTTTTCACATTGCCTCGCACGTTGCCCGAGATGGTGGCGAACAGGCCCAGGCTCCAGTCGTCTTCGTTGAAGACATCCAACAGGAAGGTGTAGAATTCGGGCGAGACCGAACAAGCGATGAAAGTCTCACTTTGGTCGAGATGATCTTCCGTGACATGATAGGAATACCAGAACAATCTGGCAGTGAACAGGGCCGAAAGCGACATGTCATTATGGACGAACGAAACGCTTTCGAGGCTGTCGATGGGGAAATCCTCTGGCTGTCGAAAGGTCAGGCCGCAAATAACAGGTTGTTCCCCAACGGTATAGATGTGTTTGTCAAACTGGAATTCATGCGCCATCTTGCCCGAGTGCATCTGATAACTCCTCACTTTTGTATGGTCCTTGATGATTGGGAGGTAATCCGCATCGCCCAAAGGCGTGAGATAGTCCTCGGCGGTGATGTCGCCCGTTGGCGTCTCGATGACGAGTTTGTAGGTCTTGCCCGCCTCACCCTTGAAAGGTTGTTCCGAGACAAAAGTCATGCTGTTACGGTCGGCTTCCTTTTCAATATAAGGAATCGTGTCGTTGCCGCAAAGCACAAAAACGCGGTTGATTTCAGGCAAAACAGCCTGGTTGTCACCCCATTGATGGACGGGTGAAATGGTGACGCTATGTTGCCGCATCTCAGTAGTCACATTTCCGAACACGGCAACGGTGCCGTTCAAGGCCCCGCCATCCGGCTGGTCGAAACTGTTGATGTCGACTTCATCGATTCGGCTGCAGGAAGCGAGGAGCATTATCACTATAACTAATACACTTATTTTCATGATACAGTTATTTATTATTCTCAGAAAGGAATGTCATATTATGATAAAACACAGCAAAAGAGAGTGACCTAATAGCAAGGCCACTCTCTTTTGAAATAACAATTGATTTATTAGAAATCAAACTCTATAGTAACGGATTCCGGAGAACCATCATATTTTCTCCGTGCTTTCATTTGATAACAATTTGTTCTCGTATGAGTAAATGTGTCGTGACGACCAACCTGCTTCCATTCCGATACAATAGTTGACCAGCTTTGATTCACGGAACTCCTCCATTGTAATCCATAGTATCCATAATACCAAAAGTTTGCACCATAAACATGACATGTAATAGTACCACCGCTATCTAACGCATAGGAGTAATGTGTGGCATACTTCCACCCCTTTTCACCCGTTTCAGGTGCCTTTTCATACAATAATACTTTTTCCACATCGTCTTTCAGCGTCTTACTAATAAACATGGTAAAAATCTCTTTACCAGTGTCCGTGTCATCAAAGTTTTCCTCATCCGCCATTTCCCCTCGTGTTCTTCCTGCAAAGAAGGCATCCAACACCTCTTTTGTATCTTCACCAAACTTTACAGGGATCAGTTCGAAGTTCTTTTCTGTCCATAAATCCAAATAGGACTTGTCGTTTGAACCAACTTTAAGAATAGCAGAGTTTTCACCCTTTGCATCTGTAATAACAAGCTCTTTAGAATACTTTCCAAAGTCGCTTTCATCATACAAATACATCGCTTTTTGATCACCTTCCTTTTTACAGGAACTGAAGGCGAGTGTCATCGCTAATGCCGCTATCACGTAGATAGCTGAATACTTTAACTTTTTCATGGTTATAATAAGTTTTAAAAAGGTTTAAATGCCTCCTCAGATATCCTGCTTTATAGAGCTTAGTTTCAAGTTGCAAAAATACCCAGTCTTTTAAATCGCCCCTAACAAAAGCGCAGGAATTGTGCGGGTTCAAGAAGGAAATGTGAAGGAATCAAGCTAAAGATTTTCTATTTTGACAACCCGACAACTCCTATATATCAATCCTTCCGCCCTTGCGAGCAAAAAAGGCCACTGAAATTTATCTCAAAAAAATCCATTGCTGCAAATCATAAAAACACCGTCTTTACACTCGATAAAACTGTCACATGTGACACAAAAATCGAATAGCTGGGAGTTAAGAATAAGCACGACTATATTTATTAACCGTTACCACCCGCTCCGCCCCTCAATCCATAATACCCCTCTCCCATCATCACAAACCTCTCCCTGTCGCTTCCCAAGCTCGATGCAACACTTTTCTTATTCGTGTAAGGATAGTCCCGCAACACTTTCTCCATGATGACATCGATATGCAAAGGAGTCCCGGCCTTCTTGAGTATGTCGGCCACCAAATCCCTGACGCTCCCCCGATACACATCATTCCATTCCGCCAAGGCATATCTCCCGCTTATCCCGATGGGCTTTATGATGTCCGAACGCAGTATCTTCCCTCTCATCTCCTCCGGCTTCTTGTACCTGACTTCCGGGCATCTCTCTTTCAGCTCAGCAAACAGTTCTGCCAAACTCATAGGTCTGCGCTTGCTTCGGAGGATTTCGCTCAACTCAAATATCACATCAACCCCATTGGGAGGCAATATAATGTTCCCTTTATCATCAACAACCAATCCGTATGCCTTGGTGACGATTGCCGGCATAACCATTTTATAATCTTCTATTTTGTCATCGGGCACATTCTTCAGCAAATCGCCAAGCCAGATGGTTTCAATCACCGACTTAATTCGCCTGTTTTCCCTGTTGATTTCCTTGCAGATTCTCTCGATGATTTGACTGCTGAAACGATTGTTCACCAAAAAACGCACATCATTCACCTTTACCATTTTCAGCGGGAACCCTCTGGTACAAACCTGGGTAAACACGTCAAAGGTAATATTCACTTTCTCGCGTTCAACGACATTCAAATACAAATCATCAATTTCGGTCGTGACAAGGATGCTGTCAAAATGGTAATCCCGCCAATCTTTGTCTTTGAACAAATCTCTCGGTGCCGTTTCCAACAGCTGTCTGATGCGCTCCCGGCTGTATTCCAACTCCTTTCCTATCTCAGCCATGTTTTTGGGACTCCCGTCACACAAACCCGTTGCCATAGCAAACATCCTATCCAAATGTTCATTCGAGTGTGCCAAACGTTCTCTTAGCAGGAAAAACATAGGATAATATTCGTATTGCTCAACAAACTCCGCCACAAAATCAATTTGTTCCTCCGTCAGATAATGATATTTTTTCGCAATGAAGTCTTTAAGTATCTCTTTCTTGTCAAGGTTTTCATAATCAAACAGCACAACATTCAACCCGTCCAACAAATGAAACAGTTCACGGTAGGTCATTCCCCAAGGCCGTATTTCTTGTAAAAGTCCTCTCACCTCTTCTTCCGAGAGCAGAAGCATCCCAGCGGCCTTCGAATAGTTGGGAATCAGCAACCGCTGATGTCTTTTCACATCTCTCGGCAACAAACCAGTCCTAATGTCAAAGTCATCCAGGAGAGCTTTTCGCCTGATATTTAAATCCTTGTCAACGGCTTCAAGCTCTTCCGCAAACCGTTCGTCACAAAACCATAAAACATTCCTTGCGATGACAACCAGTTCATAAGTCAAGGTTCCGTCCAGGTTTTTCTTTCTAATCTCGGCATGAATGATCGAAAGCAGTTGGTAGCAATAATGCTTCAACTCCCAGTTCTCCAATTGGTTGAACCTGTTGACCAAATTCTTTTGGTCGAGGCAGAAGAAGCCATAAAACGAATGCGGTCCATTGAAGGTGGCGTAAAACCATTTTATGCCATCCAGCGAAAAGTCCATCAAAGGCCTGCGGTAGTTTGTTTCAAAGATGAATTTCAATTCTTCGGGCAAATCTTCATATAGATCCACCTTGTTTACGAGTTGGATGACTTGTCTCTTGTTGATTGGAGCGACTATCTTTTCTAGCTCCTCAATGGTTTTCCTACCACAATTACGCAACTTCGGCAAATCCCCATCATGATACACCCGAAGCAACTCGCCCACAGTGTACATTTCACATCCCACACACACCAAGTAAGCCCGCGACGAAATCATGCCGGCATCATAATACCTCTGGATCGGTGTCCTGAGTATCGCCCTTATGTCTTTCCCGGACGTAATCATTCTCTTTAATATTCCTGCTACTTCAACTTGAGCCGCAAAATTATTCCAACCACCCAATACCCCCCAAACAAAACCGCAGGAAATATGCGGGAAATGATGCTGTGTTTATCTTTTTCATTTTTACATTATGTAACATAATAAACAAAACAAGAATTCAGGCTGGTGCAATTCAGGACTCTTTCGTTTTAGCCTTCTTATTCTTCCGATTATCTGTTTTGGGTTTACGCCCCTCTATCATATTATCCGTTCCTATAACAGCCCACATTTGCCTAATTATCTCGTTTTCTTTATCAAGCATATTAATATTTGTTCCGCTCGGAACTGAGGCATAAACATAATTGGTCATGTGATGTTTCTTAGTATAGGAAGCTATTGCCGGCAGCACAAGACCTTCCTTGTTTAAGCACGGATAAGCAAAACTCATATAATTCAAATCGCCAATGATTAAATGCGTTCGCTCATAGTGAGTATCAGGCGCGACCTCCTTTTTGTTAGTTCTCGATATTGCGTGCACCTGTTGATCCAACGCCCACATAAACTCATCTGCATGAAGATATCCAGGTTGAAAAGTAAAAAGATGAATGTTATCCTTATTACTTTTATTAACTTGTTCAATTAAATTGTAATATTTGTGCTTGAATTCAGTCCTGTTGAAATTCAAATCAACGAAGAGAAAATTATGTTCATTAAACTTTTTTGATTTTAATTCATCCAAAATCATTTTCATAGCATTTATCTTATCGGAATGCAGCACTCCTTTCAAAGCGCTCTTGTTTGTATCAAATCTAACCTGTTTATCCGATGCATAAGCATATTTTTCATAGAAATCGCCTTTTTTTATAGTCTCATCAGAAAACAAACCATTTTCATCTAGCCAAAACGGATAAGGATCCTCGTCTATGGGGAGTAAAGCATCAGCAACAATATCGTCCATAAGATAGCGTGTTATCAACTGAAAATGTATGCTCGGTATCACCTCGATTCCCGCCATACGCATCTTATAGCTATGCCAGCCATATGCATTTCTCTGATACAAACACTTTGATATACGTAATGCGTGATAAAGTTGGTCTGGGTTCGGTCTCTCTTTTATGGCCATATCTATTACTATATCTGTGCTTATTTCTGAAGATTGTATTTTTTCATCCGCTGTGATAACACCTATTTTACAGGCCTTCCTTAATTTATCCGACAGGGCATTAAATGGACATTGAGCAATTTCCTCTTTTGTCAACCGAGACAAGCCATCGACCATAATATAATCAAGTATCTTCCCTCCATTATCTTTTGGCAAATACTTATCTATAATATCCAATAGATTATTAAACGTTGTCAATCCATCAGCCATCCGATTTCCTTTATTCAACTCATCTCTACCAACAATCTTCACCAACGAATCCTCTGGAACAAATAACTTACACAACAACATATCTCCTGTATCAGGAGCTCCCTTTTGATGGCGCAAATGCAATCCATGTGTTCGTCCATTATAATAAATAAAACTGCTTCGAATATGACTGGCAAAAGTCCGAGTTTGTTTTTCTGAAGGTTTACTACCCATTATTGAAGGCAGCCCGTATTTTACCAAATATCCATTTTTCGGTTTATCCTTCTCACAACACGAATTATCCAAATACCACACCATTCTTTGTAATAGTTCCACAGAGGAGTCCGCGAACTTATTCCCAGACCTAATATTCCGTATTAAACGCTGCATATAAAAATCATAGTATTTACTTTTTAATGAAACGCCGTCTTTATTTAATGATATAAAAAGGATCTTTTCATCTGCATGTCTTTTTGATTTACCGACACCCTTAACCTCCTGATTTATTTCAACTAGCTTTTTAATATAATTACACTCATCTCCTTCTATAATACTTTTTAAAACTTCATTTTCAACATCTTCTTTCTCCTCGTATTTAAGAAACTGATCAACCAAATTACCCTTTTTCTTCAATTCTTCCTCAATAAATCTTGCAAAAACACCATAATATACAGCAACTTCTTTATTAAACCTCCTTAATTCCCTCCTATCATTTTCTTCACCATGACTTTTTACCCATTCTTTTACACGACTGGTAAATCTTTTTATGATATTATATGTTGTTTCTTCAACAACATACATTCGTAAAAGCGAAGTGCTGTAATTTTTAACTGCATCTTCCAAAGCTTTCTCAACATCCCCTTTATTCCTATAGTAATCCAAACCATAACGCTCATTCCAATAACTTTCTATTAACTCTTTATTATCATTTAAAGTTTCTTCTACAAATCTTATCGCACAGTTACGAGCAAACGTATTATCCTCACTATATTTCTTATGGAATTTCTTCAACTTTTCATCCTTCTCCATCTGCTTTCTTACATATTCTTTGATGATTTCTGTTACAGAGTCCGCAACAAGCATTTTTAAAACCGAGACATCATCAAATATAAAACTCTTATTTATTGCAGAAGACAATGGGCTAAAACTTTCAAATGCATTAACTTCATCTGTTTCATTTTGGGAGATATATAGTCCTTCACACATCTGCATAGCAAGATGTATCTTATTTACTCCATGCTCACCTCGAGCCAAAACAAGTAAACCATCAGAGTTCTCAGTATTATGTTCCAATTGTATGCCGCCATAGAACAACTCATCTAGTCCTTCTATGCCCGTACTCAGTTTTTTCTTGTTGTTATTGTTCTCCATTTTTAAGTTCTCCTAGCATTTTATAAATATGACCATATCCTTGTTCATCATATAGAACCGTGAGGCCGTTTTTTTCATGAAATTTATTTTTAATACTATCTTTTATTTTCTTTTTTGCATCACCACAACCAGCCGTAATATAATATAGATTTCCGTGATGCTTTCCTTTTACATAGTGCAGCAAACGTTGGTTGGTGTAATCATCAAGCGAAAGGCCACAAAAAAGACATGTGTACTGTGACAGGAAATGAAGTTGAGAAGCAATCTGCCATGAATAAACATTTCGTGAATCCTCGTAGAACTCATCCATTGAAAGCACTATTCTGTTGTCTTTTGGTGCCTGTATGTCATCGTAACGAGGAATAAAGCCATGAACATGATAGATGTTCAAATGATTATATGTAAAATCAGTTTTACCTTTCCAATCGCAAATGATGTTAGGGGTTATTTCCCTAACTTCATTAACGCGGTTTTTATAATCTGGACAACTTTTCAAAAAGCAAATAGCATCACACAAGAATTGATCATAGTTTTGAGTAACAACGGCTCTGATATTGCGATTACGCAATATCAAATCCGCAATGCTAAATAAAGAAAAGAAACTAGGCTTAATGTCTGTTTTACTATTCAAATAATCAACATAATTTTTACCCGCTTCCTCTATCTCTTTCTTTTCCATCCTGCCATATAAAAAATCCTGAATCAATTTCACATATACTTCATTTCCCAAAGTCTGTTTCACTATAGTTGCCTTAACATCACGAGGAAACCTGAAATCAAAATCAATTTGTTCTTCCAATCCAAACAGCCTTTTTTTCAAAACCTCTTTGTTGCTTTCATCCTCATCACAAAGCATCTCCTTAATCAACTTTTTTGCAGAAGATGACATTTCATCCGCCATCTGTTTCCCCATGTCATCCGCTGGTAACAATTGCATAACAGCATACGATAGCAAATGGTTCAGCAAGGCATCCCATGAATAATCCACCCCGTGAGGAGCCTCAAAATCAATGCCAGCACCTAAAAAAAGAGCTATAGATCGTTCTTGCTTGAAGTCTTCTTCAAGTTGTTCCCAATGCAAGGGTTTTCTGTTTCCCATACCTACGTTTCTATTACTTTGGTTGCAAGTTTATTCTTTATTTCGTTTTTTGCGTTTCAAAAACCTTTGCAAAAAGCATACAATCGCCTGAATAGTCCAGCCCTCATCCACAATGCGTACCAATCAGCCAAAACTCTTGATAGAAAAATCAAGTTTTATCTTGTTGTTTTTCACATAAACATCCTTGTATTCAACAGTATTACCATTGATGATTCTTTTTGAATACGACAAAGGAATAGGGCCGTCAAAACCCCATCCGTTTTCGATGTTAAAGTCAAAACTATATGTCCTGATATGATCATTGGGATTTGTCTTATCCCAATCCCACACTTCAACATTGAGATAGATATGGCTCTCTCCATTCAGGATGAACGAATCATAGAAAACATTTGTGTTTTGAGGATGTCCAGCATCAACAGCTTTCCCCTCGTAAATAATATCAAACTCTTTGCCTCCATGCTTGCGCTTACTGTAATCTGGCCAACGCTTAGAATTCTCAATACACATGTCATCCTGCCACATTTTAACGACAACATACATCTCTAATGAATAATCTGTATAACCATCCCGGATCCTCCCTGTTTGCCTGATGTGATTAAGGATGTATTTTAATGTGGTATGTCCCGCCACTCTTCCATCAGCATATTGAACAATTACACCACCCATAAAATTCTGATATTTTATAGTTGTTCCACTTACAGTTTCCACTGGACCTACCGCAAAACCATAAATGCCTGTCTCACCGCCATGCTGCTTATAATACGCATCTATGGTTGGATTCTCTGATGTAACAAATCTTGGACCCGTGCAAACAGGGACATCACCAAAAACAGGGAAAGAAGTGTTTTCCGGGTAGCACAAATCGTTCTGGTGTTGCTTGTTATCGTATGTTTTCTGACTTGTGTAGTCACACAAATCTTTTAACGACACGAAACCATCATGGTTAGTATCAGCATAACGTCTTGTGGCCATTGATTTCCCATAGTCCCAACCTGCACCTTTGCACCAAGATTTTGTAAAATAATTCCCACTGGTATTACCCCAAGCACTTTCGTCACCATGACATGCGGTTATGACAAGGTAGTTGTTAGCACGCAATTCTCCCGTTTTAAGATTTAAATTGGCTTTGTTTGGCACAAAAGTGTTAATAATTGCCCTATTTACGTCCTCAGGGGTTTTCTTTGACAAACTCCTAGCTCGAGTAATGCTCTCACCAGATTGGCAGGATTCTATCATCAACACTTTCATTCCAGGGATTGTATCCAATAACGATTTGAGTTGAGTATATGTAATTAAAACTGTCTTTGGTCCCCTCAAAACCATCGCCAGGCCACTCGTGTTTCCGTGACAATTGATATAGATGTAACTTACGCTTCTATTATCGGCACTCATGAATACTTTTTCAATGGTGTCTCTCAACGTCTCATAAGTAACATTCGAAACTACCACTGGGGAAATATTGTTCCGATTGAACATGCCCGTCACCATCTTCCTGTTGGATTCTCTTCTAAGGTATTCTCGTTTTAAACTTTCCTGATCATCCGAACTAGTATTAAGTGTGATCATGTCGGATGCTGTAATTATTAAGCCTAAATTATTATTCATGATTAATCTCCTTATAATTTTTTTATTTCTTATTTTTCCAACATATATAATCCTACACCACCTTCGAAATCCCAGTGGAACTCGTGGCCACTTGAACTTCATCCTCCAACGGAGGCATGTAAAACCGCTGCTGGATGCCATAAAGTAACAAGCGAAGTTGGGTGTCGGTGTTTACCAAGAACTTCCCGGCTTTATCATCAAAATCCAAATTGCCGCCAACGCTCTTTTTGATGTATTCTTTTAAAGTAGCTTTCTCTTTGAGAGAATACGCCTCATATTTTGTCAAAATAGAAGTGATGCGTTTTCTGTTCGACACACCAACCTTGTCCATTGGCAACGTTTTAGCATCCACAATATCTGACTGAAGAAAACGATTGGTCTCATCATCAGTAGCCACCTGATAATCCATTTTAAGACTACTGAAAATGCCGTATGCTTTTGCAATGTCCATAAAGTAAATCACTTTAGAGCTAGTGTCATAAATGCAGTTTGGAATAGGATTGATGTAGATGATGCCTTCGTCCTCTTGATACCTAAGGATGTCCCCATCCCAGGAAAACCATTTCTTCTTCAAATAATTACCTCTGGTAATTTTTTGCATGAAATAGCGTCCTCGGTCAAAAAAGGCGATGAACTCAATATTATCATACTGTTCCCTTTCAAGATTATCCAAATCGGCAGCGTTGATCTGTTGGGCCAACAATGGCAAGAAACCCTCTTTTTGGTCGAAACCGTCTATCTTGAACCATTGGTTTGCTTCGGTATTGTTCGGGTCGTATGCTACGGCATCGTCCAATACGATTTCCGAAAGTTCGTCATTTATAACCTGGTCAATAATTTTGTACCAGTGTTCATTATCATCTTTGGTTTTCGCAACAAAAATACCCATAACTTTTTTTAATATTTATCCACATCCAAATACACCAATTCGTTTATTTTTCGCAGGTTGGGGAACGAGAGTCTGTTTTCACTTTTCCTTACCTTGCGTTTTGTTATCACGAATACTTTGACATTGTTCTTTGTCTTCACTCTATAATACCCATAACCAAACAAGATGAATATCGGATTGAAACACAGTGATTTCGAAAAAGCCACAAACAAACAGACCATACAATACACAACTATGAGATTGGTCCAATCAACACCACCCGATGCGCTTGCGGGAATACCCATGGAGACAAAAATGTACCCCAAATAAACGGGTAAATAATCATTGTTCACAGGGGATATCTCGTCAATATCATACGTAATGGAGTCCGCCGCTTGATGCTTCATCCAATACAGCGACACAATGCTTAACAGCACTGGAACGCCAAGAAACACCAATAAGTCAAGACCTGCATCCACGCCATCAATTCCACTATTCCATAAATGCGTTGAGTTCTTAATAAAATAAACTGCGGGAAGCAAAGACGTAGCCGCCACTGCCATAAAGAACCACGAGAGTATTCTGTATAGTTTTTCTAATTTGTTCATTGATATATGTCTACAAATCGGTTAATTATAATTCAAACGACTCGTTACTTGACATCACTTTCCTGCAAGAAACGGGTATAACAAACACGCCAAAAGCTTATGCCTTATACGTTCAGGTCTTCTCGTTTTGCTTCAGGTACTTGGGGGTAAGGCAATCTTCCACAAAAGCAATCTCTCCTCAAACACCTTGTTTTATATAAAGCCTCTCCTAGGAGGCTTCAATGAATGAATCTGTTCTTCTCCTTCATAAACATTATCGTTTCGCGTTCATCAATCCGTCACTGTAAATTCACCATAATACTCATCACCGTTGGAGAGCATAAAGGTGACAGTGTAATTTCCCGCATTGGGAATGTAAACCTGCAAACCATTCGGCGTCAGCACCGAGAGACACTGTACGGAAGCGCCAGCCATCGTAGCAACTTCCACAGATACTTGCCCAATGTTTTCATTGAATACCACCGTGAGAACATGACCATTAATTGAAGGATTAATTGAATTACCCTTGCTAAGTCCTGTATAGCTAGACACCTCTAGTAAATCAATTGGAATTCCATCTCCTTCCTTTGTTGACCTATCTTCGCCACGAACGAAACAAAACACCCCTGAAAGAATGAAGCAGAGCATCAGCATCAATTTTGTTACTTTTTTCATTTTTAGTTTGTTTTAAGTGAACATAATTTGTTGTAAAATCTGCAACAAATTTACTCCAACCTCAGTATAGCACACAAGTTTTAGCGCAGGAATTTTGCGGGATTACGAAGGAATTATACATTAATTGAGCTTAGGTAGGTGGTAAAACCACTGATTATCAGCAATTTACAAATATACAAATTTTTATAAAATCCCTCCCGCATCCGCAGATTTCCCACACATTTCCATCTAAAAGATATATCCAAAAGGGGAAAAGGAATTATCTTCTTTCAAGAATTAAACCAAAAAGAAATAAAAATAGCACCTTTCGCAAGCACGAAAGCACGCTAATACACAAAACATATCCTTTCAAGAAAAACCACCCACTATTCTTCAGCCACACCTTCTATTCCACCCACCCTGAAAACATACTCCCTCACGGTTTCATCAATTCTCAACCTCCCCATCAGTTCTTTTGCCTGTTTCCGAACCGTGGAATAATCCCTTTGACGCAGCACGGCAATCTGCTTATTGCTCAAGCCCAAAAGATAAAGATAGCACAACAATAGATCCTCATGACCAATGCCTGGATAATGACATTGTAAAGCTGGCTTCAGCTCACCATAATGCGCCGTCACCACCTCGCTAAGTTGAGCAATCGTCTCGTTATCGAGATTAATATGATAATGTGAATAAGGCTTCCTTGTGGTAATGTGCAAATCGCGCACCAAGGCGTTGATTTTAGTGCATACGGGTTCCTTTAAAAACGCCGCATAATGTTCGGCAGCATCCGTCCGTTTACGACCAAGTTCCTCTTGCAAAGCGCTCACATTCTCCTTGCTCTGTTGTAAGCTTCGTTCCAATTCCTCTCGTTCTTTCTGGTAGGCATTACGCTCCGCTTCCAATTCTGCCTCATGCCGTTTCTTCGTTCGCGCTATTTCTTGCTCCGATTGGTCTTTCTGTAATTTCAGTTCCTCTTCATGTCTTTTCACCATTTCTTCTACCTTCTGCTGATGTTTACGCTCTGCATCGGCTAACCGTTGTTCGGCTTCCGTCTGCAATCGTCTCAATTCATTTTCATGCTCTTGCTTTGTCTCTCCAAACCTCCTGTCCGCTTCCTCCTGCTGCTTCTTCAATAGTTTCTTGCTCTTTAGTTTTGCTAAAAGAATGATGACTAATACAACCATAACAGCAATGGGCACGATTATTTTTATTGTTTTTTTGATGGACTTTTCTCTTTCCGCTTCAGCCTCTTTTTCCTGTTTTTTGTCCATGTAATTCTTAAACAGATCTTCAAGTTTCGAAACCAAAGCTTTCGTTTCTCCCTCTGTTTTCTTATGGTTGGCCAGAAACCGCATACATTCTGCCAAATGGTCCTTATCACCAAGACTATCATAGTTGACAAGAAGAAATTCCGCAGCTTGGATTTGTAAAGGCATATTATCTTTGACTTCAAATACCGGAATAAGATAATACAGGGCAGAATCATAGGATTGTTCAACAGTGAATATGCCTCCCATTGACAAAAATCTGGTCAACTTTTCCATTTCACTGCTCGAATAAGCAAGCACTTGCCGTATCGCAGACAATGACGAATCGGCTTCAAGCCCTGCTTGATAATCACTAAGTGCTTTTGTCGCCACAACGTCCCGATATTCAGCTTTATTTAAATCGCACAACTCTTTCATCGCCTGGCCATAATAGAAGTTTGCGACCTCTTTTTCGCCCTTCTTATCGTATTGTTTCCCAAGATGGTAATGAATAATAGGAATATCTTTGAATAGGGACGGTTCTCTTTGGCAGTATGTCATGGCCTGCTTTCCACAAGTAATAGCGGGATCCATCATAAACTGCGCTGAGAAAAGCTCCAATAGTCGATAATATACATATGACATGAACACCGCCCTCTTTTCAAACATTGCCTGATCTTCATAACAATTCTCCATAACTTCCAATGCATATAGATATTCGGCACATGCCTGAGCCTCATTTCGCTTTTCATATAAGCCCACGCCACTAATATAATGTGCCCGAGCATCTAAAAACACATTCCGATCCTGTTCAGATTCTCCACGTCTGTCTGCCAAAACCAACGAATCAAAATAACATACCGCCTTCAACAATTCTTCTCTATTGCTCTGTCCATAATCATTTTTATACAGCAATTCCGAAATCAACAACTGGCAGTAATGTCCATTAAACACGTCCAAACTATCCGCCATCGAACTGGCCGCAAATTCCCTCAGCCTGGCAAATGCGCTATCAGGCTGTTTCCACATCAAACTGTCAATCTCTTCCAACTCCCGGCATGGCCTATCCTCCGGCACCACCACCGTCGAATTGCAAGCCGCCACTAGCGCAGCCACCATTAATATCACCATCCAAATCCCACAATTATTCCTATGTGTTTTCATCTCAAAATCAATCAAATTTGCACCCGCAAAATTACTCAAAATCCATCAAACTCAATCAAAAATCTATCGTTTTCACGAATCATCGACAAACACTCCCAAGATTTCGCAAACCCAATCGCTCTAATTTGACTCCATATCTGGATAAAGTATAAAAAGTGGCTGAAATAGCCAATTTATATTTATCCAATCATACACCACGAACACTTCTCTCTTAACCATCTCCCACCCTTTATTGGTGTTCCGCCACTTCAGAAGCCCTGTCTTGGAGCTGGTTCCGCTACGCCGGCTTCATTCCGCTATGCTCCATGAAAGCCGTCTCCGCTACACCAGACCCAAGACAGGGCCTCTTACGCGGCTCCACATCTTGTTTATCCCAACCAGCCGCACAAGCCCAAGCTGGAGGCATCCGCTGCTTCATTGCTCCGCTCCATCCCGCAGCCAATGCCCCCAGCCCCACCCCGCAACATACATTAACAAACCACAAGGAAATCACACAACTACACCCACTTGAAACGGCTCTGTCAGCGCCAGCTTCTTCGTAAAATGTTCCACCTCGCATACTAAATCTGGACGTCTTTCTTCGTAAAACTTCATCATTCTAAACCCACTTTCTTTATCAAACTTGTTAAAAGTTATGTTTGCGTGATGGTCGCTACTTTGCTCATCATAGATTGTCTCATATTTCCCATCACCTCGTCTATATTTGTTCCCAATGCTTTCAGCGTAACAAAAAACAAGTTGACAAACCGCTTTCAAGAAATATCCATACCTCTTCTTATCCTCCTGGATCAATTCATCACTTGCCATTGTTTCAAATGTATTGATCAAATCTTGAAGACTATATTTGAACGAACTGATATTATCAAACACCTCCGGCTCACACACTTTCAAATAAGTCATCAAAAAATAGACATCTGCAAACAACTTGCTATTTGTCGCCATCTCACACAGCACTATCCTTGCCAAAGCAAATATTCTTTCCGTTTGCCTCAAATTCAAATGCTTATACTTCACAATGAGTTTGGCAATGGAAAGTAAATCACCCTTATCATCAACAGACCGTCCCGTAACAATCCTTTTCCTGCCTTCGCTCTCTGTGAAATCAGCAAAACCATAGAAATCGTATAGGTATTCACAATAATGATCGGAATCAGGTTCGGGCAAGTTATAGTCAATATCTATAAATCTCCTCAGATACTCCATCGAATTGATTTGCTCGCTACCATAAAAGCCATTGATGGAGTAGGCTAACTGTTGTTTGTCTATGGATAGCACAAACACCACATTGGGCACATCAAACAAATGCTTTATTCTCTCCAATACCTTAACGGCAAATGTTGGATTACATCGGTCAAGTTCATCAATAAAATACACCAAAGGCCGATTGTTGTCACAAACAAAAGCAACATATTCAACCAGGTCATTTTTGAATTGTTGCAATACAATTGCCGTTTCATCTTCTTTGTCAAGAGAATTCACAATCTCTTTTTCAACTACATCTAAGCCACTTTTACCAGCCTCTGCTGCAACATCGCCGAATTTCCCCAAAGCACCTTTTACAGCGCCCATCCCAATTCCAACAATAATCTTACTGCCCACAGAAAAAACCTTTTTCAATTTACCTTCTTTATCCTCTTCTTTGTTAACTGTTTTCAAGCACCGCAAAAGAGAGAATAAAGGCTCCTCGCTAATGTCATCTTCCCAGGCGTTGTAATAGATAACAGGGAAGCCGTTGTTTTTTAAGTGTTGCGACCACATTTTTACAAATGTGGTCTTGCCAGTTCCCCATGTGCCGTTCAACGCAAGAACCGCCCCATCTTGATATGCGAAAGCAGCACTTGTCAACACTTCGGCATTCTTTTTTCTATCTAATTTATCATTAGCAAAAGGATCCTCTTTAGAAATCACAAAATCCCTAACTTTCGCTTTAACAGAATGATACACCTGCTCCGACTTCAACTCCGTCATCTCAGTTTCCATAGTTTCTCTCTCCTTTTTCTTTTTAAACAATTTGCACATAATCAAAACACATCTTGGAAAGTCACTTGCAAAGTTAACAAATCTCTACTTTTTCCTAACTTTGAGACCTTAAAACATTAAAAACATGATTTACTTTGACGAAGCAGGATATACGGGCCCAGATTTAAGAAATGCGGCACAACCATATTTTACCATGGCGTCAATCAAAATGACTGATGATGAATTAGAAAAGATAAAGAAAGACATCAACTATGAAGGATGGGGGAAAGAACTCCATTTTTCAAGCATGTATCCTGATCCGAAGGGAAGAATAATGCTTGAACAAATATTTGCCCATCCTCTCTTGAATGCGGAGCATGTGTTACCGTCATTCGCCTTGAAACGTTATTGCATTTACGCAAACATCGTAAACATCTTAATTGAGACATTTTATCATAATAAAGGCATCAATCTTTATGCTGGAGCTACGAATCTCATCTTGGCCAATGGCCTGTTTTACTTTACAGAGCTACACCCCAACAAGAATTTAATTGTCGAGTTTGAAGACAACTTTGTTAAAATGGTAAGAGAGCCCTCAATCGAATCAATAGCCGATTTCTATAGAACAACCGATAGGCTTAGGGCGGACAAAGACACAGCGGAGGGTTTATTTGAAATGTTGTCCGAAATACCACCAACAATTGAATATATCGAAGAAGCTTTGTCAAATAACAAATTCTATATCGATCTAACCGTACCCTTGTTTTCCATTTCGATACAAGAGTGGTATAAAAAGACTGGTAAAAAAGACGATGTCCTATTTGATTCATCAGAGCCCTTCTATGCCAACAAGGCCTTTTTGGAGAGCTTACGGGATATGAACGTTCCAGAGACAGAAGTGGGATATGGGAAAAGCAGGCACGTTTATCCACTTCCAGTAGGAAAAATGGGAATAGCAAAATCCCATGACGAATTTGGCATTCAGCTTGCAGATGTTTATGCAAGCGCCTTGAATTTTGCGCTCACGCCAAGGACAAACAAGTTCAAACAATACCAACAGAGACTCAAGACACTACCAATCTTTCAAAACATAAAATTGAATTTAGCACCATCATCTAACGATTTCATTGAAGAAAGAATGAAGGAAACCGCCGACATCGATCCGTTGGAGTTCCTGTGTGATCACGAAAAAGACATAAGAATACTTTAGGCTTTTAGGGCTTTATCTCCAATCCTTCCAAACTAACAATGAAGTCCTCGCTGTTTTCGGCCAACCACATAAGATAGCGCATATCCTTTCCCGCTATCTGCTTTATTGTCTCTCCCTTGTATTTACCAAAGTTTATAATATCGTCAAGGTTCAATACTTTAATATCATTTTTCCGTTCCTCGGCAACTGCGTCGACATCAAAGAAAAAATGCGAAGAATGTTCGTTTGCCCATTTCACCCAGCCCCAGTCATTATGAATAACATCAACCAACATCTCTCCTTGGTGTTTTCCCTTTTCTAAAATATCGTTGATGCCATATATTTTGACTGGTTCAACTGTTGGCTCTCCAAGTATATCCAGAAGCACCCACGAACCACATGCGGCGCAGGGTATCTCCCGTGGTGTTTCGTCATCAATTTTGCACCAGCTTGCTTCACTGTCTTCCCACGCATTCGCTCTTTCTCCATTCCTGAAATAGAATCCATAGGCAGAGCCATACCTTCCACCTCTTCCACCGGGTTTTACTTGATGCACTTCAACATGCTGTGAATAATACCAGTTTGACACTCTTCCGTCTGGGAATCTTTGAGCCGTAAAGGGCAACGCCCTCCCTATGTTATAATAGAGTGAAATCAAGCTATTGCTTAACCCTTTTTGTTGGATGGCCTTAATAAGTTTTTCTTTTTCCATATCAGTCGCAAATTTACATTTTTTTGGTGATGTTTCGATCTATAACATGGATTTTTTTTGAAAAGTTTTGGTTGTTAATCGAAATATCGTACTTTTGTAACGCAAAATGAATTTGGCATTATGGTAACAAAAGATTTGCTTAGACAGGTGATCTATGAGCAGCGGGAACTCAACGAGCCGTTGGGGGTTAAAAGAAAAATATATAACGAACAGATAGAAGCACCAGAAGTTCTTGTGATATCTGGAGTGAGACGATGTGGAAAATCGGTTCTGATGCAGCAGATTAAAGCTGGGCAAATCGAGCAAGATTATTGTCTATGTTTTGACGATGATCGTCTCCTGCATTTCGAAGTTTCGGACTTCCAAACGATGTGCGACGTATTTGCCGAGGATTTCGGCATACAAAAAACATTCTATCTTGACGAGGTCCAGTTAATTGCAGGATGGGAACGTTTCGCAGACAGGTTATACAACCACCACAACAAAGTATTCATCACTGGTAGTAATGCATACCTGTTGAGCAGAGAATTGGGCACATTGCTTACAGGGCGTCATCTCACCCAAGAGCTTTGGCCGATGTCTTTTGTGGAATTCATGGAATTAAAAGGTGAGAAATGGCAGAAAAGTGATCTGTACACGACTGTTGGAAAAGCAAGGTTTGTGAATTTGCAGAGTGCCTATTTGCATGAAGGCGGTTTCCCACAATACCTTCAAACAAGGAACCCGAGATATCTAAAAGAGTTGTATAATGACATCATCTATCGAGATATCGTGGTAAGGCACAAATTGTCTTTGGACAGACAAATACGGGAAGTGGCATATTACTTAGCAAGTAATTTTACGCATCGTTTCACATACCTATCTGTTGCAAGAGTCACAGGTATAAAGAGTTCTGAAACGGTTCAGGATTATATACGATATCTAGAGGAAGCCTATTTGGTTGGTGTGCTAACTAAATATGACTATAAGGTGGGCGAGCAACTGAAGAGCCCGAAAAAGATTTATTTTGTCGACAATGGCTTAGTGGGGCAAATCGGTTTCAGTTTCAGTAGTAATATTGGCCCTAAGCTAGAAAATGCTGTTTATATAGAATTGCGTCGTCGTGAACAGGAAATCTTTTATTATCAGGATAAATGGGAGTGCGACTTTGTAGTTAGGGAAAATACAGATATTGTAAAAGCCTACCAGGTATCGGTATCTTTGGCCGACTCTGAAACTAGTCAACGCGAAATGAAAGGACTCGTGTCTGCGATGGATGCCTTCGGACTCATCGAAGGGGTTATTATAACGATGGATGAATCCGAAGAATTAAAACTTCACGACGGCAGGATAATCCATGTAATTCCTTTCTACAAATGGGTATGTGAAGAGAATTATTAAAAACACTCGAAAAACTCTTGCATTTTGCAAGCATTCCACAACTTCAACAGGACAAAATTGTCATTACAACAACAATTATCACATAGTTTCTGTTTCTATTATGTCATTATGGATTTGTCCAATCGCGTCCGTCCATTGCTTTTTCAATCCTTTCTATATGATATTTGCATTACTGCCAGAATATCCTTTCCAGAGGGAGAACTTGTATTAAGGATTATGCAACACGAACTCTATTCCCTGCATAAAGACAAACAAATTTGCCAGTTAAAGAATAACAACCCCAATAAATCACATTATCCAATTCGCTAATAGTGAGGCGAGAAATCCACCTAAAAAACTGGCACCTCCTATTTCAAGATAGTGCTTAAACTGTAAATTGACAGTAGTACTATTGTTACTCTTATCCATTACTTTGGCTTTGGCCCCCACAACCTTGCTATTCGGGCCCGCAACAACGCTGCCAATGTTTGACTTACCATTTTCATTAAACTCTTCCATATTATTCGTAATTTAAGACATTACTTTTGCTTGTCTAACAGTAGCGCCAACACCAGCTACTATAGAATGATCAATTAACATTTGTTGTACTATTGGTCTGCCATGAATAAAGTCATCGGCATATTTACAATCTACAATCCGAACGGATTTATCAAATCCAATCTCACTTTGTTTTACATAACTACTTGTTGACTGGAGACTATCTACCACCATCATCCTTTCTCCCACGAGTGAAAAAGTCATATCCAAGATATCCATATCTTGAACATTATTTGGATCAATGGAGAAGGGGGCTTTAGTAAATTTACATAAACCATCCGTAACAAACCCCACCCATGAACTTAACAAATCGCCATATTTACATCTTTTTTCATACAATTCTGGCAATTTTACATCTTTATCAACGGCAACTCTATGTGTACAATGGCAATCATTACATAAATGATATAGCATTAAGAGATGCCCTGTAATTGCATTTTCAAAAAAATCAAATGAGAAAGTTAGCGTAGCCATAATTAATGTTTTGGATCAAAAATGCTCAGTTTGCGGATAACTCATTTATTATTCTTTTTGCAATCTCAAAAAAGCCAGATTGTCTTCCATTTCTGTTTTATAAAAGTCCCCGGGCCAATCAAAGGCACCTGTTTCATTAATTTCCAGTCGCCTAACAGAAATATAATCTTTCCTTTGATTATAGTCCTTTCGTTCAAAATAGTAGATGGCAACTTCTTCAGGTGTCAATTGTTTCTTCTCGGCCATTAACCTCCTTAATCTCCTTAGCATATATTCACTGTGGCTTTCAATGATGAGTTTCTTGTTTTTATTCGAGACCAACTCGGCAAAAAGATTTGCCAATTCTGCTTGCATCTTAGGGTGTAAATGGATTTCTGGCTGTTCTATCATAGTTAATGAGTCAGCTTCCGCAGAATGACATTGAATTAGAATGGGTAGTATCTGAGAAACGCCAAAACCCACCTCGGGAATATTCAACATATTCTCATCTTGTTCCACAATCAAATGATTTATCATTTCTTCATTACTTTCAGATACATCAATAGAAAAATTAAACTTATATAACCATTCATTAACGAATGCCTTGGTCTCAGGTTTACTTTTTAATATCTCAACACAAGTTTCAGGATCGGAGCAATCGATATAATCCAAATAATGATCTTTATCTAATACATAATAATGCTTGGGTGCAGCACGAAGAGGGCCAATATGATTGAGTTGATTTAATTCAAATTCATGCATCAAACCTAATAAAACATTCTGGACAATTTTTAGAAAATAGTTTGCCAATGTTGTTTCATTGTCCTTCCTATTGAAATTTTCATATGGATATTCGAAACATAAAAAAATTGAATTACTATGCATAAAATGGTTTCCAATGGAATCAATGTGTCGACTACTCATTTCTGACATGTCGATCAAATCCGAATGGAAAACAAAATCCGAATCCTTTTTGGACAATTTAAAAAGTACTTTGTTATCAACCATTATTTTTATGTCTGAAATCACAAGCTTTTTTCTTTCGTATGAAATTGTGTAAGAAACGGTATACTCATAATTCTCTCTCATTGCATTTTGAAGATTCGAAAGCATAGTGTGCACCGCTATAAAATCTCGCTTTGAAGGATCATAGAAATCAGATTTAGACAAACATGTACCATTTATATTAATGGATTCTGAACGTCGTATATAATCCTGCGCATTCGGTTTCGAAACGACATCAACTAATTTATTAATAAAAACAGAAAAAGTTTTTGTTTCCATTAGACTATCATCGGTAAACCTCTCACTATCACCCAATTTACTACGATTGTAAATCAAGTCACTTAAGCCGGCCAAACGTAAAGAACTGGTCAAACGCAGTATTGAACGCACATATTCCCTCAAACAACGACTCAACCAATAATTAGGGGAATGACTGCTAAACTTTATTGCTATTTCGAACGGTTGAGATGTATCCTTATTGCGAAAAAGATGTCCAATTGGTCCCATTTTAGCAAAATGTCCATGGAGATCTAATGGGGCCTTTTCCCTAAATTTAGATGGTTGAGCGGTTTGGAACAACAACAACAACAATTGAATAAGAGAAGTTTTACCAGCACTGTTTTCTCCAAGGAATATCGTGATGGGTTTAAGGTCAATTTTAGCTTCTTCGAATCCTTTGTAGTTTTTAACGGCTAACGATTCTAACATGACGTTTAATATTAGAAAAATTATGAAATAAAATCAACAATTATTTTAAACACTTTACCATTAATAAATAAGCAAAAAAAGAACTTTAGTAAATAGAAATAAATCCTTCACGGCAACCGAGGCTCTTCTTCCCGATATTCCAAAATATCCCCTGGCGTACACTGTAATTCTCGACAAATCGCATCAAGAGTATTCAGTCGGATAGCCTTCACCTTCCCTGTCTTCAATATGGAGAGATTAGCTTGTGTAAGGCCTATCTTCTCCGCCAACTCGTTTGAACGCATCTTGCGTTTGGCCAGCATCACATCCAAATTCATTACAATCATGACTCAAACGGTTAAATTGTTCTCCTCCACCGCATCAGCGGCAATCTTATACATAAAGGCAAAGAAAAGGATGCAGAAAGGAATAACGATATTTGAATGGGTATAGCCGAAATTAAAGTCCTCGCGAAATAGAATTGGCTCATTCGCCCAACAAAGCCGATGCACGAAATAGGCCAAAGCCAACCAGAAAAACAACTTCACATTACTCTTTGGGAAGACGACGCCGTCCCGTGTGCTTTTCAAAAAATTAAAAGCGGCCTTAACGCACAGGCCAATCGTTATAGCAATACTAAACACATCCAACACAAAAAACGAAATTTTTAGCACTGTACGTTGCGTCCAGTCAACATCCCTACTCATCACTCCTTTTCCCGTCAAAAAGCCATAATAAACAAGTGCATAAAACACCGCCCATGCGGCACACAATACAATAGCCACATAGCTGCAAATTCGGATACCCATCCAAGTTTTTTGTGTAGTCATAATTGAGTGTTTAACGGTTGGTTTAGGTTGCAAAGGTAATGCTTTTTCCGTTTTAATCTCACACTGGGGGTGCCAATTTTTCACTGGCACCCCTACAATAACATCCCTAAACATGGCCACATTCAGTTTGATGGGTAAACATCAACAGCCACGGCCACGTATCTCCCAAGAACCTCGTCGTAATATGCGGCATAAATGCCCTCTCTAATAATGATGGTATCGTTGTCCACCACAATAGGTTGACCTATGGCGAGGTATCCATCTGAAGTAAACCCATTCTCGTCCGCGGTAGGAACAATAACAAGCTTACCATCCACCAAACATCCCCTTACATTCGCCCCATGATTGATAGTATCCATCTTGGATGCAGAACACAGCCCATAAAGGTCATTATCACAATCACCATTAGCCAATGGCCAATGCCATGTAATCACATACTGTGTGCCTTGCGTTCTATCCTCCTCCCCACAATTGTTAATCACATTTTTGCAAAGATCAGTGTAATCTTTAACTTGGTGACTATCAAAAAAGGCCTTTCCCTGCTCCCAACTCATAACTTCAGCCATTTCAGCCAAAGTATAGCCTTCAACATTATCTTCTTGTGTTTGCGTAAAATTAGATTGGAGATTGTTTTTCTCTTCTATTTTTTCTTTGCTACAAGCCCCGACAACCGCAACTATAACAGCAAAGACAAACATTACCATTAAAATCCTTATTGTTTTCATACAATCAAATTTATTGTTTGTTCCAATTTACTTTATATTATTTATTTAGCACGAACCCATTGATCCGAAGTACTATTTGTGGGAAAGATTCGTCATTTGATTTCACAACGATAGCTTTTGTAAACGATCCAGTTTTATTTGGATAATACCTCACCCTAATACATCCTTTCTCATTTGGCCCAATAGGCTGTTTGGACCATTCCGGAATTACACAGCCACATGATGAAAAAGCCGAAGTTATGAGTAATGGCGCCATCCCCTTGTTAGAGTAATCAAATACATGTTCTACACTTTCGTAAATACTAATAGTATCGAAGTTAAACACAACATCTTCAAAAAAAATACTCGGTTCACAAGAATCTCGAATCCCAATCCCCGGGGTGAAGCCTTGTTGTTGCTCATAAGCCTTTTTAGCATTGAGGAGTCCTGAATAATCAAGACGGTTGGATCGCCAAACAACTTCTTTCTGGGGTGAAATAAGATAGTATGATGGATAAGCATTCCCCACCAGAGCAATTGTCGTGTTTATACCTTTCGCGGAAAAAAGAATATCTTCTATGCAGTATTTTTTTGCTGTTTCTGCTATAAGATTCCAATTGTCTGATAAAGCATTGACCGCAATAATGCGAACACCTTCTGTCTCAATCAAACAATAACCTAGCGAATCTTTTTCTTTCCGCATTTTTTCAAATCCTTCACAGCAGCCCCTACATCCAAATTGCCAAAGATCGAGAAGTACCCATTTTGATTGTTCCTCCAGTTTAACCGTATCACCATTTAATGACACCAATGGATATTTCCATAAATCAGAAAACAATTCTTCTTTAGCAATTACCGTCATATTATATGGGAGGGACAACTCCGTATGAGTACAAAAACCATCATACTTTACACTTTTTAAATCAAACAAGGAATCATAAAACACTGACTTATCTTCAAAACTATAATTATACAATCTATATATTATCCTTTCTTTGAAGTCATTTTGTGTGCTGTTATAGGCAAGGATGCTATCAACTAGATAATTATCCGAATTAATCCATGTTTGAAATTCGTATTGAAGTGGTTCTGTAAAACCATCACTTTCACTCTTTTTTCGAAAAACCTTTTGTGTAACTCCATTAAAGCATATCCTTGGCTTTTCGTTGAATACTGCATCTTCATAATGATAAATATATGATTTTTGCAATCCCAACCTCATATAAAATGGCAGATTCAGCGTATAATATGGTAAAAAACGCAACAAGCCAAACACGTGCCTTTTCATAACAAAATATGTATTATTGAAATTAATTCTATTATGAAAAACTGATATTTCCCGATTCATTGCATCAATCACACAAATACTATCCCTAGTGATCATATAGCACACCTGATTGTCAATGAAATTAACAAACATCCTAGATTTATGCTTATTATACTGGTAACTAATGCAACACGAAGATCTTTCTTCTAATTCATTGAATTGATTATCTATTTTCAGCCAAAAGCTTATCCATTCTTTCCCTTTCACCGATTGGGTTGAACAATTTTTATATTTTTTCTGCGCCTCACTGCACCCTGGCTTAATCAGCATGTACGCTATCACAATCAGCACAACACACACAATTGTTTTGAAAATAGCGCTTTTTTTCATAGTGCGAGTATTGCTAATATTACACCAATAACCGCCAAATACCCACTATTATCAATTGTTATATCACAATATCTTTGCGGATTATCTCCTTTACACTCCGTACAAGTCCAGCCAAACAATTGAGGTTTAATCGGCAGACATCCCCTTGAACACAAATGAGATGTGCAACTAATACAAAACAAAGGGCCTCCTGGTTGATAGCAAGGAGTTACACTATCTAATCTGTGATCCACCACACTAACATTCGATATTTCATCCCCATAATTTATGAATGAATAACACCCTCCTTCAACTTCTTTTGAAAGATAATAACAAACACTGTCCTCGTAAACCACCTTATCTATAAAAGCTTCAGACGCCCATACGGTAATACTGTTTTCTGTTTCGGTATCGATTATCACAATTTGTAAGCCGGAAAACGAGGTATCCCCTACGGGTATTGCTTCAACTATCTCAACGGTTTCTAAATAATAACGATCAACATTTTTTTGAGGCATTTGCTTGTTTAATACACCTTGTAAATCTTCAATGTTAAACGAATACGATACCTTTCCGGTTTCTGTCACCATAGTTGCTAATGGTTTCTTTTCTTCTATCCCATTTATTATTGGGGGAAGTATCCGATTATTTTCTTTTTTGCAAGCCATAAAAGTCGTGGCCATCATCGCGAGAATCAATGTTCCCATTGTAAATCTAAACTTTTTCATTTCAAAATTTTTAATAGTTAAACATTTTTTGTTGACAATTCCGAGCGCGCACTCTTTTTTAATCAATTGATGCTTCAAAATTATAACTTTTTATTGATTAACAATAATTTTTTATGAATTTTTTTGATTTATTTTAATATTCTTATTTTTCCAGAGAACAAAACAGCATCACACACTCCCTGAATCCAGCAGGAGTAATCCCGAAACAACTAATCAATTTGTTTAGAATTCTCAGTTGGCTTTAGGGGTTATAAATATGGGTATTCCAAAATAAGAAGTCTGTATTACAAGGGAAGAAAGAGACTCCCTCTAAAAAATCCTAGTGGTGGCCTTAGACACAAACCAATCCATCGGTTTGTACTTCTTCTAAATGTGGAATGATTTGGAGGAACTATTAGAGCGCAATGTCGATCTCGTTTCCGAAGGCACCCTCATTCAATTCGCCCACGAAACTGCTGAAGGTGACAAATCTTGATCAATGAGGAAACATAGCTACGACATGGATACGGAAAGTCCTCAATAATGATCTTCCTGAACATTCCCAGCTGATCGACAAACACCTCTCCGAAACCGACCGGACCACCTGGGAAGACTCTGATTCGAAATAGCTCTATTTGATGTAGTTTACGTCATCGTATTCTGGATTCTCAAACTCCCTGACGGCGTAGGAGCAGAAAGCATGGATAAGGAATCCATGTTCACGGGCATAGTTGACGGTGGCATCAAGCAACGCCTTGGCGACACCGTGTCCACGATACTCGGGCTTCACTATGGTGTGCATCAGGCCGAGCGTTTTTGGCTCAATCCACTCGTAGGATATGTGGCCAATTCTTTGACCGTTCTCCTGAGCGATGAACACACCATTCTTTTCGCCGTTCTTATGAATTATCTCCATCTACCGACTTGTTATTTGTTAAGCTTATAGGTCAGAGCTCCAGATGGACAGGCCTCAATCTGAACGATCAGTTCTTCCGTTGTGGCGTTCTCTGGTCGGCACCACGGCCTTGCTTGGAGGTTGTAAACTTTGGGCAAAGTGCGGAAACAGATTCCGGCATGTGTGCATTTCTCGGGTTGCCAAATTACAGTCAGGTCTTCTGTCTTGTATTCTTTTATCATAGCAGTAAAGATGTGTTTTTGAATTATAGTAGGCAAACTGTTTGTTGGGCAAAGATAATCATTTTTCCCTATCTTTACCGCTTCAAACTACTGAACGCCATGAAAGAGGAAAAACACAGAATTTGTTATATGATTCTTCCCGAAGGAATCCGTGAGGATTTGGCGGAAGGGTTAATAGCCATGTCTGAGGAATACGCCGTTTCCATTGTTGTGATTCCTGGAGTGAACTGGAACGATGACCTCACTCCGTGGCCAGCGGAAGGCGTTTTCAAGAAAGCCAAGCCTTTCGGTGGAAATGCTTCATCTTCCCTTGACAAACTCACCAATAAGATCATCCCGGAAACCGAGAATCGTATGGGTGTCGTGGATGCTGAAAGAACCATCCTCGGCGTTTCGCTGTCTGGCCTTTTTGCGATTTGGGCGGCTTTCAACACCGATGCATTTACCAATGTCATCAGCATTTCAGGCTCGCTGTGGTATGATGGCTTTGTCGACTGGATGAGCGAAAACATACCATCACCCCAAGTCCAGAAGGTTTGTGTGCTGTTAGGTGAGCAGGAAAAGAACGCCAAGGACAAAAGGATGGCAACGGTAGAGGAGAGAAGTATTCTTGCCGCTAATATTCTGAAAGCGAAAACTACTGCAGCTGTTTCATTTGAAGTGGTCGAAGGGACCCACTTTTCACCTATTTTGCCAAGGTTAGAGCGAGCCTTTGAAATCTCTTTCTGATTTGACTCATCCTTTTAGTCATTGTTTTTTTCTTTTGGGCGCATCCCCCGACGGCCTGCTGAAGTGTGTCTTTGAGAGGAAGTGTATCGATATTGGTCAAGCTTTATCGATAAAGCAGAAGTGTCTCGAAGGCCGTCGGCGGTCGGGCTTTCCGGGGCTCCGCTATCGCTCCGGTGGTTTGTTCCATTCCACTTCGGGACAACGGCTCCTGCCGTCGCCGTCGACCCTCCGTTCCATTCCACAAACCACCAAGCCCCTCCAATCCCTTGCGCGCTGCCACACCCCAGTCAAACGTCTGATGGCCTTCCGATTTTAATTATAATTCATCACCTATTTGTCCTCTATTTGTTAAAGTTTTTATGTAATTACCTTAGCCGCGTTAATAGTTGGAACTTAATATTATGAAAACAATAATATGCTCAGCCATACCCCCTCCTGTAAATCACAACCCGAAAAAGACAAGAAGGCGACCCAACCTGATGTGACCCCCAGAAGTTGGACAGTTTAACATTAAATTAAGTCCCTGAGAAAAGAGCTCGGTACTGCACCGGGCTCTTTCCTTTTAGCCTCAGTTTGATTCTGTCGTTGTTGTAATATTGGATGTACTTTTTGAGTGCATCCTTGAACTGTTCGACAGAGTTCCAGTCCTGCAAATATAGCAATTCGTTTTTCATCAGGCCGAAGAAGTTTTCCATCATCGCGTTATCAAGGCAGTTCCCCTTGCGCGACATGCTCTGTGTTATATTCCTGTCTTCCAAGGCTTTCTGATATCGTTTGTGCT
The DNA here is from genome assembly GCA_016291135.1 of Bacteroidales bacterium. Classification (GTDB taxonomy): domain Bacteria; phylum Bacteroidota; class Bacteroidia; order Bacteroidales; family F082; genus Limimorpha. The sequence continues at coordinate 32,204 of JAEFAE010000005.1, forward strand.
GGTACTGCCAGCCCTGGTCCGAGTGGAAAATGAGGTTCCCGTGTATGTCTCTTTTCTTGAAGGCCTTGTCCAGCATTCCCATGACCATCTTCAAGTCAGGACTATCTGATATTGTGTAGGAGACGATTTCTCCGTTGAACATGTCCAGGATGGGGGAAAGATACATCTTCCTTTCTTTGATTTTCACCTGCGTGACATCGGTGGTCCATTTCTGGTCCGGCGCCGAAGCCTTGAAGTCCCTGTCAATCACGTTGGGGGCGATTTTGCCGAGTTCTCCCTTGTAGGACCGGTAGTGCTGTTTCTTTCCCTTGGCTTTCAAAGACATCTGTCCCATCAGCTTTTGGACGGTCTTGTGGTTGATGTCAACCCCTTCGTTGCGCAGTTGTGCCGTTACCCGGCGGTAGCCGTAACGGCCATGGTGTTCCTCATATACTGAACGTATGCGCTTCCTGACGGCATCATACCCGTCTGGCTGTCCCATGCGCTTGGTGTGGTAATAGAAGGTGGAACGAGCCATCCCCTTGATCTCAAGAAGGAGGTCAAGGTTGTGTTCCGGCCTCAGTCCTTCGATGGCTTCCGCCCAGTCCCTTTGAGACGGGCTTCTCTTTCCTCGACTAAGGCCTTCACTTTTTTTAGCAGGGCGTTCTCGGCCCGAAGGTACTCGTTCTCATAGCGGAGCCGTTCCAGCTCCGTCATCTCCTCCGGTTTCTTTTTCTTCGGTCTACCCATGTCTTTCCTCGGTCTTCCCAGGGGCTTGCCCAGCAGCGCCTCCTTCCCGCCTGATACGTACTGCTTGCGCCAACTCCTTATCGCAGATTCGCTCACCCCTCGGTTTAACATAATGTCTGACAAAGGTAGGTGTTTTTCCTCGTAATCCGCTATCACCTCTAACTTTTCTTCTACCGTAAAGTGGCTCTTCCTCTTCTTGACAAGGGCTGAAGAGCCCTCGGCCTGGTATCTCTCCCATAGATACCTCAACAACCCGCCATTGATGCCATAGTGGACGTGGATGTAGGTAGGGCTGTATCCAGCCTCCAACATCTTCATATACTTCAGGCGATTCTCATAGGTGTGTTTGTTTCTCTTTTTGGACATAAAAAACCCCGAAAGTTTTTTGTCCAACTTTCGGGGTTCAGGTCAACCTTCTGAAAAAAACTTCGGCCTTCCTCTGCGCAACAAACGATATCGTTAGGAATCCCTGATACGTTTAGGCACCATGCTCTTCCTGTGTCTAAGCATCAACTCTGATCATGTAAAGTTTTTTATTGAAAGATTCGAAAAAGGGGCGTTTACACTGAAATCAGTTAGAAGACTGACAGCGAAAAAAAATCCAAGAAGTCGTTGCGCGCAAGGACGATCTTTCTGATTCCATGAAAAACAAAATGAAAGACTGGTTCGCAAGTTTTGGAGCGTTGTCGTCAACTGACACAGATTATATTGAACAGTACTACGGTATCCTTCAAGAACTATTGTTAGCTGGTTTGAAGAAGAATATTTCTTTTAAAAGTCCTACGGGACAGCATACCTTGCTTACTCAGCACATCGTAGGTCAGGAGAAAGCATTGGAGTTTGACCGATTTATTGTTATATCTATTGCAGGAACTGTTTGCCGTCTGGATTCATTGTCCTTGCATAAACCTTCAGTTTATTGTCTCTATTTTTACTTATAACTTCTTGATAGTTGTCGTAAATTTATTATTTTTGACGTCGCAAATCTGGTTGCAGACAATCACGCTGCAAAACCAAGGTTTGCACCGACATTTGACAAGAATAAACAATGATTGACAGCACTTCATCATCAGACATTAAACAGCTAATAGCCGAATGCGGCAACGAGGCAATGAAAAAAATCCTTGACAGCCATCTTCCCGAAAAACTGACAGAATTAGCGAAAGCACTAGCAAATTATTATCAGTGTTGCTATTGTGGCATCGGAACAATTGATGGTGACTATGCCGAAGACCGTGCCTGCTGGCCCCAAGGACTACCCGCGAAGATGAAGAGAGGCAAACGAAAAGAGGGTCAAAGTGAATACCTTTTGTTCAAAGCCCTTGAAAAGAATGGGAACCCCACAGTTGTAATTTACGGGAAAAATGAGATTGAAAAAGCAATTAATTCCAAAGCCTATCATGAAAATTATGGTGATTTTGAGTTTTGTTCCATTATCATTTTTCGTGAAAGAGACGAATCACCACATGGATATATCCAGTTCCTGAGTGCTGAAAAACCAATTGGAGAGGCTGTAGATTTCCCATTTGCAGAAGATATTCTTCGATTAATTTTTACTATTAAATTATGGTATGCACGAAAAGACGAGCATTCCTTCAGAGAAGATTTTGATTTCATCAACTTTATTTCCCAACAGACAGATGATGTGGACTTGATTCTTCAAAAAATCATGGAGTATTTGTCCGAAACGTTTAATGCTGGAATTATTTCATACCGAATCCCATTGCTTGTCGGTTCTGATAGAAAGCCTGTTTTTTATCTTCGGAAGTGGTATATCAGAGACGACATCCAAGACAAAGAACATATTCGTGAGGAGCATTTTACCAAAAGGCTGTTAATCGGACAGGATGAGATGGATGGGGGAAAAGAATTAAGTCGCAATAACCATGTCTTTCCCATCTTTACCTGCAATCCTGAGGATATTATCAAATTAACCGACGAACAGTTATTGAAAGACAAGGCGGTGATTATCCCCATTATCCGAGTCCATGCTGAGAAAAATGAGTGTATAAATAATCTGAAAGCAGATATGTTATGCGAAGGAAATAAAGAATTTGCCTCACATTTTGAAAAATACCTTGGAGTATTTAATCTACGGATTTTCGAAGTTGCAGAAAACTCTGAGGATAATACTGTTCTCAGATTAGCAACTATGGCAAAGCATATTTCCTCTATGCTAAGCACTATTGTCACTGAACAAGAGAATCAATCTTTGAGAAAATTTCAGGTTCAATTAAGAAGTACATCGTTCGCAAGAATTGGAGAATTTGATGAACAATGTGCTAAGATATTGTGTGACTCAGTTGGAGCAGAAGCCTGTGCAATATACAAATATGTAAGACAGCAAGATAAAATGATACTTACGGCTACCTATCCAAATGACATGCGTATTTATTCTTCAGGTAATATAATAGTAGAATTCCATAAAGACTTTGGCATAACTCTTGTGAATATTAACAACAGGTTTAATCCCCAAAAAGTGAGACCAGACGTTGATGATTCAAGTTATGTTGTCAAATACAAGAATAGACAACTAAACTCGCTGTTATTGAAACCAATAATAAAAAAGGACGGTTCGAAGTTAGGAATGATATTGCTGCTAGGAAAACGACAGGAGGGGAGCGAGAAACTTGTATCAAAAACCTATTGGGAACAAGACAGGAGATATATCGAGTTCATGGTGGATATTCTTGGTCGGATTGAAGAGTCGGACTCGGAAAGACTGACATTTCTACAGCAGTTGTCTCATGAACTCCGCTCGCCTATCACACAAATGGTATCTGGAAACGAGTTGCTGATTGAAACATATAAGCGGAACAAAAATGAGTTATACAGAGGAAAGCCAATCACAGACTATACAATAGGTGCGCTTGAAGACAATGTGCGGCAGACGATGATGTTCAAGCAAATAATTGGTGATGTTCAATTTATCTATTCACTAAGTAAAGGTGAAGTGTCATACAATCTGGAAAATGTAGATATTAAAGAATGCATTCTTGATTGCATCAAGTTGTTTGAGAAAGTCCCAGATTCTATTCTGGAAACTCCAAAACGACTAAGTTTTAACACTCAGTTGCGACAACTTCCTGTGACTCTTTTCGTGGATAGAGAAAGAATCAAGCAGGTCTTTATTAATCTTCTGAAGAATGCAGTACAATATGCTGATGACCATAGTATAATTACTATCAGATACAACTATAATGACGAAATAAAGAGCCACGAAATAGACTTTATTAACTATGGCATCGGCGTGGACCAGAGCAAAGGAAACCGATTGTTCCAGTTATGGGAGCGAGGTGGAAACGCCCAGCGGCTGCGTCCAAGTGGTACAGGCATGGGACTGTTTATAGTACAAGAAATCATGAAAGCCCATGAAGGAGAATGCTGTATCAAGAGATATTACAATCCAACAATATTCACAGTGAGAATACCCTTAAAGAAATAGCGGCAGCCACAATACCATATTTATGAAAGAATAAAACTCATAATGTAACATAATTCAATCAAACAATGAAAAAGATACTTTTTTTTGATGATGAGCCATTCTATGTTAATCTGTTGATTGACAACCTTGAATTAAACCATGGCTGGACAGCAGATAATAAAGGCAAAATAAAATATATTTCGGACCCTGCGGAAATGATTGATGAAATAAAGTCAAGTAATTTGTATGACCTGTTTGTTCTGGACATCATGATTCCCTCTTATGAAATTGAAAAAAAAGGTATTTTCAATAAGAAAGAAATTCAAAGAATCGAGAGAGACAACAATATGGGCATACTGATAGCTGAGAAGATCAGAGCTTTTGAAAAATACAAAACGACTCCCATCATCTTCTTGTCAGCAAAAGGAGATAGAGAAATCCCCATTTCATTAGGAGCCCCTGTTGATTGTGTCACAAAACCAACACTTGCCAGAGATTTTTCAAATAAAATGGAAAATATGCTATCATCACAAAATCAAGCCATATGAAACGTGTTTTATTGTTTGTTCTATGCTTTTTGCCGCTACTAGGATTACAAGCACAAGAGCTTTCCGATACCAGTAGCAATTATCTGGTAGAAGAATTTTCTAATCAAATAGAGCATAATGATCCACCTACACAGGATACAGTATCAACGCTCACCCTACTAATAAATATGGCTAACAATTCATTGACCAGTTGTAATAACCAGATAGAGCAATGGTCTCTAATATTGACTATTCTTTCAATTTTTTTGACAGGAGTGGGAGTCTTTGGCGTCTCAAGAATTAGACGTTTAGAAAGAAGATATTCACGGTTTGAAAAAAGCGAGGAATCGCAGCGTCAGAAAAATGAGATTTTAGCATATTATATACGGAGGTTAAGCGACTGGCTGTATAGAGAGAGTTTTAATTCAATAAATACTAGCGCAGAAACAGCAATGAATGATAGACAATACGAATCCATGAAGGATGTATATATAGGATATCAACTTATTAGACTGAGTGTCACAATTATTCCCAATGAAAATAAACGGGCTGAAGAAACAAAACGGGCTATTAAGGAGATAGAACAAGCGTTAAACCAAATCGTTGGGAGAGGAGGCAAGGATGATCTAAAAGCACTGCAAGAAATGGCCGAATTTGAAATAAACAAAGTTAAGAAGAAAATGCTAAAGAAAGCTGCAAAAGAACTTCAAGACAGATTGATAAATCATGGTTAACTTTCTCTTGGAGTGTGTTTTTGACTAATAACTAAATGACAGGGAGAGGTCTGTCTCTTGGTGTTTTTTAACTGCAACTGCAACAAATCAGTCTTCGAATTGGACTTTCAATTGAGATTGTTGTCAAAAAACAAAACAACTGGTCAAAGGATATTACGTCCTGGATAATGCATCTATATTCGTTGTTGTTCAGTCCAAAAGACGTGATAACTGTTTTTAGTTCAAATGATATTTTTTCCCATCTCTACACTTGAAAAATTACTAATATTTCAAAGGTGCAATGAATAATTAACATTCCTTAAAGGACGGTGAAACCATCATAAAATGATTAACGTCATGTATGAAGATAGTATGCTGTTTCACTCCGGCTTTCCAGCAGAGAGTTTATGAAGTGAGCTTCAACTGCTTTGAGTTTATAACACGGCATCTCCCTATTAATGAGTCAATTATATAATGTATTTGGGAATTTGGCCAGTTTTCATTTGGGAACTTGGCATAAAAAGACCAAGACTAAGGCGAAGTTAGATGCCAATTTAGGCCATCCATCTTTTGTCACCAAAGGCAAAATTATTGTTTATTGCCATTATTCCAAAAAAGCATTATCTTTGCACCGAAGTAAAAAGTTCCAATCATGTCTCGGAAAGAGATTGTTTTACAGATCCAGATGCTCATGCGGAGGCTGTTTCCCACCGCAGAGGTCATTTTGTATGGTAGCGAAGCCCGCAACGAGGCAAGGCCTGATAGTGATATCGACCTCCTAATCCTCGTCGACGGTGACAAGCTTACCTTATCTCAGGAGGATGCCATCACCACTCCGTTGTACGAGTTGGAGCTTAAAACCGGCGTGGCCATCAGCCCCATCGTCATGCTGAAAAAGCAGTGGGCCAACCGGCCAATGATTACGCCATTTTACCTTAACATCATAAAAGAAGGAATCAGACTATGAGCGGACTGGATGATGATAGCAGAAATGCGTTGGTCGAATACCGTCTCGAACGGGCTTATAAGACAATGGAGGAAGCCGCGCTTTTGGAAGAAAAAGACTATTACAACGCGGCAGTGAATAGGTTGTATTACGCCTGTTACTACGCCACCGAAGCTTTGCTGCTGAAGAACAAGATTGAAGCCAAGTCACATGCAGGTGTCAAAGCCATGCTGGGGCTCCATTTTGTCTCGAAAGGTCTGATTCCCGTAAACATTGGCAAGATCCTCTCAACTCTATACGAAAAGCGTCAAAGTGGTGACTATGACGATTTCATCTATTGCGATAAAGAGATGACCGACGATCTCACAGTCCAGGCCAAAACTTATATCGATAACCTTTCCCAGTTAATAAGAGGGGAGTAGCCAATATTATCACAGAATTCCTAGAAACCTTTGTGCTGGCCTTTTTTGGTCAGCACTTTTTTTCAGTAATCCACCCAGCAGCGGAGTTCCGCGCTCCTCCGCTATCGCTCCGTAGCGCTCCACATCTTGTTCATCCCACCCACAAAACCTGCTGGAGGCTACAGCCACAAAAAAAGGATTCCCAGCCTCACGACCGGGAATCCAAAAACGCATGAAAAAAAAAATATGGATCAAAGCTACTTGAGCTCAAAGTGGCACTTGTCAACAAAGCTTTTCCAGTTGCCACCCCAGCCGATTTCAACATCCAGTTCCTTGGCCACTTGGAACATCAGTTCGGCCAAGTCTTCAAACCTGGACCAATCGACCTCTTTCCGATTCATGGTGAGAGGGTAGAGGTCAACCGCTTTCCCAACCAAGTGCTTCGACTTCATCGTCCGCGACTTCCCCTGCTTCACATATTCACGCTGCTTCGCTTCGCTACGCAACCCTTCGGACACATTGAACGGGAACCTGCACCGCGTTGCGCATTCCATCACAACCGCCTTCAGACGCTCATCCACGCCCTCCAGCCTTTTCTTCGATAATTCCGATAGTTCCATAACTTGTTCTCCTTTCTTTTGTTCCGTCCCTTCGTCCCCTTTTCAAGAGGGTTCTGCGAAGCGACGGAAGATTCATTCCTTATTCCTATATGCGTCTCGCTCAGCCTTGCTCATTCTGCGCCATCGCCAAGGTGCCACTGGCCGGTCATCACGCCAAAGCCCGAAACCGTTCCATCGGGCTTCATTCTCCAGCTGAGCATAGCGGGGATTGCTGTCATGTTCCTTGAAATGCCACGCCAAACCTTGACGAAGCAACTCTTCGGCGACATCTTCGCAATCCAGATAGACCGTCGCAATCCATCGGCCATAGAAGTCCTTCTGCTTCAGTTTCAGTCCGACGGTCTTTCCGCCGATGAGTGAGTAAAGATGCAGCGTGGCCACATCGCCATAAAACTGTCCTCGTTCCGGCGCAACGATGCCGTTGATCCTGACTACCACCTTGGTGAGCTCATACGCCCACGGATTCACACCCGGATTGCCGCTCTCGGCCAAACGCCCCTCGAAGGTGTCCCCATCGATGACCCTGCTGACTTTCAGGCAAACCAGCGAACTGCTATCATTCTCCAAACGCTTTGAGATTAACTCTGCAAGACTCTCGGTGACTCCTTTTGTCAGGTTGTTCGAAGAACCAATTACCATTCCCTTGTGTGCGCTCGCCGCTTCGCGGCTCGCGCAACCACAAGCTCTGCTTTCTGTTTTCTCCAGACAGCCGAAAGAAAGCATAAGAAATGCGACTGCCATAATCAAAAACTTCTTCATAATCTATTGTTTTTAAGGTCTTGCAAAAATATGGCAAAAATCCCTTTCAAAATCAAGTCAAATTCGCTCAAAATCAGTCAAAAGCAATCAAGAAATCTAAATTCAGCTATAATCCACTTATTTTTGCGCAACCGCCGCCTAAAATGGCGTGTCTCGCCGCATCAAAAACACTATAAAGATTATGAAATGCTGCGTTACCCATGAATGGCGACGGCTTATAGTTCATTTATTTATCAACCCCTAAAATCTATTTATCATGGGTAAAATCAAACAAGGAATCCTCGGAGGATTCAAAGGAAAAGTCGGAACCGTCATTGGTTCCTCTTGGAACGGCATCGCCTATATGAAAGGCCAAGCCCAAAGCGTCAGGAACCCAAAAACTGCCGCACAAATGACTCAACGCAACTTTTTTAAAGAGGTTCAAGAGCTGGCTGCACAGATCTCAAACGAACAGCTCGCTTTTCTGTTCCCCAACTCCCCCAAAAACATGACTCGTCGCAACATGCTCGCCCAGCAACTTGCTGCTGATCCCATTATCACCGATAATGAAAAGCATGTTAACCTGTCCTGTCTTACCACCATTGGCAACGCCCCTACGGCAGAGCTCCCCGCAGTCACCATTGAGGCTAATGAAAACTTTCTCAACATTTTTTGGCAGGATGAAACCGACATTCGCTCTCTCCACGCCAACGAATACCCCACTGTGTTTGTGGCCAATGTTACCAAAAAGAAGATTTTTCTGGTCAACTCCACAGTAGCACTCGGTTCGGAAGCCACTGTCAACATGCAAGCCAATCTTGCAGCTTACGGAGAATCTGGAGACACCTTCTCAGGCTTCATGCTACTCACCGGAGCTACAGCTGCACCTCAAGGATTCACCAATCTGAAAGTCACGGAACGTCCAGCACGTGTCATTAGCGAATAATTCCTCCCTAGGAGACAATTCTTGGAAAGCCGCCCATCAGGACGGCTTTTTTAGGTACTTTTATGAACTTGATTGGATAGGGACCAACTCTATACCAACTCCGAATCAAGTCTTACTAAACATGAACCTTTTCAAATTATTACTAACATGAATACATTAGAATGGATCTCCGTATTGCTAGCACCCTTCACGGGTGTCGTTTCTTGGCTCGCCGCAACAAGGCTCCGTCAAAACAGAACCATCCAGGAGATGCAGAAAACAATACTGAACCTCGTGGAGGAGAACAAGCGTGTTTATAGTGAACTCACCGAAGCCCGACGTGAAATCGTGAGCCTTTCGGCCCAAGTGGCCCAGCTGACCCTCGAGAACGCTGAATTGAAGGAGTTGATCGAAAACCTGTAAGCCATGAGAACACGCCTTTTTATCTTTCTCCTGTTGTCGATGGGGCTGTTTGCCTGCAACACCCAACGCCGTGCCCAGCGTCGCATCCGACGCATCACAGAGCAATGCCCGGAACTGGTTGCCATCCAGGCACACCCCATCGACACATTCTTGCCAGTACCCTCACTGGCTGACACGGCCATAATGCCCCTTGCGCCAATCCTCGAAGGCCAAACCGTCACAGTCACAACCGACCAAGGCACTTTCACAGCGTCGGCAGTTAACGACAGCCTCACAGTCACCTACGAGGCCGAACCCGAGCCAATCCATTACGAGGACACCTTGCATTATTCGCAAGTGGTTATCGAGGAACCGTCTCAAAACAAGAAGCCACCCAATTACGTGTGGTTTCTGCTGGGCATGGTGACCATTCTATTGGCCATCGTTATCACAATAATCATTGTCATAGTAAAAAGGGTGAAAGCTTCCTGATTTTGTATCGGGAAGCCTTCCCTGATAGTGAACCCTCAGTCGGCCAACGGCTGCGGAGCTCAGTCGTGTCGTTTTGGTGGCAGTGAGTGCGCCGCAGCCATTGTCCGCCTTCGGTTAATACTCTCCTACCCTTGCAATGTTATCATTCATGGGGCTGCCTGTCTGCCAAAGGCTGCGGGGTAAGAGTGTCACCCTTTTGTGACCGCTTCTGTGCCGCAGCCTTCGTCAGCCAGTCAGACTCCAACAAAGAAAGAAGCATTGGACAACAAAAAACATCTTTATCCAATGCTCTATCCAAAGAAAAAGTCTATCTTTGCAACTGCTCCATAATCACGAGATGCGGAGTTCGTTAACAAAAGGGAGCCGATAGCCACTTTAACTCGGCTTCCTTTTTTAAAGTGAACTTATCATCTTTTGTTTCGTTTCATTGCTGACCTTTCGGTAACGCGAAATTGCTTTGCTGCCTTCCGCATGACCGCTCATTGCCGCAATATCAGCTTCCCTATAGCCCGCCTCATATAAATTTCCACAGAAGTTCCTACGTCCCATGTGACTGCTCGCCACCTCCGAGAGCTTGACCTGCTTTTCCAACCTAGTCACAGGATCGAGTATAGAAACCGTATGGTCAATTTCAGGCACCGCTTTGAACATCTCTTTTATCAATACATTGTACCTTTGATCAGTTCCGAAAGGCAACAGTCTATCATCTTCCAGATTGCTATATCTTTCCAAGATGATTTTAGCCGTGGGATGCAAAGGGATCGTCACCAACTTGCCACTCTTGTTTTTCGTCTTTCCAGCCACATATTGAAGGTATTCACCGTCCACAATATTCGACTTCTTAAGCCTCTTTAAATCACCGATACGACAACCCACAAGCGATTGGAACACAAAAATATCCCTTTGCACGGCCAATTCCGGGTTGCTGCTGAAATCAGCTTCAAAGAGTTTATTTCTATCCTCATTGGAAAAGAAATACGGTGTTCCGTAAATTGACTGCTCCACGGGGAAGGTCGCAAAAACATCTTCTACTTTGGCCTTCTGAATCCTAATTAGCCAATGCCAAAACGCTTTCATGTACTTGAAATGAACCGCCACCGTGTTCAAACTGCGTTTATACACTCCCCTATAGAGCACATAGTCATAACCTTCATAAATATACTCGTAACGTTTCAAAGGCACCCTCCTTTCAACGGTCTTCATACATTTCTTATACACACCCTTGGTTACTTGAACCGTTTCCCAAAGGTCACACTCATTGACAATGAAATGCCGGAAATCATATAAGCCGGCCGTCGTCAAATCTTTCACACGATACCGCTTGCCTTGGTATTTCTCCATCCTATCCCAGATGCCCCAGCAGGTGAAATAGGTCTTGTGGCGCACCTCTACGATAACTCCGTTTTTGAGCTGCTCATCAATGAAGTATTTGAAAGCGTCAAGCAGATACCAGTTCTCAATTTTGGCCATTTCCCTCTTTTGCACCGCAATCTCTTTGGCCTTCTGCGCCCTGCTCCCCATCCTCCATGAATTGACCGATGTCGTTTCGCCATTGATAACAACATCCTCCCTTTCAGCATTCCACTCCACATCCTTCAGCCAAGTTGTCAACGAGTCCGGCTTCAAATCATCCTCGTTCGTTTTTTCCCAACAGCGAATCAAATACGATGTCAATTGATTCAACCTATCCCTAATCTCCTCGCAATCGTCGCCATACTTGTTCACTTTCTTGCCTTTGGGCATCCCCTTCTCACTGTCCCAATTCCCTGCAGTAATGAAGATTCCCGTAGCTGCCCTTTTCACGAAATTTCTGTTACCGCTGAAACGTAGTTGAATTTCGCCCCTTTCGTCATCTTTCTTGATGAACCTCGAAAGGTAATACTTGATAGTTGCCATAATTTTGAGATGTTTAATTGTTCGTTAACTGTCCGAATCAAAGGGTAGCCACCCCCTTCAATAGACAATGCAAAGATAAGTAAAAAATCTTAATCCGTGTCAACGCTGTGTCAACCAAACACGTTTTTTTGAACAATCATAGTAATTTATTATCAGTCTAAACAACACCTAAACTAATAATATAACGCTGATTTTCAATTAATTAAATAAGTAATAGAACCAACCATCATATTTACGAATATCAACGTAAAATCATTTCTCGATTCCTAGTGGGGCTACTTCAGATCAAGCACGATCGGGCAATGGTCCGAGTGCATCACCTCAGGGAGAATGTCAACCGCGTTGATGTTCTCCCTTAAGTTTTCGGTAACGATATGATAGTCGATGCGCCAACCCAGGTTCTTTTGGCGTGCCCCGGCGCGGAAACTCCACCAACTGTATCGGTTGGGTTCCTTCACCAGATGACGGAAGCTGTCGATGTAGCCGTCACTGAGGAAATCGGTCATCCACTGGCGTTCTTCCGGCAAAAAGCCCGACGAGGTGTCGTGTTTTCTCGGGTTGTTGATGTCGATGTCCTCATGGCAGATGTTGTAGTCACCCGAGAGGACCAGTTTCGGCCGTTCCTTGCGCAGTTGGTTCACATAGTTGCGGAAGAAATCGAGCCACACCATCTTGAAGGCCTGACGTTCGTCGCCTGTGGTGCCCGAGGGGTGGTACACGCTCACCACGGAGCAGTCGCCGAAGTCGGCACGCAGGAAACGTCCTTCGTTGTCGTAGAGGGGATTGCCCATGCCATATTCCACATGGTCGGGTTCCACTTTGGTGATCAGCCCCACCCCACTGTAGCCTTTCTTTTGGGCAGGGAACCAATAGGGGTGGTATCCCATCATCTCAAAATCCATCTGGGGGATTTGGTCCGGGGTGGCCTTCAACTCCTGGAAACAAAGCACATCCGGCTGGTATTCATCAATCCATTGGAGCAATCCCTTCCCGATGGCGGAACGGATGCCGTTGACGTTGTAGCTGACGATTTTCATGGCGTTTTTCCTATAAGCAACGTGCGAAGATACGGTTTTTTCAACTATTTTTTCGTCCGCTCCAACGTTTTTTCTAACTTAGCGGCCGGAAAAGAACGAGCAACGTGACGAAGCATCGGATCAGCAACTGGATCGACCGTTTCAACAACTGGCGCCAAACCCATCTGACGAACCAGCAGTTCATGCTGTTGTTGAGCATCCCGACAGGTTTTCTGGCGGGGCTGGCCGCTGTCATCATCAAGAAATCGGCTCACGGCATCCGCGACTTGGTGCTGGGCATCCATTTCGAGTATTCTCACCTGATGTATTTTGTGTATCCCGCCATCGGCATCCTGCTCACGATCTGTTTCTGCAAGTTCATCCTCAGAAAAGAGATCGGCCACGGCATCCCAGGCATCCTATATGCCATCCGCAAGAAAAAAGGCGAGGTGAGCCCGCACAGCATGTGGTCCACCATCATCGCCAGTGCCTTGACGGTGGGCTTCGGCGGGTCCGTCGGTTTGGAGGGGCCTTCGGTGTCGACCGGCGCTTCCATCGGCTCCAACCTGGGAAAATGGCTGAAACTGGAATACCGGCAGGTGGTCATGCTCATCGGCATGGGAGGCGCAGCGGCCTTGGCCGCCATCTTCCAGGCGCCGATGACCGGCATCTTCTTTGCGCTGGAGGTTTTGGTGATCGACCTGTCGCTCGGTGCCTTGATCCCCATCATCTGCTCCTCTTTCACGGCCATCCTCACCTCCTACCTCTTCCTCGGCCAGGCCGTGGAGTACAACGCCCTCATCACCGAAGGCTTCATCCCCAGCAACGCGCTGTACTATATCGGGTTGGGACTGTTTGTGGGACTGGTGTCGGCCTATTTCCTCAAAGTCACTTTCAGTGTGGAGAAGCGTTTCAAGCGGGTGGCTTCCCCTTGGCGACGGTTCCTCGTGGGCGCCGTGCTGTTGGGTGTGCTGATCTACCTCTTCCCCGCCCTGTACGGTGAAGGCTACGACGCCATCAACTCCGCCCTGAGAGGCGACTACAGCACCATCTACGGGAGCCCCGTCTTTGCCGGTTGGGCCGGAAAAGAGTGGAGCATTCTGATCCTGTTGGCCGGCATCATCCTGCTAAAGGCTTTCGCCACCGCCCTCACCTTCGGTGCGGGTGGCGTGGGTGGCACCTTCGCCCCGGCCTTGTTTATCGGAGCCTTCTCCGGACTCTTTTTCTCCTTGACGGTCAACTACCTCGGAATCGGCGAGTTGGATCCTGCCAAGTTTGCCTTGGTGGGCATGAGCGGCCTCATCGCCGGCATGCTGCATGCCCCGCTGACGGGCATCTTCCTCATCGCCGAGATCACCAACGGCTACGCCCTCATCGTCCCCTTGATGATCGTCTCCGCCCTCTCGTACTTCGTCAACCGGATCTTCTTCAAGCATTCCGTCTACACCAATGCCGTGGCGGAACACGGGGTCGAAGTCACCCATAACAAGGACGTCAGCATCCTGAGCATGATGACCATCAACAACCTGATCGAGACCAACTTCAGCAAAGTCAAAAGAGGGTCGAAACTGGGCGACATGATCCCGGTCATCTCCTCCTCCACCCGCAACATCTTCCCCGTCGTGGACAAAGACGGCACCTTCTGCGGCCATGTCCTCTTCGACGACATCCGCAGCGTGATGTTCGAGCAGTCGTTATACGAGGCTCCCATCGAGGAATTCACCGTGCTTCCCGAATACATCATCCATCCCGAGGATTCCATGGAGGAAGTCGTGAAAAAATTCCAGGTGTCCGGAAAATACAACATCCCCGTGATCGAGAACGGCAAATACCTGGGCTACATCTCCCGCGCCAACGTGTTCTCCACCTACCGCAAGACCTTGAGCGAAATCTCCGACGATTGAGAAAGGCGTTTCTGTCATTTTTCGGGGCATCTCTCCTTCCGGCTTCCAATATTTTTGTATCTTTGCCGTTTAATGCAATAAAGCTTGACTCAAATGAAAAGACTGACCCTTCTCTCCTTACTGCTTATTGCCTTTGCCCTTCCGGCATTTTCCCAGGAGCCCGCGCAAGACACCATCGAGAAAAAACCATGGTTCAAGCGCATTTTTAGCCGACCTACCGTCGTGGTTCACGACACCGTTTTCATTTATGGAAGCGAAAACCCGGATGAAGGAATCGACGACGACAGCGATGAATTGGAAGAAATGCATCCCGACGGAGGCATCCCCATTCCCGTCGACACCTTGAGCACCGACGACCGCTATCAGAAAGTGATCCTTTTCGACAACGGCTCGTGGGTCTATCTCGACCTCCCCAAACCCGACCTCCCGGACTTCATCAGCAACGACCACTGGATGACCGACCATGTACATGCCTACTACGATGTCAACATCAAGGAACTGCCCGAAGAGGTGGACCTGGTGCTCTGCGACTCGACCCACGGATGGCATATTCCAGGGATCGGCCGCATTACGTCAACCTATAAGATGCGGTGGGGTCGTCAGCACCAAGGCATCGACATTGGCATCCCCTTCGGCGAGCCTATCTACGCCGCCTTCGACGGCATCGTCCGTGTCGCCCTGCCCACCAAACTCACGGGAGGCTACGGCAATGTCGTGGTGCTGCGTCACGCCAATGGGCTGGAGACCTACTATGGCCACATGACCCACTATGTCGTCGAAACCGGTGACGTGGTTGCCGCCGGCGAGATCATCGGCTACTGCGGCTCCACCGGACACTCCACGGGCCCCCACTTGCATTTCGAGACCCGTTACATGGGCCAGTCGTTCGACCCGGAACGCATCTTCGACTTCAGGGAAGGTGTGTTGCGCGACACCACGTTTACCCTGAAAAAGCACTACTTCAGCATCTATTCCCACGTGGGACAGTCCGACAACGAGTCGGAGAATGCCTCAAAGCAAGTGACGCCCCCGGCACCCAAGCGGGTCGTGCACGTCGTCAAGAAGGGCGAGACCCTCAGCAGCATTGCCAAGAAACACCACACCACAGTGAAAAAGATCTGCAACCTGAACAAGATCAGCGCCAAGAAGACCCTCCGCATCGGGCAGAGACTCATTGTAAAATAACAGCACAACAATATGGAAAAAGGAAAACTCTTGATCTTCTCCGCCCCCTCGGGCTCGGGCAAGACCACCCTGCTCAACCACCTGCTGGGCGAAGTGCCCGGCATCGCCTTCTCCGTGTCGGCCACCACCCGTGCCCCGCGAGGTGAGGAACAAAACGGCGTGGAGTATTACTTCATGAGCCTGGAAGAATTCAAGCAACGTGTCGAGAACGACGAGTTCCTGGAGTGGGAAGAGGTCTATCCCGGCCGCTGCTACGGCACCCTGAAGGCAGTCATCGAGAAGATGCGCAACGAAGGGTACCACGTCGCCTTCGATGTGGATGTGGTCGGAGGCACCAACATCAAGAAGTTCTTCGGCGACGAGGCCCTGTCGATCTTTATCCAAGCCCCTTCGATCGAGGTGCTGCGCGAACGGCTCATCAACCGGGGTACCGACTCCATGGAGGAGATCGAGAAACGGGTTTCCAAAGCGGCCTGGGAGACCGAGTTCGCCCAAGGCAAGTTCGACACCACCATCATCAACGACGACTTGGAGACCGCCAAGCGGGAGATCGTGGAGACGGTCCGTCGTTTCTTTGAGGCCACCCCCGCCGAGGCCGAGGGGAAAGCCTTGGAGGCCGAGGGAAACCCCACTGTGTGAGCCGGAAGATCGGCATCTACTCCGGCTCGTTCAACCCCATCCATCACGGCCACTTGATGCTGGCCAACTACCTGGTCGCGTTCAGCGACTTGGATGAGCTGTGGTTTGTGGTTTCGCCCCAAAACCCCTTGAAGAAGAAGGAAGACCTGATGGACGACGACGACCGTCTGGAGATGGTCAGACGCGCCATCGGCGACGACCCTCGCATGAAGGCCTCCGACATCGAGTTCTCGATGACCCAACCCTCCTACACCATCCATACGCTGCGTGCCCTGTCGGAGCGGTATCCCAACGACCGGTTTGTGTTCATCTGCGGCATGGACAGCCTCCAGGGGCTTCCCCGTTGGAAGGAATACCAAGCCATCCTGGACGGGTATGAGCTGTTGGTCTTCCCGCGCAAAGGCTACGATGGCGGCGCGTTGCTGCACCATCCCCATGTGAAGGTGCTGGAGACGCCAGTGATCGAGGTGTCGTCCACTTTTATAAGGAACTGCCTGAAAGAAGGGAAAGACGTCCGACATTTCATGCCGGAAAAAGCCTATTCGTATCTGATGGAAACCGTCAGAAGTCGGAAGACAGAAGACGAAAGATAGGGATTATTTCATTCTGAGGAGTTTCGTCATCTTAAAGCTGACATCCAAGAAAACCAGCGGTGCATAGCCGTTGCGTTCGATCTGCCGTGAGGCTTCCTCCAGCAGCTCGGCGATCTGGACCATGTTGGCAGGCTTCACGAAAGGCGCAAATCCCGCATTGAACTTCTTCTCTTCCCCCGGGAGCATCACCAAGTCAGCCAAGTTGTTATTGAACAACAAGGAATTGCGCACGATGCCGAGCCCATAGTCCAACAGCTGTTTCTGCCGTTCACGCCCCAAGGTCTTGATGTTGTTCGAGAAGTCGATCAGCTCGCTGACCGCCGCCTTGAAGCATAGGCGCATCCATTGCTGGAAGGTCCGGAAATACACCTTTTGGTCCTCGGCATCCTTCACGTTTTGGCTGGCCTTGATCCAATTGCCTTCCGACACCATGGCGGCATCCGAGGCCTCTTGCACGGTGCATCCTAGCCGCTGCACCAACGCGGGTTGCAGGTCGTTTAGTTCGATGCGGGGCACCTTCACCAGCGAGGTCCTGGAACGGATCGTGGCCAGGAGCTCCTCCTGGTCTTCGGCGATCAAGATGAACAACGTCTTCTCTGGCGGCTCCTCCAACAGCTTCAGCAATTTGTTGGCCGTATCGGTACGCATCTTCTCCGCCATCCAGATAATGGCGATCTTGTATTCGCCTTCGTAGGCCTTGAAACTCAGCTTCCTGAGGAGCGAAGCCGCGTCGCGCACCGAGATGTAGCCCTGCTTGTTTTCCACCTCCAGGAACTCGTACCACGACGAGGTATCGACATAGCCCTCTTTTTGAAGCACATAGTCGCGCCACTCGGTCATGAACAGATCCGACTCGGGATTGCTCTTCACGCTTTTGGTGGTCGTGGTGGGCACCACGAAATGCAGGTCAGGATGGGTCAGTTTGCTGATTTTCTGACAGCTGGGACACATCCCACAGCTATCGGTCGCCGTCCGGTGCGGGCAGAGGATGTATTGCGCGTAGGCCAAGGCGAGGGGCAGTTTTCCATTGCCTTCCGGGCCCAAAAACAGCTGGGCATGCGGCACCCGGTTCTCCTGCACGCTCAGAATCAGCTTGCGCTTGACTTCCTCTTGTCCGATGACATCCTTGAATTGCATGGCTTTGTATTCGCATGACAAAAATACAAAATTCTTCATTCATCATCCTTTATTCATAATTAAAACGTACCTTTGCACCCAAATTCAACGCCTTATGTTAAGCGAACAGGAACAAATCAGAAGAAATTCGTTGGCCGAACTCTACAAACTCGGCATCAACCCGTATCCGCAGGCCGCGTTCCCCGTGAACGTATTCACCACGGACATCCTTGACCAATTCGACGACAACAACCCCGATCCGTTTCAGGAAGTGACCATGGCGGGCCGTATCATGAGCCGCCGCATCATGGGCGCCGCCTCGTTCTGCGAGCTGCAGGACTCGAAAGGCCGCATCCAGCTCTATGTGAAGCGCGACGAGATCTGCCCCGGCGAGGACAAGACGATGTACAACACGGTGTTCAAACGCCTGCTCGACATCGGTGACTTCATCGGCGTGAAGGGCTTCGCCTTCCGTACCCAGATGGGCGAGATCTCCGTCCATGTGAAGGAACTGACGGTGCTGAGCAAGAGCCTCCGCCCGTTGCCCATCGTCAAGGAGAAAGACGGCGTGAAATACGACGAATTCAACGATCCCGAGCTTCGCTACCGCATGCGCTACGTCGACCTCGTGGTGAATGACCGGGTGAAGGACATCTTCATCACCCGCACCCGCATCATCGACAGCATCCGAAAGTTCTTCAACGAGAGCGGCTATCTCGAGGTGGAAACGCCTGTGTTGCAAGCCATCCCCGGCGGCGCCTCGGCACGTCCGTTCATCACGCACCACAATGCGTTGGATATCCCCATGTACCTGCGTATCGCCGACGAGCTTTACCTGAAGCGCCTCATCGTGGGCGGCTTCGAGGGCGTGTACGAGTTCTCGCGCAACTTCCGCAACGAGGGCATGGACCGCACCCATAACCCCGAGTTCACCGGGCTGGAGATCTACGTGGCCTACAAGGACTACCTCTGGATGATGGACTACACCGAGGAGATGATCCATCGTTGCGTGATGGAGGTCTTGGGCAAGGAAACCGTGAAAGTGGGCGATAACGAAATCAGCTTCAAGCGTCCCTTCAAGCGCATCACCATGATCGACTCCATCAAGGAGAAGACCGGCATCGACATCACGGGCATGGACGAGGCCCAGCTGCGCGACGTGTGCAAGCAACTCGACATCGAGGTGGATGCCTCCATGGGCAAGGGCAAGCTGATCGACGAGATCTTCGGCGCGAAGTGCGAAGGCACCTACATCCAGCCGACTTTCATCACCGACTATCCTGTGGAGATGTCGCCGCTCTGCAAGCGTCACCGCAACAACCCCGAACTGACCGAACGCTTCGAGTTGATGGTCAACGGCAAGGAGCTGGCCAACGCCTACACCGAGTTGAACGACCCCATCGACCAGCGCAACCGCTTCGAGGAGCAGATGAAGCTGGCCGGCCGTGGCGACGATGAGGCCATGGTCATCGACAACGACTTCCTGCGTGCCCTCGAGTACGGCATGCCTCCGACCTCCGGCATGGGCATCGGCATCGACCGTTTCGTGATGCTGCTCACGGGCCAGACCACCATCCAAGAAGTGCTGCTGTTCCCGATGATGCGTCCTGAAAAGGTACAGAAGGTGGCCACGCCCGAGGACTTCATGGGCATCGGCGTTCCCGAGGTCTGGGCCAAGGTTTTATGCGCCAATGGCTACACCAGCGTCGAGAAACTGAAGGAAGAAAAGGCGACTGCCTTGCGCGAGAAGCTCAACGGTTTGCGTAAGAAGAACAAGATGGATGTGCCCGCCTTGCAGCTCGAAGAGGTAGAAGCTTGGCTTCAGTAATTAAAGAATATTGAGCACCTGCTCCTTGATCTTTTCCAGCTCGTCCTTCATCTTCACGACGAGCTTTTGGATGTTGACCTCATTGGCCTTGGAGCCGAGGGTGTTGATTTCGCGACCCATCTCCTGGCTGATGAAGCCCAACTTCTTACCGGCCTGATCCTCGTCGCAACTCTCGTTGAAGTAGTTGCAATGTTGACGGAGACGTACCTTTTCTTCGGTAATGTCCAGTTTTTCAAGATAATAGATCAACTCCGCCTCAAAGCGGTTCTCATCGTATTGTCCCGAGGTGGTGAGCTCGGTGAGGTTCTTCGTCAGCCGTTGCTTGATGGTGTCGTGCCGTCCTTTCTCGAAAGGATCCACTTGGTCAAGCAGGCCAAGGATCAGTTCCACCCGATGCAGCAGATCTTTCTTCAACGTTTGTCCTTCCTGGATACGGAATTGGTCCACCTTATCCAGCGCCATGTCGAGGGTCTCCGCGATCTTGGCCACAAACGTCTCGTCATAGCATTGTTCCTGGATGTTGAAAATGCCCGGCATCCGGAAGAGCAAGGTGGCATAATCGGCCGAAGGGGCAATGCCGAGGTGCTCCGAGATGGCCTGGATCTGACGGAGATACGAAGCCACCACCTCCTCGTTGATCTGGTTTACCTGGTCAACGGCCGTGTCGGTGATGTTGATCATCACATCGATCTTGCCGCGCAACAGTTTCGCACCCACTTTGTTACGGAAGTCCAATTCGGCAAAACGCAGTTCGTTGGGCAGTTTCATGGCAAGGTCCAACTGCTTGCTGTTGAGGGTTTTGATTTCGACTACAATCTTCTTGGTAAGGTACGTGTTTTCGGCTATGCCATAGCCCGTCATCGAACGAATCATAAGGTAAAAGCAATATTTTTGCAAAGGTAGCAAAAGATCTTCGTTCTCCTCCAACAATTTACTATTTTTGCATCTTGAATCATGCAGGACATCATCACCATACGAAAAGGGCTTGACCTGCCCATTGACGGGGCTGCCGAAAAACGCCTCACCGATGCGCGAAGCATCCCGACCTGTGCGGTGAAACCCACCGACTTTGTGGGGCTCACCCCCCGCCTGATGGTCGAGGAAGGCGACACCGTGGCCGTCGGGGATGTCCTGTTCTGCGACAAACGCGACGAACGCATCCGGTTCACCTCTCCGCTCAACGGAAAGGTTAAGGCCATCGTGCGGGGCGAAAAGCGGAAACTGTTGGCCGTCGTGGTTGAAAAAGCGGAACCGGCTGCCGTTGAAAACAAGACCCATCCGCTTCCCGAAACCGCCGAGGCCCTCAAGGACCTCCTGTTGCAGTGCGGCCTATGGACGATGTTACGCCAACGTCCCTTCGGCACTGTCGCCAAGCCCGACGACAAGCCGAAAGCCATCTTTGTCAGTGCGTTTGGCACGGCACCCCTGGCACCCGACTACGACTTCGTCGTGCAAGGCCGGGAAGCATTCCTGAAGAAAGGCCTCGAAGCCCTCACCCTGCTGACCGAAGGAAAAGTCCACATCAGCTTCCGTCCCGACCAGCCCTGGTCTCAAAAGCTGTCCACGGCCAACCCTCAACTGTCGATGCACCGGATCAAGGGGCCCCACCCTGCCGGAAACATCGGCACCCAAATCGCCCACATCGACCCGATCAACAAAGGCGAGGTCGTTTGGACGATGAACCTGCAAGACGTGGCGGTGTTGGGCGAGCTGGTCGCCACAGGCATCTACCGCCCCGAAAAGGTCATCGCCGTGGCCGGTCCGCATTGCAAAAATGCCCATTACTATCGCGTGAGAGCCGGGGCATGCTTATCGGAACTCTCTCAGGCACAATGGCTTAACACCGCCTTCCCCAAGAGAGACGATACCGACGCCACCCTTCACAACCGAATCATCTCGGGCGATATCTTGAGTGGCACACAGGTGGCCGCCGATGGTTTTCTAGGCGCCTACGACGACCTGGTGAGCATCCTTCCCGAAGGCGACCATTACGACTTCATGGGATGGATGATGCCCGGCATCAAGAAATACTCGTTCTCCCGTACCTTCCTCAGCGGCTTCATGCCCAAGAGCACTTTCAAGCCCTTGGGGATCACCCTCCCCCGCTTCAAGCGCTTCTGGACCTTCGACACCAACACCCATGGCGAAGAACGCCCGCTGGTCTTCACGGGCCAGTTCGAGCGGGTCTTCCCTTTCGACATCTACCCCACCCAGCTCATCAAGGCCTGTATTGTGGGCGACATCGAGCTGATGGAGAACCTGGGCATCTACGAGGTGGAGCCTGAGGACTTTGCGCTCTGCGAATTCATCGACACCTCGAAGACCGACATCCAGTCCATCGTCCGTGAGGCGCTGGAAACCATCAGAAAGGAGGCGGAAGCATGACACGACCCACCAACCGCTATGGCTTCGGAAAGGCCTTCCGCGACTTCTTCATCGCCTCCAAGGAAGAACAAAACGGCGTGAAAGGACGGATCGGCGGTCTCAGACACTATATCGACAAGCTCAAGCCCTCCTTCAGCGAAGGGGGACGGTTCCCCTGGCTGCACAGCACGTTCGAGGCTTTCGAGACCTTTGCCTTCAGTCCCAACCGGGTCACCGCAAAAGGCTGCCATGTGCGCGACGCCATCGACCTGAAACGTGCCATGATCATGGTGGTCGTCGCCTTGATGCCCGCCTTGTTGTTCGGCATGTGGAACATCGGCTACCAGACTTCGCTGCACGCGGCAGACTGGCCTTTCCAACTGGGCACTTCCGCCAGCTGGTGGTATTGTTTGTGGTTCGGCTTCCTTAGGATGCTGCCCCTGCTGGCGGTCTCCTACCTCGTCGGACTCACCATCGAGTTCGCCTTTGCGCAGATCCGGCACCACCAGGTAAACGAAGGTTTCCTAGTCACGGGCTTCATCATCCCGATGATTGTGCCCGTCACCACCCCCTTGTGGCAGCTGGCCCTCGCCGTGGCCTTTGCCGTCATCATCGGCAAGGAGGTGTTCGGCGGCACGGGAATGAACTTCCTCAACCCCGCCCTGGTGGCACGCGCCTTCCTCTTCTTCGCCTATCCCACCCGGATGTCGGGCGACCAAGTTTGGATCGCCGCCGACCGTTGGGGCACCGATGCCATCACGAGCGCCACGCCGTTGGCGGAACTGGCCGCTGGCACATCTCCCACGGCCTCCGTCCTGGACCTGCTGATCGGTACCATCCCCGGCTCCACCTGCGAGACCTCGGTCATCGCCATCGCGCTGGGGGCCATCCTGTTGTTGGTTACAGGCATCGCCAGCTGGCGCATCATGCTCTCCGTCGTCCTCGGCGGCGGCCTCATGGGCCTGCTGTTCAACGCCATCGGCGCCAACGCCTACATGCAGCTGCCGTTCTACTACCATTACTTGATGGGCGGCTTCCTCTTCGGTGCGGTCTTCATGGCCACCGACCCCGTTACCGCGGCCCAGACCAATATCGGCAAATGGATCTATGGTTTCCTCATCGGCCTGTTTGCCGTGTTACTCCGCGTGGTCAATCCCGCCTACCCTGAAGGCATGATGCTCAGCATCCTGCTGATGAACTGCTTCGCCCCGCTCATCGACCACTGTGTCGTTGCACGCAACATAAAACGACGCCAAAAACGCGCCATTGTCAAACAAAAAGCCACTACCCGATGAAGCGAGACATCAACAGCAACGGATACATCTTCCTGTATTCCACCCTCCTGGTGGTGGTCGTGGCGGTCTTGTTGACAGCGGCAGCACTGTGGCTGCAACCTTATCAACAACGCAACAAGGACAACGAGCAACGCCTCCAGATCCTCAAGGCGGCAGGCATCAAAGACGTCGACAAAAACAACGCCTCCGAACGCTTCGAACAGCATTGCACCGCGTCTCTACTGTTGGATGAGAAAGGCAACGTCACCCAAGACGGAGCCCTTCCGCTTTATGTCATCGACGACGAGATCCGTGTCGTGCCCATGAAAGGCAACGGCCTTTGGGGACCCATCTGGGGTTACCTCGCCGTGGCGGCCGACGGCAAGACGGTGGTAGGCGCCACCTTCGACCACAAGTCGGAGACGCCCGGCCTGGGTGGCGAGATCACCACGGAGCCGTTCCAACGCCAGTTCGCCGGAAAGCGGTTCATGAACAACGGCCGTCTGGTCCCTCTTGAGGTGGATGCCATCAGCGGTGCCACCAAGACCTCCAATGGAGTCAAGGAGATGGTCAACCGTACGATACAACAATACGCACCTTATTTTGAGCAACGATGAACGCCAAGAAACTCCTCATAGAACCCCTACGCAAGACCAACCCCGTCACCGTATTGGTGTTGGGTATCTGTTCCTGCCTGGCCGTCACCGCCAAGCTGAAACCCGCCTTGGTGATGGGAGCCTCCGTGACGGTGGTGACGGCGTTCTCCAACCTCATCATCTCCCTCTTGCGCAAAGGCATCCCTTCCCGCATCCGCATCATCGTGCAATTGGTTGTCGTAGCCACCCTGGTCATCCTCATCGACCAGTTCCTGAAGGCTTTCGCCTACGACGTCAGCAAGCAGCTTTCCGTGTATGTAGGCCTCATCATCACCAACTGTATCATCATGGGACGGTTGGAGGCGTTTGCCTTGTCGCATGGCCCCGGCGAGTCGTTCTTGGACGGCTTGGGCAACGGCCTGGGCTACAGTCTGATCCTCGTCATTGTGGCCTTCTTCCGTGAACTGTTGGGCTCGGGAACGCTCCTTGGCTATCCGATATTCCCCCAGTCTTTCTACGAGGCTGGCTATCAAAACAACGGCTTGATGATCCTGCCACCCATGGCCTTGATCGTCGTGGGCATCATCATCTGGATCCAACGCAGCCGTCATCCCGAAATGCAGGAAAACAACCAAAAATAAACGGCCATGGAACTCTTCAAACTCTTTGTCAAATCGGTTTTTGTAGACAACATGATCTTTGCCTATTTCCTGGGCATGTGTTCCTATCTGGCCGTTTCGAAGACCGTGAAGACCAGCGTGGGATTGGGCTTGGCCGTGACTTTTGTGCTCACTGTGACTGTTCCTGTCAACTATTTGATTAACAAATATTTACTATCTCCAGGCGCTTTGGCATGGATCAACCCAGACTGGGCCTCCGTCGATTTGAGTTTCCTGACGTACATCCTCTTCATCGCCATCATCGCCGCCATCGTTCAGATCCTGGAGATGGTCATCGAGACCTTCACCCCGTCGCTGTATTCCGCCTTGGGCATCTTCCTGCCGCTGATTGCCGTGAACTGTGCCATCCTGGGGTGCTCGCTCTTCATGCAGGAGCGCAACTTCGGCAACGTAGGTGAAGCGGCCGTGTTCGGTCTCGGCTCGGGCATCGGCTGGTTGTTGGCCATCACCGCCATCGCCGCCATCCGTGAGAAACTGCGCTATTCCAAGATCCCCAAAGGCCTGCAAGGCGTGGGTATCTCATTCATTATTACGGGCTTAATGGGCATCGCCTTCATGGCATTCATGGGCATAAAACTTTGATCCGATGGACTTCAGCACCAATATCATCCTCAGCATCGTCGTTTTTCTGGGCATCACGCTTTTGCTGGTTGCCCTGCTGCTATGGGTACGCAACAAACTCATGCCCAAAGGCAAGGTGAAGATCACCATCAACGACGACAAAGCCTTGGAGGTCCAACCCGGCAACTCGCTGATGGCCACCCTGGCAGACGAAAAGGTGTTCCTGCCTTCGGCCTGCGGCGGCAAAGGCAACTGCGGCCAGTGCAAATGCCGAGTGGTGGAAGGGGGCGGCAGCATCCTGCCCACGGAGGTCGGCTTTTTCACCCGGAAGCAGATCCAAGACCATTGGCGCCTAGGGTGCCAAGTGAAGGTGAAGGAGGATCTGAAGATCTTGGTGCCCCAATCGGTGCTCGATGTCAAGGAATATGAATGCACGGTGGTCAGCAACCGCAACGTGGCCACCTTCATCAAGGAGTTCAAGGTACAGCTGCCCGAAGGCGTGCACATGGACTTCATCCCCGGTTCCTACGCCCAAATCAAGATCCCGAAGTTCGACATCAAGTATGCCGATTTCGACAGGGAACTCATTGGCGCCGCGTATCTTCCCGCCTGGGAGAAGTTCAAAATGTTCGACCTTCGTTGCGTCAACACCGAACCGACGGTACGGGCCTATTCCATGGCCAACTATCCTGCCGAAGGCGATGTGTTTATGTTGACGGTGCGTATCGCCACACCGCCGTTCAAGGCGAAAGGCCAAAAGTCAAAGAAAGGGGCGCCCGACTCACCGTTTATGAATGTGAATCCAGGTGTCGCCTCCTCCTATATCTTCTCGCTGAAACCGGGCGACAAGGTGCTGATGTCGGGTCCTTACGGCGAGTTCCACGTGAAAGCGCATGACACGAAACATGCAACGCCAAACGGTAAACTACCTGAGATGATCTGGGTGGGTGGCGGTGCCGGCATGGCGCCCTTGCGTGCACAAATCATGCACCTGACCCGCACCCTGAACGTCAGAGACCGCGAGATGCATTATTTCTACGGTGCCCGCGCACTGAACGAGGTCTTCTATCTCGACGACTTCCGCCAACTGGAGAAGGACTTCCCCAACTTCCATTTCCACCTGGCGTTGGACCGTCCCGACCCCGCCGCCGAGGCGGCGGGTGTCCCTTACACCCCCGGCTTTGTGCATCAGGTGATGTTCGACACCTATCTGAAAGACCATCGTGCCCCCGAAGACATCGAATACTACCTGTGTGGTCCCGGCCCGATGAGTGCCGCTGTCGTCAACATGCTCGACAACCTGGGCGTGGCGTCGGAAAACATCCTCTACGACGACTTCGGTGGCGGCGAAAAGAAAAAGTGAGCCCCTGATTTCCAGGGATACAAGCGGTTCCTCCTATTAGGCTTCCCCGGCAAACGCCCGCAAGGCGGTCTCGTCCAGGCGTTGCACCGTCCATTCGTCCATGGGCACCGCACCGATGCTGCGGTAAACGGTCAGGGCAGGCTTGTTCCAGTCGAGACAAATCCACTCCATGCGCCCACAATGACGCTCCACTGCGATCTTGGCCAGGTATTTCAACAAAGCCTTGCCATAGCCCCGGCCACGTTTCTCGGGCAGGATGAACAGATCCTCGAGATAGAGGCCCTTGCGTCCGACAAAGGTGGAGAAGTTGTGGAAAAACAAGGCGAATCCGACGACCGCACCGGCTTCTTCGGCAAAAACCACCTCGGCGGAATGCTCCACAAAGAGGGAATGGTAGAGGGTGGCTTCGTCGGCCACGACCTCGTCGGCACATTTTTCGTAAACAGCGAGTTTCTTGATGAACTCAAGGACGAGCCCTGCCTCCTCAGGCTTCGCAGAACGGATATTGAATGACGTGTTCATGGTTGGCATTTTTAAGGGAGGTTATTCATAGTGTCGGATCCGGACATCGATGCCGTCGGCTTTCAACGCCTCGGCGATCCCGCTCAAATCGGTCTGGCCATAATGGTACGGGAACAGCGTCTTCGGCTGGAGGGTCTTGGCTGCACGCACCAGTTGTTCGGTGGTCATGGTATAAGGCTGGTTACAAGGCAGGAAGGCGATGTCGATATCCTTGAGGTCGGCCATCTCAGGGATGTCTTCGGTGTCGCCGGCAAGGTAGATCCGCAACCCATCGATGGTGAGGACAAAACCATTGTCACGCCCTTTGGGATGGAACTGCAGGTGGCCCTCGGTAGTGTTGTAGGCGGGTACAGCCTCCACATGGAGCCATTCGTCCAACACCTTTTGGTCGCCGTTCGCCATCACCGTTCCATAGCCCAGCATGTCGAAACAGCGTTGGTTGGTGATGAGTCGGGTTTCCGGCTTGGTGAGGGTGGCGATGGCAGCCGTGTCGAGATGGTCGAAATGCTCGTGCGTAACAAAGATATAGTCCGCCTTGGGGAAGGCAGCATAGCCAATGACACGGTCCCCCATCTTGCTGACAGGGTCGATCTCAATCTCTTTCCCGTCATACTCGATACGCATGCTGGCATGGGTCAGGGCATGGATCTTGAGGGTTTTCCCGCTTGCCGTTGTAAAGGTGTCGGTTTCGTAGGTATCGCCTGTAGGGCGCTGTTGTCCGCAAGCCACGATGCTGATGACCAGCGGAAGGAGGATCAGGGTGTTTTTCATAGGATATCAAGTAGATTTGAATGCAAAGATAGTTTTTTTCAGTATTTTTGCCATTGAAAACATCCGAGCAATGAACCTTCCTAAGATCCATTCCATCACAAAAAAGATTCTTGTGGGCGCCTTGGGTGCGTTCCTGAGTTTCTTCCTGCTGTTTCACGCCAGTGCCAATCTCCTCATTTTGAGGCATGACGGCGGTGAATGGTACAATGCCTTTTGCCATTTCATGGGCACCTATTATATCGTTAAGCTGCTAGAAATCGGCTTGTTCGCCGCCCTGTTGCTGCATGCGGTCCTAGCCATTTGGCTGGCCGTCACCAACAAGATGGCCCGACCCAAAGGCTACCATAAGCCGCAACGCTCCAAAACGCACACCGGATCCAAACTCCAGATGTGGACAGGCATCCTCATCTTTGCCTGCCTCCTCATGCACTTCACCGACTTCTATTTTGTGAAGATCGGCTGGGTGAAAGGCAAATACATGGCCAAGACAGAAGCGGTGGTGGCGCTGAAAACCACGCAACCCAATGCAGCCAACCATGCCGAACAACATGGCGAATATTCCGCCAAGGGCACCTGGCTCACCAACTTCGACAAAGAAGACAAGGCCATCCTCGAGGCTGCGGGGCTTGAAGTCGAGCCCGACTTCTATCACCAGGCCCGCGAGAAATTCAAGGTGCTACACATCGTCATCTCGTACCTGATATTCTTCACCGTCGTGTGGTTCCACCTGCGGCATGGCTTCCCCGCCATCTTCCAGACCTTCGGGCTAAACAACCATAAATACAGCCGTGCCATCGAACTATTGGGCCAGCTCTTCACCTGGGGGGTATGCCTGATGTTTGCCGTCGTGGTCGTCGGTGTCTATTTTGGATTATAATCTACGATTTACGGAGGTGAAAGGATAACTCAACATGCTAAATTCTTAAGACAAATGCTCGACCCTAAAATACCTTCCGGTCCGCTCGCCGAGAAATGGACCCAATACAAAGCCTCGCAAAAGTTGGTCAATCCCGCCAACAAGCGCAAACTCAACATCATCGTAGTCGGCACAGGTTTGGCCGGCGCCTCGGCAGCCGCCTCGTTGGGCGCCCTGGGCTTCAACGTCGACATCTTCTGCATCCAGGACTCGCCGCGACGCGCCCACAGCATCGCCGCCCAAGGCGGCATCAACGCAGCCAAGAACTACCAGAACGACGGCGACAGCGTAGAACGTCTGTTCCGCGACACCGTCAAAGGGGGTGACTATCGGGCCCGCGAAGCCAACGTCTACCGCCTGGCCGAAGTCAGCGGCGCCATCATCGACCAATGCGTGGCCCAAGGGGTGCCCTTTGCCCGCGACTACGGCGGCCTGCTCGACAACCGCTCCTTCGGCGGTGCCCAGGTCAGCCGGACCTTCTACGCCAAGGGACAGACGGGACAACAACTGCTCCTCGGCGCCTACGGAGCCCTGAGCCGCGAGATCGCCCGAGGCAGGGTAACACTGCACACACGCCGTGAGATGATGGACCTCGTGGTAATGGACGGCCGGGCCCGGGGCATCATCGTGCGCAACCTGGTCACCGGCGACCTGGAGCGCTATGCGGCCCATGCCGTGGTGCTGGCCACCGGCGGCTATGGCAACCTCTATTACCTCTCTACCAATGCCATGAACAGCAACGGCAGCGCCGCCTGGGTATGCCACCGCAAGGGCGCGGCCTTTGCCAACCCCTGCTATGTGCAGATCCACCCCACCTGCATCCCCGTACACGGCGACTACCAAAGCAAGCTCACCCTGATGAGCGAGAGCCTCCGCAACGACGGTCGCATCTGGGTACCTAAGAAGAAAGAAGACGCCGAGGCCATCCGTGTCGGTAAGCTGAAAGCCAATGATATTGCGGAAGACGACCGCGACTATTACCTGGAGCGCCGTTACCCTGCCTTCGGCAACCTGGTGCCCCGCGACGTGGCCAGCCGTGCCGCCAAGGAACGCTGCGATGCCGGCTATGGCGTAGGCACGGGCTATGCCGTCTATCTCGACTTTGCCGATGCCATCCGACGCATGGGGAAAGAAGCCATCGAGGAAAAATACGGCAACCTCTTCCAGATGTACCAGAAGATCACGGATGAGAACCCCTACGAGACCCCGATGATGATCTATCCCGCCATCCACTACACCATGGGCGGCCTCTGGGTCGATTACGAACTCCAAACCACCATCCCGGGTCTCTTTGCCGCCGGCGAGGCCAACTTCAGCGACCACGGTGCCAACCGACTCGGCGCCTCCGCCCTGATGCAGGGACTCGCCGACGGGTATTTCGTGCTTCCCTATACCTTGCAAAACTACCTCGCCGACCAGATCAGCGTAGCCAAGCCCTCTGTGACGGCCCCCGAGTTCGACGAAGCGGAAGCGGCCGTACGACAACGCATGGACCGTTTCATGGAGATCGGGAAAGCCCTAGGGAAAGGACAGACGACCTCGCTGCATACGGTAGACGACTTCCACAAACGGCTGGGTAAGATCATGTGGGAATACTGCGGCATGGCACGCAACAGCGAGAGCCTTACCACCGCCAAGCGACTGGTGAAGGAGCTCGAAGACGATTTCTGGAAATCGGTCTTCGTCCCTGGCAACGCCAACGAGATGAACCCCGAGCTGGAAAAAGCCTGTCGGCTGGAAGACTATTTCGAGTTGGCGCAACTGGTCATCGACGACGCCCAGCATCGTGAGGAATCCTGCGGCGGCCATTTCCGTACGGAACACCAGACCGCCGACGGCGAGACGCTCCGCGACGACGAACACTTCATGTATGTGGCCGTCTGGGAATACCAAGGCCACGGACAGCCCGAGACCATGGAGAAAGAGCCGTTGGTCTATGAACACATCAAGATTGCGAATCGAAACTATAAATAGCCAACCAACGCCCA
Organism: Bacteroidales bacterium; assembly: GCA_016291135.1. Lineage (GTDB taxonomy): Bacteria > Bacteroidota > Bacteroidia > Bacteroidales > F082 > Limimorpha. The sequence continues at coordinate 63,333 of JAEFAE010000005.1, forward strand.
CTGAACAACCATGAACTTCACCCTCCATATCTGGCGACAGGAATGCGCCCAAGCCAAAGGCCACTTCGAGACCTACAAGATTGAAAACATCAGTCCCGACTGCTCGTTTCTCGAAATGCTTGACATCCTGAATGAGCAACTCATCTCCGGCGCTCCTCACGACACACAACCCTCCACACCCAACGCTCCCATCGCCCATCCCGTGTGCTTCGACAACGACTGCCGCGAGGGCATCTGCGGCATGTGCGGGCTCTACATCAACGGCCGTCCGCATGGCAACGACGACGGCATCACCACCTGTCAGCTCCACATGCGGAAGTTCAAGGACGGCGACGACATCTGGATCGAGCCCTGGCGGGCCAAGGCCTTCCCCGTCATCCGCGACCTGGTGGTGGACCGTTCCGCCTTCGACAAGATCATCCAGGCAGGCGGCTACATCAGCACCACCACGGGCGGGGTACCCGATGCCAATACCATCCCCATCCCGAAACACGACGCCGACATGGCCATGGACGCCGCCTCGTGCATCGGCTGCGGCGCCTGCGTGGCGGCCTGCAAGAACGCCAGCGCCATGCTGTTTGTGGGCGCCAAGGTCACCCACCTGGCCTTGTTGCCACAAGGCCAGGTGGAGGCCGCCGACCGGGTCCATAAGATGGTTGCCAAGATGGATGAGCTGGGCTTCGGCAGCTGCACCAACACCTACGCCTGCGAAGCCGAGTGCCCCAAAGGCATCAAGCGACAGAGCATCGCGCGGCTCAACCGACAGTGGATCGGATCGCTGCTGGGACGGGACGGGCGATAAGTTTCGAGAAAAAACACGGATGGGCTTAACACTTAACTCCCCCAGTTATCTCGGTCGAGACTCCTATAATTAATAGCTTCCGCAAGGTGTTCCGATTGGATGCGGTCGCTGCCCTCCAAATCGGCGATGGTGCGGGCCACCTTCAGGATACGGTCGTAGGCCCGGGCGGAGAGCCCCAGCCGGTGCATGGCGTTACGCAAGGTCTCTTGGCTGGGCGCATCAAGTACACAGCAACGTTGCAACAGTTTCGGCGTCATCTGTGCGTTGGCATGGATGCCCGGATACCGTTGGAATCGCTCCTCCTGGATCTTCCGTGCCTTCACCACCCGCTCCCGAATGGCGGCACTCGATTCTCCACATCGGGTGTCGGCCAGCTGTTCGTAAGGCACCGGCTGCACCTCCACGTGCAAGTCGATGCGGTCCATCAACGGCCCTGAGATCTTGTTCAGATAGCGTTGCACCTCGGACTGGGTGCAGACACAGGCCCGTTCCGGGTGGTTGTAGTAACCGCAAGGACAGGGGTTCATCGCCGCCACCAGCATGAAATTGGCCGGATACTGCACCGTCATCTTGGCCCGCGAGAGGGTGATGAGGCGGTCTTCCAAAGGCTGCCTGAGGATCTCCAAGGTATGCCGCTGCATCTCAGGCACCTCGTCCAGAAAAAGCACCCCGTTGTGGGCCAGCGAGATCTCTCCGGGTTGGGGGATGGAGCCGCCGCCGCACAATCCCGCGTCGGAGATGGAATGATGCGGACTGCGGAACGGCCGGGACACCATCAAGGTTTTGTTGCCGCCCATGAGCCCTGCCACGGAGTGGATCTTGGTCGTTTCCAACGCCTCCGCCATCGTCATGGGCGGCAAGATGCTGGGCAGCCGCTTGGCCAGCATGGTCTTCCCACTGCCTGGGCTCCCGATGAGCAACACGTTATGGGATCCAGCAGCTGCGATCTCCAAGGCACGCTTGATGTTCTCTTGGCCCCGGACGTCCTGGAAATCGAACAGGCACGACTCCTCTTGGGCCATCGATTGCAGATCCACACGCTCCGGCTCAATGACACGCTCCCCATTCAGAAACTCCACCACCTCCGTCAGGTTGCTCGCTCCGATTACCTCCAGTCCTCCCACAACAGCCGCCTCCTTGGCGTTTTCCTTTGGGATGACGATGCCCTGAAAGCCCGCTTCCCGCGCCTTGAGGGCCATGGGCAACACGCCTCGGACGGGATTCAACGAACCGTCCAAGGAAAGCTCCCCCATGGTGACATAGCCCTCCAACAGGTCTTGCCTGACCTGTTCGGAGACCGACATGATGCCCAAGGCCAAGGGCAAGTCGTAAGCGGAGCCCTCTTTTTTGATGTCAGCGGGAGCCATGTTGACCGTGATGCGTTTCTTTGGAAAGCGGTAGCCCAAGTTGGAGAAGGAGGCGAAGATGCGCTGATAGCTCTCCTTGACGGCGCTGTCGGGCAGCCCCACCATGAAAAACTGAATCCCTTTGTCGGAGTTCACCTCAATGGTGACGATGGTGGCGTTGATGCCAATGATGGCACAGCCGAAGGTCTTTACTAACATATCCTTATTTTCTAATCACGCAACAAAGATATATAATAATTTAATATATCAATGCTGTTGTAATTAAAAAATACCAATATTAATAAGGTATATGAAACTATGTCATTTTTTTGGCTTATAGCCTGAATCGAGGAAGAGCCCCTGCAGGTCGCGGGTTTGCATCAGTTCCTGCAGGGTGGTCTCGTTCTTTCCGAAATAGGAACGGACAATGCGCAAGCCCAAGAACTCGCCCAGCCGGGCCGGCGCATCGTAGCTGTATTCATTGGTAAAGGGACCGTCGGCGAAAAACGTCCGGAACACGTCGAAATCACTTGAATAGAGCAGCTGATTGCCCACGACATCCGCCCACAGGTTTCCTTCGTTCTCAACCGTCCACTGCAGCTGCTCCTTGGAATAGCCCAGCAAGGCTTCCTCCGTGATGGAAGGATACAGCGCCTCCACAAAGAAGTCGCGCCGGCCTTGTTCCACCATCTCCTCCAAGAGGTTGGTCTGCCTGCGGTCTGGGGCAATGTAGGCATCATAGAGCTGCTGCCCCACCTCCTTCACCAAGCTGAGCCCGTCAGTTCGTGCCGAACGGTATTGGGGCATGCCGATGCGCTCATATACCTCGTCTCCGTCGAGAAACCAGTCCAACGAAACCACCAAGGCTCCGTCGAGAACCAACACGGGAGGCACTTCAGGGTTAAGCCCCGAAACACAGGTATAGACCTTTTTGATCGGATCAAACTCCGGATAATAGGCCTGGAAACGACCCAGCACCTCTCGCAGCGGCTTCTCCACCGCCTTCAGGTCGGGATAATGCTCCTTCACCTTGTCATACAACATCTTGGCAGTCTCATCCACGGCAAAGTCCTTCAGGTAGCGGACCGCCTCGGGATCAGACAGGTCGCCCGCCAAAAAAGGCAGATAGTCTTGCTGGATGGCCTTCAACTCCTCTTGGAAACGTGCCGTGTCGAGATGGAACAGCACCTCCTCATAACGGTCAAATACGACATCCGGAGTGGGAACGGCCTCCACATCCAGTTTGCGGCGGTAACCCGCCTCGTCGTGATGGCACGCCACAAACCCCAAGGCACAACCGGCAAAAAAGGCCACGATTCGAATTAATCTCATGGTACTAAACGATTTTTCGGCAAAATTACCGAATTGTTCTATTAATTGTTGTATTTTTGCAGTTTATTTCATCTGAAAAGACATCACTACTATGAATCAAGCCATTCCCGCATCACAGTTGGTCCTCAACAACGAAGGCACCGTGTACCACCTTGCCCTTCATCCGGAAGAGTTGGCCGACGACGTGATTTTGGTAGGCGACCCGGGCCGCGCTGACATGATTGCCGCTTTCTTCGACAAGATCGAAGTCAAGCGCCAAAACCGCGAACTCTGGAGCCGCACCGGTTATTACAACGGAAAAAGGGTCACGGTATTGTCCACCGGTATGGGCACGGACAACCTGGATATCGTCATGAACGAGTTGGACACCCTGGCCAACATCGACCTGAAGACCCGCATGCCCAAGGAGACGCATCGCACGCTGAACCTGATTCGGCTGGGTACCTCTGGAGCGCTGCAAGCCGACATCCCGGTGGAAGACAGCTATGTGGCCACCCGCTATGCCATCGGCCTTGACGGACTGCTCTACTTCTACGAAAAGAACAAGGAGGTGAACGAGATTGCCATGCGCGACGCCTTCATCGAGCAGATGGACTACCCCAAGGACCTTCCGATGCCATACGTGGTGGAAGGATCACGCACCCTGTTCGACCGGCTGGCACAAGGTTACTTCGAGGGCATGACCGCCACCGCCCCCGGATTCTACGGGCCTCAAGGACGCACCCTTCGCATGAAGCTGGCGTACCCTGAAAACAACCATAAGATGGAGGCCTTCCGTTACCAAGGCTGGCGGCTCTGCAATTTTGAAATGGAGTCATCGGCCCTTTACGGTTTAGGCAAAATGATGGGACACAACTGCCTCACCATCTGTGCGGTAATCGCCAACCGAGTCAGTGAAAAGTTCTGCATCGACTACCATCCTTACGTCGAAAAGCTGGTGAAAAACACGCTCGACCGCCTCTCTGCAAGTTAAAAAGACGGTTTTTTGTAGTTTTTTTCTCAATTTTGACGAACGTGTAGATAAAATGCTTAATTTTGCACGCAATTTTGTTGCAATACGTTATTAAAAAATAATAATAAAGAAAAAGAACTAAATGTCAAATCCTAAACAATAAAACAAATGAAAAAAGCAATTGTAACCCTTAGTGTTATTTTGTTGACCGCCATGACGGCCATGGCTGGTGGTGACAACAACCGTTACCTCACTGCCAAGTTCTCACAAAACTGGTTTATCGACGCCGCCGGTTCCATCAACGCTTGGCAAGGCAGCAACAGAAGCCAACTGATTGACTTCAACACCATGTATTTCAAGAACACTCAGGACAAGCTGATGTTCGGTGGTTCCTTGAGAGTGGGCAAGTGGGTCTCCCCCGCCCTCGGTGTCAGAGTCGCTGTTGACATGAACCAAGCCACCAACCGCTTTGGCGACTTCGTGTTCGAAGCTGCCCACGCCGATCTGATGCTGAACCTCTGCGACTGGTTCGGCGGCTACAGAGAGGACAGAATCTACAGCCTCGTTCCTTACGTTGGCTTCGGTGTTGCCGGCCATGGTGACAAGTTCTTCCAAGTGAAGGGCCTCAACAAGGAATACTGCGGTGTGTTCGGTCTCATGAACAACTTCAGACTTGGCAAGTACTTTGCCCTGCATCTGGACGCTCAAGCCACGGCCCCGAAATGGAGCATCGAAAGCATGCACGCTCCTTATGACAACCGCCTCGTCCACTTCGACTTCGCCGGTATGCTGGGTCTGACCTGGAACATCGGTGGCCGTCACTTCGACGTCTGCGAACCCTGCCCGGAAGTCAACTGCCCCGAAGCAACTGACTGCACCAAGCAAGACAACAGAATCAAGGAACTCGAAGCCAGAATCGCTGAGCTCCAAGCCGCCCAGGGTGGTGGTGTGGCCCAGCCTTGCGACACCATCGTGAAGTTCATCGAAGGTGCCAACGCCGAGTATCCGTTCTCCATCTTCTTCGACAGAGACTCCTATCAGATCAGAGACTCAAGAGACCTCATCAACCTCGCTGAGTTTGCCAAGATCGCCAAAGACAAAGGCTACAAGATCAACCTGAGAGGTACCTGCGACAGCGCCACCGCCACCAAGGAATACAACCAGAAGCTGGCTGAGAACCGCTGCAAGAAAGTCAAGGACGAACTCGTCAAATTGGGTGTCGCCGAAAAGGACATCATCATGAACCCCGTCGGTGGTGTGAAGGAACTCAATCCGACCGAATACGACCGCCGCGTGCTCATCCACTTCGAGAAATAATCATTCGAAATCATCCATTTTAATAACCCACAAAAACGAATCCAACAAAATGAAAAAAATCGTATTTGCCTTGAGCTTTATGTTCCTCGCATCTTCCGTGTTTGCGGGTGGGCGTATCGACTCGGTACGCTATCTGACTTCCAAGTTTAATCAAAACTGGTTCATCACCGTCGACGGTTCGGTGAACTGGTGGCAGGGATCTGACCGTAACCCTGCCGGTAACTACACCACCGTGAATGGCCCGTCCTTTGGCGGTAGCTTGGCCCTTGGCAAATGGATCAACCATAACTTTGGTGTGAGACTGGCCTACGACGTCAACCAAGGAAAGAGCTACATCGACAATCGTTATGTGAACCTGGGATTCCTGTTCCTTACCGATAACATCGATAACAACCAACCGCTTCATCCTGGCGATGCAAAGCCTTACTACAAGACCAAATTCATGTACCACAACCTGCATGCGGATGTGATGGTGAGCCCCATCGACTTCTTCCAAGGTTACTACAACCCCAACAGAGTCTATACTCCCGTCCTGTTCGCCGGTGCTGGTATCGCTTGCGTGTCTGAACATCTGTTCGTCACACAGTCCCTCCTCAAAAAGGAAAGCCGTAACTTTGAACCTTCAGCGGAAGTCGGTCTGATCAACAACTTCAGACTGAACAACAGCCTGGATGTCAACCTTACCGCGGTCTGTGCTGCCCAAAGATGGAACATCGACACCTGGTTCAATGAGTATGGCAATGCTGGCGACAGCCCGAGACCAAGAGTGGTTGACTTCAACTACTCCGCTCAGCTGGGTCTGACCTGGTACATCGGTGGCCGCATCTATGAACTCCCGTACAACTACGAAAAGGAGATGAAGGAATTCAGAGAGCGCATCAAGTATCTGGAAGACGAACTGGGCAAGAAACCCACCGAGATTCACGACACGGTGTTCCAATTCATCAACACCGAGACCGAAGGCGAAATCGTCAGCTTCCCGCTGTCCATCTTCTTCAACAGAGACTCTTATCAGCTGATGTCGAAGAGAGACCTGGTGAACCTGAGAGAGATTGCCAACGTGGCCCTCGAAAAAGGTTGGAAGATCCGTCTGAGAGGCTCCTGCGACAGTGCCACCGCCACGCCGGAATACAACCAGCGCTTGTCGGAGAACCGTTGCCGCAAGATCCAGATGGAACTCGAAGAAATGGGCGTCCCGGCCGATCAAATGATCCTCGTCCCCGTGGGCGGTGTCAAAGAGCTTGACCCGACCGAATTCGACCGTCGTGTCTTGATCGAGCTCGTGAAAGAAGTGAAATCGCAAGAGTAAGCTTCGAACACAGGCATCAAACAAAAAATAGGCTGGTGGGTTTCCACCAGCCTATTTTTTTGGTCATCCAGCTTCTTACAGCTTGGCAACGATGGGCAGCACCCGCTCGTTGCCGAAGGCACGGGGCGACACCCGAAGGATCGGGGCGACCTGCTTGCGCTTGAACTCGTTGCGGTTCACCATGCGAATCACCCGGCGTACCGTAGCTTCGTCGAAACCCTGAGCGATGATCTCCTCGGCCGAGCAGGCCTCTTCGATATACTGGAAAAGAATGCGGTCCAAGAGGTCATACTCGGGCAGGCTGTCCGTATCCTTCTGATCGGGCCGGAGCTCCGCCGAAGGCGCCTTGGTGATGGTGTTCCAAGGGATGATCTCCTCCTCCTTATTAATATAACGCGCCAGCGCGTATGCTTCTGTCTTGTAGACGTCGCCGATCACCGAGAGTCCACCGCACATGTCACCATACAAGGTGCCATAGCCCACGGCGGCCTCGGACTTGTTGCTGGTGTTCAACAACACATTGCCGAACTTGTTGCTCACCGCCATCAGGATGACACCCCGGATGCGGGCCTGGAGATTCTCTTCCGTAACGTCGAAGGGACGTCCGGCAAACACGGGCTGCAGCGAAGCCATAAAGCTGTCGTAGATCGGTTTGATCGGCACCGTGTCGTAAACGATGTCCAGCTTCTTGGCCAGATCCACCGCGTCCTTGACGGAATGGTCGGTCGAGAACTGGGAAGGCAACAGCACCACACGGACGTGCTCCTTCCCCAACGCCTGGACGGCAAAATAGGTCACCAAGGCCGAGTCCAAGCCTCCGGAGAGGCCGATGACTGCATCCTTGAATCCCATCTTGTGGAAGTAGTCGTGAACCCCCGTCACCAGGGCGTCGTGGATAAGCGCCATCTTCTCGGGAATCTCCAGCCGGTCTTCCGCCGTACGGAAGAAACACAAGGTGTCGGTGTCCACCAAACGGACAGCCTCCTCGAAGAACGGGAGCGCCGTATCGACATGGCCATTGCTGGCAAAAGCCATCGAGCCGCCATCGAAGATCAGGTGCGAATGCGCCCCCACCTGGTTGACCATCACCAAAGGCAACTCGTGTTTGAGTACCGTCTGGCGCAGGATGTCGCAACGGCGACGTGGCATGGTATAGTCAAAGGCCGAGGCCGCCAAGGCAATCACCAGATCAGGCTGCATGCCCACAAGAGCGTCCATGCGGTTCTCCATCAGGATCGGGTCGGGCCCCTGGTTGCGAAGGTCGTCGCCTACCATGACGGCGATGCGATGGCCGCCCCATTCAAGAAGGCGGTCGTCATCAGCCGGTTGGAAGTACTTCCGCTCGTCGAAGAGGGGATTGGCACCGATGTGTTTCTTGCAGAACACCTGTCGCTGGCCGTGGTCGAGCAGCACCGCCGCATTGTACAGAGGCTTCTGTCCCTCGTTGGTATTGGGGACAGGACAACCCACCAGCACCGCAATGTCGTGGCATCGGGTCGCAATCACGTCGAGGGCGTGGGCACATTTTCCAAGAAAGTCGGAAAACTCCAGGCAGTCGAACGGAAAATACCCGCATACCGCCAATTCCGAAAAGACCACCAGGTCCGCTCCTTCCGACTGGGCGTGAAGGGCCGCCTCGACGATCTTGTCGGTGTTCCGCTCAAAATCGCCGATACAATAGTTCAGTTGTGCTAATGCTATTTTCATAGGAATCCAAATGATACGATAGAAAGTGAATGAAAATAGCAAAGATAAAATATTTCGAGGATTGAATCGTTTTTTTTGTGTCAATTTGTTATCTTTGCCCTAATCCTCAGAAAACCATGACGATGAAAAGAGTGCTCCTTGCGGTTTGTATCTTGTTTCTTTGTGTCGGTTCCACCCAGGCCGCCCGGAGAATCCGTCATGCCATCGGTCCGATGCTAGGCTACCAGACCGCCCAGCTCTCCTATTTCAGAGGCAACATCCAGTCCGACTTCTCCCAGAACTTCACCGCCGGGGTCTTTGCCCGCTTCTATCGGGGCAAGGTGTACATCCAGCCTGAGTTGCTCTATTTCAACACCTCCAACCTCTTCGATGTCACCCTCTCCAGCAGCGGATTCCACTATGAGAGCCAATATGTGCCCCCGCAAGCCCAGATGGAGGTCACCTTGAATTCCATGAACCTGCAACTCCCCCTTTTGGTCGGATGCAACCTCATCAACCTGCACCTGCTCCGTCTCCGCGCCCATGCGGGCCCCACGGCCAATTACATCATCAGCTCCAAGGTCTTCCTGTCTTACACGGCGGGTGGCTCCCTCCAAGCCACCAAGCCCCTCACGGAACAGTTCAACCCCCGTAACATCGCTTGGGGATTCCAGGCCGGCCTTGGGCTCGACCTCCTCAACAGGATCTATCTCGATGTCAATTACAACTTCGGGCTGACGGCCATGTACAGGCACCTCTGCGAGACCCAGCTGGGCGAGCACTTCGATTTCAGCAACCTGGAGGAGACCCGGCTCAACATGTTCATGGTCACCTTGGGCGTGAAACTGTTCTAGCAAAAAATGCCATAAAAAAAACAGGGATCGGAAGCACCGGTCCCTGTTGTTGTTTTACCTCGAAAGGTCCTTAGAAGAGGATACCCACTTCCACGCCAAAGACGTTCTGGCGGAAGTCGAGCGTCTCGGGACGCTTCATGTCGTCCTGCTTGATACCGGCATAGTATTCGCGATATCTGCCTTCGCTGCCGATGCCATTCTTGACACCGTTCAGGATGTCGCGGCTATAGAAGAAGTCGGCAAAGGCACGGGTCGAGCCCTTGATGTTGAAATGGGCACCCAAGGCGGCGTTCAGGCCGACATGGAAAGGATTGTATTGCGACCGGACCGACACATAGTCGTCGTCTTCATACTTGATGTTGGCATCTTCCTTGGCGACGAAAACGTCTTTGGCCAAGTCCTTGCGGGAATAGCCCACCGAGGCACCCACTTGGGCGAAGAAGCTGAAGGGACCGAATTCCTCCGTGACCATCTTCAGGGCAATCGGGATCTCAAAGGTGGTGCCTTTGTAGTAGCGGTCCACATCGCCCAGCATATACACCGAAAGGGTGTCGACCGGGAAGGCGCGCATATCATCATAGCTGAAATGGTTGCGAAGGTAGTTGACGTTCAAGCCCGTGGTGATGGCATAGTTCTCAGCAAAGTAGTACTCTCCCATCAAACCCATGCGGAAGCCCATGCGCGTTCCCTCGTTATGGATGGTGTTGGTCTTTGATCCGGCCCAGTCAAAAGCGGGACCCAATTTCACGCCAAAGGCGAAACCGTTGTATTGTGCCGAAGCGCTCACCGAGAGCACCAGCATCACAATGGCAAGTAAAAAGCTTTTTTTCATGTTGAATAGTGTTGATTGATTGATGATTTGGAGACAAAGATAGAAATCTTTTTTGTACCCGCTTCATTCTCACCTTAAAAAAACCTATTTTTGTTGTTCTTTAAACATCACGCCATGCAAACCACCCTCCCCAACCGGCTCTTCATCCGCAACCGAGCCAACCTGGCGGCACAGCTGCCTCCGAAGTCCATCGCCGTCTTTACCGCCAACGAACCCATGCCCCGCAACGGCGACGAGTTCTATCCCTTCCGCCAACAATCCGACTTCTTCTACCTCACCGGCATCAACGAGGAGAACGCCTTCCTGATCCTGGCCCCCGACTACCCCGACGAGCGGCTTCGTGAGATCCTCTTCATCGAGCCTTACGACGAGGTGAAGGCCACCTGGCAGGGCGAGATGCTCGATGCCCAACAAGCCACTGGAATCTCGGGCGTGAAGACCGTCCAAGGCAGCGACGCCTTCTGGATGACCTTGAACGACATCGTTTATTCCGGCTATGGCGACACGATCTTCCTCAACAGCTACGAGTATCCGAAATACGAATGCGCCGTGGAGACCATCCAGCAACGTTTCGTCAAAGACGTCAAACAACGGTATCCCATGCACCGATATGGCCGCACCGCCCCCATCCTCAACGCCTTGCGGATGATCAAGTCCGAAGACGAGATCGCCATCACCCGGCATGCCTGCGACATCACCTCCAAGGCCTTCCGACGCTGCTTGGAGACCGTCAAGCCCGACTTGTACGAATATGAGGTGCAGGCCGAGATCGAATACATCTTCAAACAGAACAACGCCACCGGACACGCCTACGCCCCCATCATCGCGGGTGGGAGGAATGCCTGTTGCCTGCATTACTCCAAGAACCAGAGCCAGCTCCACGACGGCGACCTGCTGCTCTTCGACATCGGATGCGAATACAAGAACTATTCCTCCGACTTGAGCCGCACCATCCCCGTCAATGGCAAGTTCACCGAACGACAGAAACAGTGTTACAATGCCGTGCTGCGCGTCATGAAGGAGATCACCCAGCTGTACCGGCCAGGGGGCTGCATCAACGAGATCAACGAAACCACCCACCGGCTGATGGAACGGGAGATGATCCAACTGGGCCTCTTCACCGAGGAAGACGTGAAACGCCAGGATCCCAACAAACCCCTGGAACGCAAGTACCTGATGCACGGCATGTCGCATCACATCGGCTTGGACGTGCACGACAGCATCGACAAGTTCAAGCGTTTTGAACCCGGGATGATCCTCACCTGCGAGCCAGGCATCTATATCCGTGAGGAAGGCATCGGCATCCGCATCGAAAACGACCTGCTCATCACCGAAGGCGAGCCGGTCAACCTGTTCGAGGGCTTACCGATCGAGATCGGGGAGATCGAAGCCGCCATGCAGCGATGACTCCGTAAAGAGGGGCAGGCACTCCAAGTCGCCCCGCAACACCTTGTGCGTGTGAAACAACTGTTTGAACAGCCAGTTCGTCAGCGGGCTGTTCATGACTTTTGCCAGTTGCTTGGCCGTCAGCGGGAAGTCCTTGTCCAACACCAGCATATTGGCACTGTTGAGGATATACCGTTGGCGGGCGTCGCAATAGAACACCAAGTCGCTTGAAATGAAGCGGTACACCAGTTTTTCAGGGGCATGGTACAAGGCCAGAGGCGCCAGTTGCTGGTATCGTGGAAAGTCGTTGGGGTTGATGTAGTAGTGCGCTGCCGTCAGCCTGCCCGGCAGGATGTCTTTGCCCCGATACACCGGCTTCAACCCAGGACGGGGAGAACGCTTGCACATCTTCCCATTGTTGCCGGTCACGATGCCCATACCCCAGGTGGCATGCCCCTTGAGGGTCAGGTGGGGGAGCCGCATCAGCGCCTCAATCCGTTGCATCTCGTCCGGCCGTGTCCAGTAGTTGATGTTGCATCGGGGCATGGTCAGGAACTGGGCTTGCCGACGGGAATAGGGTTGTTGTTTATAATGACATATAACCGTGTTTTTCTCTTCTACTTCTTGCTGGCGCATCACCAAAGAAACGGCCGAATACATGTTCTTGAACGGCTTGCCGTAGTCCTTGATCTGAAGCAGGGTCTTTTGCAGCACCGTCCGGCGCGCGTCTTCGAACACCGCAATCTTGAAGAACGACTCCGGCATCAGCAGACCCGCAATGCCCCCAGGGTTAAGCACGGAAAGCGAAGCCAACAGGAACAGCGAACAGGTGTCGGCGCTGGAACCCGCCCCATAACGCTGGGCATAGTCCAACCGCTCCGAGGGGGACAGCTTCTTCCCCCAAGGTGGGTTGGTGAAGACCAAGTCGAAACGCTCTGTCAAGGTGGAACAAACCTCGAGGAAGTCGCAACAGACCACATGAGGCGCCTCGGCACCCGTCAGCTCCTTGATGCGCCGCTGGGCGATCCGCACCGCATTGGCATCCGTGTCGAAGCCATAGAGACGGTCCGGCGAAACTCCTTTTCGCACCGCGCTCACCAGGAAGTTGCCTGTGCCACAGCAAGGATCGAGAAACCGTGTGGAGGCCGCCACCGAAACGTCTTTCATCATATCGTCCACAATCGCCTCCGGGGTGTAGAAGATGCCTTCCTTGTTCTTGAACGACTCGGAGAGCATGGCCTGGTAACGCACGCCCAAGGCATCGTCGAAGGGTCCCGCCTCGAGGGCCTGCAACACGGCCGCCTCCACCTCGGCGGGATCGTGTCCGTCTTTCTGCAGCTTGTTGGCCCGGGTTTGCAGCTTAGTCTTTCCGGCATGTTTCAACTGAAAGCGCCGTAGGCTCTCCAAGGTGATCCGATGCTGGTCGTCCATCTCGAGCAAGCCCTCGCGCACCCAGTTCGACACGGTGGCCGTACTCACTTGGAGTTGCCTCGCCGCCTCGGTCTGGGTCAGGTGTTTCGGATGGACAGGTTGCTTCATAACGGGCACAAAGATAATACTTTTTACGGCATGCCCGATCCACGGCACGTTTCGATCGGATGAAAATAATGGAAGCTTGCACGCAATAACCACATTTTTAACTATCTTTGCCTCAACAATCCAATCATTCAAAAACAAAACACTCAACCATGTTCAACAAAGACGTATATATCGGCCGCAGAGCCGCATTGAAAAAGATGCTCGACAAAGGCATCGCTTTCTTCCCCGCCAACAACGAGGCTCCCTTCAACTATCCTGACAACACCTATATCTACCGCCAGGACAGCAACTTCTCCTACTACTTCGGACTGAACCATCCCGACCTGGTGGGCGTCATCGACTTCGAGACGGGCGAAGAGCTCCTCTTTGGCGTGGACGTCACCATCGACGACGTGATCTGGTGCGGACCCCTCCCCTCGCTGCAGGAACAGGGAGACCGCATCGGCATCCAAGACTGCCGCGACTTCAACCGTTTCGGCGACTATGTGCAACAAGCCATGGCCCAGGGACGCAAGATCCACATCCTGCCCACCTATCGCGCCGACACGAAGATCCAGATGGCGCATTGGCTGAACTGCCACATCAGCCAGGTGGCCGACTACGTCAGCCTCGACCTCATCAAGGCCGTCATCGCCATGCGCGAAATCAAGAGCGACATCGAGATCGCAGAGATGGAAAAGGCTGCCAACACCGCCTATTACATGCACACTACCGCCATGAAGCTGTGCAAGCCGGGTATGGTGGAACAGGAGATCGCCGGCGTGGTCGAGGGACTCTCGCTCTCCGGCGGCGGCCCTGTGTCGTTCCCGGTCATCCTGAGCGTGGACGGACAGACGTTGCACAACCACAGCCACCACAACGTCCTGAAGGAAGGGCGCATGATGGTATGCGACGCCGGTGCCGAGACCGAGAACTACTATGCCTCCGACTTCACCCGCACCACCCCCGTGGGCGGCAAGTTCAACACACGCCAACGCGAGATCTATGAGATCGTGCTGAAGGCCAACCAACGCGTAGCCGAGAACACCCGTCCCTACATCCCTTACATGACGATGCACACCCTGGCCTGCCGCACCTTGATCGAAGGCCTCAAAGAGGTGGGTCTGATGAAGGGCGACATCGACGAGGCGCTGATGGCCGGCGCACACTGGCTATTCATGCCCCACGGCCTGGGACACATGCTCGGCATGGACGTACACGACATGGAAGGCCTCGGCGAGACCTACGTGGGTTATGACGAGATCACGCCCCGTTCCACCAAGCAAGGCTTCAGCTGCCTGCGTTGCGGCAAGACACTCAAGCCGGGCTTTGTGGTCACCGATGAGCCGGGCATCTATTTCATCCCCACGCTGATCGACCTCTGGAAGGCCGAGGGCAAACACCAGGAATTCATCAACTACGACAAGCTGGAGTCTTACAAGGACTTTGGCGGCATCCGCATCGAGGACGACCTGCTCATCACCGAAGACGGCTGTCGCATCCTGGGCCGTCCGATTCCCAAGACGGTGTCGGAGGTCGAGGACATGTGCGCCCAAGGCCGCGAGTGGATCAAGATGCCGGGATTGTATTGACACGGCAACCCCGCTGGGGTTATTAAGGAATCAGAATTCCGTAACAAGCTTCAGATTTACATACCGTGGCGTCAGGTAGCTGTTGATGCCGTAGGCGTTGTTGTTCACGTCCTTGACCCAGGTGTAGGAGATGGTGTTGTTGATATTCAACAGGTTGAACACCTCCAAGCTGACGTACATGTTCTTGACGTAGTTCAGGGGATTGCCCCGGCTGAAGCTGCTTCCCTCGTTGATGAGCTGCTTCACAAAGCCGATGTCCACACGCCGATAGGGCGGGTACCTGAACCGAGGGTCGTAGAAGTCGGAGGTGTCGTCGTTGGCAGGCATCCCCGTGCCGAAGGTCAACGTCATGTTGACTTTCCAGGTCGGCGCATTCGGGATGTAGTCTTGGAAGAACATGGAGAAGCTGACCCGCTGGTTGGAAGGACGGTAATGCCAGCCCAAGGGGATGGTGTCGGCCACGGCTGCATCGGAATGGTTGTAGAAAGGCAGCTTGTTCCCTTCAGCATCCACCAGGTAGTAATCCCCCTCGATGTCCTCGCGGTTTCTCATCAAGGAGAGGCTGGCCCAGCTGTCGATGCCCTTGACAAACTCGCCGTTGATCTTGAAATCGAGCCCCGTGACATAGCCCTTGGCCCGCTGGTCGGCATAGTAGCGGATCCGCACGTTGTCCACATCGTAGGGAATGATGTGCTGCAGATATTTGTAATAGGCCTCCGAGGTCAGAATGAAGGGCCGCCCCCAGGCGCGGAACTTGTAGTCGCTGCCCAAGACGAACTGATAGGAACGCTGGGGCTCGGCATCCAGGTAAAGGGTGCCGTCGCGTTGGCGCAGCTCGCGGTAGAAAGGTGTCTGGTTGTAGAGGCCTCCGGAGAGCCGGAACACGAGGTCCTTCCCCTCGAGGTTGGGCTTATAGGCGACCCCCAGACGGGGACTGCCGTACACCTTGTGGTTATAGCCCCAGTAGTTGCCACGGAGGCCGGCAGTGAGCACCACTTCGCCCTCATTGGGAAGGAGGAAGGTAAGCGACTGTTGGACGAAACCGTCCACATTGTGAAGGCCGAGCACGTTGTGCGCCCGATGGGCCATGCTGAGGGTGAGCTCGGGCAGCGCCGACGGCATCGTCCCCATGACATCCGGGAGGTGCGGAAGGCTGTATCCCGCCGAGTCCACCATGTTCCACTCGCTCACCACGTCGTCCACCCGCTGGTATTGGTAACGCACCCCCCACTTGAGCACGTCCTGATCGTTGACCTTGGTGCCCTTGTGGTCGAAATTGAACACCTGTGCGTAGAAGGCGTTACGGGCGTGCTTGAGGAAGGCGCCGGTTCCCATGTTGCTGATCACGTTGCCCTGCTGCTCGGAGCCGAGCGAAGTCTCCACCTGCCCCAGGTAATACTCGCCGAGGATGTCGTAGGTCTCCCGCTCATAGGCGGAGTAGGCCGAGGCGATCCACTTCAGGTCGAGATCCTTGTTGGGCTTGAAATCCAGGGTCAGCGCGCCCAGCCCGGTGGTGTAGTCGTCCACCTCCTGGCCTTCCATGTAGATGTCGAGACGGTAGACCGCGTTGATGAAACCCGCATCGGCCGTCGAGGACACGGGGGCGAGCGAATACAGGTTCTTGGAGTAATAGCCCAGGAACGAAAGCTCCCAACGGTCGTTTAGCCGGTAGTTGAGCAGGGTCTGCACATCGGTGAAGCTGGGCTTGTAGTCGCCCTGGGTGTTCAACATGTTCAAGGCAACGGCCGTGTTCTTGTAGCGCGCGCCGAGCAGGTAGCTGAAACGGTCCTTGCCAGCCACGCCCTCCACATGGGCTTCGGCGCCGAGCAGGCTGAGGGCCAGCGAGGCGCCGAACTCACGGGGTTTCTTATAGGTGACGTCGAGTACCGACGACATCTTGTCGCCATATTCCGCAGCGAAGCCGCCGGCGGAGAACTCGATATTGTTGACCAGCCGGGAGTTGACAAAGGAGAGTCCCTCCTGTTGTCCTGAGCCCACCAGGAAAGGCCGGTAGATCTCGATGCCATTGACATAGATCAGGTTCTCGTCGAAGTTGCCGCCACGCACGGTGTATTGCGAGCTGAGTTCATTGTTGGAGATGACCCCGGGAAGGGTCTTGACCAGGTTCTCGATGCCTCCGCCGATGGAAGGCAGCAGGGTGGCCTGCCTGGGGTTGAGGCGGGTCAGGCTCGAGGCGTCGATGGCACGGTCGGAGATCACCGCGTCGGGCAGGCTCATGGCCGTGGCATGCAGCACCAGGTCGAGTTTCCGTTTCTCCCCCTTCGAGAGCCGCACCTGACGTTGGACAGTCTCATAGCCGACGAAGGTGACGCTCAGCGTCAGGGTGGTGTCGGCCGGAAGATGCAGCTCGTAACGTCCCTTGCCATCGGTCGTGACCCCTTGCGAAAGCGACGCGACAGCCACGTTGGCCAACTCCACCGGCATGCCCTGCTCATCGATAACCTTGCCGTACAACAGGCCTCTCGTCTCCTTCTGGGCAAAGGAGACCATCGACAAGAACAGCAGCAGGAGGGTCAAAGGGGTTCGCATGAAATCAATAACTCGCTTTCGGGGGTTTTAGTATATCAAACAAAAAAAGCCGCCACGCAAGCGCAGCAGCTGTATTGTATCAACGGGATTGGCGATTACCAACGGTTCAAGTTGCCCTTTTCGGCCGCATCCATGATAGCGGCATAGACACCCTTCTTGTTGATGGTGCGAAGACCGGCGGCAGAAACCTTCAGAACAACCCACTCATCCCACTCCGGAACGTAGAACTTCTTGATTTTCAGATTCGGCTCGAACGTTCTCTTGGTTCTCTTGTTGGAGTGCGAGACATTATTACCCGTGATGGTCTTTTTTCCTGTGATTTGACAAACTTTTGACATAACGCTATTCTTTATTAATTACAATTGTCTTCTCCAAAATGGGACTGCAAAAGTACAGCTTTTTTTTGAATGCACAACACTTTTTTTCTATTTTTGCACCCTCAAAGACGGAAATCTTGACCCTACGCAGTATTTATCGGAGCCATCGGCACTTTTTTCTCTATGCCCTGTTCGGCCTGGTGAGCACCGCTGTGGAATTCGGCTTCTTCGCCCTGTTATGCCGCTGGATGCCCTATCTGTGGGCCAATGTCATCGCTTTCCACATCGGCATCCTGTGCAGTTTCATCCTGAACCGGAACATCAATTTCCGGAAGGAAGACAAGACCATGCTCCGTTTCGGCCTCTTCTATCTGGTCCAGATCATCTGTCTGGCACTGAATTCATTGATCCTGTATCTCTGCGTGGATCTCGGCCATTGGAATCCCTTGGTCGCCAAGGGCATTTCCATCGTGTTGACGGCGCTGCTGCCCTTCTTCCTTAATAAATATATTACCTTCGGTAAGAGAATCTGATGGTATTTTGTCCCAGGGGTTGCCCTGCGGGCAACCCCGTGGCTACCGACAGGACACCCCTAACGGGGTGTTTATGAACCCCGTAGGGGTTCGACCTTGGTAGCCAGGGGTACAACCCCTGGAATACGGGAAATCGTATTTTTTATTCCCTTTTCCACCAATCCCACGGTTCCGACAGGACACCCCTAACGGGGTGTTTATGAACCCCGTAGGGGTTCGACCTTGGTAGCCAGGGGTACAACCCCTGGAATACGGAAAATCGTATTTTTTTATTCCCTTTTCCACCAATCCCACGGTTCCGACAGGACACCCCTAACGGGGTGTTTATGAACCCCGTTGTTATTGGGGCATGTGGACCTGGACCTGCGGGAAGGGGAAATTCAAACCTTCCTCGGGAAGCGTCTTATACACCTTCTCGTTCATGGCGAAGAACACCGGCCAGTAGTCCGGAGACTTGACCCACGCCCGCATCTTGATGTCGACGGAACTGTCGCTGAGCTGGCCGATCTCAACAAAAGGTGCCGGATCCTTGAGGATGCGGGGCTCCTCGTCGCACAGCCTGAGCAAGGCGGCCTTCGCCTTGTCGTAGTCGTCGCCGTAGGAGATGGAGACCGTCCAATCCACCCGGCGCGTGTCTTCCTTGGTGAAGATGGTCATCACACCCGTGGACAGGATACCGTTGGGGATGTGGATCACCTTGTTGTCCATGGTCAAGATGATCGTGTTGAAGATCTGAATCTCCTTGACCACGCCTTCTTGCCCTTGGGCGGCGATGAAGTCGCCCACCTTGAACGGACGGAACAGGATGATGATGACACCTCCCGCAAAGTTCTGCAAGGTGCCGCTTAGGGCCATGCCGATGGCCAGGCCGGCAGAGGCCAGCAGGGCGACCAAAGAAGAGGTATTTACACCTAATATACTGATTATAAATATAATAAGTATAAAATTCAGAATGACCGAGATCAGGTTCGAGAGGAACTTATGCACGGTGGGGTCGCCATGACGGCTCATCAGGCCTTTGGCCATCCAGTTTTTCAACAATTTGATGACCCAACGCCCGATGATCAGGACGAGGATGGCCACCAAGATCTTGATGCCCAACGGCACGAGATATTGCTTGACCAGCTGCGGGAGCCATTCGTTCACGGGCGTCTCCTTGATCTTTTGAAAGGTGTCGGTCATCGCCTGAAGGGTGGAGTCGTTCTGTATCGTGTTGCCTACTTTTTCGGTAAGGGTATCGCTCTGTAACATGGTCTCAAAGATTTTGTGAGCAAAAGTACAACTTTTTTTATTATTATTGCAGCTTGAAACGAGTATAACATCGCATGGGCACGGCATCTTCTTCCCCGATTGGCCGCCTCAAGGCTTACTGCAACGACCCCAAGAACCGAAGCACGGTCGACGTGGGGCTGTTCATCATTCTCATTCTCAGTTTCCATTTCCTCTTCCTGGGATGGCAGGCCGTCGGCTACTGGCCCATCAAGGGCGCCATCGACCGGCTGAGCCTCTGGGCGGTCAACCTGCTCTTCGACCAGAGCACCTGGGTGCTACAACACGTGTTCGGCATCGACATCACCACCCTCACCGACCGCCGTCTCATCGCCGCCCTCGACCACGCAGGCGGCTGGGCCAATGTGGTCGTCGCACCGGAATGCGCCAGCCTCAAGCAATGGTGCCACTGGCTGTTTCTGATGCTGCTCTTCCCCGGACCCTGGAAGCACAAGGCCTGGTACATCCCCGCCGGATTGGTCGTCATCGAATGGACCAACGTGGTGCGGATCTGCGGCATCCTGATGATGCAGATACAATGGCCCGGACCCAACACCTTCCACATCGCCCACGACTATGTCTTCAAGGCCTTCTTCTACTTCGTCATCTTCCTGATGTGGGTACTCTGGGTCGAGAAGTTCAAGAATAAAGACCTCAAGAATAAGAAACCAGAAAACAATACACCATGAACAGCGACATCATCTTTGTCCTCGACGCCGGCGGAACCGGATTCAAGTTCTCGGCTGTGCAGGACTATCAGGAAATCATAACGCCCTTCACCATCCCTTCGGCGGCAGACACCCTCGAGGCCGTCTTGCAGAAGCTTCTCGACGGCTTCCACCAGTGCGAGACCCTGTGCGGGAGCAAGGCCAAGGCCATCAGCTTCAGCTTCCCCGGCCCCGCCGACTATCCCAACGGCATCATCGGCGACCTGCCTAACCTGCCCACCTTTCGCGGGGGCGTGGCTTTGAAGCAGCTGCTTGAGAACGAATTCGGAGTGCCGGTCTTCATCAACAACGACGGCGACCTCTTCGTCTATGGCGAGGCCCTCGCCGGGCTCCTGCCCGCCGTCAACCAGCTGATGGAGCAGCGGGACAACCCCAAGCGCTACAAGAACCTCTTCGGCGTGACCCTCGGCACCGGCTTCGGCGGCGGCATCGTCATCAACAAGGTGCTCCTCAACGGCGACAACTCCGCCGGCGGCGAGATCTGGTGCTCGCGCAACATCCTCTATCCCGATGCCATCGCCGAGGAGAGCGTCAGCATCCGCGGCGTGCGCCGGGTGTATGCCCGTGAGGCCGGCCTCGCCTTCGACGAGGCACCCCAGCCTTACGACCTCTATCGCATCGCCCAAGGCGAGCAGGAGGGGAATCAGGAGGCGGCCCTCAAGGCCTGGGACGAGCTCAGCACCGTCCTGGCCGACGTCATTGGCAACGGACTCCGCTTCACCGACGGCCTGGCGGTCATCGGCGGCGGCCTTTCGGGCGCCTGGCCGGTGTTCATGCCCATGCTCATCCAAAAGCTCAACCAGCCTTACACCCTCGCCGACGGCAGCACCCTCCCCCGTATGGAGACGCAGGCCTACAACCTGGAGGATGCCACCGACTGTATCCGTTTCGCGGAGAAAACGGGTAAGATGGTCACCGTGCCTTTCAGCGACCAACAAGTATGGTACGACGCCTCCAAACGCGTCGGGGTGGGCATCACCAAACTCGGCACCTCTTCGGCCGTAGCCATCGGCGCCTACGCTTTCGCCATGAACCAACTTGGATGATAAATAATTGACAATCAATATATTATTATGAAGAAAATCTATTTATTGGTCCTTATGGGCCTCATAGTCTTCGTTTCCTGCACCCCCAAGGAAACCGACCCCGAAGTCCTCGCCATGCGCGGACTCGTGAACCGTGTGATCCCCGAGTTCTCCGACCAGATCAAGTTGGAGCGGCTCCAAGACACCGTCGACCGCTACGAGTTTGAAAGCCAAGGGAACAAGATCGTCATCCGAGGCAACAACGCCAACAGCATGGCCGTCGGACTGAACCGTTACCTCAAATATTACTGCCATGCCGAGTTCCCCTGGTTCATGGAAGAGGCCTTGGAGATGCCCGCCGCCTTGCCTGCCGTCCCCGCCAAGGTGAGCGAGACCGCCCGGGTGCCGGAGCGTTTCTTCCTCAACTACTGCACCTTCGGCTACACCATGCCCTGGTGGAGCTGGGAGCAATGGGAACACTTCATCGACTGGATGGCCTTGAACGGCATCAACCTGCCTCTGGCCATCACGGGACAGGAGTCGGTATGGTATGAGGTGTGGAGCGAGCTCGGCCTCACCGACGAGGAGATCCGCAGCTACTTCACCGGCCCCGCCCACCTGCCTTGGCACCGGATGCAGAACATCGACCGTTGGGGCGGCCCCCTGCCGATGTCGTGGCTCGAGAACCAGAAAGCCCTGCAGCAGAAGATCGTAGCCCGTGAACGGGAACTCAACATGAAACCGGTGCTGCCCGGCTTCGCCGGGCACGTGCCCCCCTGCATCACACGCCTCTACCCCGAGGCACCCTTGGCCTCGTTGGGCGACTGGGCCGGCTTCGACAGCACCTGCTGGTGCAAGTTCCTCGACCCGCTCGATCCCCTATACACCGAAATACAACAGAAGTTCATCGCCAAGCAGACCGAGTTCTACGGCACCGACCACATCTACGGCATCGACATCTTCAACGAGCTCATCCCACCGAGCTGGGAGCCCGAATACCTCGCGCGCGTAAGCCGTCAGGTGTATGAGTCGTTGGAAGCCGCCGACCCCGAGGCGCGGTGGCTCGAGATGGCATGGCTCTTCTGGAACGAGCGCCAATATTGGGAAGTGGACAACCGCATCGAGGCCTACATCACCTCCATGCCGAAAGACCGTCACATCATGCTCGATTACTACTGCGAGCGGCAGCCCGTGTGGGAGCGTACCGACAGCTACTACGGCGTGCCTTACATCTGGTGCTACCTCGGCAATTTCGGCGGCAACTCCATGCTCGCAGGCAACCTCGACACCGTCAACGTCCGCATCGAACGTGCCTTCGAGAAAGGCGGCGACAACTTCGTGGGCATCGGCTCCACCTTGGAAGGCTTCGACTGCAACCCCTTCATGTATGAATATGTGTTCGAGAAGGCCTGGGACAGCCCGCTCACCCGAGACGTGACCGCCTGGGTGGAGAAACTGGCCGACCAACGCGGCGGCAAGGAGGATCCCGCCATGCGAGCCGCCTGGAAGCTCTTGGCCGACAGCGTCTATAATAAGGTGTCGTCGCCCGGGCAGACCGTGCGCATCAACCAACGCCCCACCATGGGCGACATCAACGAATACCGGCAGTATTACGTGGCACCGACCTACAAATACAACAATCTCACCCTGTTGCAGGTGCTCGACGCGCTGCTCGCCTCCGACTGCAGCAGCCGCGCCCGCCACTTCGATGTGGTGAACATCACCCGTCAGCTGCTGGGCAACTGGTTCAGCGACCTCTATGCCGACTATGTGAAAGCCTATCGCGACAAAGACTATGACAAGCTCCATCGGATCGAAGCCACAATGACCTCCATCCTCGACGACACCGATGCCATCCTGGCCACAGAGAGCGCTTTCCTGGTAGGTCGTTGGATCAGGGACGCCCGCGCCATCGGCACCACCGACGAAGACAAGGACTACTTTGAGCGCAACGCACGCAACCTCATCACCACCTGGGGCGAGGAAGACGCCTTGCTCAACGAATACGCCAGCCGTGGCTGGGCAGGCCTCACCGCCACCTACTATGCCTACCGCTGGAAGGAGTTCTTCAAGGATGTGAACGCCGCCATCGAGGCGAAGAAGCCCTTCGACGAGAAGGCCTACCACGACCGCATCTGCAAATACGAAGGACAATGGTGGCGCAAACGCCTAGGCACCTTCCCCGCCGAGCCGCAAGGCGACGGCGTGGCCATGGCTAGGGAAATCGCTGAAAAATACCGGAAAGACCTGGAGGAACGTTATTCCTAATTCCGGAAAACCTTACGCTGCGTCAGCATCAACACAAAAGCCAGCACCGCACCCAGCACATCGGAGATGGTCATGGAAGCCCATACGCCCGTGAGCCCATGGTAACCCATGTTTTCGAACATGGGCGGGACGATGTAGATCATCGGGAGCAGGAAGAGCACCTGGCGGGAAAGGCTCGTCACGATGGCAATCCAGGGCTTGTCGATGGATTGGAAGAAATTGGAATTGGTAATCGTAAAGCCCACCAAGGCAAACATCACCAAGATGAAACGCATGGCAGGAACCGCAATGTCGATCAATTCCTGCTCTTTGGTAAAGGCACGTAGCAGGATTTGAGGGATGGCCAAGGCCAGCACGGCACTCGCCAGGCCGATCGCCACGTTCACCTTCATGGTCAGCGTATAGACCGACTTCAACCGATGCGGATGACCCGCGCCATAGTTGTATCCAGCGATGGGCTGCATGCCCTGGCACACGCCGAGAATGAGCATCACCGCCAGGCTGGCAAAGGTGTTGATGATGCCGTAGGCACCTACCGCCAGGTCGCCACCGTAATGGATCAGCTGACGGTTCAGCAACGCCACCACGCCCGAAGCCGCCACATTCATCAGGAAGGGGCTCATGCCGATGAGCAAGATGTTCTTGAAGATGTAGCCCTTGGGCCGCCAGGCATGACGGCGGAAGCGGATGAAGGCCTTCGGCTGGATGAAATGCAGCACCGCCACGATGGCCGAGCAGGTCATGGAGATGGTGGTGGCCCAGGCAGCACCGGCGATACCCCAGTCAAGCGCATAGATGAAAACGGCATCCAGGATGATGTTGAGGATGGCACCCCCCGCCAGGATCCACATCGACTTGGTGGGATAGCCCGAGGCACGGATCAAACCCGTCAGGTTGAAGGTCACCGTGGTCATGAACATCCCGGGAAGCACGATGTCCATGTACTCACGGGCATAGCCGATGGTCTCCGCCGAAGCGCCGAACGCCTCGAGGATCCGGTCCATGAACACATAACCGCCCGTGACAAAGAGGATGCCCAGAACGAACGTCAGGATCATGCTGTTGCCCAAGATCTTCTCTGCCCAGTTGATGTCTTTCTTCCCCAGCACGATGGACATCCGCGCCGAAGAGCCGACCCCCACCAGGGAGCCAAAGGCATGGACGATGTTCATGATCGGCATGGTGATGGCCAGACCCGCAATGGCCAAGGCGCCGACACACTGGCCGAGGAACACCCGGTCGCAGATGTTGTACACCGAGGCGATGATCTGGCTCACGATCGAGGGGAGGGCGTACGCCCATAAAAGTTTCTTTATATCTTTGGTTTCCAGCTCTTTAGTTCGATCCAACTGTTCCATTTCGCACAATCAAAAAATGAAGCGCAAAATTAGCGTTTTTTTTCTATCTTTGCATCCAAATTCAAAATTGATTAACATGAGAAAATATTTGTTATTCTTCTGTGCTATCCTGTTAAGCAGCCTAGGACGCGCCAACGACGGGGTTTTCTACACCTCGGGCAACCAGCTTATCCCGATCACCGAGACCGAGATCTCCGTGAAGAAAGAGATCCTCAGCATCACCCGTGAAGACAACAAGATGCTGGTCCATGTCTATTATGAGTTCTTCAATCCCGGCGATGAAAAGACCCTGCTGGTCGGCTTTGAGGCCATGCCTCCCGGAGGTGCCTGGGGAATGGAGGAAGAAGAATACAAAAAAATCACCAACCATCCTTACATCTACGACTTCACCGTGAAAATCAACGGCCAGCCGCAGTCTTACCAGGTGGCGCATGTGGAGCGGGAAGGCGAATATTATCAGAACGGCAAGTTCAAGACCCTCAGCAAACAACGCGAGATGGAACTCGGCCGTGAGATGGAGTTCTCCGAGGCCATCCAATACCTCTTTGTGTATCACTTCAACGCCACGTTCAAAAAAGGACTGAACATCGTGGAGCACACCTATACCTTCGAGGAGTCGGAATATGTGGGAATCGACTACACCCTCGACTATGTGCTCACCGCCGCCAACCGCTGGGCCAACCACCAGATCGACGACTTCACGCTGAACCTCGACATGGGCGACAGGACCTCCTTTGACGTCCAGGAGCGCTTCTTCCGGGGCGAAGGCGGATGGACCATCAACGGCGTTGGCCGCAAGAACATCGGCAAGCTTTACGACAACAAGGTCCTCCGCTTCCACATCCAACAAGGCACGGTCACCTTCCACAAGACGAACTTCCATCCCGAGGGAGAGCTCCGTCTGGAACAGACCTTCTACTTCAGCCAAGACGAGGACGACAACATGGACTATTGCCATAGCTTTTACCACAACAACTTCAAGAGATGCTATCCCAATACCTACATGTGGCATTTCTTCAACATGAACGACGATTGCAAGCCCTTCACCGCCGACATGAAGAAGATCATGCGCAACCTGCCTTTCGCCGTCCGTGGCTATGTGTTCAAGACCAAGATCATCCAGGATTATTACGAATCCACCGACTGGTACGTGGCCGACCCCAACTATGTCTCCGACATGAAAGGCCTTTCGAAAGACGAGCAGGAATGGGTGGAGTATTGGACCAAACAACAAAAATAATCCCAAGGCGTTTTGAGGTTTATGAAACGGCATCTTAAGGCAATACTGTTGCTGGCAGGGATCGTTCTTGCCTTCCATCGGGCTGGGGCCTCGACGCCCGACTCCGTTCAGGTGTGCCGGCGACTCGCATCCATCGAAGGGTCGGTCTCCCTGCCCTACCATGCTTCGCTACTTGCCGCCATCAAGGAGTTCGCCGCCCGGCCCCTTCCGGCAGAATTCGTCCAATACGACAGCCTCCTCACCGCCGAGATCCAACGGCGCGGCCTGCCCCTCGAACTGAAGTACCTGCCCCTCGCCTTGTCGCGGATGAACACCAACCATTACCAGGCCGGACGCGCCGGCGTATGGGACCTGCCTGTCCTGCTCGCCTTGCGCTACGGACTCACCGTCACCGAGCACCACGACGAACGTTACTCCGTGGAAGCCTCCACCCAAGCCGCCCTGCAGTATCTGAGTGACTTGCATGCTTCCATGGGCGACTGGTGGGACTGCCTGCTTGCCTACACCAACAGCCCTGCCGCCCTCAACCAGGCCAAGGCACGGCATCCGGGCGTCCAGATCGGGCCCTGGGGGTATGTGGAACAAGGATGGCTCGCCAACACCGACGTGGTCGGCGACTTCATCGCCTGCGATTACGTGTATAGCGCCGACAACAAAGCCGTGGCTTCCACCACCGAGGAAATCGTCACCTGCGGCTTCGACCAGCCTATCTCGGTGGCCGTCCTCTGCAGCCACACCGACCTTCCGAAAAAGATCCTCCTCATGCTCAACCCCCTTTTCAGGTCCGATCCCCTCCTCCCCTTGGCGTCCTACGGACTACGGCTCCCCGCCTCGGTGAAGGCACGGTTCGAAGCCGAAAAAGAGGCCATTTATGCGGAGACCGCACAGCTGAACGAAAAGAAAGCGGAAGAAGCGACGCAACTCGCCGAGCAACAGGAAAAAACACAGCAAGCCGTCAAGGCTCAGGCCAAGAAAGAACAAAAAAGCATCACCTACGTGGTCAAGTCGGGCGACACCTTGAACAAGATCGCCAAGAAATACCACGTCAAGGTCAGTGATCTCAAGAAATGGAACAAGCTGAAAGGCGACATGATCCGTGAGAAACAAAAACTGAAGATCTACCAATGAAAGCGTCACGCACCCTACTATTCATCCTCTCCGTCTTTTTACTGCTGGGCATCGCCTGGTTCGCCTTCCCCGCCGAAGGCGTGGCTTTGGGCAGGCTCGAGCTGCGTTTCCCCTCCTACGCCCAAGACAAGATGGGCGAAGAAGAGGGTCCCGACGTAGACGCCATCCTCAACGAGGTCAGCAAGAGTTTCGAGATGACCTGTTCCGAAACGCTGCTCGACAGCCTGACGTTCTTCCGCGACTACCTCACCCTCAACCCCAACCGCATCTACCTGCCCAACGACGACTACAGCTATTTCGACGACTTGTTCCAGCTTTTGGAACAGGCTGTCAAACAACATAAGACCTACCGTGTGATGCACTATGGCGACTCGCAAATCGAGATGGACCGCATCACCTCCGTGCTGCGCCAGCGCATGCAAGAACGCTTCGGCGGCTCCGGACCGAACATGATCCCCGCCATCCAACGGGTGGCCTCCATGTCCATCTCGCAGAGCTACTCGGGCGGCCTCACCCGCTACACCATGTACGGCGACTCCACCACCCGCCGCGCCCCGCACAACCGCTATGGCGTGATGACCCAGTTCTCCCAATCGGGCGGCAGCGCCACCATCTCGTTCACCAAGACCCGCCATTCCAAGGCGCTGGAGAACGTCAAGGAGATCTCGAGTGTGTCGGTGCTCATCGGCAACAACAGCGAAGGTTTCAAGGCCACGCTGAAGGCCGACACCCTCAAGACGGAGCCTATCGTCTGCGCTGCCAAGAAAGGGGTCTCCCTCATCCACTGGGACCTGCCCGCCCAAGTCGGCAAAGGCACGATCACCCTGCAGGGCAGCGCCGAAGTGTATGCCGTCCTGCTCGACGGCGACGCGGGCGTCGCCGTCGACAACGTCCCGCTCCGGGGCTGTTCCGGCACCATCTTCACCCGCGGCAACAAGGAAGTGATGCAGGAGTCGTTCGAGCTGATGGACACCCGCATGATCATCCTGCAGTTCGGCGGCAACCGCATGCCCAGCATCTACAATACCAAGTCGGTCACCAACTACATGGCCGAGCTGGAGAAGCAGATCAACTACTTTAAGGAAGTGGCCCCGCAAGCCACGCTGCTCTTCATCGGCCCTGCCGACATGGGCAAGAGCTACAATGGCAAGATGGGCACGTGGAAAGGGTTGCCCGAGCTGAACGACTCGCTTCGGTCGATGGCCCTGCACAACGACGTCGCCTATTGGGACATGTTCCACGTGATGGGCGGCGAAGGCTCCATGGCCCAATACGTGAAGCACAACCCACCCTTGGCCGGACCCGACTACATCCATTTCACCACGCTGGGCGCGCAGGAGATCGGCGACGACCTCGCCAAGTCGTTCCTCACCTACTACGACTTCTACAAGCTGCGCCAAGACCTGCCCGATGAGCTTCCTGCCGACTCCCTCTACGGGTTCATGCACAAGGACCGCGAACTCATCGAGAAAGAGAAAGCCCTTCGGAGCCGCAAATTCGAACCGACCCAATACTACCTGCCATGAAACGAATCGTCCTCATCATATCCCTGCTGTCGGCCTTGACGCTGGCTTCGCTGCATGCCCAGCATCCGCTGAAAGTCAGCATCCCCGAATATGCCGGCATCCGGCTCGACCAAAACCGCCTCCTCTATCCCGGCGACAGCCTGGCCATGGAACGGTTCTTCGACAAGCTCGACGCGCTGCTCTACACCGGGAAGGGCCATGTCAACATCATGCACATCGGCGGCTCCCACGTCCAGGCCGGCACGTTCTCCCAACAGATGCGCGACAACCTGCTCCAACTCGACCCGGGCATCACCGCTGGACGGGGTCTCGTCTTTCCCTATATGAAGACCAACTCGCCCTGCAGCTACCTCATCTCGAGCACCGGTGAATGGAGCTACTGCCGCAACGCCGTACCCTTCGACACCCGTCTCGGCCTCGCCGGCGCCTCCGTCACCACCTCCGACCCCGACGCCAGCTTCAGCATCGTCACCCGCGAGAAACGTCCCCGCAGCATCACGCCCAAGTTCGACTTCAACCTGGTGAAGATCCTGGGCTACGGCGACAACGACAGCATCGTCCCCGTGGTGCATTTCCGCAACCAGGCGCTCCAGGGCACCTACAACGCGCAGGAGGGCTCCTACACCTTCCAACTCCCCGACTACACCGACTCGCTCTATGTCGATTTCAATCAGGTGGCTGGCACCTTCACCGTCACCGGCGTCTATCTCGACAACGGCATGCCCGGCATCACCTACCATGGCATCGGCGTCAACGGCGCCCGGGTCGACTCCTACCTCAGCTGCGCCGACCTTGAACGCGACCTGAAGCTCGTCCAGCCCGACCTTGTCATCTTCGGCATCGGCATCAACGACGCCGCCGGCGACAGCTTCACCAAGGAACGTTTCAAGCGTGACTACAGCCAGCTGATCGACCTCATCCACAAGGTCAGTCCCGGCTGTGCCCTGCTCTTCGTCACCAACAACGACAGCTACAAGAAAGTCAAGCGGAACAAATACCAGGTGAACCCCAACGGCGTGGTGGCCGAACAGGCCTTCCTCGAGTTGGGAAAGAAATACAACGCCGCCGTATGGGATTTCTTCGACCTCATGGGCGGGTTGCATTCCATGGCCGTCTGGGAACACGTCGGCTTGGCACAGAAAGACAAGGTCCACTTCACCCAGCAGGGATACGCCTTGATTGGAGACCTGCTTTATAACGCATTGATGGACCGCTATATCGAACATCTCAACAACCGCCAACACCAATGATGAGCTTCACCGACATCGCGCTCGACTTCCTCCAGAAGCTGTTCTCCTTCGACAAGGCCCATCCCTTGCTGTTCACCCAGTTCTACTTCTGGGCTTTCTTCGGCATCGTGTTCGCGGTGTTCAGCCTCATCAAGAACAAGTGCCTGCTACGCAATGCCTTCCTGTTCTTCGTCAGCCTCTTCTTCTACTACAAGACCAGCGGCTTGTTCATCCTGATCCTGATTTTCATCACGATCTACAATTTCTTTGGAGCCAAATGGCTGAATACCAGAGAAAAAGACAGGAGCCGCAACCTCGTGTTGGCCCTCAGTGTCATCGTCAACCTCTCCATCCTGTGCTACTTCAAGTACGCCTATTTCCTCACCGATGTCGTCAACAACCTGTTTAAGACCGATTTCAGGGTGTTCGACGTATTCTCGTGGATGGGCAACCAGATGACGGGCACCAACCGGTTCAGCGTGGATACCATCCTGCTGCCCGTGGGCATCTCGTTCTACACCTTCCAGGCCATCAGCTACATCATGGACGTATATCGCAAGCGCATCGAGCCCGTGCGGAACATCCTCGACTTCGGCTTCTACGTAAGCTTCTTCCCCCAGCTGGTGGCCGGCCCCATCGTCCGTGCCAACGAGTTCATCCCGCAGCTGCACAAGAAATATTTCCTGAGCCGCCGACAGTTCGGTATCGCCGTGTTCTGGATCATGAACGGTCTGGTGAAGAAGATCGTGCTGAGCGACTACATCGCTGTGAATTTCATCGACCGGGTGTTCGAGAACCCGCTCCTGTACTCGGGCTTCGAGAACCTCTGTGCCCTCTTCGGATACTCCCTGCAGGTGTACGCCGACTTCTCAGGATATACCGACATCGCCATCGGCGTGGCCATGCTGATGGGCTTCTACCTGCCCAAGAACTTCAACTCGCCCTACAAGGCCAAGCACCCGGGTGAGTTCTGGAAACGCTGGCACATCTCGCTCTCACGCTGGTTGCAGGACTACCTCTACATCCCCTTGGGCGGCAACCGCAACGCCACCTTCGGCTCGTTCTGCATCATCGTCATGATTGCCGCCATCGCCGTCTTCCTGAGCGGCAGCTGGTGGGTGGGCCTCGGCGTGCTGGTGCTCGCCCTCGTCATCGCCCTGGTGGCCATTTTCAAACCCGAGAAGCGGAAGAAGATCACCACCAACATCAACGCCATGGACACCATGCTGCTGGGCGGCCTGTGGCACGGTGCCTCGTGGAACTTCATGATCTGGGGTGGCTTGAACGGCATCGGCATGATCTTCTACAAGTTTTGGCGCGACTGGAGCAACACCACCCGCACCCTGTTCATCCTGGTGGTCACCGTTGCCTTGAGGCTGCTCAGCCTCTATGTGCCGCAGCCCGTGTTCAGCATGTTCTTCGTGTGGTGCTTCATCATCTTGATCGGCAATGTCATCCGACTGCTTTATCACCTGATTTTCAAGAAGAAAGCCTCCACCGATGCCTTCCAATGGCTGGCCGATGCCTGGGCGGTCTTCCAGACCTTCACCTTCATCACCTTCACCCGTTTGTTCTTCCGAAGCGGCTCCAACCTCGACCCCGCCGAGGCCAACGAGACGGCTTGGAACACCGCCAAAAACATGGTCAACCAGATCGGGAGCCATTGGGACCTCAGCAAGATCGGCGACATGGCCTGGCAATACCGCAACGTGTTCCTGATGATTGTCTTAGGTATGGTCATCCACTGGCTGCCTGAGAACTTCAAGCGCCGTTATCGCATCTGGTTTGCCAAGATGCCGTTGGCTTTGATGGTCGTCGTCTGTTTCCTGATCGTCTTTGTGATCTACCAGTTCATCACCGCCGACCTGCAGTCCTTCATCTACTTCCAATTCTAACCGCCCAGAGGCCAAGACGAGCCCTGGCCAGGTTATCGTGCATCCCTAAAATACAACATTCCACCCTAAAAAGCAAAACCTGCTCACGAAAAACGACAGGCACGGTCGTAGAACCGTCGGCGCAGCCGTGCGTCGATGGGATAGCAGTCGAAGGCTCCCGTCTGGAGGTCACAGTCGAAAAAAGTGTCGATCTGGGAGATGTAGAGATGGTCGTAGTGGACGGTCTTGCTTTGCTGGGCGTCCATCATGAAACCGATGATCTCATCGACCTCCTCGGCCACGAGGTCGTATTTGGTGAAGACATAGAGCCCGAACTCCTTGAAGTCGCCATAGAAGCCGTTGTTGATCTTCCACATCTTGCTTTCGAGGATCCGCTTCATGGGGAGGGCCAGTGCCCAGTAGTTGTATTCGTTGGAGCCCACGGCATAGTTCATGTCGAGACCGTAGGAGTAGCCGCTCTCCTGGATCTTCAGCAGGTCCTCGTTGACTTCTTTGACCGGTCGCCCCGCCATCTCGTTGATGAGCGAGTTCGCCACATTCTTGTCTTCGGTGATGGCACGGGTCACCTCGATGCCGAGCCCTTGTGCCGCATCCTGCAGGTCTGGTCGGTCGGCGTTCACCAGATGGGCATAGCGGTTGCCGAGCAGCGATCGCAGCGAGCACATCGCGTACCGTTCAAAGAAGCAGGTGTCGAATTTCGGGTTCATGGCATGCCGGAATGATGAAGGCAAAGTTATAAATAATCTTCATTCCGTCCACCATTCCGCCAAAAGCATTCTTAACATTTTTTCATACATTTGCATTCATGAAAAAACTGCTGATTTGGGTTGGGCTGCTCTTCTTTTGCCAATGTGCGCCCCGTCATGACGTGACGACGACGGAACAGCTTTATGAGGCATTCCGACAGCCGGCTTCGGCGTACCGTCCCTTTGTGCGTTGGTGGTGGAACGGCGACAAGGTGGAAGCCGACGAGCTGGTGCGCGAGCTGCGGCTGTTGAAGGAAGCCGGCATCGGCGGCGTGGAGATCAACCCCATCGCCTTCCCCTCCTATTGCGACAGCCTCGGCAAGCCTTCGCTGCCATGGCTCAGTCCCGAATGGATCGACCTGCTCAAGGTGTGTTTCGACGAAGCCGATTCGTTGGACATGACTTGCGATCTGCTGGTAGGCTCGGGATGGCCTTTCGGTGCCGAGTTCCTGAATGAAGACGAGCGGGCCCAGATCGTGGTCAACTACGCGGAACCCGTGACGGGACCTGCCACCTTGACCATGGTTCGTGACAGCCTCTGCGCCCGTGCGATGCCCCAGGTGAGCTCGCCCTATGCCGGCAACACCAAGGAACTGATGCTGCTGCGGTTGTATCCCAACCCGGCCTCGAGCGTGGACGAAGGCATTGATGTTTTGCAGCATGATAGTATTTTTACTATTGAAATTCCTGAAGGAGACTATACCCTGGCCGCCCTGGTCAAGATCAACGGTTTCCTTGAAGTCATCAACGGGGCACCGGGGGCGGCCGGACCCGTGCTCGATCACTTCAATACCGAGGCAGTCCATCGGTATCTCAACAACATGTCCGATAAGATTGAAAACCAGATCGGTCCGTTGCAGGGTCGCATCCGTGCCCTGTTCACCGACAGCATGGAGTTGGAAGGCGCCAACTGGACCTCCGACATGGCCGAGACGTTCCAAGGGCGCTATGGCTACGACATCACCGAATGGCTGCCCTTTGTTTTGTTCAAGATCGGCTCGATGGGCAGCGCACTCCACTACAACCCTGTGGTTCCTGTGACGGATGATTTCAAGGCATTGGTGGAACGTGCCCGCTACGATTTTGAGGACTTCAAAGCCCAACTGATGCAAGAGCGGTTTACCTCGACCTATCTGGAATGGTGCCACGGTTTGGGCGTGAAAGCCCGTGCCCAAGCCTACGGTCGGGGCTTCTATCCTTTGGAAAACGCCATGGGCTACGATATCCCCGAAGGAGAATCTTGGACCACCAACTGGCTCAAACACAAGCCCGGAGAAGAGTGGTCGGAACAGGATTATCGCCGTGGCCGGGCCTACACCATGGTGAACAAATTCGTGTCATCAGCCGCCCATCTCGCCGGCAACCGCAACGTGAGTTGCGAGGAGATGACCAACACCTACACCGTGTTCAACATGACGCTGGAGCAACTGAAGATCGGCGGCGACCAATCGGCCATCTCGGGGGTGACCCACAGCGTGTTCCACGGCTTCAACTACTCGCCCAACCTCGAGGTGCCGTTCCCTGGATGGGTGCGCTACGGGGCCTATTACAGCGAGAACAACCCTTGGTGGCCTTATTTCAAAT
Organism: Bacteroidales bacterium; assembly: GCA_016291135.1. Classification (GTDB taxonomy): domain Bacteria; phylum Bacteroidota; class Bacteroidia; order Bacteroidales; family F082; genus Limimorpha. Next base: position 97,655 of record JAEFAE010000005.1, read on the forward strand.
ACTACAACGACTACAAGGCCCGTCTTTCCTACGCTTTGCAGCACGGCACCTATTACGCCGACATCGCCATCCTCAATCCCGAGAACGACATGTGGAGCACCATCGGGATGCAGAACGAGCCCTTCCCCAATACCACCCGAGCCAAATACAAAACCTTGATATGGGAAGCCATTAATAAATGCGGCGGCGGTGTAGATTACGTGAGCGAAAACATCATCAACGAAGGCGAGATGAAGCGTGGCGCGTTTTGTTATGGCGATCGACGCTACAACACATTGATACTCATTGATATAGAAAGTATCCATCCCGAAACCGCCGAACAACTGCTGCGTTTTGTGGAGGCCGGAGGCAAGTTGCTCTGCATCGACACCCTCCCTTATCAATCCTTGGGTTTGAGCGGTGACATCGCTATGAAAGACGCCATTGTCCAAAACTGTTTCGAGCAGATTCGCAGCTTTGAGGACCGTTTCGTCTTGGTGGAACCGCCCCAGGAAGGCTTTATCCATTGGTACGACAGCCTGATGCAAGCCGAACAGCTGCCCCATTACCTCGACATCGAGACGCCCAGCCCATTCGTGATGCAGAACCGCTACACCACCGACGACGGCAGCGAGATGCTTTTCTTGATCAATAGCCACCGCTATCAATCACACCAAACCAAGATTACCTTCCATCGTGAGCTGACCCATCGCAAATATCCCTGGGTTTGGGACCTGCACACCGGTGAACGGTATCCTTTGACCTTGAACGAGGATCACAGCTATGATTTCGACTTGGGGCCTGCCGAATCCGTGTTGATCGTGTTTGAGCGAAGCAAACCCTTCGGCGTGCGGGGTGCCCCAACGGCACTACGCAACTCCCTTCGGTCCGTTGCTGAGGTGCCTTTTGGGGCACCCCGCACACCTATGATTTCTCGTGCTGGCGTCAATATCTCAACCGATTGGGATATAGAATTAATCCACGCCCGTTGGGACACCGTTATTCATACCCATTTCGACACCCTATTTGATCTGAAAGACCGTCCCGAAACCCAGCATTTCGCCGGAACCATCGTCTATCGGAAGCCGCTGACTTGGGACCCGATCGTTTCAGGAACCACCCTCGGCGACCGGAGGGAGCCGACCTATGCTTCAGGAGCAACCCTCTTGGACTTGGGCCTCGTGGAAGGTGTCAGCGAAGTTTTCGTCAATGGCCAATCCGCTGGAGTAAGGTACTATGGTCGCCGCCAATACGACATCAGTGACCTGCTTCATGAAGGCGACAACGAGCTCGAAATTCGCGTCACCACCACCCTGGGAAACTATTTGAAAACCTTCACCAAAGAAGACAATCCCACCGCATGGATCTATGTGAACCATCCGAAACGTGACCAGCCCTTACAGCCGATGGGAATGATTGGACCCGTCAAATTGTCTATTCAATATAAAGAGAAGTCATTTTAATTACCCAACCTTCCAAGGTCTTCACTATTCTATAAGTCTCCCCTGATGAACTGTGGTATACATTAACTTCGTAACTGCCGTCTTCTTGCTTTTCGAGTGGGGAAAACCTTGTTCTTTCAAGATCTCCCGGACTAAGCTTGGAGTCTCCAATTTCCTCAGAGGACAAAAAGATGATCCTTCGGGTTTTAGGTTGTATGCTACGAATATCAGGATCATCAGTCACAATCATGACAGTTCTGGTTGTGTCGGTACAATAATATGATTCAGCGATCTCTTCCAAAGGAATAGTTAGAGGATCCTCTCGATCATAAAAAGGAATCCTTATACTTTCATCGAGAATGACTTCATAAATAATGGTTTTGTCAGTTCTAGGCACGTTGCATCTTGGGTTCAGATCCAAATCATCCGGAATGCCATCGTTATCGGTGTCTTTGCTGAACGGATCGGTCCTTAACCTGGCTTCTTCAATATCGGTCAGTCCATCGCAGTCAGAATCTTTCCGTAGCGTTTCAAGGTCAAAAGTAATCAGCAAACCGTCTTTCACGACAACAGGGGGTGACATCCATCCCCAATGAGAATTTCCGTCCCAATTCATTTGGCAAGCCTCAATCTGGACATTGCCTTCGGTATCAATCAGTGGATATTTCGAATACCATTTGATATACATGGGAGCACCCTGTGTAAGCCCAGTATAGAAATAATCCCAAGTGTTACCATTGTTAGAGGAATAGGCTACGAAAATACCCATGTTGAACATGTCATTGTATCGCTTGTTTTCATAAACAATTGCTTCTATTGAACCTTTGGTCTCGTGTTTTAAGACCATAACCTTGTCAATGCCTCCCACCTTATCTTTTCTCCACGCTTGAGAAGCATCCCATTCTAGAAACAATACCGAATCCACATAAGGAGTCCCATAGGGCGCACTGCCAAAAGGCGAGTAATCCTCGATTTCCTTGTATTGGAAACCGCCGTATTGATGGGTAGGTGTTTTCTTTTGACTAGAACATCCTGTCAACAATACCACTACCAGTATGAACATCCATAGTTTATTCATCGTTTTATTCCGTTTTTGCAAAGATACACGCATTTTATTATTTTTGCAAAAAATGACCCTATGAAAAAGCCTATCCTCCTCTTATTATTGTTGTTAACGTTAGCAGCATCACAGGCCCAAGAAGCCAAACCCGTCTATAACGCCTCGAAATTCGGCATCCGTAGCGACGGGGTGACCATGAACACCCGCAGCATCCAGTTCGCCATCGACTGGATCGCCGAACAAGGCGGCGGCACCCTTCGTTTCTGGGTAGGCCGATACCTCACGGGAAGCATCCACCTGAAGTCGAACGTCACCATCGAACTGATGGAAGGCGCCGTGCTTGTCGGTAGCACCAATCCCTTCGACTACGACCGCCTTGTCGCCACCAGCGACCATGCCCTCATCATGGCGGAAGGCGTCGAAAACATCAAGCTACTCGGCATTTACAACAGCGGCGGCTGCATCGAAGGCCAGGGAAGGGAACTGGGCAACAACTGCACCGATCTGGTCCACAAAGGCCTGATGAAAGACAAGCTCAGCAACGACCGTGTGGGCGAAGGCTTCCGCCCAAGGCTGCTGCTGTTCAGGGAATGCAAGAATGTGGAGGTGGACAACGTCACCTTCCGCGACGCCGCCAACTGGGTGTGCATGTACGACCAGTGCGAGAACGTGAAGGTGAACAACGTACGGGTGCAAAGCACGGCCTTCTGGAACAACGACGGCATCGACATCGTGGACTGTGACGGTTTCCTGCTCACCAACAGCTACATCAATGCCAGCGACGATGCCATCTGTTTGAAGTCGCACAGCGCCAAGAAGCTGTGCCAAAACATCGAAGTTCGCAACTGCACTGCCAGAAGCTCAGCCAGCGGCATCAAGTTCGGCACCATGGGCGCAGGAGGATTCAAGAACGTGAAAATCATCAACAACGTGGTGTACGACACCTACCGCAGCGCCATCACCATCCAGAGCGTGGACGGCGGCATCTGCGAGAACATCCTGGTGGACTCCCTCCATGCCACCAACGTGGGCAACGCCATCTATCTGAACATCGGCGCCCGCCGCGACAAGCAGAGTTTCATGGACGGCATCACCCTCCGCAACCTCTATGCCGAGGTGGCCGCCACCAAACCCGATGCCGGCTACGAATACGAAGGCCCTGTCGAAGACCTGCCCCGCAACATCTCGCCCTGTGGCATCATCGGACTGAAAGACAGCAAGATCAAGAACGTCACCTTGGAGCACATTGAGATCGTGTTTCCCGGCGGCGGCGATCCGCACTATGCCCATGTCGGCCTCGACGAACTCGACAAGGTACCCGAGATGCCCAAGGCCTATCCCGAGTTCTCGCAACATGAGGAGCTCCCCGCCTGGGGCTTCTTCATCCGCCATGTCGACGGGTTGACCATGCGCGACATCAAACTGACCGCCTTGAAGAAAGACTACCGCACCGCCATCGTGATGGACGACGTCAACAGCCACGATATCAGCGGATTAGTCGTAGAAGAACCTGAACAAGGAGCCAAGGAACCCGTTTTTGAGCGAAAATGACCGCTCGCTGGAGAAACAAACTGCAACCCTGTAATCGGACGACCATGAAATACGCTACCAAACGACTGGCTTTCATTTTTTCGGCGCTCATCACCCTGGCCTCCTGCCACGAAAAGCAGCCCGTCGCCATCACGCACCCCAACGTGGAACAACAGGCCCAGCCGCAAGCCCTGGCCACCAACGAGCCCCGCTTCAGCTGGCAATACGAAAGCAGCGAGAACGAGGTCCTGCAGCTCGATTACCGCATCGTCGTCGCCTCCAGCGAACGGTTGGCGAAGAAAGGCGTGGGCGACCTCTGGGACTCCGGAACGATCCCGTCGAGCCGGATGCTCCTCATTCCCTACCAAGGCAAACCCTTGGACAGCCGCGACCGGGCCTATTGGAAGGTGGTCGCCACCGTAAGTTGTGGAGATCGGAGCATGACGGTGGAGAGTCAAGTCAACACATTCGAAATCAGCTTATTGCATCCAGAAGACTGGGAAGCCCAGTGGATCGGTCGCGAGTTCAACGATGACGTGATGGTGGGGCACACCCGCCTGGCCGCCCGTTACCTGCGCAAGACCTTCAAGACCCAAGGCGCCGTCAAGGAAGCCCGGCTCTACGTCAGTGGACTCGGGGTGTACAGCGCCTTCCTCAACGGCCAGGAGGTCGCTCCCGAGGAGCTGCTCAAGCCCGCCCTCTCCGACTATGACAAGCGGGTGTATTTCAATGCCTACGATGTCACCTCGCTCCTCAAGCGAGGCGAGAACGCCTTGGGCGTCGTCCTCGAAGGGGGACGTTATACGGCCGTGCGTTACACGCCCGGCGCCCTCTGGGGCGGGCTCAGCCACACCATGCACTATGGCGTGCCCAGGCTTCTGCTCCAGCTGGAGATCACCTACCGCGACGGCCGCCGACAGTGCATCGTCAGCGACCCCAGCTGGAAGATGACCAACAAAGGCCCTATCCGCACCGCCAACGAGTTCGACGGCGAGACCTACGACGAACACTACGCGCTCGGCGACTGGACCCGGGCCGGCTACGACGACGGGGACTGGCTCGAAGCACAGCTCATGGAAGCTCCCAAGGGCGTCCTCACACCCCAACCCAATCCCAACATCAAGGTGCAGGAGGTGTTACGGCCCGTCGCCCTCTTCCAGCACGGCGACGCCTGGTACCTCGACATGGGCCAGAACATGGTGGGCGTACTGGGCATCCACCTCTCCGGACAACAGCCTGGCGACACCCTCACCTTGCGCTTTGCCGAACTGCTCGCCGACGACAGCACCCTCTACACGGCCAACCTCCGTGGCGTGGAAGCCACCGACCGCTACATCGTTGCCAGCACCGATCCCTTCCATTGGCATCCCAGCTTCACCTACCACGGCTTCCGTTACGTGGAGCTCAAGGGACTGCGTGCGACGCCTTCCCTCGACGATTTCGAAGGCAGGGTGTTCTACGACGAGATGGCCACCACCGGTTCGTTCGAGACCTCCAACGAGATCCTCAATGCCGTATACCGCAACGCCTATTGGGGCATCCGTGGCAACTACCGCTCCATGCCCACCGACTGTCCCCAACGCGACGAGCGCATGGGCTGGACGGGTGACCGCACCACCGGCGTCTATGGCGAGTCGTATCTCTTCGACAACCACCGGCTCTATGCGAAGTGGCTCACCGACGGCGAAGACGCCCAACGCCCGAACGGCTCCATTCCGGACGTCTTTCCCGCCTATTGGGTCCGCTATTCCGACAACATGACCTGGCCCGGGGCCTTTGTCACCGTGGCCGACATGCTCTACACCCGTTTCGGCGACGACCGCCCCATCCGGCAACACTACGAGGCCATGAAACGCTGGATGGTCCACATGCGGGACCGCTATTGCACCGACGGCATCCTCACCCAAGACACCTATGGCGACTGGTGCATGCCTCCCGAGTCGCTGGAGCTGATCCATTCCCGCGATCCCCAACGCATCACCGGGCCCGAGGCCATCTCCACCCCCTTCTACTGCTATCTGGCCGGCAAGATGGTCCGGTTTGCCGAGCTGATGGGACGACCCGACGACGTACAGTATTTCGAGGAGGCCATCGCCCGTTCCACCGATGCCTACAATGCCCGGTTCCTGGATCCGAAGACGGGGCGTTACGCCAACAACACCGTCACCGCCAACCTCCTGCCCTTGTGGTTCGGGATGGTACCCGACTCGCTTCAGGACCAGGTGTTTGCCAACATCGTGGACAAGACCGAACACGAATGTGGAGGCCATGTCTCTACCGGTGTCATCGGCATCCAACAGCTGATGCGCACCCTCACCGAACATGGACGCGGCGACCTCGCCCTGAAGATCGCAGCCAACGACACCTACCCCAGCTGGGGCTACATGGTTCGCAACGGCGCCACCACCATCTGGGAACTCTGGAACGGCAACACCGCCGACCCTGCCATGAACAGCGGCAACCACGTCATGCTCCTCGGCGACCTTCTCCTTTGGGAATACGAATACCTGGCTGGCATCCGCGTCAACTTGTCGGTTCCCCCAGCCTGCAATGCGCAACAGCCAACCCCTGCTACGCGCTTCACCCTCAAGCCCTATCCCCTCGACGGCCTGGACTCCGTGAACGGCACCTATGAATCCGTGTTGGGTCGCATCGAGAGCCGTTGGCGGCGCGACGGAGACCGTTTCGAATGGGACATCGTGATTCCCGCCAACACCACGGCCGAGGTTTGGCTGCCTACCGCAAACGGATATGAAACAAAGACTTACAGCAGCGGCAAGCATCATCTTTCGTCAAGACTGTAAGGCCATGAACCCCTCCGCCTTGGAATGGTTTTTGCTTGGTATGCTCTTTTGTCTAACCACGAAAAACAACGAAAAATGAAAGCAATTCGCATTCTGATTCTTGCCATCCTCTTCATGATGGCGTCAGCCGCCTCCGCCCAAGCCGTCTACAACAGCAGCGGCTCACGCTGTGGAACCATTGAGAGCGGGGGCACTGTGCGCAACTCCAGCGGCTCCAGCGTCGGCAAGTTCGACAGCGACGGCACCATCCGCAATTCCTCCGGTTCGAGCATCGGAAAGATCGACCGGGACGGCACCATCCGCAACAGCTCCGGTTCCAGCATCGGCAAGGTCAACAGTGACGGCACGGTGCGCAACAGCTCCGGCTCCAGCATGGGCAAGGTCGAGAGCGACGGTACCGTACGCAACAGCTCCGGCTCCAGCATCGGCAGGGCCCAAGGCATCCCCCGTGAATGGGTCGCCGCCTATTTCTTCTTCTTTCCGTTCTATTAGTATAGGCGACTTCCTCACTTGAAGCTCAAAAGAAAACAATCTCGCCACCTTCTCCCTCCAAGAGAAGGTGGTTTTTTTGTCCATTAAAAAAGTCACTTTTTTCTTGCACAAACCAAAAGATTTGTATTTTTGCTGAAAAATATGAATTTTCATACAAAACATACAAATCATGTTAGAAGAACAAGGCAAATACATCTTCGGGATCGTCAAAGTAGGCGACCGCGGACAAATCGTCATCCCGAAGGATGCGCGTGAACTCTACGGCATTAAGGCAGGCGACAGCTTATTGGTACTCGGCGACAAAAAAGGCATGGCCTTGCTGAAAACCGAGATCTTTCAAGACAAAATCAACGAGGTATTAAACGAAGACTGACCATGGAACGCAAACATTATCTGGACAACCTCCGCTGGGTGACGGTGCTTTTGGTGCTGTTTTACCACGTCTTTTATTTCTACAACAACAAGGGGGTCTTCGGTGGCATCGGCGGGTTTGGCGAATATCCTCAATACCCACAGTACCAAGACATCGTGATGTACATCCTCTACCCCTGGTTCATGCCCATCCTCTTTTTGTTGGCAGGCATCAGTTCCCGTTATGCCTTGGAGAAGCAGTCGGCCAAGGAGTGGTTCAAGGCCCGTACCCGCAAACTCCTGGTGCCCGGCACAATCGGCCTCTTTGTGTTCCATTGGATGGTCGGCTATTTCAATACCGTCGTGGCGTCCAGACAAGGCGTGTTCGACGGCGTCCCGGCCATAGCAAAGTATTTCATGATGGCCTTCAGCGGCACAGGACCGCTGTGGTTCATCCAAGTGTTGTGGTTGCTAAGTCTGGTCTTGTTGCTCGTTCGGGCGCTCGACCGGAAGGACCGCTTCTACCACTGGTGCGGCAAGGCCAATTACGTGGTCATCCTCCTGTTGGGCGTGCTGTTCTGGGTGGGCGAGCAAACCCTCGTCAAAGATCCCCGTCCCGCAAGCCTCGACGGCCTTTTGAACCTCTACAAGCCCTGCTTCTACCTGTTCCCCTACTTGCTGGGCTATTTTGTGTTCGCCCACGACGCGGTACAGGAGAAACTGGAGAAAGCCTGGATCCCGCTGATGGCCGGTGCCGTCGCTGCCGGCACGGTGCTGGTGGTCACCACCTTCGGCCAGGACAACACCTCACCGCAGTATCTGGGCCGTCCGCTCAATAGCCTCTATGGTTGGCTGATGTGTTTGGCGATGATCGGCTGGTTCAAGGCGAAGTTCAACCGCACGGGCGCTTTCGCGGGATACATGACCCGTTCCAGCTATGGGATCTATATCGTTCACTATCTGGTGATTGCATCGCTTGGTTACATGATGAAGATGTATACCAGCCTGGCCCCCTGGATGATGTATGCCATCCTCTTCGTGGCCGTGATGTTGCTCTCACCAGCGCTTTACGAAATCATCAGGCGCATCCCCTTGATCCGATGGTGTGTGCTGGGAATCAAGAAAAAACCGGCAAAGGCGTAAAGAAGTGCACCCTGGCTTGCTGAGGCCGGCCTATCAGTTTTTCCTGAAAACACTGCCGATCACGATCAGAATCGGATAGATCTCAAGACGTCCGAACAGCATCAAGACGGTGCTGAAGAGCTTCATGAAGTCGGACAGTCCGGCGTAATTGCCCATCGAACCGACTTCGCCGAAGCCCGGACCCACGTTGCCGATACAGGCAATGGAGGCCGACAAGCCGGTTTGGAAATCCATGCCTCCAGCCGTGTAGACCACCATGCCGAGGCCAACGATCAGGATATACAACATGATGAAAGTCATCACCGATGCCACCTCCCCCTCTGTCTTGGTGCTTCCATCCATTCTCACATAGCCGTATTTGTAGGGGTGCATTAGGGTCTTGAACATCTCCGAGGATCCCTTCATGGCCATCCACACCCGGTCGATCTTGATGCCACCCGAGGTCGATCCCGAGCATCCGCACACCAGCGATCCAATCAGGATGATTGCCTTGCAGAAGCCAGGCCACAGGTTGGTATCGGCCGTGGCAAAGCCCGTGGTGGTGGAGATGGAGCACATCTGGAACGAAGCAACCCGGAACGCTTCACGGAACGTGCCATAGGTGCCAAACCACAGCAAGTATAGCGTCATGCACAGGATTCCGATGAGGACCGCACCAAGGAACACCCGCACGATCTTGGTGTTGAACAGGTTCTTGCGATTGGAAACGCTGGGCCAGAAAGTAGCAAAGATCAGGCTGAAATTGATGCCCGCCAACAACATCGAGACCGAGAGGATGGCCTCAATGGCCTCGCTGTCGAAGGCGGCGATGCTGAGGTTCTTCGTGCTGAAGCCGCAGGTGCTGCAGGCCGACATGGCGTGGGTGATGGCGTCGAACCAGGTCATGCCTGCCAAATGCAAGCCAATCGACGAAGCCAAGGTCAGGCCCACATAGACCGCAAGAAGGCGGTAGACGAACTGTTTCCGACGGCCTCGGTAATACTCCTTGGCGATGGACGACAGCTCCATGCCGGCCAACTGGGCCTGCTTGTCGTTACGGGTGGAGATCACGATCGAGATCAGCGACACCACGCCAACGCCACCGATCCAGGCCGTGGCGATCCGCCAAAACAGCAAACCTTTCGGAACCGCCTCGATGTCGTTTAGGATGGAGGCACCCGAGGTGGTGAACCCCGAGACGCTCTCGAACAAGGCGTTGACGAAAGTGAACTCCCGCCCATACAACACAAAGGGCAACGCCCCAAACAGGCAGGCGGCCAACCAACAAAACGTTACGATAAAATAACCTGCCTTACGGTCGATCCGCTGCCTCGCTTTGGTAGACAGGAGGCAAGCCAATCCAGCGGCCAAGGTGACACCCGAGGAGATCAGAAGCGGAAAGAGGCTGGCGTCCCGGTGATCCACAAAGGCGATCAAGGCTGAAAAGGCAATCAGCAAGAAGAGGCCCAAGAGCGTAAAACCGACAAACCGTATGGTGATCTTAAAGATGTCCATTCCATTTTTTAGAAAAAGCAAAAATATTTTTCAGAATTCTATTGGGCAATACAATATTGTTTATCTTTGTATTGATAATAATCAATAAAGATGACCCTACAACAGTTGGAATACATCGTGGCCGTGGACGAACACCGCTATTTTGTGAAAGCAGCGGAGGCCTGCGGAGTGACCCAATCGACCTTGAGCCTGATGATCAAAAAGCTGGAAGAGGAATGGGACGTCACGATCTTCCGTCGCAACACCCATCCCGTTGAGGCGACGGAGACCGGCAGGAAACTCATCGAGGAAGCCAAGATGGTGCTCTACCACACCAAACAGTTGGTCGAGCTGACCCAGTCGGAGAAAGAACTCGCCTCAGGTCCTTTGCGCGTCGGCATGATCTCGACCGTAGCCCCCGTGCTGATGCCCAAGACGTTCGGTTACCTAAGCGCCTTCTATCCCGACATCAAGCTCCAAGCCCTCGAGATGCGCTCTGCCGCCATCGTCGAAAGCCTGAAAAAAGCGGAGATCGACATGGGCGTCCTCACCTCGCCCATCAACGACAAGGAGCTGCTTGAGCTACCCTTATACCACGAACGGTTCTTCGCCTACATCGTTGACGAGGACATTTTGGACACCCACGAGTCCATCGAACGCAGCCACCTGAAGGACTACCCCCTTTGGGTGATGAAAGACGGCATCCGGTTGTTCGACCAAAAAGACCTCTCTCAACAGCGCCAAAACACCTACGAGGAACTGTACGAAGGCGGCCGCGTCGGCATTTTGATCCAGATCGCCAACGAGAACGGAGGCATGACCATCCTTCCCGAAACCCACCTGAACCTATTGGACGAGCAGGCCCAACAAAGGATGCGCCCCATCGTCGGGTCCACCATCTCACGCGTAATCAGCCTCGTCATGCGAAAGGACTACATCCACGAAAAGATGATGAACATCTTCGTCAAGGCCATCAAGTCGTGCATCTCGCCGGATCTTTACGAACATGCCATCAAAAGCGACTATATCAAACTGTAACGAAATATGACAACGAACCCGCTATACGACGCCGTCCTCGCCCACCGCGATCCTTCGCAGGTGGAAGGCCTGATGCGTTTTTTCAAGACCGGCAAGGGCCAGTACGGCGAAGGCGACCGGTTTCTCGGCATCAAGGTGCCTGTCACCCGCGAGGTGGTGAAACACTGCTGGCAAACGACCTCCTTTGACGACCTCGAGACCTGCATCCGCTCCGAATACCATGAGATCAGGCTGGCCGCCCTACTGACGTTGGTGCAACAGTTCAAACACGCCAAGAAAGATCCCGCATTGCAGCAACGCTGTGTCGATTTCTACCTGTCCCACACTGCGTTTATCAACAACTGGGACCTGGTCGATCTCTCTTGCTACGAGCTACTCGGCACCTGGCTTCTTGACAAAGACCGCACCCTGCTCTACGACCTGGCCCGCGACGGCAAGACCCTCTGGGAGCAACGTATCGGAATCGTCAGCACCATGCAGTTTCTCCGCCACGGTGAGTTGGACGATACCTACGCCATTGCTGAAATCTATTTGTCGAAGCCCCAACCCTTGCACGACCTTTTGCAGAAAGCTGGCGGTTGGCTGCTTCGCGAGGCGGGCAAACGCGATGAACAACGACTAAAAGCTTGGCTCAGTGACCGTTACAAGACCCTGCCTCGCACCATGTTGCGGTATGCCATCGAGAAGTTCACGGAAGAAGAACGCAAAAACTATTTAAAATCATGACGATCCGACTCGTCCAAAACCAGTTGAACGATGAAATACGATATCAGAAAAGCAAATCCGAAAGACCTGCCAACCATTCTCAACCTTCGCGACCAAGCTCGTGAGATCATGCGCAGCTACGGCAACACGTTCCAGTGGCCCGACGGCTATCCCTACGATGAGAAGTTCATCCATGACATTGAACAAGGCTGCAGCTATGTGATGGCTGACCAAACTGGCGCCATCGTTGGCACCTTCGCCCTCATTCCCGGCCCCGACATCACCTATAAAGTCATCTACGACGGCCAGTGGCTCGACGATGAGCCCTACCATGTCATCCACCGCATTGCCAGCACGCCGCAATCCCATGGCATCCTTGACGCCGTGCTCGACTTCAGCGAATCCATCGCCAAAAACATCCGTATCGACACCCACGAGGCGAACATCATCATGCGCAAAGGTTTGGAAAAACACGGATACCAGTATTGCGGCATCATCCATCTATTAAATGGCGACGAACGGATGGCATTTCAGAAAAAAGCTTAACTTTGCGATACTAAACGTTGCGCCCGACACGGACCAGGGCTTTACCCATGAAAAAGCTCTTGATTGTTTGCATCCTGTTACTTCCCATCGCAGGAACCCTAAAGGCACAAGACATCATCGTCACTAAAGAAGGCAAGGACATCCAAGCCAAAGTCCTTGAAATTACCGAAACCGAAATCAAATATCTGGATTTCGAGAATCAGGAAGGTCCAACATACGTGTTGAACAAAACCAATGTCCTCCTCATACGGTATCAAAACGGCAAAAACGAAGTATTTTCCGTCGATTCCACCCCAACTGGAGAACCTTACAAACCCCAACCATACGTCTCTGAAGGAATGCGTTACAGGGATTACAAAACACTCTACAACTACCGCAATTATACCAAGCAATTTGGTGATCCTTATAACCCAACATTGTCCGGCGTGGCATCGTGGCTGATTCCAGGCCTTGGTCAAGGAATATGCGATGAATGGGGACGGGGCGCAGCGATCTTTGGAGGATACATCCTGGGGTCAATGGCATGGGCGGTGTCTATCGTAGGGACATCACACGTTGGCCCTAATGGCTCCGATTCTTTCTATCCAGACCCTACAGTTGTTTTGCTAAGTACTACGCTATTGGCTGCTTACAACGTCTGGAATATCGTCGATGCGGTCCATGTCGCTAAGATCAAAAACATGTACTATCGGGATATTCGGGGACGGCAAACAAGCCTCCAGATGAACATTTCTCCCAGCTTCACCTATATTCACACCCCCGAAACCAGCGCTCCCGTGATGGGCCTATCGATGCATATCGGTTTTTGATCTATGAGTGAGCTGCGAATCTCTCTTATCCAAGCCGATCTCCGTTGGGAAGACCCTGACGGTAACCGCACGCATTTCGATCAGCTATTGAAAGAAGTGCCCGCTGGTGCAGATCTGGTGTTGCTTCCCGAGACCTTCAACACGGGGTTTCCAGTGGATCCTCTAAAGTTTGCCGAAACACAGGACGGCCCTACCATGAACTGGCTGAGCAACAAAGCCCAGGAGTTGAATGCCGTGATTTGTGGCACTATGCTTCTTAATATAGATGGCCATTACCATAACAGCTTGGTGTGGATGCGTCCCGATGGCAGCTATGCGTTGTATCACAAACGGCACACCTTTGCGATGGGCGGGGAAAAGGAGCCCATTGAACCCGGTAAAGCACCCCTGGTTGTTGAGCTCAAAGGCTGGAAAATCAAGCCGATGATCTGCTATGACATTCGTTTCCCTTTATGGGCTAGGAACCACTATCAGAATGGAGTTTACGATTACGATTTGGGCATCTATCTGGCGAACTTCCCCGAATCGAGGATCGAGGTATGGAATACGCTGCTGAAGGCCCGAGCCATCGAGAACCAGACCTATTATATCGGCGTGAACCGCATCGGCGACGATCCCGAAGGCGTGCATTATAACGGCAAGTCGCAGATGATCAACGCCCGGGGTGAGATCCTTTGCCTAGCCGAGCCCGACCAAGAAACCGTGCTTTCTTTTACCCTCAATTATGAAGCACTCCAGCACTTCCGCGAGAAATTCCCCGTTGGAAAAGATTGGGATTCGTTTTGCACCCATACAAATCATTTTAATCATGAAAAAAACCCTCTTTCTTAGCATTCTCTTGATTGCCGCCTCCACCATGAAGGCGCAATTCCATTGGGAACCCATCGATCACCAAGGCAATCGGGCACAGACCTATCCCAAAGTCACTGAAATCAACCCCGAAATCCAAGCCATGATTGACCAAGTGGACACCATCAACCTTTACAATAGCATCGCGTGGATGCAACAATTCATCCGAGAGGCCTATTCTCCCGAAGCGTTGCTGACGCAGAACTGGCTTGTTGAACAATACGAGGAACTGGGGTTGGAAACATCGGTCCATTACTTTGTTGACGAAGAGAACAATTGGCTTGAAGCGGGCAATGTTGTCGCCATTCAACCCGGAACGGTATATCCTGACGAATACATCGTCATCTCCTCGCATTATGACCATCCAAGCGGTCCAGGTGCCGACGACAACGCCTCTGGCACCGCCGGCGTACTTGAAGCAGCACGTATCTTAAGCCAATATGCATTGGATCGATCCATCATTTACATCAATTTCAACAATGAGGAATATGGACTCATAGGAAGCATGGGATATGCCAAAGAATGTGCCCGTCAGGACAAGAGCATCCTTGGCGTCTTCAATCTCGACATGATCGGATGGTATCCTCCGGAACTCGACACCGTGAAGATGTTCACTGCATGCTATCATCTCAACAGAAAATTATACGATTATTATTACTCTGTAGCCAATCTGTATCTGCCCGAGACGCCAACATGCTGGAGAACAGGAGGAGAAACCACTAGGGGTGACCACATTCGGTTTTGCTCCTACCAGTATCCCGCCCTTTATCTTGGCGACACTGAGTATCTCTCTCAACATCCATGCTACCACAGTCCTTGTGACACCATCGGAAGCGGCGTGAACAACTTCATTCTTGCAGGTGCTTTTGTAAAAGCCACCATTGCGGCCACAGCCGAACTAGCGAACGGAGACCTCCCACCCCAACATTTTGCAGCCACCTGCGACAGTGCTGCCATTTACCTTCGATGGGATGAGACTGATAATGCAACACAATACCGGCTGTTTAGGGATCAGCAGCTGATAGCCGAATTAACCGAACCCTATTATGAAGACCATGACGCTAACGATGGTGAAATGCATGACTATCATGTTGTTTCAGTAAAGTCAGACGGAACAGAAAACAACGAATCCAACCACGAGAAAATGATGGTCTCGCCTGCATTATCCCTTCCATTCCACAATGACTTCAACGACAATCTCAATGGGTTCAGGTTGTTGACAGACACTTGGCAACGCAATAAGAAATCCCAAAACGATTATTATCTCGGAGCAAAATCATACGTGAAAGACAGAGAAAACTTATTATCCATAGCAGAAACAGCGTGGTTCTCCATCCCCTCAGAAGTTTCCAATGCCACCCTTTGCTTTGATTTCATTACCATTGCCAGTTTTGATTACGAGATTAACAACTCCTCTTTCGCTCGTTTCAATATCGAAGTTACCACCGACCGAGTCCATTGGCATTTGTTGGATGCCATCCATTCACGCTACAAATGGCAACATATTGATCTTTCATTGAACGATTATATCGGCCAGCCCTTTGTGCAGGTACGGATTCTCGTAGAAGATGCAAACTACTATAATCACGACAAAACAGGCCCCAAAAAGGCATACTTGTATGGAATTGACAACTTTTCGATCCATTTCTCACCTGCAAGCATCCCCGAGACTCAAAACGACGGGTTCTTCTCACTTGAAATCTGCCCCAATCCGTCAAATTCCCAGATCGAAATCCATACCGATTTGAACGATACCTATCGATTGACCGTTTACAATATCACGGGAATCAAAGTAATGGAACAAACCGATTTTCATGACGGAATCCTTGACATCACAACCTTACCTGCTGGATTGTATTTCATCAAAGCCACACAAGGCAACAAATCCATCGCAAAAAGAATCCTGAAAAAATAACCTTTTATGCCAATTTCCGTTTTCTCCGACGAATACTATATGAAACAGGCCTTCAAAGAGGCCGAACTGGCCCTGGAAGCCGAAGAAATCCCCATTGGGGCTGTGGTAGTATGCAATGACAAAATCATCGCCCGGGCCCATAACCAGACCGAGATGCTCAACGACGTGACCGCCCATGCCGAGATGCTCGCCATCACCGCAGCAGCCAATGCCCTTGGTGCCAAATACCTCGACGAGTGCACCCTCTACGTCACCTTGGAGCCCTGCCCCATGTGTGCCGGCGCCCTTGCCCATAGCCACATCGGCAAGGTGGTCTATGCCGCCGACGATCCCAAAAACGGGTTCTCCAAATACGGGAACATGCTGCATCCCAAAACCAAAATCGTCGCCGATGTGATGAAGGATGAGTGTCTCGCCCTACTTACCAGTTTTTTCAAGAAGAAAAGATAGAAGATTTTGCGCAAAATGAGCGTTTCTGCGCAAGCGCTTTCGCCGTATTTTGCCAAGATAGTGCTATTTTTGCGCATTGTTGTTAGAAACAAAGCCATGACCGGACCCCAACAACTTATCGTAGCCGTCATCGTTGTATTCGTGATCGCCTTCGCCATCACAATGATTGTGTTGAACAAACATGCGAATAACATGATTTCGACCAATAAGAAATTGGTGGAAAACCAAAACGCCCTACTGGAACAAAACACGCAACACAAGATCAACTTGGAAAAACGCATCGATGAGTTGGAAGAGGAGCTAAAACACCACATCGTTGATGAAGTCACGCTACTGCAAGAACAGACCCGCCAACATCGTGAACATTTTGAGCTGACCGCCAACATGAGCGACGAAGAGCTGATGAACTGGATCGACCAAGAGATGGATGAAAAGCGGCTCTACACCGATAGTAACCTGACACTGAAAACGATGGCCAAGGCGCTGGGACTGACGCAAAAACGATTGTGCACACTTTTCAAAAACAACGAAAAATACACCAGTTTGGGCGACTATCTGAACGAGAAACGCCTGCTCTTGGCTTGCCGTCTGTTGCGCGAGAATCCCAATTGGACCATCGAAGCCGTGGGGACGGAGGCCGGATTCGGAAGCCGCCGCACTTTCCAGATGGAGATGAAACGCCGACTCGGCATCACACCTTTACAATACCGGCAAAGTACGGAAAGCGTCATTTCCCAATAAGCACCCGCCGTTGCACCCAAGCGTACACCACGATGACAGCGATGGTGGGAATCTCCATCGGCAGGTTGGCCAACCCCGACTCAGGACCGACGATCAGGAAAGAGACCACGGGTAAAATGCTGGAAACCAAAATATAAAGCACCATCCAAAGCCCCACTTGCCACAGCCTCCCACGATAGTTATACATCAAGAGACAACCCAAAGGAACATAAACCAACATCAACGACACCGCCAGAGGAAGCCCTACACTGAACATGATGGCAGGAATCATCCCTGTCACAAATCCAGCAAGGTTCAGCGCAATGACCACCCACCACCATATCTTGAACGGACGATACAGCGGCTTCATGCCTCGCATCAAACCCACATACATCACCACAGGTCCTAATGTCTGAACGATCGCACTCACCCAAGAGAGGTGGGCGTCGTTGAACCAATGCATCAGCGGCGACCAATTAAGAACGGCCTGAAACAGATAGCAAACAAACGCTGCCTCAATAAGCCAACGAGGCAAACCAGCGTCCAGGTGATTTACCGTGCATTGGTCCTCGATACTGACCGCATCCTCAACAATCGCTTGCTGTTGCTCTTTCGTTTTCATGACTGCAAAGATACGTTATTATCACTTTGTGGAGCGCGATGTTCTCGTTGGTGGACGGCGCAAAGAAATGCATTTCTGCGCAAAGCAGGATTATCTGCGCAACAAGCCAAAAAAAGTCCCATCAGATGTCATTCCCTTAGTATATTTTTGTTTTTTTAAATAAGAAAAGCGACGGATTTATCACATCGCATCAGAACGCAAATGTCTTTTTGCTGCAAAAATAGGAACCGATTTGTCCGCATGATTTTATGTGGATGGATGTTGTTGGCGATCATGGTGGGCTGCACCAAGGATCCCATCATCCTGCCGAATCCCGACGAAGAACAACCCAGCGGAGCGCCGCTAGTCATTGTCATCTATGGCCCCAACTCGTTAGGCGATCGTTCCTATTGCGACATGATTTACACCGGCGTGGAAAAGGCCGCCCAACAACACGGTTTGCGCACTTTACAGTTCTCGCCTGAGAGCGAAGAGGAAGGACTGGCCTACTTGGAGACCATCATCAGCGAGATGGAACAAGCCTCTGACACGGTGCGCCGACTGCTCATCACCCCCGGCGTGGGCTACGACGCCTACCTCCGCGCCAACAGCCACCGTCTGGAATCCAACCCCCGCGCCGACTTGCTCTATCTGGAAACCTCCACGCCGCTCGAAAGCAAAGGCTCAACACTCTACATCAACTACTACGGTGCGATGTACATGGGTGGTTGCATGGTGCATTACACTACTTACAACTACACCGACAAAGAAGTGGTGTCGTTGGTGTTGGCCAACCCTTACACGGAATCGGTGCGCGAGGCGGGTGAGGGTTTTGTGGCGGGCTTCAACGACACGCAGGGCCTTGAACCCTTGGAACTGCACATCCGTTACTTGAGTCAGGAACCCGCCGGTGGATTCACGCTGAGCGACACGGCCGCCATCCGCATCATCAGAGAGGAAAGCACCTGCCCTGGCGATTTTTCAGAAAGCATTACGCTGGTACCCGTTTGTGGCGGCGCCATGCATAGCCTGATACGTGCCATCCGAGGAACCCTACTGTTTGCCATGAACCAATACATAGGCATCGACGGCGACATGAATGCCGACAACTTGTCATGCCCCTTCTCCATCGTGAAACATGTCGATAGGGTGATGGAAGACTATGTCGGGATGTGGCTTGAGGGTACGATGCCCAAGCACCAAACCCTCGGCCTGGCCGATGGAGCCACAGGGGTCATCGTCGGCAACTTTTTTGTACCCAACGATTTGAATCTCATTGATATAGATAGTTTGTGGCAAGTGGCGGTAGAGAAAGAGAAAAGAAGACTTTAGAATTTAGAATTTAGAATATAGAGTTGGAAAATAAGAAATATAATTGGGTTGCTTTTTTCTTCTTCATCCTTTGCTTGACGGGATGTCATAAGGAAGATGAATACATCTACCAGGACAGTCGTAGATGGGTGGAGAAGACGGTGGCGGTAGTGGCACCGACCTCCGACCCCATCATGAAGGCCCGTCTGGAACGTACGGCTGACTGGATGTTGCAAAACCTGCACAACGCCCAACTGCACGACACGCTCTGCATCGACCTGAAACTGGAATGGTATGATGAAGACGCCGAGGACATGGCTGCTTTAGGCGAGGAGTTGGCCTCACGCGACGATGTGATGGCCGTCATCGGGCCCTTCAACAACGACCGCGCCAACCGCTTTGCTCCCTATTGCCAACGGACCAACAAGCCGCTCATCCTGCCCACCGCCACCAGCGAGTCGCTCATCCGCCGTTTCGCCATCACCAGCACCGGCGACGGCCAACGGCCTTTCCTGTGGTCGCTTACCGAGACCGACATCTCACAGTCGGAGGTGATGCTCAGCCTCTGTGCCACCTACCTGCAACAATATCCCGACGTAGTGATCAGCGAAATGTCCTCGTTAGCCGCCCTCTTCACGCCCAACAACAGCTATGGGCAGACTTTCTATGACTGGGCGCCCTTCCAGGCCACCGAGTTAGGCATCAACTTCAATTGGTGCGAGAAGTACCAAAACGACGATCAGTTCTACCAGCGTCTGCAAAGCTACTATGACGAAATAGGAGCATACTTTTTTAGTTTATACATTCCCTCCTTAATTGTAACCGAAAATGCGGAGCAACTCTACCAGATCGCCCGTATGCGTAGCCTGTGGTTGGAAATCGACCCCGACGACCCTGCGGGCGACAACGATGAAGAGGCCTATCTCCGCGTGGTTTATGCCCCCGTCTATCTTGCCCTGTCTAACCTCACCGATGAGGCCATCGAAGCCCTTGGTCCCCGTGGTGTGGCACTCACCAGCGGCTATAAAGGCTATTCACCCTACGCCGACCCCACCACTGGCTTTGAGATGAGCTACGAGAGCCTTTTCGGCGTGAAGCCCACCTTCGCCGAATGCAAGTTCTACGATGCCCTGCTGCTCTCCGCCTTCGCGGCAAGCTATATGGAACACCAACACACCGACAACCTGAACGATGCCATCATCGCCATCACCACCACCGACAACCTCCTCAACGGTGCCGCCTGGAGCGAGATGGGCATGGAACTCTACCTGACCAGCCTCGAACGGGGCAAGTTGATCGGATTCAAAGGCGCCTGCGGTGCCGTACAATTCGACAAGGATTGCTATACCGCCGCACTCAACACCACCTACGTCAACTGGGTTATTATTGACGGCCGTGTGCAGCATCAGGGCTATTACAGCACCTCAGGGAGCGTGCAAACGGGCGAGGCCTTGGCTTCGTGGAACTGGATCGCCAGCAATGCCGCCGCTGCCTTCGACGCGCAATATGGCGGCTCGTCCGACCTCACCTACCCGGCCATGACCGACCAGTACGCCGTATTGGTGCAAGGCAGCAACGGCTGGAGCAACTACCGTCACGAGGCCGACGTGCTCAACGTGTATCAGATGCTGAAAGCCGGCGGCTACGACGACGACCATATCATCATGGTTTTGGCCGACGAAGTGGCTACTGCACCCGAGAACACCGACTATGGCGCTGTCCGCACCGACCCCAACGGTCCCAACCTGCGCGAAGGCGCCGTCATCGACTACCGCAGTGTTGACCTCACCCCGCAAGACATCGTCAACATCTTGCAAGGCACCCCCACCAGCCGTACGCCTGTGGTGCTGCCTGGCGGCTCGGGACACAACGTCTTCTTCTTCTGGAGCGGACACGGCCGTAGCGTGCCTGCCGGTGGCGTGAACGAGATGACATGGCGCGACCAGCCCGCTGGCAACGGCATGACCGCTGAGCTCCTTGCCCAGACCCTCTCGCAGATGGCCGCGCAAGGGCGTTTCCGCCAGATGCTCATCTGCCTCGAACCCTGTTTCTCGTCCAACATGGGCAAAGCCCTGGAAGGGATTCCCGGCCTGTTGGCCATCTGCGCCGCCGGACCCTACGAGCAGTCGTTTGCCGACTCGTGGAGCAACGAGTTGGGCATCTGGATGTGCGACCGCTTCAGTCGCAACCTCGTGGGCCACGCCACCACCCACCCCAACGGCACCTACCGCGACCTCTACCTCTACTGCGCCCAACACACCCTCGGCTCGCACGTCAGTATCTTCAACCACAATAACTTCGGTAATCTTTATACCTTACAAACCCGTGACTTTTTTATGAATGAATAAACAATTAAAAAACATAAACAATTAATAATCAATTATTTAAAAACATTCTAAAAATGAAACGTAACATTTTATTGACCCTGGCCGCCGTCGTGGTTTGCGGCCTGGCAGTGACCCTGTTCACCCAATGTAAAAAAGAAAACAAGAACCCTGAGGTGAAGATGATGTACTATGTCTCCGTCAGTCCCGACGTGCTCAACGTGGCCGACGTGGAAATCAACTACCTCGACGCTACCGGTGCCAAACAGAAAGAAGTCTTGACCGACTCCGTCTGGCGTAAACCCATGACGACCAACACCCTGCCTCTCACCGAGGGCGTCTGGGCCAAACTCACCCCCAAGGCTTCCATCGCCGAGGGCAACTACCAACTGCGCATTCACACTGTCGCCGCCTACGACATCACCCTAACCGACGGCACAAATGCGCATGGTGGTTGGGAAAACAGTGACAGCGACATCACTATTGTCCAAAACTCAGAAGAAGTGTCCGCCTGGTGTGCCCAAAGCCCCGCAATAGCCTGCATCATCGATAAGGAGGGCAATTCCGAAAATACCCAGATTGATTTTGGTGGCAACTCTTATTATGATAAGTTTAAAGACTTGGGTTGTGTTTTCTGGTGCTGGCTTTTTGGAAATGACCCAGAAGAGTGCTGCGATACGTGGTAACGTATTGTGATAAACTGAAAAAGCAAACCTCTAAATAACGATACACAATGAAGAAAATATTGGCATTACTGGTCCTTGCGACCATCGTCTTCGCAGGCTGCACCAAAGACAAAGTCAACAACCTCGAAGAGCAGATCATCGGCAAATGGATGACAGCCGACATCAACGGCCAGCCCGCACCGACTAACGAGAAGGTGGTGCTCACCTTCATCTCGGATACCAAGGCAACCATGAGCGCTTCCATCGACCATCAGGAAGGTGGTTCTCCTTGGGATGTTTTGGCTGAAGAAAAAGTCTCCATCAATGGCAACACGGTCACACTAACCGGCCAGCCCGACGAAAACAGGACGATCGTGGACGAAAACAACATCACTGCCATCAATGACAGGGAGTTTACCACGAATCGTACCATAACCATTACAATGGATGGCTCTGAGGTGGTCACCAGACAATTTGTCGACCGCTTCGTCAAGGTTAACGACGACTACAAGCAGGCCGTCCTCGGCACCTGGGAAGGCCATGTCACCAGCGATCAGTCGGAATATGACGACTACCTCGAGCACCGCTGGCAGTACAACGCCGACGGCACTTACGTTTACTACAACAAGGACGGCAACAACTGGATCCCCAATCCCCTCAACACCCTCAACGAATACTTCGTGGACGGCAACCTGCTCTGCATGCGCTGGATCAACAACGGCGCCGAGTACCGCGAATGGTGGGAGGTTGCCTCCATCGAGGACAACGTCATGAGCTGGACCGCCCTCCGCAAAAAAGCCGACGGCACCACCTACACCGCCAGCTTCAGCATGGTGAAGGTACAATAAATAATAATCCAATAGAAACAATCTGATAACCAATAAATTAACACACAAATAGGAGATGAAAAGAAAAACACTCCTTTTCTTGATGCTGATGGCGATGTTCTCGCCTTTGGCATTGAACGCACAAATAGTGCTTTTGTCTGAGAACTTCGACGACATGACAGGGAACTTCAGCGACAACTATTCTGCCGATGGATGGTTTGCTTACAATGCGGGTAACGGCCACAACTGGAGCCTTAACACCTATTCCAATTATGCGCACAGCGGATCAAAAAGCGCGGAGTATTTTTATACTCAAAGCAATGGGGCAAACTGCTATCTGGTATCTGCTCCGTTTGACGTAAATGCCAATGCGTCTGAACTCAGCGTAAGCCTGTGGGAGAGGGTTCGTAATTCGAATAATGCCGAAACGTTTAGTGTGTTCTTCGTAAAGGCAAGTGATGTACCCACAGCAGCTGCTGTTGCTTCCGCAACGCGGTATAGCGCTATTGCATCTGCTTCCTATACCAACAATACCTTTGTCGAGAGGTCTGGTTCCGTCACGAGTGCCGCGCTTGCCGGCCAAAGCGTTAGAGTAGTTGTTCACTGCACTTCTCCTGCTAACCGGTATGCGCTCTACATTGACGACATTACCGTCACGGAAACGATAACAACTGACCCCTATATCACACTCGAGCCTGCTACCGCAACGATAAGCTATGGATTCACGGAAACCCTTACCGCTACATACCACAATGTAAGCGGCACACCCACCATCACATACAGTTCAAGCAATACCAGCGTGGCCACAGTGAGCGGCAGCGGCACCACGGCCACTGTGACTGGCGTGGCCCCTGGCACTGCTACCATTACCGCAATCATGATAATTGACGAAAGTGATTACACCGCCACTTGCACCATCACCGTTACAGAACCAAGCTATTGCACACCTTATTATTCTAATTCCGACGCCGATTACATCTATATCGCTGGTTTCAGCACTGAGGATGGCGAGACCAATATCAGCAACACGGGCACTTCGTTATCCTCTGGCGGTTACTTCGACTACTTCAACTCCCATTCCGCATCAGCAGAGGCTGGACAAACCATCGGATTCACCGTCACCCCTGGAAGCTTCGTCCCTACGATGAAATACGGCATGTGGATTGACTGGAATCAGGACTATGATTTCAATGATGTTGGCGAAAATGTGGCTATTCAGAACAGCGGCATCCAAACCAATTGGACTGGCATCATCTCCATTCCTATCACCACGCTCCCCGGAAGCTATCGCGTACGTATTGAGGGAATGTACTCTGGAGATGTTGATTTAAACCCATGTGTTGATGGACATAATGGGGAAGCGGAAGACTACCAGCTTATTGTGCTTCCGGCTTCATCCTGCCCCAAGCCCAGCAACGTCCAACTATCTGCTTCAGACGACATAGTAACCGTCACATGGAGCGGCTATGCCTCCTCTTATAATATCAATATCAACGGTACCGTGACCAACAACGTCACCAGCCCTTATGTCTTCACGGGTGAATTATCAACCACCTACACCATCATGCTTCAAGCCAACTGCGAAGGTAATGAAACCAGCGATTGGAGCAACCCTAAAAACATCACAATAGACTGCTTAGAGGAAGACAAATGCGCCGTTACCGTTACCTTTACCGACTTATGGGGTGAAGCCTCTGGATATATGTATGTGGCAGATGCCAACACGAACACTATTTTGGCTGAGATCACACTCAATAATAACTCAGAGACGATCCAAATCTATGTTTGCGACGGCACTGAACTTGATTTCTATTACTACGCCCAAGACTATTACGCATACCAAAACGGTTATATCATCACGGCCCCCACGGGTGAAGTGATCGCTGAGCATGAGGGCTGCGAAGACCCATTTGATGAATGCTCAGCACCTAATGATGGCATTGTCGCCTCTTACACCATGAACTGCCCTCATGATTGCACAACACCGTCTGAGCTACAAGCCGAAGTCACGGGTAACACTGCCAAACTTCGCTGGTCAAGTAACCAAGAAAGCTACAATGTACAATACCGTAAAGTGCTCTTCTACGAAGACTTCGAAAATGGCTTGCCTGATACTTGGACCACCATCGACAACAATGGTGATGGTTACGACTGGTATGTTGACAATAATATCGAAATAGCCCATGGTGGCACACACATAGCTGCTTCTGCAAGTTACGTTTACGACAACGATGTTCACAACATCTCTCCCGACAACTGGCTGATTACGCCCCAGGTTGAACTCAATGGCACCATGAGCGTGTGGTTGCGCAGCGCACTATATTGGCAACCCGATAATTTCGCCATCTATGTCTCTACGAATGGCAATTCCGTTGAAGACTTCAACACCATTTTGGTTGCAGAAAATATAGCAGGAGGAGAATACACGGAATATACTGCTGATTTGAGCAGCTATAACGGACAAGCAGGTTACATTGCTATCCGCCATTTCAACTCCGAAGGTATGCGCTTGCTTCTTGACGACTTCCGCATCTACGACAACGACATACAAAGCGCAACCGCTACTTCAGGATCCTTAACCATCAACGATTTGGATTCTAATTCCTCCTATGAGTGGCAAGTGCAGGGCATCAACCAAGACTGCGACGGAGGCACTACTGAATGGAGTGAATGTGCTTTCTTCACCACGCCTATCGCATACACCCTCTTCATCGGCGGCTATGAAGAAGACTTTGAAGATCCCGATGGCGGCTACTACCTCATCGCTTCGCCTGTCACCGTGAATCCTGCCGATGCGATCGATTCCTATACGCAACAAAGCATGATCGATGGCAAATTCGACCTCTACTACTTCGACCAAAGCCAAGACCTTGAGTGGATCAACTACAAAGGCAACAATGGCAACTTCAACCTCGAGCCTGGCAAGGGCTACCTCTACGCCCACAATACTTTTGGCATGTTCACCCTCACCGGCACGCCTTACAGCGGCAATGGCGTCATTGAGCTGGATTATGACAGCAATGCCGCCGAGTTCGCTGGCTGGAACCTCCTGGGTAACCCTTACAACTACCAAGTCTCCGTTAACAAAGCTTTTTATGTCATGAACGAAGAAGGTACGGAAATAATCTCTGCCGACGAAACCAAGCCAATTGCGCCGATGCAAGGCTTCTTTGTGGTGGCTACTGGAGAAGGCCAAACGGTTACCTTCTCGGAGTGGCACGCTCCTTATGTACCCCTTGACAAGTTAGTCATGAACCTGACCAACAAACGTGGTGCCACCATCGACCGCGCCATCGTGCGTTTCGACGAAGGCCGCCAGCTGCCCAAGTTCCAACTCAACAAGCACCACACGAAGGTCTATATCCCGCAGGACGGCAAGGACTACGCCATCGTCAACGCCGAGAACCAAGGCGAGCTGCCCATCAACTTCAAGGCTGAAAAGGACGGCACCTACACCCTTTCAGTCTCAGAATCTCTAAATTCCAAATTCTTAATTCTCAATTTAATCGACAACCTCACCGGCACCGACGTTGACCTCCTCGCCAACCCGAGCTACCGCTTCGAGGCCAAGACCACCGACTACGAGAGCCGCTTCAAACTGGTCTTCGCCACTGGCAACGCCACCGACGACCACTTCGCCTACATCAGCAACGGCACCCTTATCGTCAACGGCGAAGGCACCTTGCAAGTCATCGACATACTGGGCCACATCCTTCTTAGCCAAGAAGTCCATGCTGACTCCTGTCATCTGTCTTCTGACTTCCTCACCAGTGGTGTTTACGTGCTCCAACTCGTCAACGGCGATCAAGTGAAGACACAAAAGATCGTGGTTAAGTAATTAATAAAACAAAAATTATAATCATCTACTAACAATGAAAAACATTAAAAGAAACACACTCCTTTTCATGATGCTTATGGCGATGTTCTCGCCTCTGGCATTGAACGCACAAGACTTGGCTGATTACACCTATACCACGGGTGTTGATGCCAATCGATGGATTACCCTGGACGACCCACAAACTGCCATGTCTAGCGGTCACGACGATGATGCCTCCAGCCTTCTCCCCATGGGAACCGACTTCTCTTTCCACTTCGGAAACGGCACCTATACCCAGTTCTGGGTAAATTCCAATGGTATGTTCTCATTCTCCACTGAACCTTTGGGAATTGATAGGTTCTGGTCCGACTCGCGCTTCCCCAAAATATGTGGTATTTCCGCAGATCTTAAGACAGGCGAGGTGGGTTACATCAACTATCAGTTGACCGGCACCGCACCCAACCGTGTTTTCGTGTGTGAATTTGTGATGGACCCAAACCAACTACAGAGCAGTTACTCCGATGTGAAATGGCAAATCCAACTCTTTGAGGCGGACTCAAAAGTGGTCATCATCTACGGCTCAGCACCTTATACGAATCCTAGATATTACCAGAGCGGTATTGGCCAGTCGGCCAACGACATCTGGCTTATGGACCCACAATCCCATGCCGCTACTCACTACACCTCTATTCCTGAAGGAAGATCAATAGGCTGGCACGGAGGATATCGCTACTACGAGTTCAACCCACCGGTTTGCTTCTACTCCACCACGGGTCTTGCTGTTGTTGAAAACAGCCTCACCACCCGTGGCGTAACCATGCAATGGGATGCCGAGGTTGGCGACATGTTCGACTATGCCATTGAATTGGGCACCGACATCGACCCCCAAGCCGTGACCTACGCTGGACCGATCACTGCTACCGAAACGACTTGCAGCATGACCTGGGACAACCTGATTCCCAACAGCGACTACACCGTCTTCATCCGCAGCAACTGCGGAAACGGTGCATTTGGCCAACCTGCAACCAAGGTCATCCACACTGAAGTCGCCTTCAGCACTCTCTCCAACCTCACCGCTACGGCCAACGGAAGAACCGCCACCGTGACTTGGGAAGGCGATGCGGATTCATACGAAATCGCATGGTCTGTCGATCCTGACGCCGACCCCGACCAAAACATCGATTCAGATTTCCAAATCAGCGGTACTACGGGTTCGAAAGAATTCACGACAATCGACACCAGGTACTACTTCTGGGTGCGCGCCTACGATAGTGAAGATGGCTATAGTCTTTGGGAAGGCCCTGTGGAAACCTATATCGGCTATTGCAGGCCGAATCCCTGGACAATGGACGGAAGCGGTATCTACCAATTCCTCTTTGAGGGCACAAAGACGACAGCCAACCACGACAGACCCAGAGAATTTCCTTATTATGGTTACTACATCGACAAAATCTGCGAAATGAATGAGACAGCTATCGTGTCTATCCTTTATGAAACTGGTTACGGTTATAAAACCTATATTTGGGTTGACCTTGACAACAGTTTGACTTTTGAGGATAGCGAAATCCTTTACGTCGGCACAAGCGCAGAAGGTGCATCCGTATTTTTGAACGCATCCATCACCCTCCCCGGCGGAACACCTCCAGGTGACTACCGTATGCGTATCGGTGGTGCCAGAGCTGGATATATTAGTGGAATGGACTATGCTGGTGACCCTTGCTATAACCAAAGATGGGCTATTTTTGAAGACTACACCCTGCGCGTGCACGCTGTTAGCTGCCCCAGACCCTACGCTTTGACCACCACTAACTTGACGCTCAACTCCGCCACCTTGAATTGGGAAAGCGATGCCGAAAGCTTCGATGTGCAATATAGAACCACTCATGTTGAAACAGACTTTTCCGAAGGTTTTGAAAATGGCCTGCCTTCCAATTGGAGTACCATCCATAATGGCTCCAACCCCAACGACAGCTGGATCCCAAATGATAATTCATTATACGCTCATTCTGGTACCGGATGCATGTACTCCTTCAGTAACGATCCCGACGAATGGCTCATTTCGCCCCAAGTTCCCCTCCACGGGACGTTGAAGTTCTATCTTACAGCAGTGAATGAAGAGCATTTTGCAGTTTATGTTTCCACCGGAACCACGTCCATCGACGATTTCGTGATGGTCGAAGAGCGCGATGTGGACCCCTTCCAAACCTACAATGAGATCACCGTTGACCTCAATAGTTTTAACGGAACGATGGGCTACGTGGCCATCCGCCACTTCAATTCTGCATTTATGAGCGCGAACGCGCTCATACTCGATGACTTTAGTATCTATTATTCTCAGGAATATGGGCCATGGATTGAAGCCACTTCTGAAGACAAATACCTCGATCTTACGGGTCTTGCTCGCAATACGGGATACGAATTCCAAGTGAAGGCCCACTGCGACGGAAACGAAACAAGCATTTGGTCAGACATCGCCACCTTCACCACACCCGACTATTGTTCCGCTCCATACTATCTCACTGCCGAAGCGGTCAGCAACACAGTTGAGCTTGGTTGGACAGGTTACAGTGATACGTACAACGTGCGATATCGTCATTTCACAAACGATCCCTATAATGAACTTGCTACCGTCATTCTGACCGCTGGTCCGCCTTTTTACGATTATGCCGGCGGCTTCCAAATGCTGATCGACGCCGATGCTAATGCTAACGAAGAATACGACCTTTTCACAATGGGATATGACGGTTGGTTTGAATACAAGATACCTGTGGATGCTGACAAATACTATTGGACCAGTCACATGGTTTCAAACGGGAGCGTTGCCATCCAAATTCCCGCGGGCACTTACGACTGGGTGATTGTAAACCCAAATCCAAAGTATGAAAAAGTTACTTATATTGGCGATGAAGGCAATGTCGGTAGCCGACAAAGCGACTATGTCTTCGAGGCTGGAAAGGTATATGAATTTGAAGTGAAATTGTATGGCAGGTTGTCTGGTGCTGACGTTACCATCACCGAGCAAACATCAGATTGGACGCTTGTCGAAAACGTCACCAACCCCTGCACACTTACGGACCTCATTGCCGGTACAGAGTATCAATTCCAAGTGCAAGGCATCGACTGCGACGGCAACGGCAGCAACACCGAATGGAGCGAAATCGGCACCTTCACCACGGTATATCTCGGATACGAACTCCCCATCTTAGGCTATGAAGAAGAGTTTGAAGATCCCGATGGCGGCTACTACCTCATCGCTTCGCCTGTCACCGTGAATCCTGCCAATGCGAAAGATTTTGATACGCAACAAAGCATGATCGAGGGCAAATTCGACCTCTATTACTTCGACCAATCCCAGGATTTGGAATGGATCAACTACAAAGGTACCGATGGCAACTTCAACCTCGAGCCTGGCAAGGGCTACCTCTACGCCCACGATACTTCTAGGGAATTCATCTTCACCGGCACGCCTTATAGCGGCAGCGGCGTCATCAATCTGAAATATGACAGCAATGCCGCCGAGTTCGCCGGCTGGAACCTCTTGGGTAACCCCTACAACTACTATGTGTCTGTTGACAAGGCTTTTTATGTCATGAACGAAGCAGGTACGGAAATAATCTCTGCCAACGAAGGCATGCCTATCATGCCAATGCAAGGCTTCTTTGTGGTGGCCACTGAAGCAGGCCAAAAGGTTACCTTCTCGGAGTGGCACGCTCCTTATGTACCCCTTGATCCTGTACCCCTTGACTTGTTAGCCATGAACCTCACCAACAACCATGGCACCACCATAGACCGCGCCATCGTGCGTTTCGACGGAGGCCACCAGCTGCCCAAGTTCCAACTCAACAAGCACCACACGAAGGTCTATATCCCGCAGGAAGACAAGGACTACGCCATCGTCAACGCCGAGAACCAAGGCGAGCTGCCCCTCAACTTCAAAGCTGAAAAGAACGGCACCTACACCCTTTCAGTCTCAGAATCTCTAAATACTAAATTCTTAATTCTCAATTTGATCGATAACATGACCGGCACTGAGACCGACCTCCTCGCCAACCCGAGCTACCGCTTCGAGGCCAAGACCACCGACTACGCCAACCGCTTCCGTCTGGTCTTCGCCACCGGCAACGCCACCGACGATAACTTCGCCTACATCAGCAACGGCACCCTCGTCATCAACAACGAAGGCAACGCCGTCCTCAACATCGTCGATGTCCTCGGCCGCAACGTCCTCACCCAGCAATTGACAACTGGCAACTGCCAACTGGCAACTGCCAACTTCCCCGCTGGCGTCTATATGATCCAGCTCGTCAACGGTGATCAAGTGAAGACACAAAAGATCGTGGTTAAATAATCTAAAGTAAGCAAACAACTACAATAACTCTTTTTAAATCTAATAAAAGCTAACGCTATGAAAAAAAGCATCTTTATGACCTTGGCCGCCGTCGTGGTTTGCAGCCTGGCACTGACCCTGTTCACACAATGCAACAAAGACAAAGAGAAGAACCCTGAGGTGAAGATGATGTATTACGTCTCCGTCAGCCCCGATGTGCTGAGTGTGGCTGATGTGGAAATCAACTACCTCGACGCTACTGGCGCCCAACAGAAGGAGATCTTGACCGACTCCGCTTGGCGAAAGACGACAACAGCCAACACGCTGCCTCTCACCGAGGGTGTTTGGGCCAAACTCACCCCCAAGACTTCCATTGCAGAAGGCAACTTCAGCCTGCGCATTCACACTGTAGCCGCCTACGATGCGATGCTGGTCAACGGCTCCAAGGCCTATGAGGGTTGGGAAAACACCAACAACACTTTCACTACGGCACAGAATTACGACGAAGTAGCCGCCTGGTGTACCCAAAGTCCCACTGTAGCCATCGTCATCGACAAGGAGGGCAACTCCGAAAAAACACGGGTTGACTTTGGTGGTAACGGTGATGAAATGGAAGATTTAGACAGAGCGTTCTGCGAATTTATCTGCTGGATTTTCGGTGGAGACCCAGATGAGAATTGCCATTGGTAACTTAAACAATTAAATAACAAATGAAAAAAGTATTAGCATTACTGGTCCTCGCGACCATCGTCTTCGCAGGATGCACCAAAGACAAAGTCACCAACCTCGAAGAACAAATCATCGGAAAATGGATGAAGGCCGACATCAACGGCCAACCCGCACCGACCAATGAAAAGATCGTGTTCACCTTCCTCTCGGCCACTGAAGCCATCAGAAGCGGATCCATGAACAATCATCCAAATTCAGAGGGTTTGTGGGCTGACTATACCAAATTCGACATCAACATCAACGGTCAGACCATTACCGCCACCGCCTATTCCAACGAACATCATGCAACTGAACTCACCATCGTCGTCAAGTCCATCAACAACAACGAGTTCACCGCCGATATGAAGGTGACCGTACTGATAGACGGCGTCGAGTTGTTCACAAAAGAGGAGACCGACCGCTTCGTCAAGGTTACCAACGACTATAAGCAGGCTGTCATCGGTATCTGGGAAGGCCACGTCACCAGCGAGCAGTCGGAATACGATGACTACCTCGAGCACCGATGGCAGTACAACGCTGACGGCACCTACGTTTACTACAACAAGGACGGCAACAACTGGATCCCCAATCCCCTCAACACCCTCAACGAGTATTTCGTGGACGGCAACCTGCTCTGCATGCGCTGGATCAACAACGGCGCCGAGTACCGCGAATGGTGGGAGGTTGCCTCCATTGAGGACAACGTCATGAGCTGGACCGCCCTCCGCAAAAAAGCCGACGGCACCACCTACACCGCCAGCTTCAGCATGACGAAGGTGAACAACTAATCACGTTATGTAGTAACACTTTCGGTAAGCTGAGAAACCGCTTCCCCGTTTGGGGAGGCGGTTTTTTTATTTTAAACTAGAATCCCGAAAACGGGTTTCTAAATTTACGGATTTCTTTAAGAAAAAGAGATAATTCTATATTAATTAGTAGTATATAAGATTTTATCATATATTTGTCAGCTAAAACATAAGAGCATGGCAAAGAAGAAAGTTACTAAAGAAAAGAATTCCGAAAAACCGATTGAGGAAACCAAACTTGAGGTCGCAAATTGTAATAGCCTTGAGGACAATGGCATTGTACCAAACCAAGATGATATTGAACAGCGAATACTTACAATCAGAGGAAAGCAAGTACTGATAGACAGAGATTTAGCTTCACTTTATGGAGTCACAACCAAACGTCTGAATGAACAGGTAAGAAGAAATATCGCTCGATTTCCTGAAAGATACAGGTTTCAATTGACTAAAAAAGAGGTGAAAGAGGTGGTCGCAAATTGCGACCGGCTCAAGACTTTGAAATTTTCTACAACTGAACCATTTGTATTCACGGAATTTGGCGTTTCAATGTTACCCTCAGTTTTAAACAGCCAGAAAGCAATTGAAATCAGCATCAGAATAATAGACGCTTTTGTGGCTATGCGAAGGTTTATGCTCCAAAACGCAACCATTTTGACGCGCATTGCGCATCTGGAAAAACATCAAATCAAAACAGATGAAAAAATTGATCAAATCCTAGATAAAATCGAGGATATCTCTCCCAAGCCTCTCCCAGAGCAAGTATTCCCAACTGGTTGTGTCTGGGACGCATGGGCCTACATCTCCGACCTCGTTCGGAACGCCAAACAAAGAATCATTCTAATCGATAACTTCGTGGACGACCGTGTGCTCTCATTGTTCACAAAACGAGCCAATGGCGTTTCGGCAACCATCCACACACGCTATAACGAGCAATTTCTCACCGACTTGAAAAAACACAACACTCAGTATCCGGAGATTGAATTCATCCAACTCCCCCACCGAAACCATGACCGATTCTTGATTATCGACGATAAGGTATATTTTATAGGTGCCAGCCTAAAAGACATCGGCACTGGACTTTGCGCCGTCGCCGAGATGGAGATTGCGCCGGAAACTATTCTGGAATTATTGAAATAACACAGTAAGCAGTACCGTTACTGACAAAATGTCAGCACTGCCACCCTATCACCCCTTTGGCATAATCCTTGACTAAAGGACGCGTCACCGCATCCGACGGCGGCACTCAAAACCGAAAAAAAGTATTAGTCAAATTAAAAATAGGAGAAACAAATTATGTCAAAGATCATTGGTATCGATTTAGGAACCACCAACTCATGCGTTTCCGTCATGGAAGGCAGCGAGCCGGTCGTCATCGCCAACAGCGAAGGCCACCGC
>JAEFAE010000018.1 GCA_016291135.1 Bacteroidales bacterium
GGTTTGGCAATCCTGTGTTTTTCCCTGTGGAAAACTATGAATACGAGTTTGTCCGTAATTTCAATGTCGTCGATTTGAACAACGACGGTTTCGACGATTTACTCGTTTTGCACGCACCGTTTGAGAGGGAATCATGGCTTGAAGTGTTTATGAACGATGGTTATGGCTTCGATGCCATAGAAGAAAATGATAGCGATTCTGCTGTAACCTGTTCGCCCAATCCCGCAAACGACTATGTTTACATCAATGGAACGGAAGCTGTTGAAGTGCAGGTTTACAATGCTTTTGGGCAGTTGGTGAAAACCTTGCGCGATGCGAATGAAATTCCCGTTGCAGACTTGCCGCAAGGCGTTTACCTGCTGCGCATTACGGATGCGGAGGGGAGAAACTTTCTTGCGAAAGTGGCTATGAGAAGATAGGATTTTCGTTATTCGTACTTTCGTGCTATCGTGCTAACGAAGTGAGACTTATAGGACAAATAAGACTAATATGAATATGAAAGCAACAAGAATTTACACTCTGCTTGCGCTCCTGCTGATGGCGGGAGGCCATGGGCTTCAAGCACAAAACACAGATGTGTTGAAGTACTTCAACCTCGTTATGCCTGACCATTCCTTGGTCAGTTATGAATTAGGAAATGTTATCGAAATCCATTTTCAGGATTCTATCATGGTCGTGAACGACTTGGGCTTCTATATGGAAGAGGGCGTTAAGTATTATTTCTCTGAGGGCGAGAATGCTGTGAATGAAGATGCAGACGATAATGGCAGTTATGTCAGTGGTGACAAATTGTATGTGCGAGGATCTGGAAGAGGAGACGTCATTGTTTCAGATATGTTGGGCAGAGTGGTGTATAGCAAACCGAACTGCAATGATTGCGTCATCGATTTGACTTCCTTCAGTTCTAACACTCTTTATCTTATTAGTGTCAACAGTCAAACTTTCAAATTTATAAAAAGATGAAACAAGCGTCATTATTCGTGGTCATTCTACTGATGAGTTTGGTTGGTTTCGGCCAGAACCAGAAGCATTTCTTTATCAAATATAGGGCACAAGACAGCACGATTTATTATAACATTCAATCTGTTAACAGCATCCATATTGATGTCAATGGACATGAACTGATTTGTGAAGATGGAAGTGTATTCACACCTTTGACGGACATGGATACTGTGTATATTTATAGCGTGTTGGCTAACGAATGGATAGACCTCGGATTGCCGAGTGGTTTGCTTTGGGCCACCTGTAATGTAGGTGCCAACGCGCCTGAAGACTTTGGAGATTACTTTGCATGGGCAGAAACAAATCCGAAGTTTTGGTATAACTGGGAAACATACAGATATTGTTGTGACATTTTCGGGCCGTATTTATCAAAATACTGCGAGGACCTTGAGTATAATTGTAACGGTATCGATAACTTGACCCTACTACAATCAGAGGATGACGCGGCCACGGTCAACTGGGGTAGCGATGCGCGTATACCAGCCATCAGTGAATGGATAGAGCTTTATTCCCATTGCTCAGTGGATTGGACGACGCTAAACGGAGTGAAGGGCTTGCGTTTTACAGGATCTAACGGAAACAGCATTTTTTTGCCCGCTGCTGGCTACCTTAATGGCAACGAATTCAATGATAACTGTGGTAATTATTGGTCAAACTCGCGCACGATCCATCAGCGGAATGCATGGTATTTTGGATTCTACTATGACGTGGGTGCTTATAGCATGCTTAACGATGGCTATCGCAGCGGCGGTCGTTCTGTCAGAGCAGTGCGTTCTGCAAAATAAATACGACCTTTGTCAACGAGGTATTGAACTGAATAATAAATGATAAATACAATGAAAAAGGTTTTTAAACAAAAAGGCACCGCAAATCCGCAGAAGCAGGGACAAATCAAGGCATGGCTCATTGTTCTGTTGAGTGTGTTCTGCACTTGTGTCTCATTCGCCCAAATGCCGACAATCAAGCAAGGCCCTTTGGCCAAAGGTGTGAAACTCACCAATCAAGCCATGTATATAGGAGAGGACGAGTCCTGTTATTATTTCTTTGACTGTTCCATTAAGACAGCCGTCCTTGGTTTCAGCAAGACCGACTTGTCACTGAAAGTGGAGAAGGAATACAAGTCCAAACTGTCGGTGCGTTTCCCCATTTATGGAGGTGTGTTCGGCGAAAACATTGAGCTGGTTACCGCAAAGAGCGAGCCGGAGGGCTATCGCCTCGAAAAATTCACGATAAAGAAGTCGGACATGACGTTGGCCTCGACCGATGACATAGGATTCTCGCCTTTCGAAGACGGGAAAAAGCATGTCATCAACATGGATCCCGTCAAGTTGAGCAAGGCCATCACGGTTTCCAGCAAACTGTCTCCTGACCAATCCCATCGTGCGCTTGTGCGACTGGACCAGTGCAAGAATGGCGCACCAAGTGTGTGGAAGGTCGTGATGTTGGACAACAAGACAGGTGCGACTTTATGGAGCAGGGATACGGATCTCCATTTTGCCGATTTCGTGCCTACTGACGACGGCAGGGTCATATTGGCAGGCTATTATCTTGCCGACACCGAAGACAAGGCAATAGCGGCGCTCGTGGTCATGTCGAACGAAGGAGAAGAACAAATGGCATTCCCTTTGCCCGTCAACATCGGAAGTGCGGAACTTGCATTGAACGGCAATCGTCTTTGGGTTACTGGTTCGCTGAAAGGAGAGAAATACGGTGACTGGATGTTTTTGTTCAACAGAAACGCAGGCCTTTGCGGGATGTATGTTACCGTATTCGACCTGAAAGAGCAAGCCGTTGTCACTTCCGATACGTATCCTTTCACAAATGAAGACGTAGACGTTTACCTTAACGCCAAGGAAGGCAAGAGCAAAGACAATGAGGTCCATTGGATTGATTTTCAGCCTTATCTCATGAACGATGGTCGCGTGTGTGTGACAGGTGTTTATAATTATGATGAGGTCATTAGCACTCATACGGGTGCGTATTACCAGTTCGGGAAACAAGGAGGCATTCTGAACATGTTTGATGCTGACGGAAAACTATTGTGGAGGAAGCCTTACAGGAATGAGATTATCGGTCCCAAAGAAGTAGTCACCGATGAATTGTTTGACATCAACGGTAACCTTTGCTATTACTCGATGGTCTGCTCTAAGTACAAATATCCATCGGATTTGGCCGCCTCACAAGACCCGCGGCTGTTGCAGACCAAGCTCCGCGAGATCATCTTGGACCAGGAGGGGAACGAGACCGTGAACGTCATCGACGGCAAGGGTGTTGCCGGCATCGCTGCCCAAAGCTATAATTCAGACAAGACGAAGCGGGTGTTTCTGTTGATGGAGCAAGGCTTGATCAAAAGCGATGTGCGGTTGGTGGTGGTTGAATGAGGTTTAGATAAAGCCATCGAAAGCCTAGCCATCCCATCGGCGACATGGAGACGGTTTAAGGCCTTTGGTGGCTTTTTATATAATTTGCTGGATTTTGAGTATTTTTGCCGCGTGAAACGGTGTTTGCACATAGTGAGCTTTTTGGTTGGGCTGGCCATGCTGGTGGCTTGCTCTAAACCAACTAAAGTTGAGATCCCTGAGCCTGTGGTCGCTGAGCCTTGTCGAAGCGTCGAAGGGCCGACCTTAGCATTATCTCAAATCGACACCCTGATGTGGCACCAGCCCGACAGCGCCTTGGCGGTGATGATGGAGTTTGCGGGGAGCGAGGCGGCGGATGGGTTGGATGCGTTTGAGGGGCATTATTGTCAGGTGCTGGTGGCGGAGCTGCTTTATAAGAATGATTATGGGCAGAGCAACCGCGAAGAGGTGCTGAAGGCGGTGGGGTATTTTGATTCGATTGTGGGGATGGATGGGTGTAAAGCGGACGCATGCGGTGCGTCCGTACAAAGAAATGCATTTTTGGCGGCGCGGGCGCATTATATGAATGGTGTGGGGTATTATGAACAAGAGGATTTGGTGAATGCCTGCGCAGAATACCTCAGTACTTTGCGAATCATGGAAAGCCATTTTGGCGAGAATGAATTGGTTGGGCATAAGCCGCGGTTTATGGCCTTGACCTATAACCGTTTGTTGGATTTGTTCAAAGGCCAACTCATGCCAGAACCTGCCATTTATTGTGCCAAGCAGTCCTTGGTTTACAACCAGATTGCGCCGACTTCGCTTAATGCCAAAGCCAATATTTTGAGTGAGATTGGATTAGAATATCATATATTGGAAGAAACGGACAGTGTGGTTTTCTATTATGAAGCGGCGTTTAATGCCTTGCATGACAGAAACAATCTGGTTTACAGGGATTTGATGGCTTCACAAGCTTTGTTTGATTATTATGAAGTCCACGACACCATAAAAGCCTTGGCCAGTCTGAAAAGCATGGCAGCACAAGCCGAAAGCGAAACCGAAAGAATAACCCGATATTCAACCATTGGCGACATCTATCTTAATGCCAGACAATTCGATTCTGCCAAGGTTTATTTGGAAACAGTATTTGATTTTACAAATGACGACATTATAAAAAAGCTTGCAGCAAAGGCTTTGCATGACGTCGCTATTGGTGAGGGCGACACATTGAAAGCCAACCAATATGCCCAATTCATCATAGAAGATGTAGCCGCAGCAGCAGAAAACCAAAAGCGGGTCTCGAAACTAAACGATCTGTTCCAAAACTACTTGCAGGAGAAGCAGGAAGCGGCTTCGCTCCGTGAGCGGAGGAAGGCGGTGAGACTGACGCTTATGGTATTAGTGCCGCTATTAGTGGCCATTGGTTTGGCGGTGGCCATCGTGATGCGGCGCAGACACAGAAAACGCTTGGCGGTACAAGAGGCGGAGGCGCAACAACGCTTGGAAGAAGAACGCCAAAGCCATCGCATGGAACAGGCGGCGCTTTCGGGACGGCTGAAACGGAGCAACGAGACTTTGCGCGAGTTGCAAGACCAAGTGCGGCAACAGAACGAAACGACACCGAAGCCCGAAACGCAGGCGGCGAGTTTTGCCGAGGAGCCGATTTGCCGCTTGATCATGGAGCGGGTGAACGAGGGGCAGTTCAAGTCGCAGATGGACTGCACGGTTTACAAGGACTATGCCTTGGGGAAGGAACAGTTGACGGCGTTGCGGGAGGCTGCCGACCGACACTTCGGGCAGTTCACGAGCCGACTGGCCAAGGCCTATCCCGACCTCACCCGTGGCGACTTGGATTATTGCTGCCTGTATCTTTTAGGGCTTTCTGACGCTGATATTGCCGCTTTGATGCAGAAAGCCTATCCGACCGTGTCGCATCGTGCCCGAAAGATGAAGGCTATTTTTAAAAGTGAGGCACCTCTGCCTACAACACTTCTTGATTTTGCCAAGGAATCAAATGGTTAAAAATCAAGATATTGTGTAAAAATTGATACAAATTGATACATTGTTTTTCTTGACACGCGCGGCGTGAAGGGTGTATTTTTGCCGAAAATTTTAAATCCTAATTGTTATGAAAACGACAAAACAATTCATGATGATTTGCTGCCTAATGGTTATGGTGGCGACGAGTTATGCCCAGCAATGGGAAATTGACTGTGACGATCTTGGAAATTACTCGTATTTACGAACGAGTATCATCAATGACCAAGGAGAAGCCGTGATTATGGGCGAATGTGGCTCTGACGACAACCACTTCTTTCCTATGGTAATGCGTGTCACGGAAGATGGCGAATATGATTATCGGGTATTCGACACCATAGAAGGCAATGTAAGACCAACCCACATCGTGCAATTGGCCAATGGAACCTATTTTGCATCAGTAATAGTCCAACCAGATGATTATGGAGTGGGAGAAGATGTTGTGTTTCTGCTTCTTGATTCGGATTTCAATATCCTCGATGTAAGAAACTACGAAGAGCCTGAAATGGTCCTTGGCTTCTCGAAGGGTGGACAGTTGATGCTTGATGACGACGGAACGGTGGTGTTTTCATGTGGCTATCAGTATCAAGAAACATACGGACAAGGGACAAAACCATGTTTCTACCGTTTCGATATGAACGCCGACACTTTGTCGTGCCGTTTCGTCACGGCCGAACTGCCCCATCCGGAAGCAACCATGTTTGGTTATGAGTGTTACAAATTACTGCAAAACCCTAATAATGATGGCATCGTTGTGATTTGCGCAGGTCTGAACAACAAGAATTCGCTTCTGATGTACGACCACGACTTCAACTATGAGGACGGCTTCATTTTGTCTCCTGCCTTTCGTGAAAGTTTTGTGTATTCCTATTCCGACCATTGGCTTTCCGACAATAGACTATTGTTAATGGGAGACATGAAGCCGAATGGGGAATACACTAAGTGGAGTATTGGCATGGCAGAGGTTGGTCTTGATGGAACTTTTGACCGTTGGGATAGGGTTTACTACAAGCAAGATACAGCCATTCAGGCTTCAAACTATTGCATGGCTTATGTGAATGACTCGACCATATACGGAGGAGCATGGTTTTACATAACAGCAGGCGGGGAGAGCCACTCAAGCGTATGCCTATACGACAAGGATATGGAGTTACTCGGTCGAAAGGAATTTGTTGAACCAGAATACGGTGACAAATCATCCTGTCGTTTCGTCCTGCCAATGTTGGACGGGGGATGCCTTGTTGGCATATCAAGATATTACCTTGATAGTGGTTCCAGTTATAGATATGGCAAACTCATCAAGATGCGGCGCGAGGATTTCAATCCAATCCCTTGTAGTGTAGAGGAAGTGCCGCAAGAAGCGGTAAAGGCTTTGGCCTATCCCAATCCTGCCAAAGAAAAGGTGAC
The DNA here is from genome assembly GCA_016291135.1 of Bacteroidales bacterium. Taxonomy (GTDB): domain Bacteria; phylum Bacteroidota; class Bacteroidia; order Bacteroidales; family F082; genus Limimorpha. The sequence goes on from JAEFAE010000018.1 coordinate 6,786, forward strand.
GATTGACGGTATTGAAGTAGCCGAAGTGCAGGTTTACAATGCTCTTGGGCAATTGGTGAAGATGGTGCGAAACTCAAATGAAATCAAAATCTCAGACTTGACGGAGGGCGTTTACTTGCTGCGGATTAGGAATGCAAAGGGAGTTTCGCAGACGGAACGCATCACGGTAAAAAGATAAGCCATAGAATATGTAACTTTAAAATCAATGAGTTATGAGAGCAAATAGTTTCAATAAGCAGATTTTGGCCACAATGGCCATCGCTTTGCTTTGCTGCTTTTCGGCAAAGGCACAGAACACGAAAGACACGAAAGAATGGTCGATTATTCCTTCTGCCAAGATAGGGATTACATGGGATGGTTCAACACCCAAAATGTTCGGTGATGATGTCTATCACGTGAATGCTGGCGTGGACGCCAAGGTCAGTTTCAATAAGCATTGGTCGTTGCTGGCAGGCGTTGAGTACAATTACCGTTGGGGTTTTAACAAGAATGGAAGTGATTGGTTCCCCGGCGACCACAGGGAAGGGTTACGGCATTACATCCGCGTTCCTGTTCGCGTCGAGTTCACGCACAAATGGTTTTATGTTAACGCAGGTTTTTTTGTGGAGCGGGCGACGAACACACGCTATGATGCCAACAAGACTACCGATTTTGGTATAGGCTCCGAGGTGGAATTAGGCGGACGCATACGACTATCGGAAAACGATCATCTCCGTATAGGTTGGCAAACTCAAATTTGTGTCAACCATAATACAACAAAAGGCCAACCCTCTTTTGGCGGTGGTTTCTTCGGTGCCTTTCTTACTATGGGATATGAGCATCGGTTTTGAGTGTGGTTAGGGGATTTCGTTATTAACTTCGTTGAATGCTTTGCATTTCGTACTATCGTGCTTACGTGCTTACGAAGTGAGACTTATAGGACAAATAAGACAAATAGAACAATGAAAAGAACATGTGCTTTGCTGGTGGTGATGGCCACCCTATTGTTGGCGGGATGCCGGAGTGGATGTGAGGAGGAGAAAAACTCACGGCCTGAAGAGACCTCTCTGGATTGCTTCGTTCCTCGCAATGACGAGGGGACGGACTCGATTAGGGAGTATTATGAGCGGATGGAGCGATGGGAGATGCTACATGGTGGGATGAGCAGGTGGGAGAGCGATAAATGAAGGAGAATGGCCTGTGAGGATGAAACTCAAACTTTAACGCTTGATAAGGAAATACAATTATTCATCATTTAATAATCAATTAAATCACAGTTATCATGTCTAACAATCTAAACATCTTCGGCCACGAAAGACCTGTACTGAAGTTCTGGGTTATGATGGCCATCATTGTCGGTGCTTCCTTATTGGGAAGATACATCGTTTGTCTCATCGAGAAAGATAGTCTCAACTGGTCGCACTACACTTTTTTCCTTTTGCTGTGCGCGTTGATTGCTGTAAGTTACTTTGTGGGTCGGCTGATTGCTTACAAAACGAAACTGTTCCCTAAAGCACAGAACAGGGATAATGTCTTAAAGTGGACTTTCGCCATTTTGTCAATTGTGCTTATTGTGGCCGCTATTGTTCTTGTTTGATTGATTAAGTGGTTTTCGTTATTTGTGCTATCGTGCTAACGATTTGAGAGGCAAATGATATCGAAGCCCCGGACATCGATGATGTTCGGGGCTTCGGCTTCAATCGTTTTTGGTGGGTTGGGGAATGTTGTGCATGGTACGGATTTCGTACTCGGCACGTTCAACGCCGGCGCTTTGTGCCGCGTGATTGACGACATCGACGAGGTAGGCGAAATCTTTGGGGTTGATTGTAGCTGAGATAGTAAGGCCTGACACGCCGAGGTAGCCGACTTTGGCGGCTACGATGGCGGGACGGATGGCGCGGTAGGCGGCCATCGTCTTTGTTTCTATTAGGACTGTGGATTTCATATAGTTAGGAGTTAAGAGTTAGGAGTTGACTCCCCCGGCCTGCGGCCACCCCCTCATAGAGGGGGACAGACTGCCGTGGAGCTGCCAGGGGTTGACACCCTGCCCAGGGGTTGACACCCTGCCCAGGGGTTGACACCCCTGGTTAAGGTCGTTTCGCCCCTACGGGGCTGGGCGGCATGTGGCAATTGAGGATTTGAGGAATTGCGGAATTTCTATCTGTTTTTATCGGGTTTATAATACTGGCCGTGGGCGGGATGCTCCAACTGGCCGTTTTTACATAGTTCGGTGATGTAACGCTCGGCGGTCTTGGTGGTGATGCCGAGGGATTGGGCGACATCGCAGAAATCGGCACGGGTGAAGGCATCGGGCAAGGCGGCAAGGAACTTCGAGCGGGAGCCTTCGGCGAGCTGCTTCATGCCCTTGGGTGCCCGGACGGACTGGGGGCTGCGCGGCAAGGTCTGAAAGACCGATGCCGTGTGCTGCAGCAGGACTTTGACCATCGCGAGGGCGGTGGCAAAGTCGGCATCGATGCAGACCAGGTGCAGCTCCTTCTCCCCTTTCTTCGCTGGCTTGGGTGGGTCGTCGATGAGACGAAGGACGGACAAGATCATCGCGAAGCGAAAGAGGATGAGACCAAGACGACGGACGGAAGCGATGATGTCGTCGCCGAAGAGCTGAGCGTAGCGAAGCTGGGTGGCCTCGAAGAAGCTGTTGAACTGGTGCTGCTGGGCACGGCTGAAGGCGAACTGGACGCGCTTCTTCGAGAAGGCCTTGTGGAAGGCGAAGAAGTCGCGGCCAATCTGCTTGAACTGCTCATCGGCAATGGTGCCGGAGCAAGCGAACATGTCGTGCCAGACCAGCTGCGTGGGCATGACATAGAAGACGAAACGGCTGAAGAGTCCGTTTTCGGCATCGGGAATGAGGTTGAAGATCTGCTGCGGCGTGCCTGAAAGGACGGCGGAGAACTTGGGCTGCACTATCTCGACAAACTCATGGTCTTTCTTGCGGAGGTAGGAAATGGACTCGTGATGGAAGGCTTTGCGGAAGCCGTCGGAGTAGTTGCCGAGGTCGGAATTGAAGGCGTTGGCCAAGGTGTCGCCCTCTGTCTCGAACAGAAGGCCTACGCCGTCGTTTTGGCTGAGCGTCTGATAGACGACTGTGGCGGTGCTGTTGGCCGGGACGAACAGGGTGAGGAACGGCGGCTCTTGGGGCGGCACTTCGAGGGTGTTTTTGCGGTTGACGGCATAGGCCACCTGTGCGGCTTCGTATTCTTTCATGAGCTTTTGGTATTTGTCGCGGAGTGCCTGGTGCAGCGGCATGGCGAGATGACGGCACAGGGAGAGCCGTCCTTTGCCAGCCGATGCACGGGCGGTGACAAAGAGGAAGAGATTGGCAAAGACCTGACGGCGATCATACACGCCGAAGACATTCGGGATGCAGGACGAAAAGACGGTGAGGGAGCCGAGCACGAGGATGTCGGCATCGACATCGGATGTGGAGTCGGCGACGATGCGCTGCATGATGGTGGGGAGGTCGTCGCGGATGGATTGGGAGAAGGTCGGGAGCGGGGCTTCGGAGGCGATTTCCTCAAATTCCTCAAATTCCTCAAGTGGGGTTTTTGAGGACTTGGAGGTGTGGCCATACACCTCCTCACCCCGACCCTCTCCTCCAGAGGAGAGGGAGATGACTCCCCCGCCGCGAAGCGGCACCCCCTCAGGGAGGGGGACGGACTCCCCTGATCTGCGGCCACTGGGCGCTGGGAGATTGATGCCGTGGGATTTGGCGAGGTGGAAGAGGGTGGCGATGGTGACGGGGGCTTTGCCGGAGGGCACTTTGTGACGGAGGCAATAGGCGTATTGCTTGGAGGCTTCAGAGGGGTCGTAATTGGGGTAGAAAGCCGAGATTCTGTGGAAATACGGCTCGCCAGCGGCACCAAATTCGTGGGCCAGGGCGAAGCCTATGCTGCACCAGTCGCCATAATCGGCGGTGATATCGGTGGCCGACCGTTCAATCAGGACGGTCAGGGCCTCGACGAATTCGGCAGCGGAGAGCGGAGCGGTCATAACAGGACGGGATTGATGTAGGCTTGTGGGTCGAACGGCAGGAAACAGGCACGGCTGACATCCTTGCATTTCTCATCGACTTCGAGGGAATAGGTGTTGCGGAGGTAATGCTGGACGGCAAAGAAAAACAGCGGATGGTAGGAAGCGGGCGTTTCGGCTGGGAAGAAACGCTCGCGGCTGGCATAGTTCTGTTCCATGGAGACGACCCATTTGAGGCCGTCGCCCGAGGGGCTGCGGAAGAGCAGCATGGTCTCAAAATAAGGGTCGTTGAGCAATGTGAGGCCGACGGCTTCGACATCTGGAAGATGGTCGAAGTCGAAGCAGACCAGGAAGGAATGCCGGACGAGCTTGTCGGCCTTGCGCTGCTGGAAGAGTCCGGAGAAGGTGCAGAAGTCGAAATTCATCCTCTTGAAGGCGGGGCGTTCGGCGGACGGCAGCGAGCGCAAGCGAGCTGTGGCCTGTGCCGAAATGCCGCTCTTGATGTAGTTGTAGGCATCGGCCAGGGAGAACTCCATAGTGGGCTGCAGGCGGCTGATGGGCTTGGCGAAGTAGGAGAAACGCGCCAGCGAGGCGACGGAGGCGCAAGCGAAGGGCGACGGGATGAAGGGCTGGGGGCTAACGAGGGTTTCCATGGCGTTGTATGATTTTGTGGTCTTCGATGAATGCCTGGACTTCTTCCAGCTTGTAGAGGCAGTAATGGGTGTGTACCTTATAATAAGGCATGCCCTTGGTGCGGAGCTTATCCAAAGTGCGACGGGAGCAATGGAGCAAGCGCATGACATCGCCGGAGTCGAGCCAGAGCTTGGAGAGGTCAGGATGGGTCAGGGTGACCTCCTCTTTGTTGACATAGCCTTGGGGATGGGTCATCTGCGGCCTCCTTTCTTGGGTGTGATGGGGCGTGCCTTGACAGGAAGACGGACGACATCTTCGTCGTCGTCGACGGAGAAGGTCTCGCCCAGGATCCAAGCGTCTATCTCGGACCTGAGGAACTGGAGCTTGGCACCAGCCTTGTGATAAGGGATGGCTTTTTTCCAGACCCATGAATAGATGGTCTGTCGGGCTGGCTTGCCGGGGAGGTAGATGATGAGGTCGTCGACGCTCATCCATTTCTTTTCGGGCTGGCCTTCGCGGTCGGCGATGGTCTGCAGCATGGTCTTCATCTCGCCCACCTCTTCAATCAGCTGTGAGACAGCATTGGGGAGGTTGTCGAAAGACAGGGGTTCGTTGTGTTGATACATGGTGTGAGTTTTTAAGGGGTTATCATTCGCGTTATTTTGGTGCCTGGCACCGATGAAAAAACCGCATCCGATGAAGCGGAATGCGGTTGCGAAATAACTATGAATAGACGGGATAAAACCATGTGCCATATATGGACAATGGTTTTTGCGGATGCATTATTTGCTGTTGAAGTCTTCTGTGACAGCTGATGACATCACTTCGAAGATGGCAATGTTCTTGGATAGTTTATTGTTGTCGGACAGCGCATTGTTGTATTCAGTAGGCCCATTGGAAAGGTCGACGCCAAGGAAGTTGCCGAAGTCCTCAAATAGAACCTTCTGGGTCAGCTGGGAGCCGTCACGGGTTTTGAATTTCCCTTTCTTAAACAAAGAGATGATCACACGGATGCAGTCAATTTTGGTGAAGCTCTTGGCGATGGTGATGTGGGAGGTGTAAGAGTTGGCAGCGCGATTCTCTGCCAATTCCTCATAGGTCTTCACCATCTCCTGATAATCGCCTTTGAAATTGGCGAAAAGAAGACGCAACACTTTGTAGATGTTCATTGTTTCGGCTTTGACGGCAGCTTCAAGCAGATCTTGCACATGGACAAAGCCTTGGCGAGCCGCTTCGATTGTGTCGAGAGGGAGATAATACTGGTTTCTCTTGTCGGTCAGTGGCGGGGGAATGGATGCACACAGCGCATCGTATTGCCTTTGAAGAGCGAGATACTTCGCTTTCCAATCCTCTTCAGGCACGCTAAGTTCGTCGGCCAGTCGTTGAAACGCCTTGAAATAGTCAGAATTGACATCTACAGCGTGTTCTATAGCCGAGGCGAGGAAACGGCTCTTTCTGTCGTCACGAAGCCGTAGCAGCACGAAATCGACCGACAGGACGATTTCTGCTGCATAGGTATCGAGGAGGCGGTCACGGACTTCAAAAAAATGTTTCCGGACAAAGTCTTCTTCGGGGTATAGCTCCCCGAGTAAGACGTTCAACAGTGAATAGGCTTCCCTGAAAATCACATGCGCCGGATGTCGGACAGGATAAGGCCTGTTATTGGCATTTTTAGGCGCGTTGATTTCACAGATGATGTCGTAAATCCTTTGGTTGATTTGGCCCATGACAGGGTCGTCGAGGTAGCCGTCCAGGTCGGCATGGATCTTAAATGATAATGCGTTCATGACTATGAAGATTTAAGAAGTGCGCGAAATGGTGCGGTAAGAAAAAAAGCCCAGCGGAGCGCCGGGCTTTTTGACTATTCTTCGTCTTCTTCAATTTCGGGGTCAACGAACAAGAGGTTGTTGACCTTGGCCCTCTTTTTGGGGCTGAGGGTGCCTTGATAGCCGCGAAGGACGTTCTTGGAATCGACGTGGCCGACCATCGAGTCGATGAAGGCATCTTGGATGCCGTGCCAGGTGAGCGTGGTAATATAGGAATTACGCGCGGTGGAAGCGGTGACCGGGCGGATGCCAAGCTGCTCACAAACGCCTTGCATGCCCTTGCGGATTTGGCGGTTGAAATCGTGGATGCGGCTCTCGACATCAGCTTCAGTCTTGGCACCGAGAAGGATCTGCGGGAAGACCCGTTTGCCCATCTCGGGTTTGCTGCCGTACTTGTTGAGCATCTTCTGCAAAGGCTCGATGATGGGGATATGGACGATGACCTGGGCTCTGTCGGCAATCTTGCCACGGATATAGGTCAGCTCCTTGTTATCCTGATTATAGAAATAGTCATTGCCCCATTCCAGATGGGCAAGGTCTTTCAGGTTGGAGCCGTTGCAGAGATAGAGGATAATCCACCAGTCGGCGGCTTTCTTCCCGGGGCCTTTCTTATAGTCGCGAATCTTCACGATGTCGGACACGGGGATAAAGTCCTCCTTGCGGCGGGTGCCTTGCTTGATGGTGAACTTGGGAGTCTTCGAGATGACGTTGTTCTGGCCGAGGCTGTTCATGACGGCACGAAGGGCACGGAGATAGATGCTGCGCGTGGACGTGGACAGCCCAGCCTTTTCCATCGAGGCATCCCACAGCTTGATGACGTTCTCGTTGACGTATGAAGGAGTGACTTTGTTGTTCTTGCCCTTGACTTCAAGCGTCCTCTCTTTGGTGCGTCTCTTGACGTGACACGTGACTTTGCAACCGAGGAAGCGATAGAAGCTCTTCAGGGCATTCAGGTACTGCTCGCGGGTCTTCTCAGTATTCTTGCTGTCGCCGAACTCCTTCCAGTATTCGAGGAGGGTGACAGTCTTGTCCTGAGACTTCTGAGGACCAGCGAGGATGTTCTTTAGGTTCTCAAAGGTGAAGTTGTTTTCAGCAATGAGCGCGTCGACGGCATCGTTGACTTTCTTGAAGACCTGGCCGACCTGAGCCTTGGCCTTGCAGATTTTTGTGGAGCCCGTCTTGACGATGAGCGCCTTGGCATAGTCATCGGGTGTGAGCGAGATGCCAGTGGGCAGATACAGCTTGTCGTGACGGCAGCAAACCCTAATATATACAGGGTAAGAGCCATCTCTTTTCACTCTTCTGACATCATAGAGCGTGTTCACTGTGACGTGCTCGGTGATGCTGACGAAGAGAGGTTCGTACATGGATGGAGTTAGTTTCATTTCTCTAAAGTTTTAATTATCTATTAGTTGCGTGTTGGTTTCTTGGGTTCTGAGTGCAAAAAAATTTGCACTCCATTTGCACTCAGACTTCTAAAACACTGCAAAAATAGGTATAATTATCCATATACGCAAATATTTGATATAGAAAGTTTTAAATAAAAATCTAAGTGGTTGATTGTGTGGGGAAAGTGGCTTTACATGCTTTGGGAGCAGGGGGTCGAAGGTTCGAATCCTTTTGCCCCGACCTGAAAATCAAGGGGTTACAAGCGATTGTGACCCCTATTTTTGGCCTTTTTCAAAAAACAGGACACAAAAAGGACACGGATTTTCGAAACATCTCCTATCGTTTTCTTATACTTTTTCGTAAATCCCCTGCCTAAAAGGACACGCTTTTTACAAAAAAATAAAAAAAAGCCGCCCCCGAAAGGACGGCTTTCACGCAAATATAAGTTGCTCATGTCTACTGAGCGATGCAAAAATACAACTTTTTTGATTCCCACAACTATTTCTATAGCGGGTTGCGTTTTACTGCTTCTCCTCCTCTTCTCCCCCAGCTGGAGCCTGACTGGCTGACAAAGGCTGCGGGGCAAAAGCTTCCCCACCGGGGACGGGCTTCTCCCGCAGCCTTTGGCAGACAGGCAGCCCATCCGAATCCCATACATTGACAGAACTAAACGACAAAGACCGAGCGAGAAAACGCAAACCCACTATTAGCCGAAGGCGGACAAAGGTTGCGGCCAGCCAGCTTCCTAAAAGATGCGCCAGCTTCCTCCGCAACCTTTGGCCGACTGAGGATTAATTAATAAAGGAAGGACTCCCATCAGGAAGTCCTTACCATCTTGATCACAATTACTATTGCAGTGATGATGACAGCCAGCAACACCACCACCATACCGAGGAGGAACCATAGAAAGGCAGGCGGCTTCTTCTTCGCAGGCGGCGATTCCTCGACGACTACTTGCGAATAGTGCAACGTGTCGGCATAATGGATGGGTTCCGGCTCTGCCTCGTAGGTGACTGTGAGGCTGTCATCGGTGGCCGTCGCCGTGAAGGTGCCCTGCTCCGTCTGGATCTTGACGGCTTGGCCGTCAAGCAGCGGAGCGAGGGGCATCACGGCAGAATCGGCCAAGGGTGGCAATTCGATGAAGGTGTCGAGGGGATGCGCCTGGACGGTGACCAGCTCCGGGCAGCGTTCCGTAATGCGACGGATGCGACGCTGGGCGCGGCGCCTTGCATCGCAGGCGCATAGTACCAACGACACCGACAACACAAGGAAGAGGATGAAAAGTCGCGTCTTCATGGCTTACAGGTTTTCGATCATCTGCTTCAGTTCGGCATTCTCGAGCGTCAGCTGGGCGACCTGAGCCGAGAGCCCGACGATTTCGCGTCGGGCCCTCGGTAAGCTCGGAATAGACGCGCTTGTTCTCCTCGACCAGGTTGAAGATGGTCTGCTGCATCTCACGGATGGTGCGGTTCTGGCGCAGCCGCGTAGCGGCGAGCCAGGAGGCCACGCCCGTCAGAGGTGCAAGCAGCAGCGAAGTCCATTCAAAGATGCTCATGGCCATACGGATTGCTCATTCGCTTCGGCGATGCTTTTGATCAAAAACTTCACATCGTCGATTTCGCGGAAGAGCTTGAACACTGCCTTGGGCAGCTGTTCGAGGGTTTGGATTTCACTTGCTTGGATCATTTCTTTTACATTTGCGTTTAACGGATGGTTGTTCGAGTGGCCACAAGAAAAACCGCACTCCGGGGTGGAATGCGGTGCAAAGAAAAGAAGGCGAAAAAGAGTAAAAACTATAGTCTATATAGAGTTAGCAATGATTTTTTTTGGATTGTTTTGGGACACCCCCGGCCTGCGGCCACCCCCTCTGAGAGGGGGACGACTGGCGCACAGCGGAGCAGCCCGACGCTGTGCTGCGCTTGCATCGGGTTAAGGTCGTATAGCCCCGATGGGGCTGGCCTTCAAAGGAAATAAGCGAAATAGGCGGGCAGATACTTCAACGTGCCGTCTTTGAAATAGTCCTTCGTGTAAATGAGGTAGCGGTCGTTTGCTATCCGAGACGAATACTTCTTGCAAAACTCGTCCATCGAGACATGGGTCTTGTAAGCGGATGACTTCACTTCAACAGGAACAATCTTCGTGCCTCTCGACAACAGGAAGTCAATCTCGTAATTGTGTTTGCCACTTGGAGTGGGCCAGGTGTGGTAGAACAACTTGTTGCCCGAGCACACGAGCATCTGAGCTACGATGTTCTCGTAAAGATAGCCGAGGTTGGACGATAGTTTGTCGTTCAAAAGCTTGTTGTAGAGTATGTTTTCGGTAAAATCCTTGTCCCTGAAAGCAAGTGTGACAAACAAGCCCGTATCGCCGACAAACATCTTGTATTGGCTCAGGTCTTCGTAGGCTGACATACCCACGTTGGGGTCGTCGCAGTGATGCGAGATGTTGACCGTCTTCGACTTCTCCATTTCGGATATGATCTCGATGAAATCTTCGGCTTTTGCTCCGGCGATGACGCTGGAGATTTGGTAGCGCGAGGCGTTGCTGTTGAGCTGGGCAGGGATGGCGGCGAAGATACGAGCGGCCTTTCCTGAAGGGTCGATTTTCCCGAAGTCTTCGTCATAGATATTCAAGACCAAACGCTTTGCTCGGTCAACCTCTTCGAAATTATTGGTGTCGAGATAGGCGCTCACGGCCTGGGGCATACCGCCGACCAACATATACAAACGGAAATCGCGCATCAGTTTACGATGGGCTTCCTTCAACGGCTGAGGGTGCTCCCACACGCTGCGGAGCAACGGTATGGTGGCCGTGTCATCCAATGCCCAACGGAACTCCTCGTAATCCATCGGATACATGTCTATAGGTTCTTCTTCGCTGGGGATCAGAATGTTTTCCGTGTTCTTACGGATGGAAATCAGGGAGCCAGTCTCGATATAGTCGTAACGGTGGTCGCCGACAAACGATTTGATGGCTTGTCGTGCCTTGGGCTGGAATTGCACTTCGTCGAAAATGATGAGAGACTGGCGTTCTATCAGACGGACGTTGTAAATCAGTTGAAGCCTGAGGAAGATGTAATTAAGGTCCGACACGTCTTCGAACAGGTTTCTGACTTCCAGAGAGCACTTGGTAAAGTCAATGAGGATATAGGAGGCATACTCACGGCGGGCGAACTCCTCGACGATGGTGGATTTGCCGATGCGTCGGGCACCTTTCACCAAGAGGGCCGATTTCCCGTTGCTTGTTTCTTTCCATTGCAGCAGACGGTCGTAGATCTTGCGTTTGAATATTCTTTCAGCTTCCATTGTTCGTAAGATTTTGGTGCAAAAATACTACAAAATGGTTTTCCTCAAAGTTTTTTTGCCGTTTTTCCCGAAATTCTCAAAATTTAGAATGGCGTTTTTCCCAAAATTCTCAAAATTTGGATGCGAAATGTGGAAGTGAGTTTTCAAGTAATTTTGAAAAAAACTTCTTTCCGTGTAGTTTTTTCGCTTTTTTTGCGTCTAAAAAGGAAACGATTCTAACCATGAGAGAAAAAGAAAAGGCTTTTTCCGAGATTGTCAAAAGGTATAAAAACACGGTATTTACCGTGTGCTACCTCTTTTCGAAAGACCAGGAGGAAGCCAACGACCTTTTTCAAGAGACACTCATTAACCTGTGGCGGGGCTTCGACGCTTTCCAAGGCAAATGCGACATAAAGACTTGGATTTGGCGCGTCAGTTTCAATACTTGCCTCACCTTTGAGCGCAAAAAGAAACGCAGTGTCGAGACGGTTCCCCTCAACATGGACATCAACCTCTTTACCGATACTGACGACGACACCCGCCAAATCCAACAATTGTATCATCGCATCAACAAACTTGGCATGGTGGATAGGGCTATCATTCTGCTTTGGCTCGAGAACATGAGCTACGAGGAAATCGGGCAAATCATCGGCATCTCCACTAAGAATGTCTCCGTCAAATTGGTCAGAATCAAGGAGCAACTGAAGAAAATGTCAAACGATTAAATACGCAAAACCATGGAAAACGACGAATTGGAAGAAATGCGGGCGCAATTGGCCACTTTGAACGAAAAGTTGGAGGGCGAAAGCATCGTTGACGAAAGGCATTTTAGTGAAGCCACAAAAAAACATTTATCAGAATTACAGCGGAAACTGATTAGAAGAATCGTCTTATTTGGTGTGTTGGCTCCTTTTTTATATTATTTTCTCGGGCTATATTTCGGGCTTTGGTGCTTGGGAATCGTGATTTTAAGCATTTATGTTTATCTAATGACAGGCAAAGCCTATTCGGTCTCTATGACTGTGACGGAATACACACAACGAATCCGTAAAGCCCTGAAAACCTACAAAAAAGCCAACAAGATCATGTGGATTCTATCCATTTTGCTTATATTGGCCTTTGGAACATACGTGCTCGTCTACGTGCTTGTCTCCCATTCGTCGAATTTAGGACAAGCCTTTGTTGTTTTCATTGTGTGTTGCTTTATTGCCCTCGCCATGTGGGTTTGCTATTACATCAGCAACGTATGTGTCTCGCCAGATGTGGAACTCATGCTGGAGCAGGTTTTGGAAGATTTGAGTAAAGTCGAACAGGATGCATAACTAACGAGTCTCTAATTCAAATCCTAACACTTGGCTTTCTCTAAAAAGTTGAACTTTCGCAAACTAAAACACTAGAAACATGAATGAAGAAATAGGCAAAACGGTAAAACTGATATTAGTTTGGTTGCTTTTGTATATTGCAGCGACTTTTATTGCCGCTGTCATAGGGGGTGTCGTTAAGAGCTATGAAATCACGAAATGGACGATTGTCTTGGGATACATGCTCGTCGCTATCTTGTTTTTCGGCAAGCATTATGTCGAGTTGTCATTTGGTCGCATTGAACGTCGTATGGTCTGGCCTGTGGTTGGCATGTCTGTTTTGATTGCCGTATCTCAAGCGTTTGTTTTATTTTCAGCATCGTCTTTGCTTGATGTTGAACTTCAATATCAAGGCGAAGAATTAGAGCGTCGTCAGCAGCTTTTTTCAGGAATTGCAGGAGCACTTTATTGTTGTGTCATGGGCCCCATTATAGAAGAGATTGGTTTTCGCGGCCTTATTCTTGGTGGTTTGCTGAAGATGCGATGCCGTCCGTGGATTGCCATTCTCATCTCTGCCCTTGTTTTCGCTTTGCTTCACGGGTTTGGGGCGATTTTTGTCACGGCCGTGTTGTTCGGAATCCTTGTTGGCTGGCTCTACTGGCGTACGGGAAGCATTATCCCAGGCATCATTATCCATATTGTCAACAATTCTCTTACTGCCATAGATTTGATCGGTCAATCCCATGTCATCCTTTGGCTTATTCTTGTCGTCGGCCTCCTTTTGCTCGCTTATTGCCTCTGGTGGTTTGGGAAGAAGTTCAGTTATAAAAACCTTAAAACTATAAGACAATGAAGAAATAGTGAAATCATTATGCTTGCTAACGTGCTAACGAAGGGATAGGACTTATATGACTGAAAAAACTAATAAAAACCAATAGGACAATGAAAATAACGAGATTTTACACCCTGCTTGCAGCCCTGTTATTGATGGGCGGATGGGAAATGCAAGCGCAACAAGTGAAGGTTGAGGCTTCGGAAACGATTGAACTGATGAGCATTATGGCTCGCACGGCTGGCTTTCGGGAATATCACATGGACATGGCAGGAAAATACACAGAAGAGACCGAGGCCTGGTTTACAACTTTTGAGTCACATCCTGCGGTGACTTATATGCAAAGTCTGAAATCGAGATATGGTATTAGTTATGACGCCGTGGCCAGCATGTCGTTGCATATCGAAACGGACGGAAACATCGTCAGCCTTATAGATGCCACGACCCTTGAAAAGAGATGGAAGAGTGTCAATCTCGACTCTTGCATGATGTACATCAACCAATTCTATACTGACACACGTTTCCATGAGTTTTTCATGCAGCATGAGGATTTTTACAACGAAGGGATTAGGACATTCGAAGACAATGTGATGCCGTATTTCCACCAAGACTGGTACGCCCGTTTTTATGGTATGGCTCCTGAAGAAACCTTTAGGGTCATTATTGGATTCACCAATGGAGGTAACTGTTACGGACCGAGTCGCCAGTTACCCGGCCAAGGGAAGGAAGTCTTTGCCATTTGTGGTTACTATCTCGACCAAGAAACGGGAAAGGCTTTTGAAAACAGTGTATCGATAGCTTCCATCTTGATTCACGAGTTCAACCATTCGTTTGTCAATCCTCGCCTTGATGAGGAGGCAAACAAGGCTCTGCTCGATTCCATAGGAGAGGATTTATATGCTTTGACAAAACAACTGATGAATTGGCAAGCGTACAAGAATGCAACAACCGTACTCAATGAAAGCATTGTCCGTGCAGCCGTCATCATCTATATGGAAGAAAACGGCTTCACTGCCGAGCAGGTGGAAGCGGAGATGTATGACCAACTTGGCCGTGGCTTTCATTGGATGCCAGAATTGGTGAGTGCGCTCAAGGAATACACGCATCATCGTGATATATACCCGACATTAAACGATTTCTATCCTAAAATCGCGAAAACATTGGGAACATACGTCGTGAATGAACATCAGCGCATTGATGAGGCATTGGGGAGATGAGGTAATATAAAATGAAGCCACTCCGTCCCGCCTCCATGCGTTTGGCGACGCGCTGGAGGTCAGGATGGGGAAGGTTTTTCGTTATGCTATCGTACTTTTACTTCGTTGAATGCAAAGCATTTCGTGCTAACGACGGACTCCCCCTCCGCTGCGCGGTAATATCACAAAGCCTCCGAAAACTCGGGCTGCCCCAACGGCGACAGGGGGCGGTTGAGTGAGTTTTCGGGGCTTTTTTTGTGGGAAAAGTAGGCAATGATTAAATAGGAAAACCATTGATTTTCTTTTGCCTGTTGAGCATGGCTTCGAAGATGGCCAGCTCATTGGAGCAGTCGTTATTGGCGCGGGAACGGCCTTCGCTCAGTGCGCCAGCAAAGTTGCTCAAATCACTGTTCAGGAGGCGGCTGAAGGCCTCGAAGACCTTCTTTTGTGTGGCTTGTTCGCCACGTGCATCCTTATAGAAGCCCAATGCCCAGGTGCAGTCAATGATACGCTCGATGTTGAGCTTCGTGCCTTTCGCGGGATTGAGGTAGATTTCGGAGGCAAAAGGCTCAGGTGCCTTGGGAATGGCGGCTATTTCCTGCTCAGCCTTGATGCGGGCGGGAAGGTCGGAGATGCCAGAGGCGAAGACGGTGAGCACCTGGTAGAGGTCGCTGATGCCTTTGTCGCGGGCTATCTGAAGGAGCGCCGTGACGGTGAACTGGTTTTGCCTCAGCTGCTGGTTTTCGGTGGCCAGGTCGTGGTATTTGATTGTGAGGTCGGCAAAGGCCTGCTCGACTTCTTTCTTCTGTGAGATGAGCGAGGAATTGATGGCCAGGCATTCCTCTTTCTTAAGGCCACGCGAGCCTTTGGGGAAGCGGGCGATGATGGCAGCACGGAGCGAAGCGAAGGCTGCATCAAGGGTGGTGTTTTAGTCGTAGAGATGGGCTTGCCGGAACTGGCCCTCGATGGCATCGAGGATGGCATGTTGGCCATCCTCTTTATCGGACAGCTGGATGGCCTCATCGATGAGCTTGGGATTGAAGTTTTGGGTGATGGAAGCCCAGTCTATCTTGTCAGGGAAGCGGACATCGATGGGCATGGGGACGAAGGCCAGCGGGAAGGAAAAGCCCTTGGACTTGTAATGCTCAGCGATGGTGGCGAACATGCTGAAATAGGGTGACTTGTTGGAGAGGCGTTCGCTGATGAGCTGGGCGAAGTACCCGGTCTTGACGGTGCGGATGGCCATGCACGACAGGAGGACGAAGACGATGGAGAAGACGACCTCGGCGGCATCGCTGCTGCCGAGGTTTTGTCGGGCATCGACGTAGTAGTTGGTGTAGATGTCCTCTTCGGGATGCTTGTCGGAATGCAGCTTGGTGCATTGGTAGTATGCCTCGTTGAAGATCTGCAGCGCAGGGACTTGGAGGCGATGGAGCCTGTTGTAATTTGGATCAGGCTCGCGAAGCGGTAGCAATGCATCGTAAATACTTTGGTTTAATGCCGCCGCGGGCGACAACAACAGAAAGTCGTCAATCTCCTTTCTGTCACAGTAGATTTTTTCTCGTAACATAATGGTATTATTTTGACGATTTAACAATGTATTTTGGATCGTAGTTGTAGACACGATGAATGGGAAAAAAGGGAAAGCCGCGCCTTTGCAGCTTTCCCTTTTCGATGATTTGAAGGCTTACTCTTCGGTCTCGGCCTCGGGGTCGACGAAGAGGAGGTTGTTGAGCTTCATCCTCTTCTTGGGGCTGATGATGCCCTGATAGCCGCGGAGGACATTCTTGGTGTCGACGTGGCCGACCATGGAGTCGATGAAGGCATCGGAGATGCCATGCCAGGTGAGCGTCGTAATATAGGAATTACGCGCGGTGGATGCGGTGACGGGACGGATGTCGAGTTCAGCGCACACCTTTTGCATGCCTTGGCGGATGATGCGGTTGAAGTCGTGGACGCGATAGTCAATCTGCCTGGGCGTTTCAGCTTGCAAAAGGATTTGAGGGAAGACACGGGTGCCGAGGTTGGGCGCGGATGCGTACTTGTTGAGCAGCTCGCGCAGCGGCTCGGTGATGGGGATGTTGACGATGACGGGCACCTTGTTCTCTATCTTGGCGCGAACGTAGGAGAACTCCGAGCCATAGATGGCATCCTCGGTCCAGGTCAGCTGGGCGATGTCCTTCAGGTTGGAGCCGTTGCAGAGATAGAGGATGATCCACCAATCAGCGGCGAGCTTGTTGGGGCCATCATAGTCGCGGATCTTGATGATGTCCGGGACGGTGAGGAAGTCCTGCTTGCGGCGGGCGCCAGCCTTGATGACCATCTCGGGGCGCTTGCTGATGACCTTGGACTTCAGGAGGCTGTTCATCACGGCGCGGAAGGCACGGAGATAGATGCTCTTCGTGGATGCCGACAGGCATTCCTCATCCATGAACTGCTCCCACTTGGCGACGACATTGGCGGTGGCTTCAGCAGGCCTCATCTTGGTGGCCTTGCCGACGATGGTCCTCTTCTTAGTGTCTTCGCCGTTCTCGTCCTTGATGGGGACGAGATGGCAACCCATGGCGCGATAGAAGCTGCGCGCAGCACAGCGATATTGCTCTTGGGTCTTGATGGAGTTCTTGCCTTCGCCGAAGGTGGTCCAATACTCTAATAAGGTGAAGCCGACATTGCGCTTGATGGGGAGCTTCATGGCCTCGGCGAGGTTGGCGAGGGAGAAGTCATCCTCGCGGATGAGTCGCTTGATGGTGACGCACACGTCGTCGAAGTGCTGCTTGATAGTGGCCTTGGCGACGGCTTTGGGATTTTTGGAGCCAGCGGCGGTGCGGATGGTCTCGTAATCTTCGAACGAGACACGGTAGCCGGTGGCGTAGTACCAGCGTTCGCGGTTGAAATTGACGCGCACGGAGATGGGCTGGTAGTTTTTTTTGCTCTGATTTTTGACGTTCCAGATGACTGAAACGATGACCCCGTCGATATTATCGGCGAAAATGGGCTCGACTTTTCTTTTTTCTGTAGACATAATAGTAACTTTTTATTTGCGTTAAATGTTCTAAATGAGGCAGGGTGAGACTTTTGCGGAAAAAAAAACAGGACACAAAAAGGACACACACTCATAAAACAATGCAAAGATACGCAAAAGATTTCAAACACGCAAGTATTTGTAACATAAAAAGATATAAAATTTTTCGTCTACATAGAATAGGATATAAAAGTCAACATTTTTGCTTTGGGAGCAGGGGGTCGCAGGTTCGAATCCTGTTGCCCCGACAACCTGAAAACGAGGGAGTCACGAAGATTCGTGACTCCCTTCTTTTTTGGGCAATTTCCGTTTCGTATCGGTTTTATCCTTTTTTTCACCGACCATTCATGCCACTTCTTGCCCATGAGCCCGAATAATCCGTATCTTTGTGTCCTGAAATGCGAATACCTTAACAATATGAAACATACCATGCACTGGATGCTCGCCGCCATCCTTGTCTTCTGCGGCACCTTGGCCTCCTGCCACAAAGAACCCGTTACCCCTGAGAGTGGGACCGTGAAGCTGCAATGTGTGAAACCCGCCTACCTGGTAGCAGGTGACACCGTGGCACTGATCTCACCCTCCTACTACACGCCGATGGAAAACGTGGAGCGTACCGCCGAGGTGTTACGCAGCTGGGGACTGAACCCCCTCATCGGTCCCAACGTGGGCAAGATCTACCAAGGCAAATATGCCGGCACGGTCGAAGAACGTCTCAGCGACCTCCGCTGGGCACTCGACCGACAAGGCGTCAAGGCCATCCTCTGCAACCGTGGCGGATATGGAACCATCCAGCTGATCAACCGGCTGTCGCTCGACGAGCTGAAAGCCCATCCGAAATGGTTGGTGGGGTTTAGCGACATCACCACGCTGCACGGCTTGCTAAGCCGCGCAGGCGTGATGGCCATCCATGGAACGATGAGTTCGTTCCTCGCCGCTGGCGGCACCGATGCCACCAGCACCTTGATGCGCGACCTGTTGATGGGCCGGGTGCCTCGCTACGAATTACCCGCGCACCCTCAGAACATCCCAGGCCAGGCACAAGGGGTGTTGGTAGGCGGTAACCTCTGCACCTTCGCCCCCAACCTCGGCACCCAAGCCGACGCCACCCTGGCGGACGACCTTATCCTGTTCATCGAGGAAGTGGGAGAATCGATGCACAACATCGACCGTCAGTTCAACATGCTGGTCATGAACGGCGTCCTCGACCGCTGCAAAGGCGTCATCCTGGGCGAGTTCACCGGCTGCGGAAGCGAATTCAGCTATGAAAATGTGGAAGCCATGCTCCGCTCCTACCTGGAGGCATACCACATCCCCGTGCTGTGCGGCTTCCCTGCTGGCCACGGCGATATCAACCTGCCCCTGGTGATGGGGGCACCCGTCTCCCTCGACGTGCGTGCCGACGGTGCCACGCTCCAGTTCGACATCGAAGGCCAACAGACCGAAGTCAACACGTCGAGCCTCAGCGCCACGAAGACTTCGCTCGAGCGTCGCCTGCAGTGTTCAGGAAAGCGGGAATAACGATCAATTGCCTTTGATCCTCACCTTGCGAAGGTCGAGGAGGTTGGTGGGGTTGCTGCCCATGCCTTCCACACGCTTGTTCACAAAACGGAGCACCTCGTCGTAGAACAGGACGACCACCGGCGCATCCACCATCATCAGACTGTCCATCTCGGTGTAATAGGCCGCCCGCTGTTGCAGGTCGTTGCAGTGCAAAGCCTTGTCGTACAGCCGGTCTACCTTGGGATTGGTGTAATGCGTGTAGTTCGGTCCCTCGGGTGAGAAGTTGGAGGTGATGAACAGCGAGAGGTAGTTCTCCGCGTCGGGATAGTCGGCCACCCACGAAGAACGGTAGAACGAAAGGCTCCCGTTGGACCGCATGCTGCGCATCGTGGCGGGCGGGATCACCTCCATGGAGCATTCCAACCCCACCTGCGCTATCTGCGACTGCACAAACTTGCCGATATCGGCATAGTCGGCCACCGTGGTGAGATGCAAGGGATGGCCTTTCAGACCGTAATCCGCCACCAGACGCTGTGCCTTCTTCAGGTCGTAGTCGTAGCCGATGGTGGCACTGTGGCCGGGCAAGCCCGTAGGAATGATGCCGCCGGTACCCGGGTAGCCGATGCCGTTGCGAAGGTAACGGAGCATCTTTTCCCTATCGATGCTGTAGTTGACCGCCTGACGCAAGGCCCGGGAACGTTCCACGCCCAGGGTGTCGGAAGGATCGATGTAGAACGAGAGGTATTCGGTGTTCAGGAACGGCTCCGTGATCAGTGCCATCTTGTCTGCATGTTTCTGTCGGAGCTGCCCGTCGAAGGTAAGCAACTCGTCCTTGTAGCGTGCGTCGATGCCCGACATGAAGTCGAACTTGCCCTTGATGAACTCAAGGAAAGCCACCTGCTTGTCGATCAAAAAACTGATGGACACTGCATCGAGATAGGGCAACCGCTCCCCTGCCGCATCCACCTCGAAATAGTCGGGATTTTTCCTAAAGACCAGCTTCACATTCTCCTTCCAATATTGGAACTTGAACGGCCCCGTGCCCACGGGATGACTGCGGAAGTCATCGCCGTAGTAGTCCACCGCCTCATGCGGAACCACCGAGGCGTAGGTCATCGAGAGGATGCCCATGAAAGGCGGGAACGGCTTGGACAACTCGATCCGTAAGGTCGTGTCGTCGACCGCCTCGAAAGCATACTGCCCGTCGTCTTGTCTCACAGAGGAGAAGATCCACATCCCCGGCGAGTTCAGGCGCTTGTCCACCACCCGGTTGAAGGAATAGACGAAGTCCGCGGCCGTCACATAGCGTGTCGTGTCGAAACAGGCATCTCGATGGAAGGGGACGTCGTCACGGAGATGGAAGGTGTAGCGCAAGCCATCGTCGCTGACCTCCCACGACTTGGCCACCATCGGCACGAGGTTCATCTGCGCATCGAAAGCCACCAGACTGTTATATAACTGGTTGCACGCCCAGATATGAGGCAGGTCCTTGGCATAGATGGGATCGAGGCTGAGGATGCCCGCCGACTCGTTGTAGCGGAAGATGGCCAGTCCCTCGTTGGGATCCTGCCGCTTGCCACAGCCGACCAGGAGCATCAGCAGGCACCACCCCAGCAACGCAGCACGCATTCCTCTATTCACGTCCGTATCCTTTATTTCAATTCTTGAAGCCGATGACCTCGGTCCTCAGGTTCAAGAGATATTTGTTGTAATCCAAATCGTTGTGGTCCTGTTCTTTCTCCAGTGCCAGGTCGATCACCTCGAGCATGCTGTTGACATAGTGGAAGTTCAATCCCTTGAGGTAGTCCTCCTTGATGTCCCGGATGTCGCGCTCGTTATCGACGGAGAGAATCAGGTCGGTCACGCCGTTGCGCTTGGCGGCCAGGATCTTCTCCTGGACGCCCCCTACCGGAAGCACCCTTCCGCGCAGGGTGATCTCGCCCGTCATGGCGAGCTGGCTCTTGACCTTGCGTTGGGTGAAGGCGGAGGTCAGGGCGGCGAGCATCGTGATGCCCGCCGAAGGGCCGTCCTTCGGCGTCGCCCCTTCGGGGATGTGGACATGCACGTTCCAGGCGTCGAACACATCGGGGTTGATCTCCAACAACGAGGCGTGCGCCTTGATGAACTCGTAGGCGATGGTGGCCGACTCCTTCATCACCTCGCCGAGGTTGCCCGTCAGCGAGAGGTGGCCGACACCGCGGCTCAGGCTCACCTCGATGGAGAGGATCTCCCCTCCTACCGAGGTCCAGGCCAGTCCGGTGGCCACGCCCGGCATGAGGTGCTTCACCTCGTCCTCGTCATGATGCATGGGCACGCCCAGCACCTTGCGGAGCTCGTCGCGGGTCACCTTGCGGTCGTCGGACTGTTCCATCACCACGTCCTTGGCACGGGCGCGCATCACGTCGGCGATCTTGCGTTCCAGGTTACGGACGCCAGCCTCGCGGGTGTAGTCGTCGATGATCTGCATCACGATGTCCTTGGAGAAGGCGATCTGCTTGGCGTCCATGCCATGCTCCTTAAGCTGCTTGGGGATCAGGTGCCGCTTGGCAATCTCGTATTTCTCCTCACGCAGGTAACCGCTCAGGTCGATGATCTCCATACGGTCGCGCAAGGCGGGATGGATGGTCGAGAGCGTGTTGGCCGTGGCAATGAACAGGATCTTCGACAAGTCGTAGTCCAGCTCCAGGAAGTTGTCGTAGAAGGTGGAATTCTGCTCCGGATCGAGGATCTCGAGCAAGGCGGCCTGCGGGTCGCCGTTGATGTTGTTGCCGCTCACCTTGTCGATCTCGTCGAGCACAAACACCGGGTTACCCGACTTGACCTTGCGCAGGTTCTGGATGATGCGGCCGGGCATGGCGCCGATATAGGTCTTGCGGTGGCCGCGCAGCTCCGATTCGTCGCGGAGGCCGCCCAGCGACATCCTGACATACTTGCGGTTCAAGGCCCGGGCGATGGACTTGCCCAACGAGGTCTTTCCCACTCCGGGAGGACCCACCAGGCACAGGATGGGCGACTTCATGTCGTTCTTCAGCTTCAACACGGCCAGGTGCTCGATGATGCGCTCCTTCACCTTGTCGAGTCCGAAGTGGTCCGCGTCGAGGATCCGTTTGGCCCGTTTCAGGTCGAAGTTGTCTTTGGTATAGTCCATCCAAGGCAGGTCGACGAGGTACTGCAGGTAGTTGAGCTGGATGCCGTATTCCGCGGCCTGCGGGTTGGTACGCTCCAGCTTCTTCAGCTCCCGCTCGAACACCTCTTTCACCTCATTGGACCATTTCTTCTTCGCCGCTTTGGCCTGCAGCTCCTTGACGTCCTGTTCGTTGGGCGTCCCTCCCAGCTCTTCCTGAATGGTCCGCAGCTGTTGGTTGAGCAGGAACTCACGCTGTTGCTTGTCGAGGTCGTTGCGCACCTTGCTTTGGATCTGCTGACGCAGTTCCATCATCTGTTGCTGGTTGGTCAGGATGCCGAGCAGGTTCTCTGCCATCTCCGGGATGTTGTTGCATTCGAGCAGCAGCTGCTTGGTGGGCAGATCCACCTCGATGTTGCTGGCCACGAAGTTCATGAGGAAGACCGGATCGTCGATGTTCTTGATGGCAAAACCGGCCTCGTCGGGCAGCCGCTGGGTGCGCGAGATGATCTGCACCGCCATGTCGCGGATGCTTTGGATGAGCGCCTTGAATTGCTTGTCGGTAGGCACTTCCGACGATCCCTCGTAGGGCTGCACCGTAGCCCGGAAGTAGGGCTCCGTCTGGATCACGTCCAATACCTGGAAACGGCGCTTGCCTTGGATGATGACCGTGGTATTGCCATCGGGCATCTGCAAGGTCTTGATGATCTGAGCCACCGTACCCACGCCATAGAGGTCGTCGGGACCGGGGTCTTCAACGCTTCCGTCCTTTTGGGCCACCACACCCACCGGCTTTTTCTTGCGGTAATACTCCTTGACCAGCCGGATCGATTTGTCGCGGCCCACGGTGATCGGGATGACAATGCCGGGATACAGCACCGAGTTACGCAGGGGCATGATGGGCAGCTCCTCCGGCACCTCGTCGTCGCGGCTGATGTGGATGTCATCGATCGTCAGCACCGGGATGAACTCGGCGTTATCCGAATCTCCAGGTCCTGACATGAACATATCATCGTCTATTACTTTCATACGTTACTTTGCATCGGTTTTTGCTGACAAATTGTCAGCACATTTTGGATAAAAATTCGAGGCGGGTTGTTGGTCAAGAATAATGCCAAGGGTGCAATTGGACAAAAAAAGCCCTCGAAAACCTTCGAGAGCTTTTTATGCTTTGGTACACCTTACGATTACTTCGTATCCTTCTTTTCGAAGAACTTTTTGTACTTGCTGTTGAACTTGTCAACGCGACCGGCGCTGTCGACGAGCTTCATCTTGCCAGTATAGAACGGGTGTGAAGTGCTGGAGATTTCAAGCTTGACCAGGGGATATTCCTTGCCATCTTCCCAGACGATGGTGTCTTTGGTGTTGATGGTGGAACGGGACAGGAAGGTCTGTTCGTTGGACATATCTTTGAAAACCACCAGGCGGTAATTCTTAGGGTGAATGTCTTTTTTCATCGCTTTTCTTTCCTTTTGATTTTGAGTGTGCAAAAGTACAACTATTTTTTGAACTGGCAAGCGGTTTTGGAAAGTTTTTTTTCATATTGTAGTTTTTTCCCAAAAAATCGCGATACCCCTTCCCTTGCTAAATAAATAAGGTGTGTTATTTGCGAAAAAGCTTGGTCGGGCCGATTTAATGTTGTATCTTTGCCGCACGAAACAAACGAACAAACGAATTATTCAATAAAAACATTCACTTAATCAATTTCGTAATGAAACAAGCTTTTAACTTCAACGCAGGTCCCTGCGTTCTGCCCAAACAGGCTATCGAAAGCACCGTCAAGGCGCTCTATGATTTCGACAACACCGGTATCGGTATCGCTGAGATTTCACACCGCACCCCGGGTTGGGAGCGTATCATGGCTGAAACACGCCAACTGTGGCGCGACCTCCTCAACATTCCTGAGGAGTACGAAGTCCTCTTCCTCGGCGGTGGTGCCAGCACACAGTTCTTCACTGTGCCCGCCAACCTTATGAAGACCAAGGCCGCCTACCTCCAGACCGGCGTCTGGGCCAAGAAGGCCGCCAAGGAAGCCAAGTTGTTCGGCAAGGTCGACATCGTCGCCTCCAGCGAAGACAAGACCTACACCTATATCCCGAAGGGCTACACCATCCCGATGGATGCCGACTACTTCCACATCACCACGAACAACACCATCTACGGCACTGAGATCAAGTACGACATGGATTGCCCCATCATGCTGGTCGCTGACATGAGCTCCGACATCATGAGCCGTCCCGTCGACGTGAAGAAATACGGCCTCATCTACGGTGGCGCCCAAAAGAATGTCGGCCCTGCCGGCGTGACCTTCGTCATCGTCCGCAAGGACATCCTCGGCAACATCGGCGACCGCGCCTACATGAACCCGCTGCCGACGATGGTCGACTTCCGCACCCACGCCGCTGAGGAAGCCAAGAACATCTCCATGTTCAACACCCCGCCCGTACTGCCCATCTTCATGATGCACGAGACCCTCGTATGGCTGAAGGACACCATCGGTGGCGTCGAGGAAATGAACAAGATCAACACCAAGAAGTCCAACCTGCTCTACGAAGAGATCGACCGCAACAGCATGTTCGTCGGCACCGCCGAAAAGGAAGACCGTTCCATCATGAACCACTGCTGGGTGATGGCCCCCGGTTACGAGGACAAGCAAGACGCCTTCATGGCCTACGCCAAGGAGCGCGGCATGGTCGGCATCAAGGGTCACCGCAGCGTCGGCGGCTTCCGCGCCAGCCTCTACAACGCCTGCCCGATCGAGGCCGTCGAAGCTCTCGTCCAGTGCATGCAAGACTTTGAAAAAGCAAACAAATAAACATTCAGAAGACAAAAGAAAACATCATGAAAGTTTTAGTTGCAACTGAAAAACCTTTCGCCAAGATCGCCGTTGATGGCATCCGCGAAGTTGTTGAAAAGAACGGTTACGAACTGGCTCTTCTCGAAAAATATACCGATGTCAACGACCTCTACAAGGCCGTTGCCGACGCCGATGCCCTCATCGTGCGTTCCGACAAGGTGACCAAGGAAGTCCTTGACCACGCCAACAACCTGAAGATCGTCGTCCGCGCCGGTGCCGGTTACGACAACCTCGACCTCGAGGCCTGCACAGCCAAGGGTGTCGTCGCCATGAACACCCCCGGCCAAAACTCGAACGCCGTGGCCGAACTGGTCATGGGCATGCTGGTCTATGCCGTCCGTAACTTCTACAACGGCAAGTCCGGTTCCGAACTGATGGGCAAGAAGCTCGGCCTCCTCGCCTTCGGCAACGTCGGCCGCAACGTGGCCCGCATCGCCAAGGGCTTCGGCATGGACGTCTATGCCTTCGACGAATTCGTTCCCGCCGAGAAGATCGAGGAAGCCGGTGTCCACGCCGTGGCCAACCGCGATGCCCTCTTCGAGACCTGCGACGTCGTCAGCCTCCACATCCCCGCCACCGCCGAGACCAAGCAGAGCATCAACTATGCCGTGGTCAACAAGATGCACAAAGGCGGCATCCTGGTCAACACCGCCCGTAAGGAAGTCATCAACGAGCCCGAACTGCTCAAGCTGATGGCCGAGCGCACCGACCTCAAGTACATCACCGACATCATGCCCGACGCCGACGCCGAGTTCAAGGCTTTTGAAGGCCGCTACTTCGCCACCCCCAAGAAGATGGGTGCCCAAACCGAAGAAGCCAACATCAACGCCGGCCTCGCCGCTGCCAACCAAATCGTTGATTTCTTTAAGACTGGCAACAAGCGTTTCCAAGTCAACAAGTAATTGGCATGAACATGATCGACAATCAGAAAAACGCACCGTTTTTCAAGTTCGAGAACCTCAGGATCTATCACAAGGCCCTGATGTTTTCCAACGCCGTCCTGGCCATCTATGACCGAACCGAGAACGACGCCGACCGTATGGTTACCCAAAAACTGTTCGAGGCTGCCTCCCAGATCACGAGTTGTATCGTCGAAGGCTCCACCTCCAACAAAAGCGCTTTCATAGGATATCTCCAGCAGGCAAAAAGCAACATCCGCGTCTGCGTCACCTTGTGTGCCCTGCTGCTCAACAGGAAGGTTATCGACGAAGAACAAGCCAATGACATCCGAAACGAGCTGATCGAGCTCACCAAGATGACCGGCGCACTGATTGTCTCACTCCAAGGAGAAGCAAACCAACAAGAAAACACGAACTGCAAACTGTAAACTGTTAACTATATGTCAGTTATCAAACCGTTCAAAGGATGGCGTCCCGGTGTGGATATCGTCCAAAAGCTGGCCTCCCGCCCCTACGACGTGCTGAACACCGAAGAGGCACGCAAGGAATGCGAGGGCAACCCCTACAGCCTGCTCCACGTGACCAAGGCCGAAATCGACCTGCCTGAAGGCCACAAGGACAGCGACCTCGAGACCTACCTGAAAGTCGTTGAGAACTTCAACTCGTTCAAGGACTTCGGATGGATCAAGCAGGATCAGGAAGAAAAGCTCTACGTCTACGCCCAGAGCATGAATCCCACCGAGGCCAACGCCCACTGGCAGTATGGCATCGTGGCTTGTGCCTACAGCGAGGACTACGTCAACAAGGTGATCAAGAAGCATGAGCTCACCCGCAAGGACAAGGAAGAGGACCGCATGAAACACGTGCGCCTCACCAACGCCAACGTGGAGCCCGTGTTCTTCGCCTACCCTGCCGTCGCCGAAATCGACGCCATCGTGAGCAAGATCACCGCCGAGAAGCCCATCTACGACTTCATCGCCAAGGAAGACGGCTTCGGCCATCGCTTCTGGGTCATCGACGACAAGGCCACCATCGCCCGCCTCGTCGAGCTCTTCGACAAGAAGGTCCCGGCCATGTACATCGCCGACGGTCACCACCGTAGCGCTGCCGCCGCCCTCGTCGGCCAGGAGAAGAAGGAAAAGAACCCGGCCCATACCGGCAAGGAGGAGTACAACTACTTCATGACCGTCATCTTCCCCGACAACCAGTTGAACGTCATCGACTACAACCGCGTCGTGAAAGACCTCAACGGCCTCAGCACCAAGGACTTCTTCAAGGCCTTGCAAGAGAGCTTCGACATCGAATGCAAGTGCAACTGCACCAAAGACGGCGGCACCTGCAACTGCGAGTTCCCCTGCCACTGCGAGTGCGACACCGAGTACAAGCCCAACAAGCTGCACAACTTCTCGATGTACATCGAAGGCGTATGGTACAGCCTGACCGCCAAACCCGGCACCTACAACGACAGCGACCCGATCGGTGTGTTGGACGTCACCATCCTCAGCAACCTTGTCCTCGACAAGATCCTGGGTATCAAGGACCTCCGCACCGACAAGCGTATCGACTTCGTTGGCGGTATCCGCGGCCTCGGCGAACTGAAACGTCGTGTCGACAGCGGTGAGATGAAGGTCGCCTTCGCGCTCTATCCTGTGAGCATGAAGCAGATCATCGACATCGCCGACACCGGCAACATCATGCCTCCCAAGACCACTTGGTTTGAACCCAAACTGCGCTCGGGCCTCGTCATCCACACGCTGGATTGATTATTGGAAAGGCAAACATGAAAAACCACGGGGCAAGCACCGCTTGCTCCGTGGTTTTGTTTTCAATAATCGCTAGAAATACGTACCTTTGCAAAAACGAATCGATGGAACAGGTCAACCTCAGCAACAACCTCATCAAGCACTACGCCGACCATCTGCGGCTGGAACTGTCGTTGTCCGAAAACAGCGTGGAGGCCTATTGCCACGACATCCACCTCTTTCTCCAATATCTTGAGAGCCAACACCATTCCACGTTGATCACCGACATCACGCAGGACACCGTCGAGAACTTCTTCGCCTATCTCTACGACCTGAACATCGGCGCCACCTCCCAGGCACGCATCCTCTCGGGTTTGAAGTCCTTCTACCGTTACCTGATCCAAGAAGACCTGGCGGAAAAGGATCCCTGCGCGCTCATCACCTCCCCTACACTGGGTCGTCACCTGCCCGAAGTGCTGAGTGTGGAAGAGATCCAGAAGATGATCGACAGCATCGACCTCAGCCAACCCACCGGGCATCGCAACAAGGCCATGATCGAGGTGATGTACGGTTGCGGGCTGCGCGTTTCCGAGCTCATCGGGCTGCAAATCAGCAACATCTATCGGAAAGACGGCTTCCTGAGAATCATCGGCAAAGGCAGCAAGGAAAGGCTCGTCCCCATCGGCGACAGCAGCCTGAAGATCCTCTATCAGTACATTGAAGGCGCCCGGTTGCAGATCAAGCCGCAACCCAAATTCACCGATACGGTCTTTTTGAACCAACGGGGTACCGGGCTGACCCGACAAACGGTGTTCTTGCTCGTAAAGGAACTGGCCGAACGCAACGGCATCCAAAAGCCCATCAGCCCCCACACGTTCCGACACAGCTTCGCCACCCACCTGCTCGAAGGCGGTGCCAACCTATTGGCCGTACAGCAGATGCTCGGCCATGCCAGCGTCAGCACTACCGAGATCTACACCCATATCTCCGATGAATTGTTGCGGGAAACCTTGGTGGATTTCCACCCCAGGCTAAAGAAGCACTAAATGATGTTTCCCTGGTCGTCGACCAGCACGCCCCAGCTCACTGCGGTCATCGTCTCTCCGTCAAAGAAGAAATCGATCAGCGCGTCCTCGAACGAGATGCGGTGCTCGCCATCCTCGTCCTCCTCCTCCAACTCGGAGAAGCCGTTCTCGCGCATCAACTCGATGACCTGCTTGCGGTTCAGGTCGAAGACCTTGGTGCCATAGAGCACCGATTTCGGGTTCTCCGTCTCGAAACAGGCGGCCACCGACTTGGTGATGCCCTCAAAATAGATGTTGGTCTCCAAGGCATCATACTCATAATAGATGGAGCGGTTCTCCGTCTCCTCCATATCGTTGAGCTCTTCATAAAAATCAGGCATGCCCAGCACCTTCACGGCGTCGTCCAAGGGCATCCCGAAAGGTATTTCGCCGTATCCTTTCAGCGGTTCAATAACAAAGTTTTCCATGCTGCTTTATCGTTGTTTTTTTTGAGTAACCATTTGAAGCGGTGAAAATAAGGCTTTTTATTGATATGGAGCGGGAAAATGGCATTTTAGAATCAATCTAAATTACAGGAGGACATGCGTCCAAACCCAGGCACCATCGGATCTCAATCGAAGCGGATGGAACGGGCCGGACGGATGCGGTTGATGATGCCGGTAGGGATGAGCAGCAGGAGCATCCACACGCCCAAGGCCACGGCATTGAGGGCCAGCACCGTCGTCAGCGACAGCTCCACCGGCACCGAGGAGAGGTAATACGTCTCAGGGTTCAGATGGATGAATCCGGTGTAATACTGTACCAGACAGAAGCCCAGGCCGATCGCGTTACCGATCAGCATGCCCATAAGGAGGATCCGCAGCGAGCGATGCATGAAGACACGACGGACAAAACGGTCGGTGGCACCCATGGCCTTGAGCAAGCCGATGGTGGAGGTCTTCTCGATGATGATGATCAGCAGCATGGCAATCATGGTGATGCCTGCCACCAGAAACATCAAGGTGAGGATGAGCCACACGTTGGTATCGAGGAGGTCGAGCCAGTCGAAGATCTGGGGATTGCTGTCGCGCGCCGTGTAGGAGGCCAAGGTGGGCGGGATGCTGAAATACAGATTCTCGTTGACGGCATCCACCTGGTCGAGCCGGTCGGTCCACACCTCCACCATGCCGGTCTCGTCGTCGGCCCAGTGGTTCAGGCGACGGATCTGGTTCAGGTCGCAGAAGACGTAGCGCTCGTCGAACTCCGACAAGCCCGTCTCAAAGATGCCCTTGACCGTGAACTTGCGTCCCCTGGCCTGCATGTCTTCGTCGACGAACCACACCCTGACGGGGTCGCCCACCGCAAGCAGCATCTTATCGGCCACCGCCTTCGAGAGCAGGACCTCATCGGAACGGACGCTGTCGGCATAGCGAGGCACCGCCCCTTCCAACAGGCCACCTTCGAAATACGACCAGTCGTACTCCGGCCCCACCCCTTTCATCACCACGCCTTGGATCTCGTCGTCGGTCTTGATCATACCCGCCTTGTCGGCCACACATTGGTAATGGCGGATGCCCTCGGTGCGGTTGAGCGCCGCAAGCAGCCGCTCGTCCATCCGGAAGGGCCGCTCCTCGTACGACTCGTTGCGGTCGAGCGACTGGATATGGATGGGGGCCACAAAGCCCACCACTTTGGCACGGATCTGGTTCTTGAAGCCCACCACCACCGCCAACGAGATGAGCATCACCGCGATGGCCAACGCCACACTCGCCACGGCCAGCCGCATCACCGTCGAGGAGAGCTGCTGCCTGGAGAGGGAGAACAAGCGGTTCGAAATGAACTTGTATCCAGTCATGCGGGGTTTGGGAAGATTGTTTAACTTTGCAAAAATAATAAATAAAAAGCGATGACACGAAAAATCTTGATGACCGGCCTGCTGTTTTGTCTGCTGGCCGCCACGGCATGCGCCCAAAACGCCCCTGCCACCGAAGGAAGCGCCCCGAATGAGGGAACCTCCCTCCGACTGATCCCCAAGGAACAGTATGTGTACGGGGCGCAGGACACGGAGAACTACATCCGTCTGCTCACCGACCAGAACGTGGGCGTGGTGGCCAACCAAACCAGCATCGTGGGCGACACCCACCTCGTCGACACCCTCCTGGCCTCCGGCATCACCGTGAAAAGGATCTTCACCCCTGAGCACGGCTTTCGGGGTGCCGCCGACGCCGGCGCCAAGGTCAACAGCGGCAAAGACGAACGGACGGGCATCGAGATCGCCTCGCTGTACGGCAAGACCAAGAAACCCACGCCCGAGATGATGCGCGACCTCGACGTGATGCTCTTCGACCTTCAGGACGTGGGGGTGCGCTTCTACACGTACATCTCCACCCTCGCCTACGTGATGGAGGCCTGTGCCGAAAACGACATCCCGCTGATCGTCCTCGACCGGCCCAACCCCAACGGCTTCTACATCGACGGCCCCGTGTTGCAGAAAGAGAACCAGTCGTTCGTGGGGATGCACCCGGTACCGGTGGTGTATGGCATGACCATCGGCGAATATGCCAAGATGGTGAACGGCGAAGGATGGCTGAAGAACGGCGTCCACTGCGAGCTCACCGTGGTGTCGATCGCCGGCTACGACCGCAACGCCCTCTACGAACTGCCCGTGAAGCCCTCGCCCAACCTGCCCAACTGGGAGTCGGTGTATCTCTACCCCACCCTCTGCTTCTTCGAAGGCAGCATCGTCAGCGTCGGCCGAGGCACCGACACGCCCTTCCAGGTGTTCGGCCATCCCAACCTCCGAGGCGATTTTGTGTTCACCCCCGAAAGTAAAGGCGGCGCTTCCAAGCCCCTGTTGGAAGGCCAACGCTGCCGGGGACGCGACCTTACCGACTTCGCCCACGCCTTTGCCGACAACCCGCGGCAGCTGCAGCTGGAATGGATCATCGAGGCCTATCAGCAGCTCAAGGACAAGGGCTTCTTCACCAACTATTTCCGTCTGCTTTCCGGCGACAACCAACTTCAACGCGACCTTGAAAACGGAAAAAGCGCGGAGGAGATCCGCGCTTCATGGAAAAACGGCCTTGAAGCATTCAAGGCCGTTCGTGAGAGGTATCTGATATATTGAAGAATATCGGATGGTTTTTGTCCCAGGGGTTTCCCGAGGGTCAACCCCGTGGTTACCGACAGGACACCCCTACGGGGTGAGGGGTTGGTACGCACCCTGAGAAGGGTGGCGCCTAACGATTTTGTCCCAGGGGTTTGCAACCCCGTGGCTACCGACAGGGCACCCCTAACGGGGTGTTACCGACAGATCGCCACGCTGGGGCGTAAACCGACAGGACACCCCTAACGGGGTGCCACCCTGTTATTTGCGAAGCTTTCCAGGATATTCCTTCAAGGCCTCTTCGAGGCACTTGATGGCGGCTTTCAGGTCGTCGATGCAGAGGCAGTAGGTGATACGGGCCTGATGGCGTCCCTTCTCGGGATCGGCATAGAAGCCCGTGGCCGGGGCCAGCATGACCGTGGCACCGTTGTAGTTGAAGTCGGTGAGCAGCCACTGGCAGAACTTGTCGCTGTCGTCGATGGGCAGGTCGATGACCGTGTAGAAGGCCCCCTTCGGCATCGGGCAGTAGCAGCCCGGAATCTTGTTGATGCCATCCACGATGACGTTACGGCGCGCGATGTACTCATTGTAAACGCTGTCAAAGTACTCCTGCGGGGTGTTCACGGCAGCCTCGGCAAAGATCTGGCCGAAGCTCGGCGGCGACAGACGGGCCTGAGCCAGACGCATGGCGATGGCATAGACCTCGCTGTTGCGCGTCACCATGCAACCCACACGGGCACCGCAGGCGCTGTAGCGCTTCGAGACGGAGTCGAACAGGATGGTGTTGCGTTCCAATCCCTCCAACTGCATCACGCTGAAGTGCTTGTGACCGTCGTAGCAGAACTCACGGTACACCTCGTCGGCAAACAGATAGAGGTCGTACTTCTTGACCAGGCCGGCCACCTTGAGCAGCTCCTCATGGGTGTAGAGATAACCCGTGGGGTTGTTGGGGTTGCAGATCATAATGGCCTTGGTACGGGGCGTGATGGCCTTCTCAAAGTCCTCGATGGGCGGCAAGGCGAATCCCGTCTTAATGTCGCTCGGGATGGTCACGATCTTGGCGTCGCAAAGCTTGGCAAAGGTATTATAGTTGGTATAGTACGGTTCCGGGATGATGATCTCGTCGCCCGGGTTCAGGCACACGGTGAAAGCCATCTGCAGAGCCTCGCTACCACCCGTAGTGACGAGCACCTGGTTGGGGGTGACGTCGATGCCATGACGGTGATAGTAGTTGCACAGCGCACGACGATAGGTCTGTATACCCGCCGAGTGGCTATATTCCAGCACGCCATGGCTTTCGGCCATCTTGTTGGCGGTCTCGGCCAAAGCCTTCAGGGCTCCGCTTGGCGTCTCGATGTCAGGCTGACCGATGTTGAGGTGATACACATGGACACCGCGCTCCTTGGCGGCATCAGCGAAGGGAACGAGTTTACGGATGGCCGACTGTGGCAGCTCCAATCCTTTGTTCGAAATCTGAGGCATGTTGTATGTTTTTAAAGTGAGAAAGCCGTCCATCCTTTCCAGACAGACAGCTTCCTTTGGGTATTATAATTCGTTATCGATTCATTGATTGACGATGCCAGTCTCTTTTTCAGGCATGCTCTCGGTGGGTTGTTCCAGCACCTTGCCTTTGATACGGAGCACCACGGTGCCGTTTTTCACGGCGTTGGAGGTCACCGTAACCGATTTGTTGATGACACCCACCCTATTGGTACGGTAGGTCACCTTGATCACGTCGGATTCGCCAGGCAGGATGGGTTCCTTAGGCCAGGACGGGACGGTGCAGCCGCAGCTCGACTTCGGCTTCTGGACGATCAGGGGTTCGTTGCCCGTGTTGGTGAAACGGAACTCGCATTCTCCATTGCCATTAAACGGGATCTCACCATAGTCATGAACCACTTTCTCAAATTCAATCTCAGGTCCGTTGTTGATACTTTTTGCATCTTGGGCCTGGGCCATCCCCACCACCATGACGAGGAGGCCGATCAATAATACAAGTTTCTTCATTTTATTTCAGTTTAAAGATGTGCAAATGTATGACTTTTTTTGATGCAAGAACAAAAAATGTATCAATTCAAAAACCATACCAAAAAAAATTCTCGAAAAGTCTTGCAGGAAACAAAAATTGTAGTACTTTTGCACCCCGAACGATGGCGGGATAGCTCAGCAGGTTAGAGCGTCGGATTCATAACCCGGAGGTCATGAGTTCAATTCTCATTCCCGCTACCAAAAAAGACGGCTTTTGAAGCCGTCTTTTTTTATGCGATGAATTCTCGGATCATAGAGGTCTGCGGGATCTCCTTGTCGGGCACCGGCGTGAAGTAATGGATGAAATGCAGCAGGCGGTGCGCCTCGGTGTAGGCCCTGCAGTTCTTGGGCACGCTGGAGAGGATCGTCTCGGCGTGGTTGCGCATGACGGCAAACTCCAGCAGATACGAGGAGTTGAACATCATGTCGGCATTTTCCTGATAGGGATAGATCCACTGCTCCTCGGCGGCGATGACGTTGGGCCACTGCTCGATGGTCTGTCGGGCCGTGAACGCACCTTTGTTATAATCGCGCACGATGCGGCGCAGCAGACGGATGTCGTAGGTCGGGATGATGTTGTGGTCGTCGAGCGAGGTGCTCGTCAGCGTATTGATGAAGATCCGGAACTTGAGTGTGTCGGAGATATGGTCGGTCAGCTTCGGGTTGAGAGCGTGGATGCCTTCGAGCAGCACCACGGTATTGCTGTCCAGATGGAGCTTCTTTCCTTTGTACTCCTGCCGGCCCGTCACGAAGTTGAACTCCGGGATGTCGACGGTCTCCCCTGCCAACAGCTTCAGCAGGTCGCGCTGCAGCATCTCGTGTTGCACTGCCTCGAAGTTGTCGAAGTCGTAGGCGCCGCTGGGCAGCTTGGGCGTATCCTCACGGTTGACAAAGTAATCGTCCGTTGAGAACGAAAGCGGCTTCAACCCACATGCCAACAGTTGTATGCTAAGCCGTTTGCAGAAGGTGGTCTTGCCGCTGCTGCTGGGGCCTGTGATCAAGACCACACGCACCCCGTCGTTGCGGAAGCGACGGTCGATCTCCTCGGCAATCTGGACGATCTTCTTCTCTTGAAGGGCTTCCGACACCTTGATCAGCACGCTGGCCAAACCGTTTTGGCAGGCCTTGTTGACGTCGCCCACGTTGTTGAGTCCCATGATGATGTTCCATTTCAGGTTCTCGTTGAACATCTCGAAGGTCTTGGGCTGTGGCACAAACGGCGCCAGCCTGCTCGGGTCGTGCCGGTCGGGCACGCGAAGCAGCAGCCCGTTGAAGTAACGCTCCAGCCCCCAGAGCTTGAGGTAGCCGGCGGAGGGCACCAGACGTCCATAATAGTAATCCGCCGTGTCGCCCAAGGTATAATAGTCCATATAGACCTGGCCGCTCGTCTCGATGAGGGTCACCTTGTCTTCGTAGCCTCTTTCGCGGAAGATGCGCACCGCCTCTTCGGTCTGCACCTCGTGACGGTGGAACGGGATGTCCTTGTTGACGATCTCCTGCATCCGCTGACGGATGCGTTCGATGTCGTCGTCCGTCACCGGCACATCGTCGGCCTTATGAAGGTTGCAGTAATAGCCGTTGGAGATGGGGTTCTCCATGTAGATCTTGGAGCCGGGAAACACGTCGCGGGCAGCCTTGCTCAGAAGGAAACAGAGCGAGCGGAAGTAGATACGCGCCCCTGACGGGTCGCGGCCGTCGACATACTCCACGTCGCGGTTGTTATAGACCCGGAACTTCAGTCCCTGAGGCACGTTGTTCACACGGGCTGAGACGATCTCGTAGGGTTTATCGAAATCAAACTCAGGCAGCATCTCCTGGAGGGTCGTGCCTTCGGGGAAGCTCTTGGTAGTCTTGGTGTTGCGGCAATAGATTTGTACCATGGCGAATCCAACTAGGTTTTATGACAGTGGAACGGTTTATCGAGTAGCACGCACGGCCCGGATGGGGTAACCCCAGCAGCGCCATTCCTTGTAGAACTGGTCTGCCATGACGACATAGTTCCAGGCATCGTACGGTACTTCAACGCAGAGCGAACTCGTACGATAATAGACGGCATTGACATTGTGATGTCCGTCGTCAGCATAATTGCCAGCACCAGGCAAGAAGAGCATTTTACCATTTATTTTCGAATAGTAAAGGACGCCTCTCACGCCGTTAACCTCCTTCCAATCGTACGTCGTGTTGTCATACAGTTCTTTCCACTCTGCTTTTGTGGGCATGCGCCAACCGCTCCCCCAGTTGTAGGTAGCTGCGTCATCTTGAGGCAACAAGACGGTGAGGGTGTCGGAGAAGTCGTTGACGCCATATCTGGAATCAGAACAGTATTTGTTCAGTTCGTCGAAATCGCCATTGCACATCCTGTAGGTACTCCAGTTGTACATGGTCTTGGGCACGGTGTCGCCCCATGCGAAATAGTCACCGTAACCTTCAGGGGTGTTGGAACCCACGTTGCAGGTAGCCCAAAGGAGGCCGCTCGGCAGGCCAAGATCAACGTATGCGTGACCTTGATAGGTGCCGGTACCATCCAGGCTCCATTCATTGTTGTTTCCACCATTGTTGTCACCTCCGTTGTCCGGTTCTTCTTCGGGGGTACATCCCGCGGCGAATGCCGCCACCACTAGCATGATGACCGCTAGCATCTTCATTCGTTTATTCATAGCCGATTATTGTTTATTAACAATGCAAATATAACAAAATTCCGTACTTTTACGCCAAATTCCCAAATCTATTTACCATGAGAAAAAACAACCTATTCCTGTTTGCCATGATCACGTGTTCCATTGTGTCATGCAACACACAAAAACCCGAGACCGAGCCGAAGGGCAAAGACAAGATCGGCCCCAAGGAGCTCACCCTTCAATCCGACATCATGACCCCCGAGGTGCTTTGGTCGATGGGGCGCATCGGCGATTACAGCCTCTCGCCCGACCACAAGCAAGTCGTGTACAACGTCACCTGGTACAGTGTGGAGGAAAACCGCAGCGGCTCCACCTTGTTTATTATGAACGCCGACGGCACCGACAACCGCGTGCTTTCCGACGCCAACCAAAGCGAATACAGCCCACAATGGCGCCCCGACGGCAAGAAGATCGGCTTCCTCGCCCCCAACGACGACGGCGTGATGCAGCTCTTTGAGATCAACCCCGACGGCACCGGTCGCCAGTGCGTCTCCAATGAGGCCGACGACATCAACGGCTTCCTCTACTCGCCCGATTGCGCACAGGTGCTCTTCACCAAAGAGGTGAAGCTCAAGGAGACCGTGGCCGACCTCTACCCCGACCTCGACAAGTCGTCCGGACGCATCAACAACGACCTGATGTACCGTCACTGGGACCAGTGGGTGGACACCTACGGACACCTCTTTGTGGGTAACTTCAGCAGTGGCAAGATTGAGGCCTCGTTCGACGCCATGGCCGGCGAGCAGTGGGAAGCCCCTGTGCGTCCCTTCGGCGGCATGGAACAGGTCCAGTGGCTCCCCGACGGACAAAGCTTCGTCTACTGCTGCCGCAAGAAAGTCGGCAAGGACTATGCCCTCTCCACCAACACCGACATCTATCGTTACTTCATCCAGAGCGGCGAGTGCAAGAACCTCACCGAGGGCATGATGGGCTACGACCTCAACCCCGTCATCTCCCCCGACGGCAAGTACATGGCTTGGGAGAGCATGGAACGTGACGGCTATGAGTCCGACAAGCAGCGCCTCTTTGTGATGGACCTCGAGACTGGCGAGAAGACCGACTACTCCGCACGCTTCGACCAGTGCTGCACCGGCTTCAGCTGGGCCGACGACAGCAAGACCCTCTATTTCATCAGCGACGCCTACGCCACCGACCAGCTCTATGCCCTCAACCTCGAGGACGGCGCGATCAAGAAACTGACCGAAGGACAACACAACTACATCTCCGTGCAGTGCAACGGCGACAAGCTCATCGCCGGACGCCAGTCGATGAGTCATCCCACGGAGCTCTTCAGCGTGGATCCCACTAACGGCGAGGCCACCCAGATCACCACCGTCAACGACAAGATCTTTGCCCAACTCACCATGGGCAAGGTGGAGGAACGCTGGGTGAAGACCACCGACGGCAAGGACATGCTCGTCTGGGTCATCTATCCGCCCCATTTCGATGCCAACAAGCAATACCCCGCCCTACTCTACTGTGAAGGCGGACCGCAGAGCACGGTGAGCCAGTTCTGGTCGTACCGTTGGAACTTCCAGATGATGGCCGCCAACGACTATATCGTCGTCGCCCCCAACCGCCGCGGCTTGCCCGGCTTCGGTCAGGAGTGGCTCGAAGAGATCAGTGGCGACTATGGCGGGCAGTGCATGAAAGACTACCTGAGCGCCATCGACGAACTCAAGAAAGAGCCTTATATCGACGAGAACCGCCTCGGTGCCGTGGGTGCCAGCTTCGGAGGCTTTAGCGTCTATTGGCTCGCCGGCCACCACGACGGCCGTTTCAAGGCCCTCATCGCCCACGACGGCATGTTCAACCTCGACGCCCAGTACCTCGAGACCGAGGAGATGTGGTTTGTCAATTGGGACCTCGGCGGCCCTTACTGGGACTGGAGCAACCCCACCGTTCGCAAGACCTACGCCAACTCGCCCCACCTCTTTGTCGACAAGTGGACGGCGCCCATCTTGGTGATCCACGGCGGCCTCGACTACCGCATCTGCTTCACCCAGGGCATGCAGGCCTACAATGCCGCCATCCTGCGCGGTTTGGATGCCGAGTTCCTCTACTTCCCCGATGAGAACCACTGGGTGCTGAAGCCACAGAACGGCGTGCTCTGGCAACGCCGGTTCTACCATTGGTTGGATCAATATTTAAAATAAACCTGTAGCCCACGGTTTTCAACCGTGGGCTACCGACAGGGAACCCCTACGGGGTTCATCGGAACGACCCCCAATGGTTTAATCGGAACGACCCCCAATGGTTTAATCGGAACGACCCCGTGGGGGTCGGCTATCGGTAGCCGGGGTTGCAAACCCCAGGACAAAAAAAAGCCACCGGAAATCCGGTGGCTTTTTTTGTTGACGTCTGTCGGAGGTCGCTAGCGACCTCCGACATCCATCCGATCGTTATTGCTTCACGATCATGGTGTTGGCTTGCTGGCCGTTGGCCATCCGCACGTTGACCGTGTACACGCCGGCGCTCAGGCCGTTGAGGTGCAGCTCCACGTTGTTGGCGCTGCCGCATTCCTCCATGTACACCAGCTGGCCCAGCGCGTTGTACACCTTCACCGTCTCGATCTCACGGCCATTGATCATGACCTCGTCCTTCGTCGGGTTCGGGTACATGCTCACGCTGTAGGCGCTCTCGTTCACGTCCGTCGTGCCGCGGAAGTGCAGCA
>JAEFAE010000019.1 GCA_016291135.1 Bacteroidales bacterium
AACCGCTCGAAAGCCAACTCGACGAGGCCAAGAACTGGGAGTACGGTCAAAAGAAGGTCACCTACAAGGACGAACTCATCGACAAGTACGCCAATGTGAAGAACAGCCAGTTCGCACAGCCGCTGTTCGAGTTCTCCGGTGCCTGCGCCGGCTGCGGTGAGACGCCTTACATCAAGACCATCACCCAACTGTTCGGTCAGAGCATGATGGTGGCTAACGCTACCGGTTGCTCCTCCATCTACGGCGGCTCTGCTCCTGCAACGCCTTACTGCAAGAACTACCGCAGCGGTCGTGGTGTGGCATGGGCCAACTCCCTGTTCGAGGACAACGCCGAGTATGGTCTCGGTATGGCCACGGGTGCCCGCAAGATCCGCGAAGGTCTCCGCAAGAAGGCTGAAGAGCTGATCAACACCACCGTGTTCGACTGGATGAAGGAAGCCACCCAGAAGTGGTTGGATACCTATAACGACACGGTCGCCAACCGCAAGGCTACTGACGAATTCGTCGCTGCTCTCGAGAAGGCCATTATGCCTATCGACGGTTGCATCGACTTCTGGAACGGAGAGGGCAAGAAACTCTATGGTGCCGAAGTGGCAGCCCAGAAGCTGCAAGAAGCCAAGGATGCCAAGGCTGCTGGTAGCAAGATTTGCCCCTGCCACGGCTGCGCTCTCGAGCAAGAACTATTGGACAACAAGGACTTCCTCGCCAAGAAGAGCCAGTGGATCTTCGGTGGTGACGGTTGGGCTTACGATATCGGCTTCGGCGGTCTCGACCACGTGCTGGCCAGCGGCGAAGACGTCAACGTCCTCGTCCTCGACACCGAGGTTTACTCGAACACGGGCGGTCAGTCCAGTAAGGCTACGCCTGCAGGTGCTGTCGCCAAGTTCGCTGCCTCTGGTAAGAAGGTCCGCAAGAAAGACCTCGGTATGATCGCCAAGAGCTACGGCTACGTCTATGTGGCTCAGGTCGCCATGGGTGCTTCGCAAGCCCAGTACTTCAAGGCCATCAAGGAAGCTGAAGCTTATCCAGGCCCGTCACTGGTGATCTGCTACGCCCCCTGTATCAACCACGGCATCAAGATCGGCATGGGCCACTCCCAGATGGAAGAGAAGCTCGCCGTCGACTGCGGTTACTGGCACCTCTGGCGCTTCAACCCCACCGAGGAAGAGGAAGGCAAGAACGGCTTCCATCTGGATTCCAAGGAACCCAACTGGGCCGACTTCCAGAAGTTCATCATGGGTGAAGTCCGTTACAACTCACTGCTGAAGACCTTCCCCGAGGAGGCCAAGGAACTGTTCGCCAAGACCGAGCAGTTCGCCAAACTCCGCTACGAAGGCTACAAGAAGCTCAGCGAAGGGAAATAACTTCTTTTAGAAGTCAGAAGACAGAAGGAAGAAGACAGAATTTCCTTTCGGACAACAGAAAACGGCGCGTCTTAGGACGCGCCGTTTTTCTTTATACTAGCATCTATTCGAATAATTGCATATTTTTGCAGTATTCAATTCTTTAAGTACAAAATGGCATGGATATTAGCGTGTTCATAAAAGAGACTATTCGTCAAGTTTGCGATGGAATAACAATGGCGCCCAGGGAATGTAGTCAATCAGGTATTATTGTAAATCCCGCAACAAACTCAACAATCAATAGAGTCAGTTTTTCTGTTCCAATATGTCTGCCCACACAAGAGTGCTTTGACGAATAATCCAATGAATACTATCTTATTCGTTTTGCTAACGAGATAATTTGACCTTGAACTATATCAATTTCATGATTAATAAAAAGGAAGAAATTATAATAAAGACTCTGGTTGCCAAACAACACAAGAATACTCCCTTCAATTATTGGAAGTACAAGAATGCTTTGTCCATTGACAAAGTTGAACATGAAAATGGCTGGATAGATTATTATGTCACGCAAAAGCGTGTCGGAACTATTAGTAATCGTCGTAAGGGTATCGCTTTAGTCCATAGTGGTAATATGTTCTATTTAATTGATAGAGATAATAATGAAGTGCTTTCCACTAACAACACTTTGATTCGTATATTTGGAGGTTATTATATTTCTTTAGGTGAGCATCGATTTAATTACACAACCTTTCCTGGGCAAGATCGCGACACCGAGTATGAAACAATGACGGTTATTCATGAGATATATGATGAAAATGGGATACGGCTGAATAGTGAAGAACGCAAGGATCTTATTGTGTCAATGGATATTCTTAAAGTAATGACAGCGGTTGAAATAGGAGAAGATAGAGTTTTTTTCAATAACGCCTTATATTATTTGGAGGATTATAGCCTTATTGCTAAATTTTCGAAAAATATTCGTCTTGATGGTTTTTTTAATAATGGATGTTGCAAAGTAAGAATTCCAGAAGATGACCGTGATATTATAGTGGCAGTGTATGAACACAAGATATGCCATGCATTCACCCAGTGCGATTTTGAGAGATTAGCCAAAGTGTTGAACTTGGATGTTGAGGAGGAAAAAAGCATTTATAGTGTGTCTCAAATTGTAAAAAAAGAAGAAATTGAAGATATGGATTCTGTTTTTGAATACTATCCCAAAGGTGAAATCTCAATTGAAAGATACCACGCGACAGCACCAACTACAGTCAACTATCACTCTTTTAGTTTTCAACTAATACCCATGTTTACTGACGAGGATTTTGATACTTGGAAAGTTCCTGGCATGCTTGATTATTTCATAAGTTGCATGGCGTGCAAGTATTACAAAAACAATTGGAACAATTGTTATTTACACATCCCCTATGAAGGATATAAGCAACTGTGTGAATCATTAATGGAAGTTAATAAGGACCGTCCAAATTTTATTAAAAAAATAACTAAATTGGGAAAATGTAGTATTTTGGAAAAAAAGTACGATATTTATCGTTTTGAATGTCGTCCTTATGGATATATTACTACTTCTGGTGAGTTAAAATACGACTTTGATGTGAATAATATAAAATGGTGACCCCTCCTTTCAGTTTTAAATCAAACAAGAGCAGATTGCAGATTGCATTGTGCGTAATTAAAACCATATAATGAAACTAACAGTTTTAACAATAAAAGTCTTTTTCTGGGTGTCATTAGCATTATTAATTGTCACTGGGGTTATTTCGTTTTGGTTAATGTTTAACGATTCCCGAATGGCAGAATGGATTGCTGCAGTTCTAATTGGCGTTTTTGGAAGTTCTACTGTTGTAATGCTTTGTGAATACGTTAGATACATCCATCAAAAAAGAGAGAATGAAGACTTATTTTATTATAATTTGAGTTTGATTTATATAAAACTACTTTTCATCCTTTCAGACATTAAGAGAGTCACTAACAATCCTCATCAATATTTGAACAACTCATTTTTACAACCTCAAATATCAGACATCCATACAAGTTTAGGAGTTCTTTCGCAAATGGATTATTGCCAAATACGGAATAATAGATTCGGGAAATTTGTTGAAGATTTCCGTAGAAACAAAATTCCTCAATTAACTAACTTCAGCTTTGTTTTGAGAACTTTGGATATTTCTATTAGAGAAGATTTGATGAAAGTGTACGAATTTAAATTAGATCAAATGAAGAAACAACGTGATGTATCTGGAATTATTGAATTGGTCACTTCAGAATCACCTCATACAAAAGAATCATTAAGAAGTATTAAAGAAGGCATAGATAATACATTTTTGGATATGATTGATTGTGCATTATCGGAAATGGAGATAAACAATACCAGAAGATACCGATGGAAAGAAATGAAGGAACAAATTAGAAAAGATGTACGATAACCAGCAACAGTATGACAATAACAGACCTGGGATTGAAATTGTCCCGATGTGCTGTATGGCTGTCCTACCACGGCAGCCGCAATCATGAAAAATGCATTTTTATTATCCGCCAAATTGTTTTGTCATTGGCAAAAAACAATATTTAG
This sequence comes from Bacteroidales bacterium, assembly GCA_016291135.1. Lineage (GTDB taxonomy): Bacteria > Bacteroidota > Bacteroidia > Bacteroidales > F082 > Limimorpha. Next base: position 3,934 of record JAEFAE010000019.1, read on the forward strand.
TGTGCAAATTATAATATTTTTTGTATATTTGCACACCAATTCAAACAAAAGATTATCATGGAAAGCACTTTTGCACAGAGACTTATAAACGCAAGAACCATTCGAGGTTATTCACAAAGAGCATTGTGTTCGCTGCTAGACGGAAAGATCTCCCCAAATGCCATTGCCAAATATGAGACAGGGAAAATGCTTCCATCGAGCCAGAATCTTATCGCCTTAGCCGAAGCTTTGGACTTTGATGTGGATTATTTCTTCAGACCTTTCACACTGAATATCGATCTCAACAGTTTCGAATTTCGCAAAAGGTCGAGCCTGCCTGCCAAAAAAGAGAAAGCTATCAAAGAAAGCATCGCTCTGTCTATAGAGAAATACGTGGAGATTGAGTCCATCACACACGACAGCGCACAATTCAATCTCTCATACGACAATGTGCCTCTACAAACCGAAAACGACGCAAGGTCAATGGGAGCACGTTTCCGTCAGGATTTGAATCTGGGCATCGACTGTATTTCAACCCCCATTGAGGTACTGGAAAGCAATGGCATAAAGGTCATTGAGATTGAAACAGACACCAAGTTCGACGGCAGTTGCGTGAAGAATTTGGGGCTGCCTGTGATTGTGTTGAACAAGAATCTCATTTCAGAGCGCCGAAGATTGACCCTTTTCCACGAGCTGGCACATCTGATACTGACTTTTGATGAAAGTGCCGATGTGGAGAGGCTGTGCAACGTGTTTGCTAATGAAGTGCTACTGCCTTCGGCGGTGCTAAAATCGTTACTAGGTGAACATCGAAAAAACCTTTCGTGGAAAGAGCTAAAACTCATACAGAATGGCTTTGGCATTTCTGTGGATGCCATATTAGTGAAAGCCAAACAAATAGGCATTATCTCCGAAAGCACCCATCGCGCATTGTGTATCGAGATGAATCGCAACTCCGAACTAAAGCGGCGCGTCCAAGAAAGCGCCTATCCAAAGGAACTGTCATCGCGCTTTGAACGACTGGTTTACAAAGCGCTGGCAGATAGTATGATTTCCGTCTCGAAAGCTGCAAGTTTGCTTGATAGTTCAATCGACAAGGTAAACGCTCAAACAACCCTTTCGTGACATGGAGATCGTTGTTAGTGACACTCAGATTCTTATTGACATGGATTCTGCAGGAATCCTTGAATTGGCGGCCATGTCGGCAATTCATTTCCACACGGTGGACTTGGTGATGGCGGAATTACATCGATCGTCATTCACCCACCCTAATATCGACCAGATGGTGGAAAATGGTGATTTGGAAGTGTTTTCGTTCAATGGAAAAGATGCCTTAAGCCTATTCTCTTTCTACAGCAAGTTCGCTGGCAAAACCAACTTGACAATCACAGACTGTGCGGTACTGAAATACGCCAAAGACAACAACTACCGTATGCTCACTGGCGACCGCAAGCTACGTAATCACGCTGAAGACGAGGGCGTAATGGTATCTGGCATCCTCTATCTCGCCGAGCATTTTGTCGATGAAGGCTTATTAACAGGCAATGAGATGGCGCTGCGGTTAGAGCGCCTCATGAATATTAATCCAAGGTTGCCCAAAGCTATTTTCACGGATTGGATCAAGAAGTTCCGTAATATATAACAGGAAACTATTTGTTCAAGAATTTGAGAATTTTGGGAAATCCAGCATTCAAAAATTTGAGAATTTTGGGAAATTGGGGCGAAAAAAATTTGAGGAAAAGAAAAAACCAGTATTGGGGGATATCTCTACGAAAACATTGTGGCACAGATGCTGGTCTGTTCCGGCAACAAGATGTTTTACCATACCTGGCCCACGGAAAGTGGAAATACTGCAACAGGCCGTCGTAGTTTTTGATGATGCTTCCTATTTAAGATAAACACTCCAAATTCTTGATCACAATCCCTAATCTTAACCGGAACGCCTCCTCGGTAGCAAAGCCGATGTGGGGCAGCATCACCAGGTTGGGTGCGTCAAACAAGGGATTGTCCTGTTTCAAGGGTGGCTCGGTGCCATACACATCGGTGGCAGCACCGGCAATCCAACCCGATTGCAACGCATCGGCGAGCGCTTGCTCGTTGACGACCGGCCCGCGTGCAGTATTAATAAGGATGGCTGTGGGTTTCATCAACTTCAAGTCGGAGGCAGTGATGAAGTCGCGGGTCTCGTTGTTCAAGGCGATGTGCAGGGTGACGATATCGGATTCCTTCAAGAGTGTTTCTTTATCGACGAATGTCACGCCTTCCACGGTTTTCGGAGTGCGGTTCCAAGCCAGCACCTTGCAGCCAAAGGCATTGAGGAGCTTGGCTACCCGTTGGCCGATGTTGCCCATGCCGATGATGCCGACGGTCTTACCGCCGATCTCACGGCCCGGCATGATGCCCTTACGCTGGCACTCGCGGGTGATGCGGTCGTTCTCCAGCACCTTGCGATACACGTCGATCATCATGGCGATGGCCAGTTCTGCCACAGCCTCTGTGGAATAACCGGCCGCATTTTTCACGATGATGCCGCGACGCTGACATTCTTCCATATCGATATGGTCCAGGCCAGTGAAAGCGATGGAGAGCATCTTCAACTTGGGACAGGCGTCAAGAAAGTTCTTCCGCAAAGGGATGTTGCTTTCGATGACCACCTCCGCATCCTGGGCACGGCGGATCAGCTCGTCGAGGTTTTCGTTACGGTCGGGATAGATCACGACTTCGTGGCCTTGCTTTCTCAGATCAGCACAGGCTTCTTCAATGATATTGGTTTTGAGACCAAGGGGTTCGAGAAAGACGATTTTCATTTCTGTGATGGATTAGTTCCGCAAAGATAGTATTTTTATTTAAAACACCAGTGATTACGTCATTGCGAGGCCTTTGGCCGAAGCAATCCAACCTGAACTGTCACAGCTATTTTGAGTCAGGTTGGGTTGCCACGTCCCGCTTCGCTACGCTCGCGGTCCTCGCAATGACGCAAAGCGTGGCTATTCCGCGAACCAGGTCTTGAATTCCCCTACCCTCGCCTTGCTGACGATGATTTTCTCCGGGACGGGGACGGTGAGGTTGACGGCGAGCTTGTTGCCGAACCACACCGAGAGGTCCTTGACGGCGGCACGGGAGATGATGAACTGACGGTTAGCGCGGAAGAACTGCTCCGGGTCAAGCTGCGCCATGATGTCGTCCAACGTCTGGTTGAGGTAATAGGTATGCCCATCCATGGCGATCGCCTTCACCGTCTTGGTATCGATATAAATATAGGCGATGTTGCTGGTAGCCAATGGGATGAGTTTATCCCGTTCGGGAATCAAAAAGCAAGTCTTGTATTTCTTCTTAGCCGCACCCATCTGCGCCAGCAGTCCTTCCAACGAAACCTTTTCCTGCTCTTTGGCCGCAGCGGTAAGATGCTGAAACTTATTCAATGCCCGTCCCAAATCGGCCTTATTGATTGGCTTCAGGAGGTAGTCGATGCTGTTGACCTCGAAGGCCTTCAAAGCGTATTCGTCGTAGGCAGTGGTGAAGATGATCGGGCAGGTGATCTCCACCTTGTCGAAGATGGCGAACGAAGAGCCGTCGGCCAGATGGATGTCCATGAAAACCAAATCCGGATGCGGCTGCTCCTCAAACCATTCGACACTCTCCTCAATGGTTTCGAGGATGGTAACAATCTCAATATCAGGGTCAATCTCCTGAATCAGCGACTGAAGTGCCTGTGCGGCAACACTTTCGTCTTCGATGATGATGGCTTTCATGGTGTTATGCATTAGGTTCAACAAGCGGCAGCACCACCTCGAAGGTGGTCCCGTCGTTGACAATTTCCACGTTTCTGTTCCACTTCAACTGATAGCGTTCCGTGAGGTTCGCCAGTCCGATGCCATTGCCCGCTTCCACCGTGATCTTGGGTTGGATGGGATTCGACACCTTCAAACAAGGCTCCTCGGTGGTCACGATGCTCACTTGCAGCGGTTGTTTTCCGCTGATGACATTGTGCTTGATGGCATTCTCCACCAGTCCTTGCACTGAAAGCGGAAGTACCTGGTAATCATGATATTTCGGATCGATTTTGAAATCAAAATGCAGGTTGTCGCCATAACGGATCTGCATCAGGCTGCAATAGGCCTGCACACCTTGAAGCTCCTGTTCCAAGGTGACCACCTCCTTGTTTTGCAGTGTGGCCCGAAGCACCAGGGAGAGCTCTTGTACATAACGCTGCGCCCGCTCGGCATCGGTTCCGATGAGCGACTGCAGGGTGTTCAGGGAGTTGAACATGAAATGGGGATCCATCTGACTCTTCAAGGCCTCGTAGTGGGTGATGACGTTTTTTGCCCGCAAGGCTTCGTTTTCCACCGCAATGTTGTTTCTTTCGTACAAGGTATGCAGCAACTTGGTGACCAGCAGGACCACCACCATGAACGAGAAGTCGCGCATCAGTCCGTTTCGGATGAAACGCGCCATGATATCCGGACGGAGATCGCCAGGCTGGATCAGTTCCGGCACCAAGGTGAAGGACAGACTCAGCACCGTGGTGATCAGCACCGAACCGAAAATCAGGAAGAACACCCGCATCCCCTTTTTCTTGAAATCCACGCTGAAGATCCTACGGTTATAAAGGAACAGCAGGAAGACCAGCACGAAATTGCAGGCAGTGAACAGCAGGATTCTCCAGATATGGAAATGTCTTTGCGGATCTTGCTTGATCTCCGGGAAGAAAAGGGTGTTCCCAAAGAAGGCGGAGATGGTGAAGAGGACATGGAAGCCCACGCTGATGCCCAAGGAGAGCAACAGGATCGTCTTCAACGACAGAAACTCAGGTTTGTTTTTTCGCTTGATCATGATGCAAAGTTAAACAAACCTGAGTTTCTGTCATAAAACAACTGGATGAAATGGGGAAAATGGCCGTTGAAACGTTGTTTGCAGCCGCTCACCCTGGGGCGTTATTCCACCACCACCAGATAATAGTTCTTTTTGCCTTTCTGCACGAGGATGTACTTGCCGTCGATGAGGTCGCCAGCATTCATCACCTTATCGAGCGTGACCTTGTCCTTGTTGACGCTCACGCCGTTGCCCTGCACCATCTTGCGGGCCTCGCCCTTGGAGGGGAAAATCTGCGTGTTGACCGCCAGGAAATCGACGATCGGGATGCCGACTTCGAGATCGGCACGGCTGACATGCTCCTGAGGGACGCCTTCGAAGATATCGAGGAAGGTCTGCTCATCGAGCTTCACCAGGGCATCCTTAGTGGCTTTGCCGAAGAGGATGTTGGAGGCTTCGATGGCAGCGTCAAGGGCTTCCTGCGAGTGGACCATCACGGTGACTTCTTCGGCCAGACGCTTCTGCAACACGCGGCGACCCGGATCCTGCTGGTGCTCGGCGATCAAGGCGTCGATGGTCTCTTTGTCGAGGGAAGTGAAGATCTTGATGTACTTCTCGGCATCTTCGTCGCTGACGTTGAGCCAGAACTGGTAGAACTTGTAAGGCGTGGTACGTTTCGGGTCGAGCCAGATGTTGCCGCTCTCGGTCTTGCCGAACTTCTTGCCGTCGGCTTTGGTGATCAAGGGACAGGTCAGGGCGAAGGCCTCGTTCTCGAAGCCCAGGGTGCGGCGGATGAGCTCCGTTCCCGTGGTGATGTTGCCCCACTGGTCGTTGCCACCCAGCTGCAGCTTGCAGTTCTTGTGCTGGTAGAGCCAGAGGAAGTCGTAGCCTTGCAGGAGCTGGTAGGTGAACTCGGTGAAGCTCAGGCCATCGCGTGCGGTGCCGTTGAGGCGTTGCTGCACGCTGTCCTTGGCCATCATGTAGTTCACGGTGATGTGCTTGCCCACCTCACGGGCGAAGTCGAGGAAGGTGAAGTCCTTCATCCAGTCGTAGTTGTTCACCATCTCGGCGGCGTTGGGGGCCGTAGACTCGAAATCGAGGAACTTGGCCACCTGTTTCTTGATGCACTCTTGGTTGTGCCTTAACGTCTCTTCGTTGAGCAGGTTGCGTTCCTGGCTCTTGCCCGAGGGGTCGCCGATCATGCCGGTGGCGCCGCCCACGAGGATGATGGGCTTGTGGCCGCAGCGTTGCAGGTGGCGCAGCATCATGATGCCGCAGAGGTGACCGATATGGAGTGAGTCGGCAGTCGGGTCGGTGCCCAGGTAGGCCGTCACCATTTCTTTCTGGAGGAGTTCTTCCGTGCCTGGCATCATCTGAGCCAGCATTCCGCGCCAGCGGAGTTCTTCAACAAAATTCTTCATCGGATGCTAGATTAATTTGGGCGCAAAAATAAGAAATTATTTTTTGTCGTTCCAAGTGGTGGAAAAGATATTGGGATTGACGACGAGCATCAGGTAGGCCCAGTGGAGGCGTTGGCCGTCGGAGACGCGCTTCAGGTACTGCATGGTCTCGGTGCCATGCAAGTAGGAGTAGCCGGCTTCCACGGTAAAGTATTTGGTAACGGCGTAATTGGCCGACAGTTCAATTTCCTGTCCCAACGTTTTGTCCACGTCAGGCAAGGTGGTTGCCATGGCCAGGTAATGCACTGAGGCGTCGAGGGTCAGTTCCTTGACCGGCCGGTACTTGCCGCCGAGATAGGCATTCTGCAGACCCGGGGTGAACCCATTGACGTAGGTGCTCATGTAGAAGAAGTCCATGGCGCCGTAGAACTGATGATGGGAGCCGTAAATCGGGTTGAAGCCCCGGATTTTGTCGTGATAGACCATCCCAACGCCTCCTTCGGGCGGCACTGCGAAATAGCGGTCGCCGCTCAGGTAGTCATAGCCGGCATAGATCGAATAGCTGTCGTTGGGTTTGACTTCCGTTTTCACGCTGCCCATGAAGGCGTCCAAGGGAAGGCCGTGCTCTTCGCGTCCCATCTGGTAGTAGAAGGAGCCTTCGGCCGACCAGTGTTTGGGCTTGTAGGAGAGGTAGGTGCCAGCCACCTGTTGGAAGAACGTTTGGGGATCGATCGGTTCATCTTCGTCCTTTTGCATCCCGATGTTCATGAACAGCAAGGAGGCGCCAAACGGCGACTGGGAGGTGTTGAAGTGATACCACAGCGTCTGCATCGACTTATAGGGCTGGTTGCCGCCGGTGTAATAGGTGTTGCCGTTCATGTTGTCGGGGTTCTGGTTATAGGCCAGGAGCAGGTGTACTTTATGTTGCTTGCTTTCGTAGCCCATCCGCAGCACATCGTGGGTGGGGGCGGTCACCGACCAGTCGTTGGTGCCGATGATACGCTCGTCGTCGTAGGCAAGCATCTGTCGGCCGAGCTGGGCGAACCAGCCTTTCTCGGATTTCATCTTGACCCAGGCCTCGTTGAGGCTGAACGAGCCTCCGGCCATGCCCCAAGTGCCAGCTTGTTGCAACGAAACCTTCGCCTCCAGCCAAGAGCGGCTATAGTTGGCCGTCAGGCGGTAACGGCCCAGCACGAAATGCGACAGGCCTTCCAGGGTCTCGTCTTCCTCGCGGAACTCGCCATAGCGCAACTCGCCGCGTTCGAGGACGTTGAAGTTCAGAGTGAATTGGTTGTCGGCTTCCTGGGCATGAAGCTTCAGGGAAGGAAGCATCAAAAAGGACAATCCGATGAGGAAAACAGTTTTAAGGAGACAGTTTTTCATAGCATGATCAAAGATTCGTTATAGATTCGTTATGGATTCCAATGACTTAATCGGCACCGCATGTTCTCCAGGACGTTTCCGCCAAAGAGCCACGAGTCGGCGAAGTGGAGGTTGCCCTTCGGGAACATCGCCTCGTAGGCAGGGATGAAGACCATCTCGGGATCGAGGTCGGGACAGACGGTGGTATGCTCATACAAGAAGGTCCTGGTCGGGCAAGGAACGATCAACACGCTGTCGCGGGCATCGTTGTATTTGGCCATGCCAAGATGGAAGTCAGCAGGAACCGTGTCGGTTGCCATCGACCAAGTGGTGGGATTGACGCCGACCACATCGCCTTTCGACACCATGCCGATCGCCGACGTATCCGTCACCGAGTTGAAGATGACCAAGCCCGGCATCAAGCTGTCCGTGGCGGGCTTTAGGGCTTCGGGATAGGCGGCCAATTCCTCCGCTGTGACATGATAGCCGATGCAATAGGCGGCCACCATCTGTTTTCGCTGCGCGTCGGTCATGCCATGCTTCAGCAATTCGATGAGCATCTGCGAGCCTTGGCTGTGGCCCATCAGGAAGAAGGGACGACCCTGGTTGAAATGGGCCATGTAATACTGGAAGGCGTCGTTGACATCGGCAGCGGCAAACTGGGCCAGCTTCGCCAGGGTGTCGGCCGGCTGCTGGTACGCCTCGAAGATCATCTGACGGTAATAGGGCGCATAGAAATTGTACTCGCCATAAAGCATCTTGTTGAACCGCTGGTTGCCGTTGGCTTCCTCCCGCACTTCGGGCAAGGTGATGTCGGCAAACCAAGAGGCGTCGTTGTCGGCAAAAGCGATGGTGCTTACGGTGGGATAGACATAGAAGAGGTCGGCTGGCTTCTCAGGCCGCTCCCCTGGCTCCGCTCCAAAGGGAGCGGAGAAGTGGCCACGTGCGTACCAGTAGGTGGTGTCGGAATAATCGATGGCCTCCCGTTTGTTTGTGCTTTTCGGCTGACAAGCGATAAGAGCGAGAAGAAGCAAAACCGAATGAAGGATGCTCCCTCTTGTATAGGACCTTGGAGTTATCATGGGATTAAATGAGATTGCTGAAGCAAATATACAAAAAAAGCCGGAATCTCTTCCAGCCTTTTTGAGATTCACAAAAAGAATCCGCTACTTCTTGAACTCCTTGTTCAGCAATCGAAGCATGATTCTTTCTTTGTCTGTCAGTGAATAACTGCGTCTTTTTGCTTTACTCGTCAACGACCTCCAAAGATTTTGGCGCTCGGCAGGGCTCTTCTCGGCCAATAGTTGCTCGACTTGTGCTTCCAGCGCATTATCTTGTTTAGCCTTAACTCTGCCATTACCAAGGGCAGGGCGATAAACTCCAAATTCTTCATTCAACAAATCAAGCATACATTGGTCCAATGTTGTGCGCAATTCTGGTGATACTTTACTCAGTTTCTCCCATTTTACCTTGCGTTCTTCTTTGGTCATGGTGGATAGAATCCCCCTGGCCTTTTCAAGGTTTGGATTTGAATGAGAAGATACTGCTTCTCTTGGATGAGATGATACTGTTTTTTTTGGTTTTTCTGCTTGAGCGATAGCCGTTTGAATGGTGATTACATTAATGGCAAAGAAAGCCAAAACACCGAGTAAGATAGCTTTTTTCATCATGCTAAGTTTTTATGGTTAGTATTTGATTGGATTTTACAACAAGGTTCAAAATTACAATTAATATACCAGATATGACGAAATGAAAAGAAAAAAATGAAACAGGGAAGGATAAAAAACGAGAATTGTTTTCGTACCTCGTAAATATTTCGCATCTTTGCACAAATTATGCGCCGCCATATGAAACACCTCTATTTCCTCCTCATCGTTTCCCTGCTTGTGTTGGTCTCCTGCGGAGAAAAACCGACGACAAAGCAAGACAAGACTCCGAAAAGCATCCCCCAACGTGAAGGCATCCAATGGGGAGCCATCCACTACGGAACACTCAATGAATATGGTGAAACCGACGAGGCCACCCTCCTCTACACCACCGCCGACGGGACCCTCGATTCCGTGGCCTTCGTACTTTCCTATCCCATGGAACCCGTCTTTTTCCCAGAGAATGGAGGCGGAAGGATCGAAGAAGAGGACATCAATTTCGACGGAACGCCGGATCTGCAGATCTGCCTGGGTGTATGGGACGGTTATGGGAACGTCTCCTACGAAGGTTATGTATGGGACAAGGAACAAGGCGTTTTTGTCAATGTCCCCAACTACAGCAACATCTTCAATCCATGGATCGTTGACCAAAGCATCACCAGCAACTACCGCGAGTGGATGGACGGTGTGCAATACCGAACCTACGAGAAATACGAGTGGGTTGACGGAGAACTGGTGAAGACCGACGAATGGTCGGACGAATTTGATCCTAATGAAGAATAAAGAAGTCAGAAGTCAGAATAAATTGAATCTTTAAATCTTTAAATATCAAATCTTTAAATTAATGAAAAGAGACGAGAAAATCTTTGATCTGATTCGCCAAGAGAAAGAGCGTCAGATGCACGGAATCGAGCTCATCGCTTCGGAAAACTTTGTCAGCGAGCAAGTGCTGGAAGCCATGGGTTCTGTCATGACCAACAAATACGCCGAGGGTTATCCCGGAAAGCGTTATTACGGCGGTTGCCAAATCGTTGACCAAAGCGAGCAGCTGGCCATCGACCGCGCTTGCGAGCTGTTCGATGCCAACTTCGCCAACGTGCAGCCTCACTCAGGCGCCCAAGCCAACATGGCTGTGATGCAGGCCATCCTGCAACCCGGTGACACCTTCATGGGCCTCGACCTGTCGCACGGCGGCCACCTCTCCCACGGCAGCCCGGTGAACGCCTCCGGTATGCTCTACAAGCCCGTGGCCTACCACGTCAGCAAGGAGACCGGTCGCGTCGATTACGACGAGATGGAGAAGATCGCCCTCGAGTGCAAGCCGAAACTCATCGTGGCCGGCGCTTCTGCCTACAGCCGCGACTGGGACTATGCCCGCATGCGTGACATCGCCGACCAAGTCGGTGCCATCCTGATGGCCGACATCAGCCACCCCGCCGGTCTGATCGCCAAGGGCATCCTCAACGATCCTTTGGACTACTGCCACATCGTGACCACCACCACCCACAAGACCCTCCGTGGTCCCCGCGGCGGCATGATCCTCATGGGCGAAGACTTCCCGGATCCGCAAGGCCGTACCACCCCGAAGGGTGAGGTGAAGATGATGAGCGCCCTGCTCAACAGCGCCGTATTCCCAGGCATCCAAGGCGGACCGTTGGAGCATGTCATCGCCGCCAAGGCTGTGGCCTTCGGCGAGGCCCTCACCGACGAGTACTTCGAGTACATCCTCCAGGTGAAGAAGAACGCTGCCGTCATGGCCCAGGCCTTCATCGACAAGGGCTACCAGGTCATCAGCGGCGGTACTGACAACCACTCCATGCTGATCGACCTCCGCGGCAAGTTCCCGGAGATCACCGGTAAGATGGTGGAGAACACCCTCGTGCTGGCCGACATCACCGTCAACAAGAACATGGTGCCGTTCGACAGCCGTTCGCCGTTCCTCACCTCCGGTCTGCGTGTCGGCACACCTGCCATCACCACCCGCGGCCTGAAGGAAGACAAGATGCCTTTGATCGTCGAGATGATCGACGACGTCATCAGCGCCATCGACCCGGTCGCCAAGACCGCTCCCGACGCCAAGATCAACGCCGTCAAGGCCGAGGTCAACAAGATGATGAAGGACTATCCGCTCTTCGCTTGGTAAGCCAACAACACGAAACGCCCGGTTCTTTTGAATCGGGCGTTTCTTTTAAAAAAACAAATAGCATGAAAATCGTCAACTTCGCCGATAGCAACAGCGTCCTCAACCAATATGTGGCCGAGCTGAGGGATGTCCGCGTCCAACACGACCGCAACACCTTCCGCCATAACCTCCAACGCATCGGCCAACTGATGGCCTACGAAGTCAGCAAGACCTTGGACTATTCAGAGAAAACGATCCAGACACCCTTGGCCCTGGCCAAAGCCAACACCCACGACGACCAGATCGTGCTGGCCACCGTGTTCCGTGCCGGACTGCCCTTCCATCAGGGCTTCCTCGACGTGTTCGACCATGCCGGCAACGCTTTCGTCTCGGCCTACCGCTATTACATGGACGAGAAGCATGAGGAGGTGGGGATCAAGGTAGAATACCTTGCCGCACCGGACCTAACGGACAAGACCCTGATCATCGCCGACCCGATGCTGGCCACGGGAGGCAGCCTGCAGCTGGCTTACGAGGCCTTATGCACCAAAGGCATCCCCAAGCAGCTCCATCTCTGCTGCGTCATCGCCGCGCAGACCGGTGTGGACCACATCCTAAAGCTGTTCAAGCCCTTGGACAACGTCACCTTGTGGTGCGCCGCCATCGACCCCATTCTCAACGAACACAAATACATCGTCCCAGGCTTGGGCGACGCCGGGGATCTCGCCTACGGCGACAAGATTTGATTAAAAAAGTTTAACTTTCCCACGAGGACGACAAATAGCGTCGCCCTCGTTTTTTTTGTAACTTCGCAGCATGAAACAGGGTGCATGGATCGGTTTTGTTGTTGCGCTGCTGATGGCGGCTTGTTCGTCGTCCCCATCGGCTTCGGTGCGCTATGCCTCCCCCGATCCCACTTTGGCGGCCATCGACAGCCTGCTGTGGACCCATCCCGACAGCGCCTTTGCGCAGCTTCAGGCCTTTGCCGAAAGCCACGAGGTGGATAGTCTGAACAACTTCAATGGGCATTACTTCCACCTGCTACTCTCCGAGTTGCTTTATAAGAACGACTACGCCCAGACCAACCGCGACGAGTTGCTCCAAGCTGTGGACTATTATGATTCCCTTGTGGCAGAAGGCGGTTCCCGTGTCGATGCCGACATGGTGTTTTGGATGCCCGCGCCCATTACATCGATGGTGTGGGCTATTATGAGATGGATAGTGTAATTCCAGCTTGCCGCGAGTACCTTCGGGCGGTGGAACTCATGGAGGAGCACTTCGGCGAAGAGGAGCTGATGGGGAAGAAGGCGCAGTTCATGGCGTTGGCATATACCCATTTGACGGCATTGTTTTCTGACCAGTATTTGCACGAGCAGGCGATTCATTATGGGAAACAGTCGTTGTTATACTACAAAAGATATGAGGCGACATCATGGCATATATCGTGGATGTTGAATAGGATCGGTTTGCATTACGATATGATTGAGCAATTAGACAGTGCGGATTATTATTATAAAAATGCGCTGGAAACCTTGTCGGATACCAATTGCTTGAATTATCGAGATATTGTTGCTGCAAGATTGTTTTTATCTTATCGTTCAGGAGAACCACTTGGGTTATCGCTTAATCAGATGCGAAACTTACTAACCAAGGCAACGGGAACGACAGAACGACTCTCCCGTTATTTATCTATAGGAGAGATTTATTTTCAAGAAAAACAATGGGATTCCGCAAGTTATTACCTAAAAGCCGTGTATGATTCCACCTCCAGCACTGATATAAAGATATGGTCGGCCAAACATCTCTCTGAAATATACAAACATGAAAGCGACTCTTTGTCCTTCAATGTAGACAAATATCTGGCACAACAGGCATGTGTTGGCGACGAAAGGGCAACGCTTCATTCTTCACTTTTGACACTTTGCCAAGACCATGAATTGAAATTGCTGGAAATCCAGAAAAGGAAACGGATCGAAAAACAATGGAAATGGGTCATACCCGTTTTGGCTTTTGTTGTTTTGTCGTTTGGTTTTATTGCTGTTTTATGGGGAAGATCCCATGGAAAACAAGGTTTTTTGAAAGAACCAATTTGTAAAGAAATTCTATTGTTGGTCAGCCAGAATAGCTTCAAGGCAAAAATAGACTATAGAATCTATGAATCGTGTGCTCTCAGCCAAGGCCAGTTATTGGAACTGCGAGTTGCTGCAGACCAGCATTTTGATCAGATTACCAAAAGGCTGCTAAATCAATACGCCGCTCTGAACAATGACGACATCAATCATTGTTGTCTATGCCTTCTTGGCCTAGAGGAAGCGGCAATTTCAGCCTTGACACAGAAATCATATACGGCAGTTTGCGATCGAAACAGGAAGCTAAAACGCCTCTTTGGTACCAATGGCGAGTTGTCGGTATATCTAAGAAATATCTGATTACCAATTATTTATTTCTGTCCGTACCATTCCGTACCATCTTTTAATTGACAAATAAGCCAATACGTGCATACTTTTGGAATGCATCATCAATTATTGTGCTTATGCGTAATACAAGTTTTAGATCATTGGCTTTTGCATTATGTGCCGTTTTGATGGCAACAAGAATTTTTGCAAATAGCTCTACTCCATTTGAAGGACATGTTCAGGTGCCCATAAAGGCATCTCAAGTCCAAGGCGCGCCCAAAACAAACTCCATCTTGGCCTCTATAAACGGCCACGTCCTCACGGTGACGTTCACCGAGAACCTCGGTGACGTCCAGATCGACATCACCACCGCCTCGGGCGGTGCGGTAAGCTACGGCCACGTCTGGACCCCCAACAGCTACATCGCCTACATCCCCAACACGGGTGACTACGTGGTCACCATCACCCTCGGGAACGGCGACGAGTACTACGGCGAGTTCGAGGTGACGGATTGATTCTATTTCTTCCCAACGCTGACGTAAACGCCGAGCGTATTCATTCCGATTCTTCGTCAAAGAATTACCCCTTTTCAACTTATATCAATGGACGACAACCAACCTATTTATCAACCCTAAAAATATAACACCATGAAAAAACTTGTACTTTCAATCTGCGTGCTGATCGGATTCGGATCGGCACTCATGGCCCAGCAGATCCCTTACTCCTTCATCGAGGCCAACAACGTGCGGGGCCGTATCCTCGGCAACGGAAGTCTCTTCCACCCCGGTGTAAACAACGAAGCGCCTTCTTGGGAGGTCCCCAAGGGCAGCGGCCTGTCAACCCTCTTCCAACAGTCCCTCTGGGTGGGCGGCCTCGAATCGGGGCAGCTGCATCTGGCCGGGCAACGCTTCGGACAGGACGGTGAGGACTATTGGTCCGGCCCGTTGCGACTTGAGGACGCCACCACCACCCCTGAGATGGTGGAGAAGTTCTCTCACGTATGGAACGTGACCAAGGCTGAAATAGAGGCCTTCATCGCCCATCACGGCGAGGCAGGCAACACCGTCCCCGACGACATCCTGACCTGGCCCGCCCACGGCGACGAGGGGTATGCCGACAACCTCGCCCCCTTCGTCGATGTCGACGGCAACGGCATCTATCAACCCGAGATGGGCGACTACCCCGACATCAAGGGCGACCAGTGCCTGTTCTTCATCTTCAACGACAGCTACCTCGACCATACCGAGTTCGGTGGCGAGAAATTGGGCATCGAGGTCCATGCCATGGTCTATGCCTACGCTACACCGCAAGACGAAGCACTCAACAACACCGTGTTCTTCGACTACAAGATCTTCAACCGCTCCGACAAGACCTATACCGACGCCTACGTCGGCCTTTGGAACGACTGGGATGTCGGCAACGGCTGGGACGACTACGTGGGCTGCGAGGTTCACCGCAGCGCCACCTTCGCCTACAACGGCAACACCGTCGATAACTACTACGGCGAGAACCCTCCCGCACAGGTGTGCAAGGTCCTGGCCGGACCCTTCATGGATCCCGACGGCATCGACAACCCCGCCTATGACGGCGACTGCGCCAGCCTCGACGGCAACGCCCAGGCCCTCAACGGAATGAACTTCGGCAACGGCGTCGTCGATGACGAACGCCTGGGCATGGCCAGCTTCATCAGCACCCTCAACGGCAGCGAAGACAACGGCGACCCCCAAAATGCCGCACAAGCCTATAACAACCTGTTGGGCTTGTGGAAGGAAGGAAACCCCATGAGCTACGGCGGCAATGGCCTTGAAGGCACCGTCGGGCCCGCCTGCCATTACCAGTATCCCGGCGACACCGACCCCTGCAATGTCGGCACCGAGGGTGTCGCTCCCAACGGTGGCTTCAACGAGGCCGGCCACTATTGGACGGAAACGGAAGCGGGTAACATCCCCAACGACCGCCGCGGCCTGACCGCCATGGGTCCCTTCACCTTCGCCGCCGACGCCATGCAGGAGATCGAGTTCTCCGTCATCACGGTCTTCGCAAACGAAAAAGCCTCCGCCTTCGAGCGCATCGGCGAATACATCGACCGGGTCGCCAACTTCTCCGGCTACCCAACGACCAGCGTGATGGAGCATGGCGAGACCAACGGCGAAAGCCTGAAGCTCTACCCGAACCCCACCCATGACCAATTCAACGTGGAAGGAACGGGACACCTGACCGTCACGAACGTGCTGGGACAACAAGTCCGCTCCATGGAAATCGATGGGATCACCCCGGTAAAACTCCCGGAAGGCATCTACTTCCTCCGTCTGGAACAGGAAAACAGCGTGAAGACCGGCAAGATCGTCGTCAGATAACAAGATGACGATTTAATAACAGCTTTTCATTGTTTACAATAATCGAGGGTGGCTGAATCACATCAGCCACCCTCGTTGCTATTTCATGGTATGGTGTTTTTATGAAAGCGTTTCCAGCACCGCCTCCACCATGTTGTAGGCGCCGTCGTAAACATCTTTCAACGAGGCATCGAGCATGAACGCCGGGGTGGTGAACACCAGCTCCTCGTTATCGGCACACACATCGCCATGCTCGGTCTGCACGTGTTCGGCACCCCAAGCCCTGACATGATTGGCGACATCGGTGCCTTCAGCGCCCAACGTGACGCAAACCCCTGGAATCAGCCGGGCCAACATCACGGGAGCGATGCACATCGCACCGATGGGTTTCTTGGCCTCATGCATCTCGAGGATGGCGCGAGTCACATCGGGTTGCACGATCATGTCGGCACCCTTGAAGGCATAGTCGCAGAGGTTCTTGGCTGCGCCGAAGCCGCCCGGGAAAAACAAGGCATCATAGTCCTCCGCCTTAAACTGCTCGATGGGCAGGATGTTGCCTCGAGCGATACGGGCCGCCTCCGTCATAATGTTGCGTTTGGCGTTGGCCACCTTGTTACCGGTGACATGGTCGATCACCTCCGCCTGCGGACGGTCGGGAGCAAAGCATTGGTATTCACATTGATGTTGGTCGATGGCGAGCAACAACGAAACGGCCTCGTTGATCTCGGCACCGTCTTTATGGCCGCAACCGGCCAGGATGACTGCAAATCTTTTCATGGCATATCTTATTTCATTTGTTCATAATCACGGGCAAGCCCCCCTTGGGAAGTCTCTTTATATAAGGAAGGAAGGTCTTTGCCGGTCTCCTTCATGGTCTCCACCACCTTATCGAACGACACCCGATGGTGGCCGTCGGTGAAGGTGGAATAGATGTTGGCATCGAGCGCACGGGCGGCGGCGTAGGCGTTGCGTTCAATGCAGGGGATCTGCACCAGCCCGCATACCGGGTCGCACGTCATGCCCAGATGGTGTTCAAGCGCCATCTCGGCGGCATACTCGATCTGCGCCGGGCTACCTCCAAAAAGCTGGTTGGCGGCCGCAGCAGCCATGGCACAAGCCACGCCCACCTCCCCTTGACAGCCCACCTCGGCGCCCGAGATGCTGGCATTGGTGCGCACGATGTCGCCCACCAGGCCTGCGGTAGCCAAGGCCCTGATGATACGGATATCAGAGAAGTCATAGCTCTTGGAGAGGTGATACAGCACGGCAGGCATCACACCGCAAGAGCCACAGGTGGGGGCGGTGACGATCTTGCCGCCCGAGGCGTTCTCCTCGGAGACGGCGAGGGCGTAGGAATAGACCAAGCCACGGCTTTGCAGGGTATGCGAGAAGCCTTTCGCCTTCACATGATACATGGCGGCCTTACGAGCCAAGTGTAGCGGCCCGGGCAACACCCCTTCCTGCTGAAGGCCGTGCTCCACGGCGGCTTTCATCACCTGCCACACCTCCATCAGGTAGTCTTCCACCTCTTTCTGCTTTTCATATTCATAGACGTATTCCCAATAGGTACGCCCATTCCGTTCACACCAGTCGAGGATATCGGTCATCTTGTTCATCGGATAGACGTCGGCAGACACATACCGCTTGCCCTCCTCGGCAAGGTCGCCCCCGCCGATGCTGAACACCGTCCACGTATCGAGGATGCGCCCGTCCTGATCCATGGCTCTGAAGAGCATGCCGTTCGGATGGAACGGAAGGACGATGTCGGGACACCACAGGATACGGGTAGGACGCTTGAGGGTGTTGAGGATGGCCACGTCGGTCATGTGGCCTTTGCCGGTGGCGGCCAGGCTTCCATAGAGGGTCACGTCGAACGCCTTGGCCTCGGGATGACGTTCGTTGAAAATCTCAGCGGCTTTCTGCGGACCCATGGTATGGCTACTGGAAGGCCCTATGCCGATTTTATAGATGTCTTTGATGGTTTTCATGATAGTAGGGTAAAAGGTCGGAATCGATGGTCCGAAAACATACAAAGATAGGGCTTTCGTGTAATAGAACCACCCGTGTTTTTAAAAAAATGAAAAAAAATTCTTTTTTTTCCTTGCAGTTCCGAAAAAAGTTGTACTTTTGCACCGCAAAACAAAGCAAGGGGGGCATTAGCTCAGTTGGCTAGAGCGCTTGCATGGCATGCAAGAGGTCATCGGTTCGACTCCGTTATGCTCCACCAGACACCGCTGAAGATTCGGCGGTGTTTTTTTATTGGTACCGGCTTCGCACGGCATAGCGTCTCACCTTCCCGTCTTTCCAGTAACAATCCACCACCTGGCCGCCTCGGGTGCAAAGGCCCTTGAAATGGCCCTCGCTCCAGAAAGGAGGCAAGGCCGGTAGCAACACCAAGGTGTCGCCATGACTTTGCAACAGCATCTCGACGATGCCGGCGGTCCCGCCCAAATTGCCATCGATCTGGAAGGGAGGATGGGCGCAGAACAGGTTGGGATAGGTGCCGGCACGATGGGTGCCATCCAATTGAATGGCAGGCTCCAACAACTGTCTCAGAAGATGATACGCATGGTTGCCATCGCCCAGGCGCGCCCAGAAACAGAGTTTCCAAGCCCGTGACCACCCTGTGCCTTCATCACCGCGACGGAGCAAGGTCTGCCGGCAGGCCTCCAGCAACGTCGGATTGTTGGAGCAGGCAAGGGACGAGCCGGGATAGAGCCCGAACAGGTGTGACACATGACGGTGATGGGGATCCACCTCACGATAGTCTTTCAGCCATTCCATCAAAGCACCCGATTCGCTGACCTGCATCGGCGGGAACTTCGACTGCGCCCTCCGGAGGCTGTCGCAAAAGGCCTCGTCACGACCCAGGATCGTCGCCGACCGACAGACGGCATCGTATAGCTCGCCGACAAGCTGCACATCCATGGTGCTGCCCATGCACACGCTGACCGGCGTGCTGTCGTTGAGGTAGAAGGCGTTCTCCGGCGAGGTGGTGGGCGCCGTCACAAGCCATCCGTGCTCGGGCTCTTCAATCATCGCATCGAGGAAGAAACGCGCCGATTCACGCATCAAAGGATAGGCCGCTTCCAGGAAAGCCGTGTCTAAGGTATATTCATAATGCCACCAGGCATGCAAGGCCAGCCACGCCCCTCCCGTGTTGGTGGCGCCCCAAGAGGGATGTTCGCCAGGCGCAGTGAAGTGCCATGGGTTGCACACGACATGGGCCACCCATCCCCTGGCGCCGTAAAACGACTGGGCGGTCTGCCGCCCCGACGCCATCAAGTCCTCCGCAAAACGAATCAGGGGAAGGTGCAGTTCCGAAAGGTTGCAGACCTCGCAGGGCCAGTGGTTCATCTCCACGTTGATGTTCAGATGATAGTCGCCGTTCCAAGGCGTCTGTATCGTGTTTGCCCACAGTCCCTGTAGGTTGGGCGGCAACAGATCCTCCCGGGTAGAGCTGATCAGCAGATAACGTCCGAAGTGGAAATAGCAGACGGGAAGCCAGGGATCGTCGTTGACGAGAAAAACCCGCCAGTGTTCCTTTACGGTGAGTGCTTGGTTTGAAGGCGTGCCGACTTGCAGTTCCACCCGGTTGAAGAGCGCACCGAAAGAGGCCAGATGATCCTCGCGCAGCCGATCATAGCCCTTCGCCATGGCCGCCTCCAGGTGTTCGTTGACATAACGCTCAGGATCTTCGCAGAAGAAGTCGGTGGCCGCACAGAAATAAACGACCGCTTCCGTATCACTGACGCTGACGGTCCGGGCCTTGGCAAAGTACCGCATCCCTTCCACACCCTCGACATGGCTGTCGAGCTGACCGCACATCACCACCCCGTCATCGTCTTTATATACCTCGGCCTTCTCTTGTCTGGAAAGCGCCAGCTGAAAGGTGGCAGGACCCGTCAACCGCACCACCGCCACATCATCGTGACGGGAGATAAAAGCCTCGCGATGGTATTGGACACCGCCTTTTTCGAAGCACACCGAGGCGGTAGCCTGATCGAGACACAGCGCCCGTTGGTAGTGGGTGATCGTGTCTTCATCGGGATAATGGAATGACAGCGTCATCGTACCCAGGGTCTGGTAACAACCAAAAGGCACATTAGCCCCCTGCCCATGGCCAGAGCCTTCGCCACCACAGACGAAGGTCTCGTACATCAGCTGCTGGGCCAGGTCGTTCCTCCCCTCCTTCAGCAGACGTTGGATCTCAGGCAACGACTGCAACGCCTTGGGGTTACGGTCGTCGGAGGGCGCTCCCGACCACAGCGTGATGTCGTTTAACACGATCGTCTCTGCCTCGACACCCCCATCGGGCATCATGCCGAGATGGCCGTTGCCCAGCGGGAGACATTCCTCCCAGATCTCGGCCGGCCGATCATAGCGGAGGACCCAAGGCTCAGAAGCAGCCTCATGACAGGCACTGAGCGACACGGCGATGGCAAGGAAGAGCAGCAGCCTTTTCATGCCGTGGTCCTTTGATCGTTCGACGGTTGTTGTTTTCTCAGCTTCTCAGGAAGGGCGGTCGGATAACCCAGTTCGCTCCAGCGGATGCCATACCTTTTGCCGAAATAGTCCTTGGCATGACGGTTGGCGCGGAGCTCTGTCCAAAATACATTATGGTCGCCTTTTCCCATGGCGCTGACGAGGCTCGACAGGCCGATCACCGGGAGATACAGCGGCCCGAAACGTTGGCTGTCGGCGGTATGGCCGAACTCATGCATGCAGAGCTGGTTGCTGAGCACCAGGCCCTTGTCGCCTTCCCGCAGCCCGTGACCATCCCAAAGATCGACGAAGGAGCCCAGCGACACCCCCATGCAGCCGTCCCCCTTGATCTTGGTCGCGAAGGTGATGCCGCCCAGGGTATCGACCCGGTCCACCTGTCCTACCAACGCCCGTCCCAGTGTAAAGAGCCAGCCGGTCATGGTCTGTGGCAGCTCCCAAGTAAACCTTGAGACCAGTTGCCACGCCCGTCCCCAGAACGACCGTTGGGGGTCGGTACGGAAGAGGCCTAGGCAGATTTTGGCGGCATTGTGGAGATAACGGGGCATTTTCGAGTTCTTCAAGAATGGTTGGGCAATCTGGTTGAGACGTTCAACATTTGTTGATTGCAAAGATACGGTGTTTTTGGAACAAAACGTATCTTTGCGGCATAACCATCTCATAACTGCACGAAAAACCATGACATTCCATTGGATCGACGGCTTCACGATCAACGTAGCCATTGACGGCAACACGGTCGTCATCAAGGCCAACAAGGAGGGACTCCTTTCCTTGGCCAATCACCTGAAGACCCTGGCGGAGGAACCTGTTTCCGGGTCCCATTTTCATCTAGATGAATACAACTCGCTAGAGGACGGCTCCGCGGAGCTCATCGTGGAAAAGATTTAACCAGGTGTAGAATTTTTTTTGTTTTTCTCTTGACAAATCAAGAATCTTTTGTATTTTTGCAATTGGAATCCTCGGTAAACGGATATTGAGAGGAATTGGGCCTCTCCAGAAGTGACGCTTGCCGGGGATTTGTTTTTTCATCTCGGTAAATCTCCACCTCGCATTCGGTTATCTTACCCTCTTTACCAAATACAGTAGTGATCGCATTGATCACAAGCATCGGTTTGTTCTTACCTTGGTTAACTCTTTTAACATCCACGCCAACAACAATATAGCCCACTCCTTTAGGAATGATCGTATAAATCCTAAAACCTTTCAGATTCTTATGATGAACATCGTTGTAGTATTGTGTGACTGCAAATGGATGCTGAATGGCTTCGGGGAGGATTAACCATTCCGTCAAAGATAATTCATGACAAGCATCTTTGTCAAAATGACGAGATATCACACCGTACGGAATAGTGAATCTTTCACCAGATAGCCCCAAATCTTTCATGAATTGAGGGGTTTCAACCACAGTAAAAAAGGAACGTTGAAAACGTTTTGCCGCAACTTGTTTACCTTCTTTCTCTAAGCACATTACTACATCCAGATAAGTGACTAAAGGTTTTTTAGGTGATGGATTCGTATTACTATTCATTATTTGCATCGTTATGGATTTGAAAGAGCAAATATAGTAATATTTTATAATCTTCAATTATTTTATAAATTTGAATTTACACTAAAGAAAAACAGCTATCATGCTTGCTTTTGCAAGAATTCTTGTTGCCTTTGCGTTTGGATACAGCTCCTACTGTAAGAACAGAAAGGCCGACTGCCACCCTTGAGGTTATGAGGATTTGGCCGCCCTCACGGCAAGTGCTGCTTCTATGGGTTGAATCGCAACCCAATGACATATTGATTATAAGAAGCGTTATGCTTGTCTTTTGAATCGTAAACGTAGGAAATTTACAGATTCAAGGGGGCTCATCTTCATCTAGATGAATTCAACTCGCTGGAAGACGGCTCCGCGGAGCTCATCGTGGAAAAGATTTAGAAAGAATCTCACCCCACTGCCAAATACTATAAATCCAGCGATAAACAAACAATTAAAGCAACTGTGATAAATCATAATACATGGACACCGTTTCTTTGCCTTTCCGTTCAAGTTCACTAGGTTTTAAAAACTTGAATCCGTTGTTCTGATAAAAAGGAACAGCGTTCTTCAGGGCGTCCACAGTCACAAAAGCGCAACCAGTTCGGTTATTGGTAATAAACGTGTCTTTCACGAAATTAATAACAAGTCTGCCTAAATGCTCATTTTGGTGTTTGATATTAACGCCCAAACGACCTATTTTCACAGCTGGATAATCGCTTCGATGCTTGTTGTGAGGAAATGCCTTCTTGATTTTACGCCATGTGGCATGATCACTTTCATTAATAGAAATACGATCATTAGAGACAGAAAAGTAGGCCAACAAATCGATATCATCTTCAAGCAGATAGGTCACAGCCAACAAACGCCGACCATAGTCTTTTGCGTCGTGGAATAGAAAATCGTTAAGATCTGCGTTCCCACAATCAAACGGCTTTAAAATGTAACCTGGTGTAAGCCTGACGATTCGACGATTGAAGATCATAAAACTAAAACGCAAATGTCAACATGGAACGCATCTCGTCTGCGTCCTCTTTTACTCGTCTCTTTTCCTCTAAAGAGGCTTTCTCACCTTTTTCCATCTCAGCGATGAAGGCAAGTGCATCCTCTCCTTCTATCATTGGTGTCGCTTCTATCGGTCTAGCCATAATGATACTGTTTTAAATTTCGATGCAAAGATACAGTATTATATTATACAAAACAACTTTTTGGGTGAATTTTTTTCTGATTTAGAAAGAATCCATCCAACAACCCCCGACACCCTTCCAGGGTCCGATCTTCGTTACACGTATTGATAGATCGCGATCCTGCAGACGCCATCCTCGCATACGGGCTGATCGATTTCGATCATGACGCTCTCGTCGTCAATCCCTCTCAGCAGGATGTATTCATCGCCCAACTGGTTGCGTTGTTTGTCCACAGAAAAGCCTTTGATCTCTTCCTGCTGAGCAAGTTTTTCATACATGTGTTTCGCATCGGCCTCGTTCACGAAACAAAGATTCAGATTGATGGAAGTGGCTTCAAACACGTCGAAATAATAGGCATGGTCCGAGGTGAAATTCAGCGCATAGCCGAATTCTTCATCCATGCCCCCCTTCTCGACATCCTTTCCGAAAACAACCGTGTACATGCCGGCATCGCCGTCTTCACTCGCCATTTCATCTTCATAGATGAACTTCATCCCGCATTGGGCAGCCGCCGCTTCGTTTTGCTGGGTGATCAGATCGATGAAGTCCTCCACAGCGATCTCTACCTTGGGTTCATTTGCTTCAGCAATCGGTGCTTCTTTTTCTTTTTGTTGCGACTTTTTGTCGGACTGGTTGCAGCTGACGGCAAACAGCAGGCACAAACCGATGAGTAACAGATTCTTTTTCATGGTATTTTGTTTTTAGGATTAATTCAGCATCTCCTTCACCAGCTGCGAGACCTTGGCGTTGTCGGCCTTGCCGGCCACTTGCTTGGTGACGGTGCCCATCACACGGCCCATATCCTTGATGGAGGTGGCGCCGACTTGGGCGATGGCCTCTTTGATGACGGCACGAAGCTCCTCCTCACTCAACGGCTGAGGCAGATAGACTTCGATGACGGAGGCTTGGAACTTCTCCTCGTCGGCGAGTTCCTGACGGCCGTTCTGCTCATAGATCGCCGCCGACTCCTTGCGCTGCTTCACCAGCTTCTGGAGCAGGCTCAGCTCGGTGGCTTCGGTGAGTTCGGTGTTGCCTCCCTTGGTCTTTTCGAGGAGGATCTGTGCTTTGATCGCCCTGAGGGCTTCAAGTTTCTTCTGGTCGCGGGCCAGCATGGCGGCCTTGATGTCGGCCATGATCTTTGTTTCTAAGGACATGGTATTATAGAATTAAGAATTATGAGACAAAGATAACACATTATTTTAAAACAAGGAGGAAAAACTGCTACGGGATGGGTGCGTGGGCTCAGGTACTTAGGACGACCGTGCGGTAGGCCGATGATGCCGGCCTTGATCTTTTGGTTACTTTTCTATCAAGAGAAAAGTAACAAATGATTAATTTTGCACCATGAAAACGACGAGCATCACCAACCGTGAGATCTGGCGGATCGCCACCCCCATCATGCTGGGCAACCTGGCGCAGACCGTCATCACCTTCACCGACACCGCTTTCCTGGGACATCTGGGCACCATCGAGCTGAGTGCCTCCATGATGGCAGGCCTGTTCTATTTCGTGTTCACCACCTTGGCCATGGGCTTCGCCGTGGGCATCCAGATCTTCATCGCCCGGCGTTTCGGCGAGGGCAACCTGAAGCAGATCGGCGTGATCTTCCAGCACGGGGCGCTGTTTGTCCTGCTGCTCGGCCTGCTGCTGTTCAGCATCCTGTTTTTCTTCAGCCACGGCCTGATGCGCAACATCATAGAGTCGGACAGCATCTACGCCGCCTCCATGGACTATCTTCGGTTCAGGCGGTTCGGCATCGTCTTCGTGGTCTTCAACTTCCTGTTCCGCTCGTTCTACGTGGGTATCAGCAACACCAAGGTGATCACCTACTCCACCCTCCTCATGGCGGTGGTCAACATCTTCTTCGACTGGTGCCTGATCTTCGGTCGCTGCGGCCTGCCCGAGATGGGCATCGGTGGTGCGGCGCTGGCTTCCCTCCTGGCGGAGATCGCCGCCTTCATCTTCTTCTGGATCTATACCTTCATCACGATTCCTCACGAAACCTACGGCATGTTCCACTGGCACAAGCTGCAGCCCAAGCTGATGGGCGACGTGCTGAAGGTGGCCTTCCCCTGCATGATACAGAAGCTCTTCTCCTTCGGCGCCTGGTTCGCCTTCTTCATCCTCATCGAGAAGATGGGGGAGACGGCCATCGGCATCTCATCGGTGGTACGGAGCACCTATATGATCATGATCATCCCAGGCTTCGCCTTTGCCGCGACGGCCAACACGCTCACGAGTCGCATCATCGGCGAGGGCAAGAGCGACGAGGTGATGGCCATGCTCTGGAAAGTCGTCAAGAACGGGGCCCTCTCCTCCTTGGTGTTGGCCGTCGTCACCTCCATCATCCCCATGCTGATCCTGCAGATCTACACCGACGACCTGGCCTTGGCTGCCGCCGCCGTGCCCTCGGTGTATGTCATCGCGGTGGCCACCGTCTTGGGTGCCGTCGGCATGGTCTATTTCGAGGCGGTATCCGGCACGGGCAACACCTCGGCGGCCATGGCGCTGGAGTTCGGGGTGCTCATCGCCTATATGTTCTACATCTTCTTGATGACCAAGACCTCCACCATCGCCGGGGTATGGACCGCGGAATGGTTCTACAACATCGTCATGGGCGTGATCGCTTTCTTCTACATCTGGAAAGCCGACTGGAGGAAAAAAGTGATTTAACCGCAACACCAAGGGGCCATGCGACACGCCAGCGACGACCAACGGAAACTCGACGAGCGTTATCAGATGATGACGCAAGCCCCCGTCAAGCGCCTTATCCTCAAGATGTCGGTGCCGACCATCATCAGCATGATGGTGACGAGCATCTATAACATGGTGGATTCCTTCTTCGTGGGACACCTGAGCACCGAGGCGGTGGCCGGCGTAGGCGTGGCTTTCGCCTACATGGCCTTCATCAACGCCTGCGGTTTCTTCTTCGGACACGGCTCGGGCAACTACATCTCCAGGGCCTTGGGGGCGCGTCGCACCGAGAATGCCGGAAGGATGGCGGCCACGGGTTTTCTGAGCCCGTTGATCCTGGGCGCCGTGGCAGGCCTGCTCGCCCTCGCCTTCTCCAGTTCGCTATCGCGTTCCATGGGAGCCACCGACGAGATCCTTCCGTCGGCCAACGCCTACCTGCGTTACATCTTCCTCGCCACGCCTTTCATGATGTCGTCGCTCACCCTGAACAACCAGCTCAGGTTGCAGGGCAACGCCCGTTTCGGCATGATCGGCATCGCCTCGGGCGCCATTCTGAACATCGTGTTGGACCCCCTCTTCATCTTTGTTCTCGACCTGGGTGTCAGCGGCGCCTCGTTGGCCACGGCCGTCAGCCAGTGCTTCGGCTGGTGCGTGCTCCTCTGGGGCACCTCCCGCGAAGGCAACGTACACATCCGGATCCGCAACTTCACCCCCACTTGGGAGTATTACAAGCAGATCATCAACGGCGGACTGCCTTCGCTGGCCCGTCAGGCACTCGCTGTGGTGGCCACCATCTGTCTCAACCGTATGGCGGTCCACTATGCGGATCCCGGCAACGAAGCCTCCACGGTGGCGGCCTTCTCCATCGTGACCCGCGTCATCATGATGAGCTATG
The DNA here is from genome assembly GCA_016291135.1 of Bacteroidales bacterium. Taxonomy (GTDB): domain Bacteria; phylum Bacteroidota; class Bacteroidia; order Bacteroidales; family F082; genus Limimorpha. The sequence goes on from JAEFAE010000019.1 coordinate 30,788, forward strand.
CCTTGATCATCGGCCTGGGCCAAGGCTTCCAACCTGTTTGCGGCTACAACTACGGCGCCAAGCTTTACGGCAGGGTGAAGGAGAGCTACCTGTTTTGTCTCACCCTCTCCACGGCAGTGCTGATGGTGTTGGCAGTCCTGGAATATGTCTTTGCTCCCGATCTGATCGCCCTCTTCCGCAGCGAAGACCCCGAGCTGATCCGTGTGGGCAGTCACGCCATGCGTTGGCAATGCATCGCCTTCCCGCTGATGGGAATGTGCACCGCCACCAACATGCTCTTGCAAAACATCAACTATACTTGGCAAGCCACCTTCCTCTCGATGTGCCGACAAGGCATCTGCTTCCTGCCAGCGGTCTTCATCGCCCCTTGGCTCTGGGGGCTCACCGGTCTCGAAGCGGCCCAGGCCATCGCCGATGCCCTGACCTTTCTCATCTCACTTCCTTTCAGCATCTGGATTTATAGGACGCTATCCACAAAAGAAAAGCCCTTGGTTCCTTCACCAAAATAGCGCCTCGGCGATGCCATCGGCAAAGAGCATCTGCTGATCGGTGAGGTAAAGGACGTCTCCCTTCCGTGAAAGACGATCCTGCTCAATCAAAGGTTGGGCGTTTTTTTCGCAATAGGTAGAAAAACGCGCTCCCAACGCTTGTTTCATGGCACTCAAGTCAACACCCCACATCGTACGGAGCCGAAGCATCACATATTCGTCGTAGCGTTGCTCCGGGGTGAGGATCTCCTTTTCCACCCTCCCATACCCCGGGGTTTCGTCCCTCAACCCCGAGTCACCAACAGGCAACCCCTGACGGGGTTGTTCCAGATAACGTTCCAAGGACGAACCGTTCCACTGCCGCGACACCCCGTCATAGGAATGCGCCGAAGGACCGAATCCCGCATAAGGCACTCCGAACCAATAGCTGGTGTTATGACGCGAATGCATCCCAGGCTTGCAGAAGTTGGAGATCTCGTAATGCTGGAAACCGTTTTCCTCGGCACGACGATAGAGGATCTCATAATCCCTGACCGCATCGTCCTCATTCACGGGAAGTACCTTCCCCATCTCGATTTGTTTGGTGAGGATGGCGTTGGGTTCCAAGGTCAGGGCGTAGGCGGAGAGATGCGGGAAACCCGTAGCGAAGAACCGATCCAGGTTGCGGTTCCACTGGTCCGCATCGGAAGTGGGCAGGCCATAGATCAGATCGATGGTCACATTGTCGAATCCAGCCGCACGAGCCCACAAGAGACAGTCTTGGGCGTGTTGGGCATCGTGACGACGGCTAAGGTATTTAAGATCCTCATCAAAAAAACTTTGAATGCCAATACTCAACCGGTTCACCCCCAGCTTCCGCAACGAGACTAGATAATCTAGAGACAGGGTATCGGGATTGGCTTCCAAGGTGACCTCAGCCTCCGGATCGATCTCAAAGTGATCATGGAGGGTCTTGAGTATCGTTTCGAGCTCCTCCTCTTTTAATAGTGAGGGTGTGCCGCCACCGAAATACACCGTGCCGACCTTCTCCCCGTGGAGATCGCCTTTCCTGGCGGCGATCTCCTGATTCAAAGCCTCCAAAAAGTCCGCTTTACGCTTTAAAGAGGGAATCGAGTAAAACCCGCAATAAGCGCATTTCGAGCTACAGAAGGGGATATGGATGTATAGGCCGGACATAACAAAAAAAGCCCCGCTGCCGCGGGGCTTTTTTAAACCGAAAGATTACTTTTCTTCCTTCTTGCATTTGCAGCCGCCGAGGCATTTGTAGCAGAGGCCGGCAAGGCAGGCACCGACGAGCGGAGCCACGATGAACAGCCAGAGCTGCGGCATGGCCAGCGGGTTCTCGGAGAAGATCGCAACGCCAAGTGAACGGGCGGGGTTCACGGAGGTGTTGGTCAACGGGATGCTGATGAGGTGGATGAGCACCAGGGTAAGACCGATGGCGAGGCCACCGAACTTGCCGTTGGCGTGACGGTCGTCGGTGACACCGAGGATGACCATCAAGAACACGAAGGTCAGCAGGGCTTCAACGAGGAAAGCGCCCCACATGGTGGTTTGCTGATAACCGGCAGCCACATCGGCAGCGCCAAAGAAGTCGCCATAGCCGTTAGCGGCGAAGGTGCCGAGGGTCATGTTGGCCGACTTGGCAATCACCATCAGCAAGCAACCGGCGATGATACCGCCGATGATCTGGGCAAGCCAGTAAACCAGCATTTCCTTCAAGGTCATGCGGCCGTTGGCCCAAACGCCAAAGCTCACAGCAGGATTCAGGTGGGCACCCGAGATGTGGCCGATGCCGTAGGCCATGGCCACCACGGTGAGACCAAAAGCGATGGCTACACCAAGGAATCCAACATGTCCGAAGATAGCGGTACCGCAACCGCCAAACACTAAGACGAAGGTGCCGAACAATTCGGCGAAGAATTTGTTACCAATCTTCATAGTTTGTTGATTTTTAGTAGTTTATAAAATGTTGTTAATGATTGACAATCAGTTTTAACGTCTGTTCCACAGATCCAACCTGCAAACGTACGAAATAAATCCCGTTTTTCAAAACCTCAACATTGATTTTTTCAACGGCACCCTGAAGTTCCAGCACCCGCTGACCGATCACGTTGAAGACCTCCACCTTTTCAGCTACGGCTCCCTTGAGGTAAACCAGGCCGTTGGAAGGGTTGGGATACAAGAAAACACCCTCCGCTTCATGGCCACCGACCCCCGTTGAAGTCTCCCGAATCCATCCCATACGGTCATTGCTGCCTTTGTAGGTGCCATACACCAAGTTCGCCACGGGTTGGTTCAAGGCGTATGCCGTCACATACACCGGGTCGTCGGGGGAGAAATTCTGCACATAGGTAAGCGTCACGATCTCCAAGTTACCGTCCCCGTCGATGTCGCCGAAGTTGGCCCCATTCATAAAGGTAAGTCCTTGCGGCCGTAGCGGGAAGCCGTCGAGGACCTCCGTGCCATCCAGCTCCCAGGCCCGGATATAGCCCTCCCCCTCATCCATCCAGTTGAAGCTGGTGACGATCTCGTTGACGCCGTCGCCATCGATGTCGGCCACCGAGATGAAGCCTTCGATGCCCGAGTTCAGGTTCAAGGGGAAACCCGGAGCCACCCGGCCATCCGGATCGTATTGATAGAAGACATTGCCTTCGCCGGAAACGCCCAAGAAGAGGGCGTATTGTCCATCGTTTTTCACCACGGTAGGTGCCGAATAGGTCCAAGCATCCACCGGTTTGGGCCACCCTTCACGATAGTCGCCCGTCTGGGCGTCGCGCACGTAGTGGTTGGGATTGTCGCCATGACAGGCGCCTACCAGGCTCCATTTCCCCTCTCCCTCAAAATCGACCACCAGCGGCGACTGGTAGGAATATTTGTAGGCGTCCTGGGCATCGATGGAATAGCGGGCCGTTCCCGTATGATCGATGCAATAAAGCATGCCTGTGGTAGAAGCGAAGAGCTCCAAAAAGCCGTCGTCATCGATATCGGCCACCGTAGGGGTGATGGCGGGAGTGCTCGGCATCTCGAAGGGGAAGCCTTCAAGCTCATCGCCTTGAAGGTTCCAAGCGTGAACTCCCGGAGCGATGCTTGCCGAAGCCTTTCCCCGTCCGCAGAAGACAATCTCCCGCCGTCCATCGTTGTCGAGGTCGGCCAACACGGGTGAACAGATCAACGGATTGTTATTGGTCACCACAGAAAGCATCACGGCACCGTAACGGTCAAAAACGTTGACACCTCCCCGGGCATTGCCGTAAGCCGTGAGAGCCACGATCTCCAGGTCGCCGTCATTGTCGAGATCGGCCACTGCAGGCGGATATTGGGCCATACCGCCTACCAAGGGCTGGGACCACACCACGACACCATGACCGTCAATCACGGTGAGTTGGTCGTTATGGCTCAGCAGGATCTCGTCAGCCCCGTCATTGTTCAAGTCGGCCAGGGCCAAGCCTCGCATGGGTTTGTAGGTGGTGTTGGAGCCAAAAGAAAGCGGAAATCCCGGCATGGGAGCCAGTCCCTCCTTGGCCAGGGGAAGCATCGGAACGCCATCCACCGTTTCCGTCATCACACGGCCTTGATCATCCAGATAGGCACGCGTGGCGGGACGCTGGGCAACGGCTAAGAGCGTCCACATCATAGCAATAGCAAGGATTAAAAGTCTTTTCATAGCATCATGGTTTTAGTGGTCACTGATTCAATTTCAAGTCGGTTTTTTTCCATTTCGCAAAAAAACAACAACAAAGATAGGTTTTTTCTTTCTTATTTTGCATGTATGAAAAAAATCCTCCTAATCACCTTCGCTTTTCTGATGGCCTGTTCCCTGAACGCCCAAGAAAGCCACACCTATCGGTTCACCCTTGAAGACTGTATCCGCTACGCCTTCGCCAACAGCCTTGAGCGCAAGTCGATGGCCCTCTCCAACGAGTCGCTCGAAGCCACCTACCAACAGTCGAAACTGCAACGCCTGCCCAGCCTCAGCGCCTCGGCCGGACAAAACATCAGCAACAACGAAAACGGCTGGTCGTCGTCGGGCAACCTCAGCGTGGGTTCTTCCGTCACCCTCTACCAAGGCGGCAACCTTCGCAACACCATCGAGCAAAGCCGGCTCAACCTGGAACGCAACGAGGCCCAGCTGGAGCGCTACGACAACCAGGTCGCCACGCAGATCCTGCAGAGCTTCCTTCAGGTGCTCGGCAACCAAGAGCTGCTGAACTACCAGCTTGAAGTGCTCAAGACCAGTGGCGAACAGCTCAAACAAGGTCAGGCACGGCACCGGGTGGGCACCATCCTGGAGAGCGACCTGATGCTGTTGGAAGCCCAGTACCTCAGCGACTCGAACAACGTGGTGGATACCCGCATCAACATTGAGAACAACCTGCTCGACCTGAAGGTGCTGCTCTCGATGGATCCCAACGATGCGCTCGACATCGTCAGCCCCGACACCGAGAACCTCGACGGATTGAAAGCCTCGCTACCCAGCGAGGAAGAGGCGGTCCGTCTGGCCTTGGAATACCTGCCCGACCTCAAGATGAGCGACTACGACATCCGTATCGCCGAGAAGAGTGTCCAGATGGCCAAGGGCAACTACCTGCCCACCGTCTCGGCCAGTGCCAACGTCGGCATGGGCGTCCTCTCCTTTGACGGCAACGGCCTCAACCGTTGGTACAACACCCCGACGGAGTCGGCCGGCATCTCGGTCAACATCCCGATCTTCAGCCGCGGCAACACCAAAACCAACGTGAAGAAGAGCCAGATCGCCCTGGAGCAAGCCCAGCTGGATTACGAACAGACCCAACTGAGTCTCCGGCAGACCGTGTCGCAGGCCTACCGCAACGTGGTTTCGGCCTACAACGCCTACAAGGTGTCGCAAGCCAAGGAGCAGGCTTACAGCAAGAGCTTCGAGGCCTACAACCTGCAGTATCAGTACGGCAACATCACCACCGTCGAGCTGCTCCAGCAACAAAACAACTACCTCAACGTGTTGAACGCCTATATCCAAAACAAATACAGCCTGCTCATGAAGCGGAAGATCCTGGATCTCTACATGGGCAAGGGGGTACAATTATGAGACAGGAAAGACTGCACCCCGTAGGGGTGCCCTGTCGGTAGCCACGGGGTTGAGGAACGAAACCCCTGGAAAAAAGGGGTTGAGGAACGAAACCCCCGGGGGGAACGAGAAACGAAAAGAAAAGAGGAATGAAAAGAAGATAGACCATCTGCACCCCGTAGGGGTGCCCTGTCGGTAGCCACGGGGTTGAGGAACGAAACCCCTGGAAAAAAAACGAAGACAAATAAAAAAGAATATGAGCGAAAAGAAGAAAAGAAAAACAGGGTGGATCATCCTTGCAGTCGTCGTGCTGGCGATTGCAGGCCTATGGATTGGCAAGGCCGTCAAGTCGTCGAACAAGGAGTTGGTGATCCGCACCCACACCGTCGGTGAATACACCGTGGAGAACACCGTCACCGCCACAGGCACCATCGAGCCGGTGGAGACCGTTGAAGTCGGCACGCAGGTGTCAGGCAAGGTCGAGAAGATCTATGTCGATTTCAACGACGCAGTAAAAAAAGGCGAGTTGTTGGCTGAACTGGACAAACTCACGCTGAACCAAAACGTCAGCAGGGCCAAGGCGAGTCTCACCTCCGCCGAGAGCCAACTCAACTATGCAAAACTCTCGTATGAACGCACCAAACAACTCTATGAGTCCAATGCAGCCACACTCGCTTCTTATCAAGAGGCTCAGAACAGCTACACCCAGGCGCAGATGAGCAAGAAGAACGCCCAAGCCGCCTACGACCAGGCCAAGGTCGATCTGAGCTATGCCGAAATCTACTCGCCCATCGACGGGGTCGTCCTAGACCGCGCCGTGGAGGTGGGCCAGACCGTCGCCGCCTCGTTCAGCACGCCCACCCTGTTCACCTTGGCGAGAGACCTCACCAAGATGCAGGTGGAGGCCGCTGTCGATGAGGCCGACATCGGGCAGGTGAAGATTGGACAACGGGTGTCTTTCACTGTCGATGCCTACACCGACGCCACCTTCGAAGGCACCGTCAACCAGATCCGCATGAAACCCACCACCACCAGCAACGTGGTCAAATACACCGTCATCATCGAGGCGCCCAACCCCGACCTGAAGCTCTTCCCCGGCATGACCGCCAATGTAACCATCATCACCGAGGAACAGACCGGCTTGGCCGTCCCCGCCGAGGCGTTCAACTTCAAGCCCGACGAGCAGGTGTTGAGAGCCATCCGCAAGGCCGACAAGCCCGAAGGATCCGCCGGAAAACCCCAAGGGGAACGGCCTGCCATGGACGAGGGAGAACGTCCCGCCAACCGGTCGATGGTTTGGGTCAAAGTCGGGGACGACCTGACGCCCCGTCCCGTCAAGACCGGCATGACCGACGGTGCCTACAAGATCGTGGAAGAAGGCCTGCAAGCTGGCGAACTGGTGGTCCTCTCCGCCCAGTATGTAGCCAAGGAGAAGGCCAAGAAGACCGGCGAGAACCCCTTCATGCCCGGACCTCCCGGAAGAAGAAGCAGCCAAAACAGCAACAAGAGCGGCAACCAAGGCAGCAACCGATAACCTCTTTGCATCATGAGCAGCACCCCATCCATCATCAAAGTCGAGGACCTGAGACGCGTCTTCGTCGTGGGCAGCGAGGAAGTCCATGCCCTCAAGGGCGTGTCGTTCGAGATCCGCGAGGGCGAGTTCGTGAGCATCATGGGTTCGTCGGGCAGTGGCAAGTCCACCCTCCTGAACATCCTCGGCTGTCTCGACCAGCCCACCTCAGGCAACTACCTCATCGACGGCATCTCCGTCAGGGAACGAACCAAGAACGAACTCTCAGAGATCCGCAACCGCAAGATCGGTTTCGTGTTCCAGTCGTACAACCTGCTACCCCGCACCTCCGCCTTGGAGAACGTGGAGCTGCCGCTGGTGTACAACCCCGAATACACCCATCGGGAACGTCACGAGAAGGCACAGTATGCCTTGGAGCTGGTGGGGTTGAAAGACCGCATGGACCATATGCCCAACCAACTCTCGGGTGGTCAGCAGCAACGTGTGGCCATCGCCCGCGCCTTGGTCAACGACCCCGTCATCGTGCTCGCCGACGAAGCTACCGGCAACCTCGACACCCGCACCTCGTACGAGATCATGAGCCTGTTCCAAAGCCTTCATGAGCAAGGCAAGACCATCGCTTTCGTCACCCACGAGTCGGACATCGCCGTATTCACCAGCCGCACCATCTTCCTCCGCGACGGACATATCCTGCGCGACGAGCCGGTAGCCACCAAATCGGCCGCCGAAGCCCTCGCCGCCCTCCCTGTCGACAATGATTACTAACCCCTAACGCCTCATCCAGTGGACATCCTCAACCTCCTCCGAATATCCGCCAAGGCCTTGATGCGCAACAAGACCCGCACCGCCCTCTCCATGCTCGGCATCATCATCGGCATCGCCGCCGTCATCGCCGTGGTCAACCTCGGCGAGGGCCTCAAGCAAAGCACGGCCAACCAGCTCTCCGACATGGGCACCAACCTCATCATGGTGATGCGTGCCAACCAGCGCCGTGGCGGCATCAGCATGGGCGCTTCCAACGTGCAGTCGCTAACCGTCCACGACTGTGAGATCATCGAAAAGAACGCCAAGAACATCACCATGGTCAGCCCTGTCGTCAACAGTGCGGGACAGATCGTCAACGGCTCCAAGAACTGGTCGGGCACCGTCTATGGCGGCTCCACCGACTATCTCGAAATACGCAAATACGAGATCGCCACCGGGGTGAACTTCACCGACGACGACGTCAAGAAATACGCCAAAGTGGGCCTCATCGGGCAGACCATCGTCGAGGAACTCTTCGACGACGGTGAGGATCCCATCGGCAAGACCATCCGCATCGGCAACATGCCTTTCCGCGTCATCGGCACCCTCAAGGAGAAAGGCGAGAACGGCATGGGCATGGACCAGGACGACATCGTCATCATGCCCTACTCCACCGTACAGAAACGCATGTTGGGCGTCAACTACATCCAGCAGATCGTCTGCTCCGCCGTCTCCGAAGACGTGGCCGAGGCTGCCGTCACCGAGGTCGAGAACCTGCTGCGGGCCTCGCACAAGATCCCTGAAAACGGCGCCAACGACTTCGAGGTGCGCACCCAACAGGAAATGCTCGAAATGATGACTTCCATGACCGGCATGATCACCACGGTGCTCATCGCCATCGCCCTGATCTCGCTGCTGGTGGGCGTCATCGGTATCATGAACATCATGTACGTCACCGTCACCGAACGCACCAAGGAGATCGGTTTGCGCATGTCGATCGGCGCCAAGAACGCGGCCATCCTCATGCAGTTCCTTACCGAGAGCATCATCCTCAGTCTCATCGGTGGTGTGCTGGGGCTCCTGCTGGGCATCGGGCTCTCCTACGTGGTGGCCCTGGTGATGTCGCTTCCTTTCGTGGTCAACGTGCTGTGGATGTTCATCTCCTTCATCTCCTGCGCCATCCTGGGCCTCATCGCCGGCTTCTTCCCCGCACTGAAGGCTTCCCGCACGGATCCTATCAATGCGTTGAGGTACGAGTGATTTTTTTCCTATCTTTGCAGCCGGATTCGGGTTCTTCAACCGAAGATCAATAGGGAATCCTGTGTAAATCAGGAGCTATGCCCGTAGCTGTAAGTTCAGCAAAGGTCCCAGCATCATGTCACTGATATTCGTATCGGGAAGACGCTGTGGATTTGAACAAGCCAGAAGACCTGCCCGTTTCCATGGTATAAACAACTTTCGGGAACAAGAGTTAGTGAAAAATGAGAAAACAGTATCAAGCAGTTACGGCTGAAGAGGCCGTAAAAGTCATCAAGTCGGGCGACCACGTGCATATCAGCTCGGTCTCCAACGTACCTCAATGTTTAGTGAAAGCCCTCTGTGACCGAGGTCGCGCGGGCGAGTTGAAAAACGTCTATATCCACCACCTTCACACCGAAGGGGCCGCCCCTTACGTCAACCCCGAATTTGAAGGCATCTTCCAGCACAACGCCTTCTTTGTCGGTGCCAACGTGCGCGAGAGCGTCCAGAAGGGGTTGGCGGATTATATCCCCGTCTTCCTTGGGGAGACCTCCAAGCTATACCGCGAGCGTTATATCAAATGCAATGTGGCGATGATCCAAGTTTGTCCTCCAGACAAATTCGGCTATGTGTCGTTAGGCTCTTCGGTCGATGCCACGCTGGCCGCCATGGAAAACGCCGAGTTCGTCATCGCCGTGGTCAACAAGCACGTGCCACGCACCTTTGGGGACGCACTGGTCCATATCAGCCGTATCAATGTCTTCGTTGAAGACGACACACCCCTGCTCACGGTCGATATGCCCGAACCCAATGAGGTGGAGAAGACCATCGGACGGTATTGTGCCGAACTCATCGAAGACGGAGCCTGCCTCCAGATGGGCATCGGCAGCATACCCAATGCCATCCTCTCGTGCCTCCACAACCACAAGGACCTCGGCATCCATACCGAGATGTTTTCCGACGGCATCCTTCCCTTGGTGAAAAAAGGCATCATCACGGGAAACAACAAGAAGCTGGACAAGGGTAAGATCGTCTCCACTTTCGTGATGGGTTCGCAGAAGATCTACAACTTCATCGACGGCAACCACGAAGTATTGCTGAAGGATGTCGAATACACCAACGATCCCTTCATCATCGCGCAGCAGCCCAAGATGACTTCCATCAACTCTGCCATCCAGGTCGACCTCTCAGGCCAAGTATGTGCCGACTCGCTGGGTGACAAGATCTACTCCGGCGTGGGCGGTCAGATCGACTACGTCTATGGCGCCTCGCGTTCAAAAGGTGGCAAGGCTATCATCGCCATGCCTTCCACCACTCGCAAGGGCATCAACAAGATCGTGCCCGTCCTCGACTTGGGCTCCGGTGCCGTTACCACCCGCAACCACATCCATTGGTTCATCACTGAATACGGTGCTGTCAACCTCTACGGACGCTCCCTTCAGGAGCGTGCCAAGCTGATCATTTCGGTGGCCCATCCGCAGTTCCAGGAAATGCTCGATGAAGCCGCCTTCAAGCGTTTTGGACCTCATTTTCATTACCTATGGAATACCATCGGATAAAAACAATACCATGTTCGGAAACATAAACATCGTAGAGATCTTCAGTTCCTTCATTGTGATGGCGGCCATCATCGACATCTTTGGATCGATCCCCATCTTCATGAGCATGAAAGAGCAAAACAAGACCATCAAGGCGGGACAGGCTTGTTTGACGGCATTAGGTCTGTTTTTGGCTTTCTTCTTTGCCGGCGATGCCCTGTTGAAGCTTTTCGGCATCGACGCCGCCTCGTTTGCCGTAGCAGGCGCCTTCGTGCTTTTCGTACTGGCCGTGGAGATGATCCTCGGTCGGGAGATCATCAAGAACGAAGGCGGCAAGAGTGGGGCCAGCATCGTGCCGATCGCCTTCCCGTTGATCGCCGGTCCCGGTGCCCTGACGGCCCTGCTCTCACTGCGCGCCGACTATGCCGTCATCAACATACTCATTGGGTTACTGCTCAACATCCTGCTGGACTATATCGTCATCAGCCAACTCGACCGAATCCATAAGCTGTTGGGCGAGAACCTGATCTTCATCCTACGCAAGTTTTTCGGTGTCATCCTATTGGCTATCGCCGTGAACATGTTCGTCAATAACATCATCGTCATCATCTCTCACGTTCCAAGAATCCATTAATCCACCATGAAAAGATATTTATTGTTCGTCCTGTCGCTCCTCATCGCGACCTTCGCACAAGCCCAGCTCTCGGGCACCTACAGCATCAACGGCGACGCTTCGCAAAACCCCGACTACCCCTCCTTCAGTGCGGCGGCTACGGCCTTGACCGAACAAGGGGTTTCCGGTCCCGTGGTCTTTGAGATCGGTCCAGGAACCTATAACGAATACGTCACCCTGCCAGAAATTGTTGGCGCCAGCGAGACCAACCGCATCACCTTTATAGGCGTGGGCGCCGACAACCAGCAGACCGTCCTCACCGGCAACGCGGGCTACACCGACAATGCCATGTTGACGCTCAACGGTACCGACTACGTGACCTTCGAGAACCTGACCATTACCTCCACTTCGACGGTCAACGCCGTGCTGGTGAAGCTGCTCAACGGCAATGTCGGCACCCGGTTCCAGAACCTGAAGCTCATCGGCGCCGTCGCCACCGCCAGCCTCGACAACGGGAAAGACCTGGTCTATCGCACCAGTGGAGGGTGGATCGACCTCGACAATGCGTTTGTGGACTGCGAGTTCATCAACGGCTACATCGGGCTTTATTACCAAGGGCACAACATCTACACCCTTAACGACGGCCTCCTGGTGGAGAACTGCGTCTTTACCGATCAGGCGTTCAAAGGCATCTACGTGAGCTTCACCGACCATGCCATCCTACGGGGCAACACCGTCACCAACCACACCCACGACGTCCTCACGAACTACCACGCCATCGACCTGCTCCGTATCCGCTACCATTGCATCATCGAAAACAACGTGATCAATGTGACCCGGCATTCCAACTATGCCACGCTCTTCGAGATCCGTCCCGCCATGGGCACCGAAGAAGAGCCCGTCATCATCCGGAACAACACCATCAACCTGCACAGTTTTGCAAACAGCAGCTACTGCATCGACCTCGACGACACCAACAGCAGTTACGTCTATTTCCTCAACAATACCGTCAAGTGCGACGGGCCCAACGCCTGCGGCAGCATCATTGTGGAGAAGAGCTGGCCCAACTTGTATCTTTACAACAACCTCCTCGTCAATGAGACGGGTGGGTACGTGTTCCGTTTCCAAGCCAACACCACCGACCGCTACAGCGACCACAACCGCATCCAATACAATGGCGAGAACCTGGCCCGGATCGGCACAGAGGATTACGCCAGCCTGACCGACTGGAACGCCGCTGGCATGGATATCCATTCCGCCCTTTGCACGCCCCAGTTCGTGGGTGAAAACGACCTGCATGTCACCGACAACACCGGCCTCATGGTGAACCATCCGCTGGAAGAAGTACCTACCGACATCGACGGCGAGCCCCGCTCCGCCACGCCTTGCGCCGGTGCCGACGAATACGTCAGTGGGACCAACCTGCCGCCTATCGTTCAACATCCCATCGCCAACGTGGTGTTCGAAATCCATCCTGCCAGCCAGACCGTCGATTTGAGCGACACCTTCACCGATCCTGACGACCCCGATGAGGACATCGTCATCGCGCTGGTTTCCAACAGCAATCCCGAACTTGTCAGTGCGGTCTTGGACAACCGCACGCTGACGCTCCAACGCCTGCAAGCCGCAGGAGGCAGCAGCACAATCACCTTGCGCGCCACCAGCAACGGCCAATGGGTGGAGACATCATTCACCGTGGATTGTCTTGCCGAAGACCTGCCTCCGGTGGTGGCCAACCCCTTGGATCCCATCCACTTCACGGAATTTCCGCAATCGCTGAACTTCAACCTCACCTACACCTTCGACGATCCCGACAATAACAACAACCTGATCGAAATCAGCGTACTGTCCAGCCCTTCCGAAGTCACCGCCCTCTACAACAGCTTTGTGCTGACCGTCATCCGCAACACCCCCTCGGCCTTTTCGAACAAGGTGATGGTGATCCGCGCCACCAGCAATGGCAAGGTAGTGGATATGGAGGTTTTGGTTTCGGGCGACGCCGTCGTCGTCGGTCCGGGCACGGCCACCTTCGAGGATGTGACCCTCAACGCCGACGGCGTATGGCAAGCACCGCAGGAAGGCGACAACACCTTCATCAGCGGTGGCTGGAGCTTCACCAACCATTACAGCGACTATTTCTGGGGCGGCTTCACCGTCAGCAACCACACCGACCTGACCCAAACCGGCATGGACGCTCAGTACACCGCTGCAGCCGGCGAAGGCCATGAGGGATCGGCCCAATATGCCACCGCCTACACCATGGGCACACAGACCGTGGTCTCCTCTTCCGACGGCTCCATGCAAACCGTCTCGGGCTGTTACGTCACCAACAACGTATGGGCCTACCAGAACATGTTGGAGGGCGACTATACCGCCACCCCCTTCGGAGGTGCGACCGGCAACGACCCCGACTGGTTCAAGCTCACGGCCATCGGCAAGAACGCCAACGGCCAGAACGTGGGGACCCTCCACTTCTACCTTGCCGACTACCGCTTCGAGAACCATGAGAACGACTACATCCTCAATACCTGGGAATGGTTCGACCTCAGCATGCTCGGTCCCGTGGCGAGCATCACCTTCAGCCTTTCATCCTCCAAGAACAACGCCTACGGCATGGTCACCCCGGCCTATTTCTGCATGGACGACTTCAACGGCATCGGGCCCGAAACGCCCGACCAGCCACCTTTCATCGCCCACCCCGTGGCCGATGTGGTGTTCGACCTTTTCCCACAAATCCTTGAGGTGGATCTCAACGGCGTGGCTTCCGACCCCGACAACGACGATGCCGCCATCACCTATTCATTGATCACCAACGCCAACCCAACGGCCTTGTCCGCAACCCTTTCAGGCAAGACCCTGACGCTGAACCGCCTCACCAACGAAGACGACACGGCTGATCTCACGCTCCGCGCCTTCAGCAACGGCCAGTCGGTGGATTTCGGCATCCATGTCGTGCTGTACCATTACGTGGGTGTTGGCGAGCACCAAGCTGCCATCAAAGTCTTCCCCAACCCGACAACAGGGTTGCTGCGTCTCACCATGGACCACGGTAACGGTTTCGAATACCGCATCCACAACCTGCTGGGCCAGTTGGTGCACTCAGGCCGTGGTGAAGAGGCGTGCGCCACTGTTGATCTGAGCACTTGTCAGAAGGGAATCTATTTCGTCACCCTTTACCAAAACGGAACCACCCAGGTTGAAAAAATAATAGTTTATTGATTATCAGTGCTTTATATAAATCAAAAGAAAATAATTCGAAAAAAGCCTTGCTAGAATCAAAAAAGGTTGTACTTTTGCAGTCGCAAACGATGCTTCCGTAGCTCAGTTGGTAGAGCACCTGACTCTTAATCAGGGTGTCCAGGGTTCGACCCCCTGCGGGAGTACAGCCAAAAAGCCGTTG
>JAEFAE010000043.1 GCA_016291135.1 Bacteroidales bacterium
AATGACCACATCAACCAAGAGCTGAAATTTCAGCATTTCTGTGAAAGCGGTCATAGTCATTGTCAATGGTCATAGTCAATAAGTCCAGCGTCAAAAAAGTGTAGTTTAATTTTGAACAGTTACTTAAATCTCCGTTTCTTTCGTAATTACAGGTCATCAAAACATTTGAACATCATGAAACAGCTCAACTCTAATCATCGCACAAAAGCCGGAGTTTTGGCGGCTTTTGCCTTCATCGTTTTGCTCTGCTCTTTTGGCGGCAACGACATCGCAGAACGTTTCAAGAACGCCGCCTTGGACCTCGACAAAACCAGCCATACCTTGGTTGACGAATATGACTATTGGCCTGAATGTGGCATCCGCGTCACGGGAAGCCACCTCGCCTCGCTCATCTCGTTGAACGAGCTTCAACAGATGTTGCCTTGCCCACTTTACGTTTCGGGTCCACACCACGACGGTCAATGGGACCTCGACAACGAAGAAGATTTCGGGCACTACAACCCCGAGGCCATCCAATACTTGGCCAACCTCGCCCAGAAGGTGGTCGCCGACAAGAAGTTTGTGGAATTAAGCAAGCCTCTCATCGACAGATACTTGTATCGCCAGATGCACATTATGATGGTGATTCACGACGCGCTTTATGACGGTACCTACAGCCAAGAAGAACGCGAAGGGATTTTCAACACATCCGTTGAAACAAAAGGCTTGGAATATGACGATTATGATGTCGGTTTCTATTTGAATCGCTTGAAGCTCGATGACGACAGCTACGTCTTTTCCAACATCAGTTATCGTTTTCTCCATTTTTGGGCACGCCGTTGGGTTGATGGCACCATTGATCCTTTCTATCAAGGACTTAGCACCATTTTTATGGCATATTACCCTGAATACGAGTATTCGGCAGAAAGGTATTTGATCCCTTCTGAGGAATGGTTCGAGGAAGGAGGATATGAAGAGGAAGATGTTTATGTCGTCATCGACGGATCAGAGCTACGCTTGCGGTTAGAGCCATCGACGAGTGCCGACACCTTCAAATGGGGCGATGGCAGCAACCGCCATCCCAAAGTGGGCGAAAGGTTCTTATACCTCGGCGAAGATGGTGACTTCTACCTGATCGACTTCCACGGCCATGCGCTTTGGGTGTCGAAGAAGTTTACGCATTTGGAGTGATTTCGGTCGCGCAGAGCATAATGACGACGGTGTGCCTCTCAGGTACACCGTTGTTTTGTCAAAATTTGGCTCAAGTGTTACGATTTAGCTATTTCTTGCGCCTAATAATTAAATTTGGATAATGAAAAGACTTATCTTTATCTTCACCGTGCTATTTCTCAGCCGCGCCAGTCTTGTCGCACAGCCCGTCATCGACCCAGATCTTGAAATGGAGATGCAACACATTGGCGATGAGGAGAAAACAAAGGTTGTCATCCTCCTTTCGGAGCAATCTGATGCAACGGCTTTACTTCGTGAGGCTGAGTATTTCGCCTCCAGACAAGAACAGCGGCAATTTGTCATCGAGACCCTGAAACGGCAGGCCGAAACCACTCAATATGAGCTGATTGGACTTTTGAATGATATGGAGCGTAACGGCATGGTGGACGAAATTCAACAGTTTTGGCTTGTGAATTGCGTCAGTTGCAAGGCCAACAAAGCAGCCATCAACGACTTGGCGCAGCACCGCGATATCATGACGATTTACCGCTGCAAAGAAACCCAATGGATTTTTGAAAATGAGGCCATGCCTGCCCCGAGAGGCAATGGTCGCGAAATCACGGAAAACCTGCTGCAAGTCAATGCACCGCAGGTGTGGGAACAAGGCTATAAGGGCGCAGATGTTTTGATTGCTGTCATTGACACGGGCATACGCCTCGACCATGCCGACTTGGCCGGTCGCCTTTGGGACGGTGGCGCGGAATATCCCAATCACGGCTACGACTTCTACTACCATGACAACGACCCTTCCGATGATTGGGGACACGGCACGCATGTAGCCGGAACCATTTGTGGCACAGGAGCTTCTGGTTCACAAACGGGCGTCGCTCCAGAGGCCACCATCATGGCTTTGAAAACCTTCAACAGCGATGGTGTTGGCGAGGAAACCCATTGGGTGGCCGCCATGCAGTTCGCTTTAGAGCATGGTGCCGACTTGATGAACATGTCGTTGGGCCGACCCCAACCCAACCCTGCACAGAAACTGATGACGCGCCAGGCTTGCGACAACACTTTGGCGGCAGGTGTGGTGGTGGCAGCCTGTGCAGGCAACATCCGACAAATGCAGTTCATGGTACCCGTGCCGAACAACATCTATACTCCAGGCGACTGTCCGCCGCCGCATCTGCACGAAGACCAGTTGGTGAATGCAGGCGGAACAAGTTGCGTGATATGCGTGGGCGCGGTGAATTACGACAACGCCATCGCCTCATTCTCGTCCGAAGGTCCTTCGCAATGGACTGATGTGGCAGCATACAACGACTATCCTTATACGGAGGGCTGCACGACCGAGATTGGCCTCATCCGCCCCGACATTTGCGCTCCTGGTGTGCGAATCAAGTCATTGGATTTCAACACCACTGATGGCTACACCTTGATGGACGGTACTTCGATGGCCACGCCCTTGGTGGCTGGTACCATCGCCTTGTTGCTCTCCAAAAACCACGAACTCACACCCGCGCAAATCGACGAGATTCTTGAGCGCACCGCTGTAAAACTCACTGAGCACAAGAGCAACGACTTCGGCTCAGGCCTTTTGGACGCCTTGGCTGCCGTGAATGCCGTGGAAGCCTGCGATGGCATCAACGAGCAAAGCATTGAGGCTGAAATCTTCCCGAATCCTTCAAGCGGAAGTTTCACCATCGTTTGCGAAGGCGTGAAAAGGGTTTCGGTTTATACCGTTGATGGAAGATTGGTGCAGAACCAATTGGTCAAAGGTTCGGAATGTTTGATTGAAGGACTGGAAAGCGGGGTTTATTTGGTAAGAATTGAAACCGACAAAGAGACCTTTGTGAGGATAATTGTGAAAATGTAAAACTATTAAACAAAACGGTGTGCCTCAAACAAAGCACACCGTTTTCATTTCAATAAAACTTCGGAGGCTTACTCTTCCACTTCCTTCGCCTTAGCCCTAAAGTTCACCAAGTCTTCCTCGATGAAGTTCTTCACGTAGACGCTCTTACCGATGACGTCTTCCTCGGCGGCGTGAACATAGACGTTGGCCGACTGGGTGAAGAGATGCGGGGCATGGGTGGCGTCGTCGAGGATGAGCAGCGACATCATAATGTCGCCGGTCATGTCGTAGAGACGGCGGGCCAAGAAGTCCTGAACCTCCTGGTTGTTGGCACCCTTCACATAGTTGATGCTCTGCTCGTAGAGTTCCACAAGCGTGCGCACCGTGTTCTGCAAGGGCTTCAGGTCCTCGGAGACTTCATTCTCGAGCATTTCCTTCATGATGGTGAGGTAGGTGCCGTTGGTGATGTAACGAATGGCAGCCACCACCTGCAGCTGTGTCGTGCCTT
The DNA here is from genome assembly GCA_016291135.1 of Bacteroidales bacterium. Taxonomy (GTDB): domain Bacteria; phylum Bacteroidota; class Bacteroidia; order Bacteroidales; family F082; genus Limimorpha. The sequence goes on from JAEFAE010000043.1 coordinate 3,510, forward strand.
CGTAAATCGAGAAGATACGGGCATCGCGGTAGAGACGCTGGCATTTGTACTCCATGATGAAGCCCGAGCCACCGTGGATGCTGATGGCATCGTAGGCGTTCTGGTTGGCATACTCGGAGTTCATGCCCTTGGCCAGAGGCGTGAAGGCATCGGCGAGACGCGAATACTTTTTGCACTCGGCGCGCTCTTCAGGCGTCAGCGGACGCTCGCGCTGGATGTCCTCAAGGCACTTGTAGATGTCGACATAACGAGCGGTCATGTAAAGCAGCGAACGACCAGCGTCAATCTTGGCCTTCATGCGCGAAAGCATGTCGTAAACAGCCGGGAATTCGATGATTCTCTTGTGGAACTGCTGACGCTCGCTGGCATACTTCAGAGCCTCGTTGTAAGCCTCCTGTCCCAGACCCACCGACTGTGCGGCGATACCGAGACGGGCGCTGTTCATCAGGGCCATGACGTACTTGATAAGGCCCAGACGGGTCTCACCGCAGAGTTCAGCCTTGGCGTTCTTGTAGGTCAACTCGCAAGTCGGGGAACCGTGGATACCGAGTTTATGCTCGATGTGGCGCACGTTGACACCGCCCTGACGCTTGTCGTAGATGAACATTGACAGGCCGCGACCGTCCTTGGTGCCTTCCTCGGAACGGGCCAGCACAAGGTGGATGTTGGAGTCGCCATTGGTGATGAAACGCTTCACTCCGTTGAGCAGATAGCAGCCGTCCTTTTCACTATAGGTGGCCTTCAGCATGACGCTCTGCAGGTCAGAACCGGCATCGGGCTCGGTGAGGTCCATCGACATGGTCTCGCCGGCGCAAACACGCGGGATGTATTTCATGCGCTGCTCCTCGTTACCGAATTCATATAAGGTGTCGATGCACGACTGCAGCGACCAGATGTTCTGGAAGCCGGCATCGGCACTGGCTACCATCTCACTCAGCATGGAGAAGACGGTGATGGGCAGGTTCAAACCGCCGTAACGGCGTGGCATGGAAACACCCCAGAGGCCGCCCTTGGTGCAGGCATCGAGGTTCTCCACGGTCTTGGAGGCATAAATCATGCGGCCATTCTCCAAATGCGGACCTTCGAGGTCGACGCTCTCGGAGTTGGGTTCGATGATGTTGGCGGTGATGTCGCCCGTGATGTCTAAAACGCGGCGATAGTTCTCCATTGCGTCTTCGTAGTCGACGGGAGCATAATCGTAATTGTCCTTATCCGCAAAGTTGCGTTCCTTCAGTTCGACGATGCGCTTCATCAGCGGGTGGTCGAGGTAGAATTGCAGGTTCGGGTTATCATTATAATAGTTTGCCATTGTCTTACTTTTTCTTCGTTAATTCATTCTCTTTAAAAACGCCAACCATTTCGTTGGATTCAGCATCAATACAGCTTAATGTCCCATCGTCATATATGTCCATAATTTCCATTACACCATTATATGACTTTACCGTCACATGGTCACCAACATTAAATTTGTTCTTTTTTTGATTCTTTTTTCTTTCCTTTGAATCTTCCAAAAGATTCCTGATTTCTTTGACGTTCTCCGTCATTCCCCAAATCTTAAAAAAGAGAACACAATTTAATCCTGCTAGTATGCTTATGATGATGGTTAAAACATTATCCATATTTTCTTCATTATTTACTGTTCTGCTTATAATATTTTATCAACTTCGGGACGACTTCTTCAACCGTTCCAACAATCACGTAGTCCGCAATCTTATTAATAGGTGCGTCGGGGTCGCTGTTCACCGAGATGATGATTTTGCTGTCCTGCATACCGGCGATGTGTTGGATCTGACCACTGATACCGCAGGCGATATACACCTTGGGATGCACGGTGACGCCCGTCTGGCCAATCTGGCGGTCGGTGTCGCAGAAGCCCGCATCGACGGCGGCACGCGAGGCACCGACTTCGCCGTGGAGCACCTTGGCGAGTTCAAACAGCATGTCGAAGCCTTCCTTCGAGCCCATGCCATAACCGCCGGCCACCACGATGGGCGAACCTTTCAGGTTATGCTTGGCGGCCTCCACATGGTGGTCGAGGACCTTCACGACGTATGCCTCGGGAGAGACATACTTGCTCACCTCGGGATAAACGACTTCGTTTTTGGCCTTACCTTCGTAGATGGCCTTTTGCATCACGCCTGAGCGGACGGTAGCCATCTGCGGACGGTGGTCGGGGTTGACGATGGTCGCTACGATGTTGCCACCGAAAGCGGGACGAATCTGATAGAGCAGATTGTCATAGTGCTTCTTCTTCTTGACATCGTCGAAGTCACCGATTTCGAGTTGGGTGCAGTCGGCGGTGAGGCCGCTGGTCAGCGAGGAGCTGACGCGCGGACCGAGGTCACGACCAATGACGGTGGCGCCCATCAGGCAGATCTGCGGTTGTTCCTCCTTGAAGAGGTTGACAAGGATATCGGTATGCGGTGCAGAGGTGTAGGGGAACAAGCCTTCGCCGTCGAAAGCGAACAGTTTATCCACGCCGTAAGGCAGGATTTGGTCTTCCACCTTACCCTTGATGCCAGTGCCAGCCACGACAGCGTGCAATTCCACGCCTAGCTGGTCGGCCAGTTTACGCCCTTTGGTGAGCAACTCCTGGGAGACTTCGGCCACCTGTGTGCCTTCGGTCTCGATATATACAAATACGTTGTTCATAGTTCATTCTTTTTTGACTATGACCACTGACTATGACCATGACCACTTTCACCAAGATGTAAAGCTTTTGCTTCTGTTGAAGTGATCATAGTCATTGTCACAAGTCATAGTCGTTTTTCATTTTAACCGATAATCTTCTCCTCTAATAATTCCTTAATCAATCCTTCCACATCGGCATCGCTGGCGGTGAGGGTCTTGCTCTCCTTGGCCTGGAAGACGATGTTCTGCACGGTTTTCACCTTGGTGGGACTACCAGAGAGGCCGCACTGGTTGGGGTCGCCATCCACATCGGCCACGCTCCACTGGTTGAGGTTGAGGTAGTCGCGGCTGGCATAAAGGTCGGCGCGAGGATCTTCGGGCTGACGCTCCAGCGGACATGAGGCATACTTGTATTTCATCACCAGCTTGGCGTTGCAGGGACGGCAGGGAGCCGCGCTGCCATTGACGGTAATCACGCAGGGCAGCGGCACTTCAACGGTCTCCACGCCACCGTCGATATGACGGCGGATAGTGGCGATGTTGTTTTCGATCTTGAGGATTTCCTCAGCGTAAGTCACTTGGTTGAGACCCAGTTTCTGTGCCACTTGGGGACCCACCTGAGCGGTGTCGCCGTCGATGGCCTGACGGCCGCCGATGACGATGTCGACATCGCCGATCTTCTTGATGGCGGTGGCGAGGGCATACGAAGTGGCGAGGGTATCGGCGCCTGCGAAGAGGCGGTCGGTGAGCAGCCAGCCCGTGTCGGCTCCGCGGAAGAGGCCTTGGCGGATGATCTCACCGGCGCGCGGCGGGCCCATGGTGAGCACGCCGACGGTGCTGCCTGGATTCTGCTCCTTGAGGCGCAGGGCCTGTTCAAGGGCATTCAGGTCTTCGGGGTTGAAGATGGCGGGCAGGGCGGCGCGGTTGACGGTGCCTTCCGGCGTCATAGCATCTTTGCCCACATTTCTAGTATCGGGCACCTGCTTGGCAAGCACCACGATTTTCAATGGTTTGGTCATAAAATAGAATTTCTCGTTTTCAAATCGGCGGCAAAGATAGGGAAAATCTTTGACATACAAATAAAAACCTTGCTATCAATAGGTTTGTAGGGCTGTCGTACCACGGCGGCCGCAGCATTATTTTATAGCTGCGGCTGCCACGATGTGTCAGCCCTACAAACCAAACAAAACTAATATTTGTCGATATACGGTGTGTCTTCTACACCTTTGTTTCTTAATGATGCTACTAGTTTATCCAAAGGTTTGCGCCAAAATTCTTTGAACCATGATGTTTCGCCAAACCATCTCACCAATGTTGGACTAACGGCATAATATGTTTTGATGAAAGCCCTGCCATACCATGTTCCATCCAAAGTGTTGTCGCGGAAACGGCGAAGTGTCCATACTTGCGGGCAATTGTAGGAGCCATATACTGCTGTGGCGACATAGCAGCCTGATGATTGTTGGGCTTTACGTTTCTCGACATTCTCTTTCCATCGTTCATATGCAATTGGAAAGTCTTTTCCTAACGACTCTTTTATCACATCACATTTCTTATCAATTGCTTCTCGCCGTGGAGACCAATATTGTAATACGTGTATAGAAAAACAATAACTATAATGACTAAATGCTTCAATAAAAGATTCTCCTTTACTTTGAACCAATTCACTATTATCAAAAATGGGCATTTCTTTTGCTGCCTTTTCCAAGTCAATTGCACATTTACCTAAATCCTCTAACAAATGCACTGTTGGCTGATCAGTATCAGCACACGCATTTATTGCATATTGCTTTCCATATGCCTGAAAGTAAGAACGATATAAATCTCTTATTGTTTCTTTGGTTTCATCAGCTTTTGAAGCAGCAATTGCCAAAAGATTCACCCCTGTTTCTAAGAAAAAAAGGCATACCTCTTCTTCCCTTTCTTGGTCAAAAGAAACTACATTCCTTCCAGCTGAAATAACTTCTGCCGTTCGTGATTGTCCTAAAGTAGCGAGGCCAGCTGTACTTTTCATCTTGATTAACCACGCCACTGAAGATGTAGGTGCTTGTTCAAGCACTTTATTTGCATAATCATAGGCTTCCTGGTTATTACCAGCGCCAATTGCATTCTTTGCCAACGACAGCCATGTGTCAATCTTCGAGCTATCATCAATTTTCACTGTACCTTCAACACTGACCGTTCCCTCTATCATCAATTTCTTCGCTTCATCAACAGTGTATTTTGTGCCACAATGCTGACAGACATATAATCCATCTTGTTTAACAACATCATTACTTCCGCATAGTTCACATTTTCCTGACTTCGACAGCTAAAATTTCATATTTTTCTTATCGATTGATTATCAACCTTATCTGAGATGATGTAAGAATATTTGGGTGAATCGCGTCACCTTTGCGTACCTTTGTGGCATGTTTGTACGCAAAAGACGGAATAAATCGGGCACGACCAGCGTAGTCGTTGTGGACAAGAGTTCCGGTCGGTTCAAGGAACTGGCGACAGTCGGAGTGGCGTCATCTCCAGAGGATATTGCGGAGCTGGAGAGAAAAGCTCGTCGTTGGATGGAACGATACGGAGGTCAACAATCGCTAGACTTCGAAGAGACAGCGAAGGCTCTGGAGGAGGTCCACAGGACATTGTCCATGGTCGAGCGGACGCTGCAGAACGCGCCGCAGGTGATTCTTGAGCGCGTCTACGAACGCATCGGGTTCAACGCCGTTGGGGACGACATCCTTCGCCATCTGGTCATTGCCCGTGTCTGCCAGCCCATGAGCAAGGCGGCGACCGTGGAATACCTGAAGTCCTACTTCGACGAGGACGTCAAGCTCCACAACATCTACCGCTACATGGACAAGCTGCACGACACGCAGCGGGAGAAAGTCCAGCAGATCAGCGTGGCGCACACCATGGATGTCCTAGGAGGCCGCATAGGCCTTGCCTTCTACGACGTGACGACCCTGTACTTCGAGTCCGCCCCCGATCCGTCTGACGAGTTGCGGCAGGACGGGTTCTCGAAAGACGGGAAGACGGCCGAGTCGCAGATTGTGCTGGGGCTGCTCGTGAGCGAGAACGGCTATCCGCTGTCGTACTCGGTCTTCAACGGGAAGCAGTATGAAGGGTACACCATGATACCAGTCATCGACGACTTTGTCCAGCGCTTTGGTCTGAAGGACTTCGTCGTGGTGGCGGACTCCGGCCTGATGAACGAGGCCAACGTCGGCCTGCTGGAGTCGGCCGGGTACAAGTACATCCTTGGCGCCCGTATCCGGAGCGAGTCCATGGAAATCAGGGACTGGATGCTTGGCATCGACTGGACGGATGGACGTTGCGAGGAGCACGGGAAAAGGGCCGGCCAGCGTCTGATAGTGAGCTATTCCGACGCACGGGCCAAGAAGAACGCCCACAACCGCGAGAAGGGCGTCGAAAGGCTCCAGAAAGCCTACGCCAAGGGGACGCTGACCAAGGACAAGGTGAACAAGCGGGGCTACAACAAGTTTCTGGACATAAGCAAGGACGTCACGGTCTCCATCAACTACGAAAAGATTAAGGAGGACACCCGTTGGGACGGACTGAAAGGCTACATCACGAACACCGACCTGGACGTCAAGGAGGTAATCAAGCAATACCACGAGCTTTGGGTGGTCGAGCGCGCCTTCCGCATAGGGAAGTCAAACCTTGAGATGAGGCCGATGTTCCACTTCACACCCAAACGCATCGAGGCGCACGTCTGCATCTGCTTCGTGGCGTACAAGGTCTACAAAGAGCTGGAACGGACGCTGCGCTTGATGAAGATAGACATGAGTGTCGATAAGGTGCTGTTCATAGCCAAAACCATCACCACGCTGAAAATCAGATTGCCAAACGGTGAATTGTACACTAAGACACTTTACAACACGCCCCAACAGGAAAAGCTAAGGCCGCTAATTGAAGGGGATGCCTCCGCGCACACGCGTGAAGGGTGAATCATTGTCAAAGTCAGGAAAATCCTTGCCGAGCACGTTGCCATGGGTGGGGATTTGGGCCTCACTCCTGAGTTGGTCAACGAGGTGTTTGAAGCCATCCATCAGGCTTCCATCGAGAGACAAAGTCGCATCATGGAAACGGGG
>JAEFAE010000020.1 GCA_016291135.1 Bacteroidales bacterium
AGCGTCTTGACGAAGTCGGCGTTGCCCATGTTGGCCTGCACGCCTTGTGTGGCGGTTTGGGTGACCACCATCTTCTCGATCTCCTGTTTGGTCACGGCGATGCTTTGCGTGGCGGCCATCCTGACGTCGGCAGCCACCTTGGTCTTCATCTCCTCGGCCTCTTTGTTGGCCTGGGCGATGATCCGCTGTGCCTCGGCCTGGGCGTCCGCGATGATGGTTGCGGCTTCGTCCTGCGCCTTCTTCAGCAGGGCCTCGCCGTCCTGTTTTCCTTTCGACAGCCCCTCGTTGTAGAGTCTGTCGGTCAATTCTTGAAGCTTGTCTTGCATATTGTCTTTGAGATTGTACCTTTGTTAATCAAAGGCGCAAAGATAATAAAACCCCAAACGACAAGCAAGAAAAACGCTTAATAATTATCTGCTGCAAGAATTTCCTCTTCCGTTAAACCGGTAAGCTGGCAAACGGTTTCCATATCCATGCCACCGGACCTCATTTTTCGCACCACTTCAAGAACGCCTTCAGTCCTACCTTTTTCAAGACCTTCGGCCAAGCCTCTCTCGCGACCTTCTTCCGCGCCCTCTTCGAAACCCCATTGGTAGCCCTCCTCGCGGCCCATGATAAACCCGCCTTCAATCTCGTTATACATATCGAGGTAGAACTTGCGGCTGCGCTCGTATTCGAGTTGCTGCGCGGGCGTGAAGTTCGCATATTCCGCCTGGACGTAAAACTTGCGGAAGATGTCCTCGTCCAACTCCTTGGGATAGTCGTCGTAACGCCACAGGTGGTAAAGCGCATGCAACCATTTGTCACGAGGTGTTTTGAGCTCTAGTTCGATATTGTCGAGCTTGGGCATCTCCACGTAATACAGCGTCAGCTTGTCGTAGAAAACGTGGTGGTCGTCAATGTCGCTGAGCATCACCTTGTGGAAATACGACTCATGGCCATACTCCTTCTTGGGGAAGGTGAAGTTCATGATGGCGATCAGGCAGACCTCGTTCAAACGGAAGTTCCACGGCTTCCCGCTCTTCCTGAATTTGCGCTCACGCTGGTCGTCCATCTGCTGGATGCCCAACACGCCCTGGTCGCGGATAGGCTTGGAAGCGTAATAGAGGGTGCGGTCCTTGAAGAAAGGTTTCCAGGAGTTCTGCATCTCCACGATAAACTGACGCCCCGACTGGGTGGCTCAATACACATCGAAGTAGTTCGTCCGCGTCCCATTGAACTCGCCAATCTGCTCCACGTTCTTATAGTAAAGATCCACTACGGGATCCTCGGCCTCGTCAATGATCGCGTTAAGGAAACTGATCAAAAGATCCTTGTTGGCCTCAGTGGCAAACAGCCTCTTGAAACCATAGTCGATAAAAGGATTAATGTAACGGCACATAAGGGGAATTTAAAGATTTAAAGATTTAAAGATTTAAGATGGATTGGATGGAGATATCGGATGCAAAGATACAATATTATTGAATATTGTCAAGACTTTTCGTATTAATTATATCATCTGTTAAAAAATTGATATGAAACACTCATAAATAATATAACTAACTATATTTGCAATTTAAACCAAGCATTTCAGATGAGCTGTTTCCTCTCCCAGGCAATTTTTCCTTCGCTTTTTTTAAAAAAATTGGAAAAAAACGCCATGCCGTCATAACTTTTTTTTATAAAACATCCTTATATAAAATAAAATTACTAATTTTGCCGCCGTTTTCAAAACTACAGAATCATACATTAATTAATAATAACCTAAACCCCTGAACAAAAAATGAAAAAATCTTTACTCATCATGCTGCTGATGGCCGTGTTCGCGCCGTTGGCGATTTTCGGTCAGGAAACGCTGACCGTGTGTGAAGGGACAACGACTAACGAGTATGTTCCTTTCTACGGCTATTACGCAGATGCAACCCAGCAAAACCAGATGATTTTCCCTGCCATGCGCGACATGAACGGATCAAACATTACTGAGATGGTGTTTGATTGCTATCAAATCAGCAGCGCTTATAATGGTGGACTGGGCAATTGGATTGTCTCTTTAGGTGAAACAGATGCCACAACACTGAGCGGTCTTGATAATACTACCGCACTCACACAGGTGTATTCAGGCGAATTGACAGTCAACGCATCCGCCAAGCAAGTCATTGTAACTTTTACCACGCCTTACCTATACAATGGTGGTAACCTCTTGGTGGAATTTAACCACCCCGTTACTACAGGTTATAGAAGAATCTACTTCTATGGTACAGAGGCTACTAGCGCCGCCTATACTTATAGCGCCGTCCGTAACTTCCTGCCTCAGACCACCTTCACCTATCTCCCGGCTGACTACTGCTTCACCCCCTCGGGTATAACCTCAGAAACCACTCCTGTTTCAGCCACTATTGACTGGAATCCTGAAGCAGAGGCTTATAATGTCCGCTATCGCGTAAATGCCAACTCACAAGCTGAAGTCCTCCTTTCCGCTGATTTCGAAAATGGTTTGCCAACAGGTTGGGGAACCATTGATAATGATGGTGATGGTTATGAGTGGACATGGAGCGAACAATTAGATGCAAATTCTGGTTCAGGTCTTATGTATTCAGCCAGTTATATCAATGACAGCAAGGTTGCAACCCGTAAGGAAGAAAAAGCATCCAAAGGAGCCCTTACTCCTGATAACTGGTTGGTAACACCTCAAGTCGCTTTGGGCGGTACAATCTCTTTATATGCGAAAGGTCAAGACGCTTCATGGTGCGGCGAACATTTTGCCATCTACGTTTCCACCACTAGCCAAACCGACACTCGTTCATTCACTCAAGTGTCTCAAGAATATGTGGCTACTGGTTCCTATCAAGAATACGTGATTGATTTGAGCAATTATAGCGGAAATGGTTACATCGCCATTCGACATTTCAACATCACTGACATGTTCTATCTTGATGTTGATGATGTAACTGTTTATGGTCCTGCAACCCAAAATGCTTGGACAACTATCAACAACATCACTAAAAAACCTTACACCATCGAAGGTTTAACACCTGAGACCACTTATGATGTTGAAGTTCAAGCTGTTTGCTCCTCTACTAGCAGCAGTGACTGGTCTGAAACCGCACAGTTCACTACAACTTCCAATTGCGTGGCTCCTTTCGATCTCCAAGCTGACGAAATCACCCAAGCCACTGCTTCATTGAACTGGACAGGATATCAAGATAGTTACAACGTACGTTACAGAACTGCCGCAGATGCAGAAATATTATTATTCAACGACTTCGAAAGTAGCGTTGACTCTTGGACACAAAGTGATGGAGGAATTTACAATGGTCAAGGTATGCAGTATTCGGGATCTTACATGTATGGATTTAATGCAGGTGAAGAACAATATCTGATTACTCCTGAATTGACCGGTCTTGAAGACGGTGGAACGCTGGTATTCTACCATATGTATTATAGCAATACTGCTGAATCCTTCATGGTTGGTTATTCAAGCACCACTGCTGATGCACGAGCTTTCACATGGAGCAACAGTGTCACTTCAGGTTCTTCATATTCTGCATACGTCGAAGCAATCCCCGCCGGAACTAAATATATTGCCATCCAAACCACTATAGCTCAATATTATCTCTTCATTGAAGACTTTACTGTGTATGGTCCGACAATCCCTGCTGGCGAATGGATAACCATTTCCAACATAACCACCCCCGTGTCGGTTGCTAACCTTGAAGCTCAAACTTACTATGAATTCCAAGTGCAAGGTATCAACCCCTCTTGCGACGGTGGTGTCACCAATTGGAGCGAGAGTGGTTACTTCACCACAGCTACTGGCAACATGTTCATTACCGACGGTAACTGGAATGAAGCTAACAACTGGTATGCCGGCGAAGTTCCCGCCACTGGCGCTGATGTCACCATCGCCGCCAACTGCACCATCCCCGCTGGTTACATCGCCAACGCCGGTGCCATCACCATCGGCGAAAATGGCAGCCTCACCATCCAAGACGGCGGCCAACTCATCCATACCAACGAAGGCGTTGTAGCCACTATGGAAAAGGAAATCAAAGGCTACACTGGCGAAAAGGATAGCTACTACTTTATCTCCTCACCTGCCAACACGGTCTTCACCTATAATGGTAACACCTATGCGTACACTGACCCCGCCGAAGTTGAAAACATGCTCAGCAACGAATACGACCTCTACGGATTCGACTGCACCGAAGACCTTGAATGGCGCAATTATGAAGCCGATCCCGACAACTTTGTCATGTGGCAAGGCATGGGCTACCTCTACGCCAATAGCGAGAAGACCACCCTGCGTTTCACGGGCGAGTTGCATCCATTTGCTTCAGACTATGCCAATGACGGTTATCTCCTGACTTACGAAGCCTCTGACGAAAACTTCAACGGCTTCAACCTCGTGGGCAACATGCTTGCCGCTGATGCCTACATCGTGATTGCCAATTATGAAAGCGGCACTGGTACCACAGGCCTGGCAGAAGACGTTTACTTCTACACCATGGGTGATGGCGAACTGGTCGCCGGCACGGGTGCCGTGGCTCCCCTGCAAGGTGTCATGGTGAAAGCCTCTTCCGCTTCGCAAGTGGCACTCTGCTACACCAAAGCTTTGAGAAGCAAGAGTGCTCTCAACATCACCCTGAGCAATGCCAACGGCCTCATCGATGCCGCTTACATCCGCTTCAACGGTGGTAGCGAACTCAACAAGATCCAACTCAACCCCAACCACACCAAGCTGTTCTTCACCAAGGACAACCAAGACCTTGCCGTAGTGAACAGCGAGGCCCAAGGCGAGATGCCCGTCAGCTTCAAGGCTGAGAACAACGGCACCTACACGCTGAGCTTCAGCAACGAGAACGTCGAGTTCAGCTACCTGCACCTCATCGACAATATGACCGGTGCCGACGTCGACCTCCTCGCCAACCCGAGTTACAGCTTCGAGGCCAAGACCACCGACTATGCCAGCCGCTTCAAGCTGGTGTTCAGCACCGAAAACGCTTCGAGCGACCACTTCGCCTACTTCACCGACGGCAGCCTCGTCATCAACAACGAAGGCAACGCCACCATGAACGTGTACGATGTCACCGGACGTCTGGTCAACACCCAGAGCATCAACGGCAGCTGCCAGGTCGGCTTCAACGCCATCCCGGGCGTCTACATGATCCAATTGGTCAACGGCAACGACGCCAAGACCCAGAAGATCGTGGTGAAGTAAAACGGAGAAAGACCATCCAGAAGCAGGGAGTTTCCCCTCCTTGCGAAATCCTTAAAGACCAGCCTTCGGGTTGGTCTTTTTTTGCGTTTAAGAAAAACCAAAAAAAATCCGTCACACCTTCAAAAATAATTTGCTACATTTGCTTTTCATTCAAGAAAAACCGCAAATGGCAACACAACCCATTGGACATATCACCCAGATCATCGGCCCGGTGGTGGACGTCTACTTCGAAAGCGGCGAGAAAGACCTGCCCAAGATCCACGACGCCCTCAAGGTGACCCGCCCCAACGGCCGCGAACTGTTCCTCGAATGCCAGCAGCATATCGGCGAGGACTCGGTGCGCACCATCGCCATGGACTCCACCGACGGCCTGCAACGTGGCATGGAGGTGGTTCCCACCGGCAAGCCCATCTCCATCCCCATCGGAAACCAGATCAAAGGCCGCCTGCTCAACGTCACGGGCGACGCCATCGACGGCATCGGCGCCCTTGACCGCAGCACCGAATATCCCATCCACCGCGAGCCTCCCAAATACGAGGACCTGGCCACCTCCAAGGAGGTGCTCTTCACGGGCATCAAGGTGATCGACCTGTTGGAGCCTTACCTCAAAGGCGGCAAGATCGGCCTCTTTGGCGGCGCCGGCGTAGGCAAGACGGTGCTCATCATGGAGCTCATCAACAACATCGCGAAGGGACACAACGGATACTCGGTGTTCACCGGCGTGGGCGAGCGTACCCGCGAAGGCAACGACCTGCTGCGCGAGATGATCGAATCGGGCATCATCAAATACGGCGACGCCTTCCGCAAATCGATGGAAGAAGGCGACTGGGACCTGAGCAAGATCGACCATGAGGCTCTCGCCACCTCGCAAGCCACCCTGGTGTTCGGACAGATGAACGAGCCTCCGGGCGCCCGTGTGTCGGTGGCCCTTTCAGGCCTCACCGTGGCCGAGTCGTTCCGCGACGACACCAACAGCGGACAGAGCGACATCTTGCTCTTCATCGACAACATCTTCCGCTTCACCCAGGCAGGCTCCGAGGTGTCGGCCCTCCTCGGCCGCATGCCCTCCGCCGTGGGATACCAGCCCACCCTGGCCACCGAGATGGGTCAGATGCAGGAGCGCATCACCTCGACCAAGAGCGGTTCCATCACGTCGGTACAGGCCATCTACGTGCCCGCCGACGACCTCACCGACCCGGCTCCAGCCACGACGTTCGCACACCTCGATGCCACCACGGTGCTCTCGCGTAAGATCGCCGAGCTGGGTATCTACCCCGCCGTCGACCCCCTCGACTCCACCTCGCGCATCCTCGACCCGAACATCGTCGGTGAACAACACTATAATACCGCACAACGTGTCATCCAGCTGCTCCAACGCAACAAAGAGCTGCAAGACATCATCGCCATCCTCGGCATGGAGGAACTCTCCGAAGAGGACAAGACCATCGTCCACCGCGCCCGCCGCGTGCAGCGTTTCCTGTCGCAGCCATTCCATGTTGCTGAACAGTTTACGGGCATGAAGGGCGTCATGGTGCCCATCGAGGAGACCATCCGCGGATTCAACATGATCATGGACGGCGAAGTGGACCAATACCCCGAAGCGGCGTTCAACCTCGTCGGCACCATCGACGAAGCCATCGCCAAGGGCGAAGAGATGCTTAAAAACGTTGGCCAATGAACGTAGAGATCATCACACCGACATCGAGCCTCTATAAGGGCGAAGCCCAGGCGGTGACCGTCCCCAGCCTCCAAGGGCCGTTCACCATGCTGGAACATCATGCTCCCATCGTGGCCATCCTCGAAGCCGGCAAGGTGACCCTCACCGCACCCGACGGTCAGGTGCACGAATTCCCCATCGCGGGCGGCGTATGCGAACAACACGACAACAACGTCATCATCTGCGCGGAAGGACTGCTCCCGTCGGACCCCACCCAACACCCTGAACCATGAAAAAAGACATCACCACGAAATACCTGGCCCTGTTCCTGCTCGTCGACCTCATCCTCGTCGGCGTCCTGCTCTGCTTCTTCAGCCACCGGGAGTGGTGGAACAACTGGATGGTCACGGCGCCCAACCTCTACATGGTGCTCGGCGCCCTGTATTGTCCCCTAATGAAGAAAAACCTCGACAAGCAAGTGAACCGGCAGGCCTGGCTCTACATCTACAAAGGCATCAAGATGGCCCTCACCATCGCCATGCTGGTGCTCTATATTTACCTGGTGAGGCAAGGCGCCAGGGCCTTCGTCCTGATCACTGCCATCGCCTATCTCATCGGCCTCATCCTAGAGACCTATGTTTTCATGCATTTCCTGAAGCATCACGCCCAATGAAGTCCGGATTCAGACATAGTATCCTCCTGATCCTGCTGATGCTGGTCGGCCTCCCCGCGTTACGTGCGGAAGAGGGCTCCTCGCTCGACGTGAAGTCGTTCATCTTCGGCCACACCAGCGACGCGTACTGCTTCCACATCACCGAGATCAAAGGCAAGCCGGTATGCGTGTGGCTCCCCGTCATCGTCCACAGCAAGACGACGGGATGGCACTGCTTCTCCTCGAAACACGTCTGCGAGCTGCCCGAAGGCGAGACCTACCAGGGGTTCTACGTCGCCCCGATGACCGACCCGAAATACCCGGGCAAGCTGGTGGAAGTCACCGCCTCGGGCGAGGTCAAGCGGCCGTTCGACCTCTCGTTCACCAAGAACGCCTTCGGCATCTTCCTCGTCTGCGGCTTCATGCTGGCGTTCTTCCTGCCGGCCGCCCGAAAATACAAGAAAAACCCGGAGGGTACTCCTACAAAATACCAAGGCCTGGTGGAATGGCTCACCTACATGGTGCTCGACGGCATCATCAGCCCCTCCATCCCGAAGAGTAAGGTGCCGAAGTTCGCCCCCTACCTGCTGACGGTGTTCTTCTTCATCTTCTTCTGCAACCTCTTCGGGCTCATCCCCTTCTTCCCCTTCGGCGCCAACGTCACAGGCAACCTCTCCATCACCCTGGTATTGGCCCTGTGCACCTACGTCGCCGTCAACATATTCGGCAACCGCCATTACTGGAAAGACATCCTCTGGCCCGACGTGCCGCTGTTCCTGAAGTTCCCGATCCCCTTGATGCCGGTCATCGAGCTCGTATCGACGCTCACCAAGCCCTTTGCCCTGATGATCCGTCTGTTCGCCAACATCTTGGCCGGACACATCATCATCATGGTGCTGATGGCCTTGATCTTCATCATCGGAGGAATGTACGGAGCCGGGATGGGTGGCGCTACCTCGGTCATCTCCATCTTCATGATGGTATTCATGACGGCCCTGGAATGCCTCGTCGCCTACATCCAAGCATACGTGTTCACGATGCTGAGCTCCATCTTCATCGGGATGGCACAGGAGGAAGGGGAACCGGAAAAACATCTTAACGAAAAACCAATCAAGAAATAAACAACAACCTAAAACTTTAAAGACATGTCAATCCTATCAACCATTCTCGAAATTGGCGCCTACGTGCCTGGTATCGTGGCCATCGCTGCTGCATTGGCCGTTTTCGGAGCCGCTTGGGGTATCGGCGGCATCGGCAAATCCGCCATGGAAGCCATCGCCCGTCAGCCTGAAGCCGCCGGCAACGTTCGTTCCAGCATGATCATTGCGGGCGCCCTCGTCGAAGGTGCCACCCTGTTCGCTATCGTGGTCTGTATCCTCGCAGTGCTCAAATAACGGACACTATGGAACTGTTTCTTCCTGAAAGCGGTTTGATGATATGGATGCTGATCGGCTTCCTCATCGTGCTGTTCATCCTTGCCAAGGTGGGATGGCCGATGATCATGGGCGCCGTCACGAAACGCAACCAGCATATCAGCGATTCGCTGGTGGCGGCTCAGGAGGCCAACAACGCACTTGCCGGCATCGAAGCCGCCAAGGAGAAGGCCATCGCCGAGTCGCAGGCGGAACAGCTGCGTATCATCAAGGAAAGCCAGGAGCTGAAGTCCCAACTCGTCGAAGAGGCCAAGGCTGCTGCCCACGCCGAGGCGGAGAAAATCGTAGCCGAGGCGCGGATGCGGATCCAAAAGGAGCAACAGGAGGCCATGGACCAGATCCGGGCAGAGGTCATCACGCTCTCGGTGGACATCGCCGAGAAGCTGCTGCAACGCGAGCTGAGCGACAAGCAGTCGCAAAGCGCCTACATCGAGGAACTGCTCAACAACAACGAGAAACGGATCGAAGCCTAAGCCATGGACAACGGAAAGATATCGGTACGGTACGCACGCGCACTGCTGAGCACCGCCAAAGCGGAACAGTGCGAGAAGGAGGTGTACGAAGGGCTGCAACGGCTCACCCGCCAGTACAGCCTGGCCATCCCCGCCTTCAACGAGGCGCTGTCCAACCCCTTGGTCGTTCCTGAGGAGAAGACAAAGCTCCTCAGCACTGCCATCGGCGAGCCCATCCATCCCTGCCTACTCCGTTTCATCGATTTTTTGATCGAAAAGCGACGGGAAAACAAGGTCATGCTCATCGCCCTCGAGTACCAGCAGCTGTACCGCAAGGAGAACAACATCCTGCGGGCCGACATCACCACCGCCTCCGAGCTCGACGAAAAGGCCATGGCGCACCTGCGTTCCTTCGTGGAACAGAACTTCCACTGCAAGGCGGAGATGCACGTGAAGGTGGATCCCTCACTCATCGGCGGGTTCATCCTCGACATCGAACACGAACGCATGGACGACAGCATCAAAGGCCGTCTCGAAAACCTGAAAACGATTACCTTGGCACGTTAGAACAACCAAACGAAAACCCAACAAAGAAAAACCACGCATTACAACAACCATGGCTGAAATCAAAGCAAGCGAAATATCAAGCATCCTGCAGATGCAGCTCCGGCAGCTGAACGACCGTGCCCAGTTCGAAGAGATCGGCAAGGTGCTGCAGGTGAGCGACGGCGTGGCCCACGTCTATGGACTCGACCGGGTGCAGTCGAACGAACTGGTGCAGTTTGAGAGCGGCACCATGGGCGTCGTGCTCAACCTCGAGGAAGACAACGTGGGCGTGGTGCTCCTCGGCCCCACCGAGGGCATCAAGGAAGGCGAGACCGTGCGCCGTACCCAGCGCATCGCCTCCGTGCTGGCGGGTGAAGGCATGCTGGGACGCGTCGTGGACGGACTCGGCCGCCCCATCGACGGCAAGGGACCCATCCAAGGCAAGACCTACGAGATGCCCCTCGAACGCAAGGCACCCGGCGTCATTTTCCGCCAACCCGTCAACGAGCCGCTCCAGACCGGGCTCAAGGCCATCGACGCCATGATCCCCATCGGACGCGGCCAACGTGAGCTCATCATCGGCGACCGCCAGACGGGCAAGACGGCCATCGCCATCGACACCATCATCAACCAACGCCAGAACTACCTCGACGGCAAGCCGGTGTATTGCATCTACGTGGCCGTCGGACAGAAGGGCTCCACCGTGGCCAACCTGGTGAAGACCCTCGAAGACCACGGCGCCATGGACTACACCATCGTGGTCTCCGCCACCGCCTCCGACCCTGCCGCCATGCAATTCTATGCCCCCTACGCCGGCGCCGCCATCGCAGAGTATTTCCGCGACTCGGGACGCCATGCCTTGGTGATTTACGACGACCTCTCCAAGCAGGCCGTGGCCTACCGCGAGGTGTCGCTGATCCTGCGTCGTCCTCCGGGACGCGAGGCCTATCCGGGCGACATCTTCTACCTGCATTCCCGTCTGCTCGAGCGGGCCGCCAAGATCATCTCCAACGACGACGTGGCACGCCAGATGAACGACCTTCCGGAAGCCATGAAAGACATCGTCAAGGGCGGTGGCTCGATGACCGCCCTGCCCATCATCGAGACCCAGGCGGGCGACGTGTCGGCCTACATCCCGACCAACGTCATCTCCATCACCGATGGCCAGATCTTCCTCGAGTCGAGCCTCTTCAACGCCGGCATCCGGCCTGCCATCAACGTGGGCATCTCGGTGTCGCGTGTCGGCGGCAACGCCCAGATCAAGTCGATGAAACGCGTGGCCGGCACCCTCAAGCTCGACCAGGCACAGTACCGCGAGATGGAGGCCTTCTCCCGCTTCGGTGCTGAACTCGATGCCGCCACATTGGCCATCCTCGACAAAGGAAAGAAAAACGTGGAGCTGTTGAAACAACCGCAATATAAACCGATGCCTGTGGAGCAACAGGTGGCGGTCATCTTCTGCGGCACCAACGGCCTGCTCAGCAAGGTCCCGACCAGTCAGGTGCACGACTTCGAGAAACAGTACCTCGACCTCCTGCAGGTGAAGCACCCCGACCTCCTCGACCAGCTACGCCAAGGCGTCATCAACGACGACATCAAAGCCGTCCTCAAGGAAGAAGCCCAACTGCTAAGCAACAACTTCGAATAACAACCCTCACCGCCCATGCCCAACCTCAAGGAAATACGAGCCCGCATCCACTCCGTGGCTTCCACGCAGAAGATCACCAGCGCCATGAAGATGGTGTCGGCGGCCAAGCTGAAGAAGTCAGAAGGACTCACCATGAGTTTCCTGCCCTACCGGAACAAGCTTAGCGAGGCGCTGTCGAACTACCTCAGCGCCTTGGAAGAGACGGTGACGATCCCGCTGGCCGAGCAACGCGAGGTGAAGCGGGTGGCCTTGGTGGCCTTCTCATCGAGCAGCGGGTTGTGTGGCGTGTTCAACAGCAACGTCATCAAGTTGTTCCGCACCACCTACGAAGGCTATGCCGGCAAGATTGGCCCCGATTCTATCGAGGTCGTCCTGTTCGGCAAGAAGATCAAGGACTACGCAGCCAAGAACGGCATCGCCGTCACCGAAGCCCATGAGGGCCTCGACGCGACCCTCTCGTTCGAGACCGCCGCTGCCCTGGCCGACCAAATGGTGGAGCGGTTCCTGAAAGGCGACATCGATGAGGTCGTGATGATCTACAACCATCACAAGAGTGCGGCCGTGCAGGTCCCCACGGCAGAAACCGTCTTGCCCTTGGCCACCGACCTGTTGCCCAAGGGCGAATACCTCGACTACATCGTCGAGCCCTCCAAGGAGGCGTTTGTCAACGCACTGGTACCCAAGGTGATCCGAACCCGTTTCTATTCGATCATGTTGGATACCTTCACCGCCGAGCACGGCGCCCGCATGACCGCCATGCACATCGCCAGTGACAATGCCAACTCCCTGCTTCAGGAACTGCGCACCCAATACAACAAGGCACGCCAAAACGTCATCACCAACGAGCTCATCGACATCGTGGGAGGTGCCGAGGCTTTGAATAAATAGTATACCGCTGATCAACCCCGTTAGAGGTTGTCTGTCGGTAACCAGGTGGTGAAACCCCTGGGGAAAAAAGAAACAGATACCGCTCCGCTGACCAACCCCGTTAGGGGTTGTCTGTCGGTAACCAGGTAGTGAAACCCCTGGATAAACCTATAATACTTATGTTACAGTTTTTGGTATTCGACGCTATGGACCGGATCTCCGAGGACGAGATTCAACGACTCCTCCCCTTGGTCTCTGACGAACGCCGCGAAGAAGCACTCCGCTACAAACATCTTTTCGGCCAGTTCGCCTGCCTGCAGTCCTACGTGATGCTCCGGGAACTTCTCGAACGCCAAGGGCTCACCCATCCCTTTCGCATGGTGAAGAACGAACACGGCAAACCGATGCTCGCCGACCATCCCGAGGTCCACTTTAACCTCAGCCATTGCAAGGCAGGCATCGCCGTGGCGGTGTCCGACCAACCTGTCGGCATCGACATTGAAAGCTACCGCCGCGTCAACGAGCGCCTGATACGCCACACCATGAACGAGACGGAGCGCGAAGCCATCGCTGCCAGCGACGACCCCGTCCGCACCTTCACCGAGTTCTGGACCAAGAAGGAGGCCGTCTTCAAGCTGCACGGCACGGGCATCCTCCGCGAGGTGCTCCACACCCTCCTCGACGGCCCCGAACACGTCGAGACCCACGTCAACCCCGAAAAACAATACGTCTATTCCCTGGCATGGTAACCGCACCCCATAGGGGTGCGTCGGAATCCCCTAAAGGTCGGATTGACACCCCGTAGGGGTGCCCTGTCGGTAGCCACGGGGTTGACCCTTTTTGGAAACCCCTGGGACCATATCGTCCGATTACCCTTCTCCCGCACCCCGTAGGGGTGCCCTGTCGGGTCACAAAAAAAAGGCTGGCCCTCAGGGCCAGCCTTTCATTTGCCTAGGCATCGCTGCGTGATCATTCACCCAATTTGATGCGGTAGAAAGCCTTCACAGTGGCTTCCTTGTCGGCATCCTGGATGTACTGACCCACGGTCTTGGGATCGGCCACCAGAGAAACCTGGTTGAGCAGGCAGTTCTCCTTGAAGAACTTGCCCAGACGACCCTTGGCGATGTTCTGGATCATACCGTCGTTGAGTTTCACGGTACCGGGAACGGTAGCCTTGATCTCACGGGCCTGTGCACCCTGTTCGGCGGTGATGTAACCCTTGGTGATGTTGGAGTCGATGTGATCATCGCTGTCCACATGGTTCGGGTTGATACCGACCTTACGGAGGGCCTTCTCGACTTCCTTGCCGATCAGCTCTTCCTTGGTCTTGTCGACGGCGACAGCCAGCTCACGGTCTTTCACCTCTTGCGAGATGGATTCTTCGCTGACGGCCATGGGGTTCATGGCGGCGACGTGCATGGCCACCTCGTGGCTCACTTCCTCGATGCCGTTGAAATTCTTGTTCATCTCAACGATGGTAGCGAGGCGGTTGCCAGGGTGGTTGTAGTTGGCGACGTATTCACCTTCAAGGACCTTGAAAGCACCCAGCTCGGTCTTCTCACCGGTGACGGCGCTCTGGTTGGCGACGAGGGCCTCGACGGTCTGACCGTTGAGTTCCATGGCCTTGAGCTCATCGATGGTCTTGACGCGGTTGGCGACGGCCTTGTCGAGCACGTCTTTCGTGAACTTCACGAAGTCGGCGTTGTTGGCGACGAAGTCGGTCTCGCAGTTCACCATGATGACGGCGGCGTACTTGTGGTCTTCAGTGCTCTTCGAAAGCACGCAGCCTTCGGAGGCGTTACGGTCGGCGCGCTTGGCAGCCTTGGCCATACCCTTCTTGCGGAGGATGTCGATGGCGGCCTGGATGTCACCGTCGGTCTCGACGAGGGCCTTCTTGCAGTCCATCATGCCGGCGCCGGTCATTTGTCTCAGTTCATTGACTTGAGAAGCGGTAATATTCATGGTATTGTTGTTCTTAAAGGTTATTTTTTAGCGACGGGTTTGCGCGGGCGACGGTTGGTGCGGGGCTTACGCTCGTCTTTGTTCTCTTCCTCTTCGTTTTCCTCGATGGCATCTTCGGCAACCTCTTCGGGCTCCTCAACGTTGTTTTCCTTGTTGAGTTTGCGCTCGTTGAGGCCTTCTTCGATGGCGTCGACCATCTTACCGACGATCAAGGCGATCGACTTGGAGGCGTCGTCGTTGGCCGGGATGGGGAAGTCGACGAGGTTCGGGTTGGTGTTGGTATCCACGATGGCGAAGACCGGGATATTGAGCTTGCGGGCCTCGGCCACGGCAATGTGCTCTTTCATGATGTCAACGACGAACACGGCGGAGGGAAGACGGCTCAGGTCGCTGATG
Source organism: Bacteroidales bacterium (assembly GCA_016291135.1). Lineage (GTDB taxonomy): Bacteria > Bacteroidota > Bacteroidia > Bacteroidales > F082 > Limimorpha. The sequence continues at coordinate 14,811 of JAEFAE010000020.1, forward strand.
GAACCGAGGTTCTTCTCGAGTTTCTCGCGCTCACGTTCGATCTGCAGCTTCTCACGCTTGGAGAGGCTCTTGTAGGCGTCGCTCACCATCATCTTGTCGATGTTGGCCATCTTGCGAACAGCCTTGCGGATGGTAGAGAAGTTGGTCAGCATACCGCCGGGCCAGCGCTCGGTCACGTAAGGCATGTTGACTTTCTGGACGAGTTCAGCAACAACGTCTTTGGCTTGTTTCTTGGTGGCGACGAAGAGGATCTTCTTGCCTGACTTGGCGAGCTGGCAAACAGCGGCAGCAGCCTCGTCAACCTTGGCCTGGGTCTTGTACAGGTCAATGATGTGGATACCATTGCGCTCCATGAAGATATAGGGAGCCATGGCAGGATTCCACTTTCTCTTGAGATGCCCGAAATGACAACCGGCATCCAGTAATTCTTCAAAAGTTACTTGTGTCATGAGTTTTCTTTTTAATGTTTACATTCACTGAATACAATCGTTGAGTAGTCTCCGTGGCTCCATGCGGAAGCGGTCCTGAAGAATCTCAACAATTTGGATACTAAACAAAATCGCTCGGCTGAGAATAGCTTAACGTTTGCTGAATTGGAACTTCTTACGGGCACCAGGCTGACCGGGTTTCTTACGCTCGACCATACGCGGGTCGCGGCGCATGAGACCTTTGGCCTTCAGGGTAGGACGATACTCGGGATCGATCTCGCAGAGCGCGCGGCTGATGGCGAGGCGGAGGGCCTCGGCCTGGCCGTTGATGCCACCACCGTCGAGGTTGACCTTGATGTCGAACTTGCCGAGGTTGTCGGTAAGCATCAGAGGCTGTTCAACCACATAGTGGAGGATGCTCGTCGGGAAGTACTCCTTGTAGTCGCGCTTATTCACCGTAATGTTACCGTTACCGACCTTCATGTAGATACGGGCAACGGCGGTCTTTCTTCTACCTAAAGCGTTGATTACTTCCATGATTATTTCTTAATAGTGTTAATTTTGAGTTCAGTGGGTTGCTGTGCCTGATGCGGATGCTCGGAACCGGCATAGACGTACAGATTGCGATAGATCGCATTGCCAAGCTTGGTCTTGGGAAGCATGCCCTTGATGGCGTGTTCAAGAACCGCGATGGGCTTCTTGTTCAGTTGCTCCTTGACGGTGCGGACACGCTGACCACCCGGGTAGCCGGTGTAATGGACATAGTATTTCTCGTCCATCTTGTTGCCGGTGAGCTGGATCTTCTCAGCATTGATGATAATCACGTTGTCGCCACAGTCGCTGTGGGGAGTGTAGCAGGGTTTGCGCTTGCCACGGAGGATCATGGCAACCTCACTTGCAAAACGGCCGAGAATCTGGCCTTCAGCGTCGATGACATACCATTTCTTGTTGGCATTCTCTTTGTTGACGCTTACAGTTTTGTAACTTAATGTGTTCATTTTCTGTTTAATACGTTTATCCTTTTAATGTTTGCGCCCGGTCATCTTCGCCCATGGCCTTGCGCTTTCTACAAAAATTAGATAGAACAGTTTTTACTAACGAGGGCGCAAAAGTACGAAATATTTTAATACCTTTGCACTCAAAATCAAAAAAAAATGTCCATCGAAATCCAAAATATCACCAAGCGATACGGCGAGCAGTTGGCCCTTAACAACGTCACACTCAGCATCGACAAAGGCATCGTCGGCCTGCTCGGACCCAACGGGGCGGGCAAATCCACCCTGATGAAGATCATCACCTGTTTCATCCCTCCCACCTCGGGTTCGGCAAGCGTCAACGGCTTCGACGTCATGGACCATCCCATGGAGGTGAAGCGTGTGGTGGGTTACCTGCCGGAGCACAATCCGCTCTACCTGGAGATGTATGTGCGCGAGTACCTCGCCTTCGTGGCCGGCGTGCACCAGCTCAAAGGCGAGGCGGCCCACAAGCGTATCGAGCAGATGATCGAGGAGACGGGGCTTGGCTTGGAGGCGCACAAGAAGATCGGCGCCTTGTCGAAGGGCTACCGCCAGCGTGTCGGCCTCGCCCAGGCCATGATGCACGACCCTCAGGTGCTCATCCTCGACGAGCCCACCTCGGGTCTCGACCCCAACCAGCTCATCGACATCCGCAACCTCATCTCGAGCCTCGGCAAGGAGAAGACCGTATTGCTCTCCACGCACATCATGCAGGAGGTGGAAGCCATCTGCGAACGCGCCATCATTATTAATAAAGGTGTGGTGGTGGCCGACGACCGCATCGAGAACCTCAAGCAGACGAATACGGCCAACAACGTCATCGTCGTGGAGTTCGAGAGCGAGGTGACGCAGGGGCGTCTGCTCAGCATCCCGCAGGTCCGCAAGGTGCAACGCATCAAAGACAACCATTGGATCCTCGAGCCCGAAGGCGACGTCGACATCCGCGCCAACCTGATGCGGTGGTCGGTAGACAACGGCGTCATCATCAAGACCCTACAAAAAGAAGACCTCTCCATCGAAGAGGCCTTCCAAAAACTGACACGTAGCTAAACCCGCACCCCGTAGGGTGGCACCCCATCGGGGTGCCCTGTCGGTAGCCCACGGTGACAACCGTGGGATTGGCGGAAAAGGGAATAAAAATTAATATCCCGTAATCCAGGGGCACGGCCCCTGGCTACCAACATCGAACCCCAATGGGGTTCGTCAGCACCCCGTAGGGGTGCCCTATTGGTAGCCACGGAGTTGACCATCGGGAAACCCCTGGGACCATATCATCCGATCACCCTCCATCCGCACCCCGTAGGGGTGCCCTGTCGGTTAGAAAGCCTTGCGGAACGCCTCGACCATGTCGAGCTTCTCCCATCCGAAGAATTCCACGTTCTTGAAGGTCTTCTTGCCTTCGGTATAGGTCTCCTTGTCCTTGTAGAACACCTCCACCTTACGGGTCTCGGGCTGTCGTCCGAAATGGCCGTACGAGGCGGTCTCCTCGAAGATGGGATTGGTCAGGCCGAAACGCTTGACAATGCTGTAAGGACGCAGGTCCACCATGCTGCGGATCTTCTCGGCGATGGCCTCGTCGCTGAGCGTCTTGCCGTCCTTGCCTTTGACATGGGCGGTATGCTCGGTGTTGACATAGAAGCCCACCGGCTCGGCGATGCCGATGGCATAGGCAATCTGCACCAGGGCCTGGTCGCAGAGGCCTGCCGCCACCATGTTCTTGGCGATATGACGTGCGGCATAGGCTGCCGAGCGGTCCACCTTGGAGCTGTCTTTTCCCGAGAAGGCACCGCCACCGTGGGCACCGCGACCGCCGTAGGTATCGACGATGATCTTACGGCCAGTGACACCGGTGTCGCCGTGCGGGCCACCGATAACGAACTTACCCGTGGGGTTGACGAAGATCTTCATGTCTTGGTCGAACAGCTTGCGGAGCTTGGCCGGCAGCTTGCGTTTCACCCTCGGCAGGAGGATGTTGAGCACGTCGGCCTCGATCTTGTCGACCATGCGTTCGTCGGCCTCGCGTTGGGCCTCCACGCTGTCGTCGGCAGGCTTGATGAACTCGTCATGCTGGGTGCTGATGACGATGGTGTCGATACGGAGCGGTTTCCATCCCTCGCCATATTCGACGGTGACTTGCGACTTCGCGTCGGGACGCAGGTATTTCATCTGGCGGCCCTCACGACGGATGGCGGCAAGCTCCTTCAGAAGGAGATGCGCCAAGTCGATGGTCAGCGGCATATAGTTGTCGGTCTCCTTACAGGCGAAGCCGAACATCATGCCCTGGTCGCCGGCGCCCTGGTCTTCGGGCTTTTCGCGGCCCACGCCCATAAAGATGTCGTTCGACTGGCCATGAAGGGCCGAGAGCACGCCGCACGACTGGGCGTCGAACTGATATTCCGATTTGTTGTAGCCGATGCGGTCGATGACCCGACGGGCGATGTCCTGGATCTCGACGTAGGCGTTGGTGCGGATCTCGCCGGCGACGACGACGAGGCCGGTGGTCACCAAGGTTTCACAAGCCACCTTGGAGGTGGGATCGTTGCGAAGAATCTCGTCCAATACGGCATCGGAGATCTGGTCGCATACCTTGTCGGGATGCCCCTCGGAGACGGATTCTGAAGTGAAGTAATAACCCATAACAAATTGATTATTAAATAGTTAATAAATTAATTTGTGTGGGAAGCTGTTGACTGAAAGGGAAGGAAAAAGCATTGGTTTAGCATTTTTTCTTGTGGTTGCAATCAAAACAAATCTTTCCACGTTTTTCGGCGGCAAAAATAATAATAAATATGTATCTTTGCACCCTCTTAGAGGAAAAAAAATTATGGCACGAATCATGGCAATCGACTTGGGCAGGAAACGCTGCGGCGTGGCGGTCACCGACCCCCTGCAACTCATCGCCAACGGGCTGACCACCGTGGAGAGTGGCAAGCTCGCCGACTGGGTGGTGGACTACGTTGCCAAGGAGGAGGTGGAGACCATCGTCATCGGCGAGCCGAAAGACATGCACAACAACCCGTCGGACTGCTCCAAATACATCGAGCCGTTGGTGAACCGCCTTCGCAAGGTGTTGCCCGGGATGCGCATCGTGCGTTACGACGAGCGCTTCACCTCGGTGATGGCCCATCAGACCATGATCGACGCCGGACTGAAGAAGAAACAGCGGCAGGACAAAGCCCTCGTGGACACCATCGCCGCGACCATCCTGCTACAATCGTATATGGAGTCGGTCAAGAGTTAAGAATCAAAAAGAAAAAGAAATGATATTACCCATTGTTGCTTACGGACACCCCGTGCTCAAGGCGGTGGCCAAAGACATCGACAAGGACTTCCCCGAGCTGGAGAAGCTTCTGGCCGACATGTGGGAGACGCTGGCCCATTCCGAGGGAGTGGGGCTGGCTGCCCCTCAGGTGAACCAGTCCATCCGTCTCTTCCTGGTAGACGCCCGTCCCTTCTATCCCGACTATCCCGACGCCAAGGACTACCACCAGGTCTTCATCAACGCCCAGCTGCTCGAGACCTTTGGCGACGAGGTCCCCTTCAAGGAGGGCTGCCTCAGCCTGCCGGGCATCTACGAGGATGTGATACGTCACGACGGCATCCGCATCAAGTTCCTGGACGAGCATTTCGTTGAACACGAAGAGACATTCACTGGCATCAAGTCGCGTATCATCCAGCACGAATACGACCACCTCGAAGGCCATGTCCATGTGGACCGCATCGCTCCATTGCGCAAGACCCTACTACAGGGCAAGCTCCGCGCCATCTCCGAAGGCAAATGCGATGCCGACTACCGGATGATCTTCCCTCGCAAGAAAACCAGAAGATAAATAATACCATGAAAAGAATCCTTTTTTTGACCGCCATGCTGCTGCTCGTGTTGGCAGGCTGTCATCGTAACGCCAAGACCACCGAGACCCAAGTGAAAGAGGCGGAGGCCGCCCTCTTCAACGACGACATGAGCGCCAACGCCGAGGCGGTGCCCGATGCCATCGCCACCTTTGTGAAATATGCCGAGGACAACGCCGAGGCCGCCGAAGCACCTGAATACCTGTTCAAGGCCATCGAGGTGAGCATCAACGCCAAGCAGGACGCCCAGCAGTCGATCGACCTGGTGAACCGCCTGATCCAAGGCTATCCCAAGTTCGACAAGAACCCCGTGGCGCTGTTCATGCTGGCTACCTTTGTGTACGACGACCAGCTGCATGATTTGGAAAAGGCCCGCGAATGCTACCAGCGGATCATGAAGGACTATCCCGACAGCCCGTTTGCCAAGGACGCCGCCATCTCCATCGAACAGCTTGGGGTCTCCCCCGAGGAGCTGGTCAAGATCTTCGAAGCCAACCAGGAATAACCGACAGCCCACCCCTACGGGGTGGGATTATCTAAACATCCCGTTATCCCACGGTTGACACCGTGGGCTACCGGCAGATCACCCCTACGGGGTGAGGGATCCCGATTGACCAATTGACCACCCTACGGGTGAAGGTTGAACCCCGTAGGGATTCGCTGTCGGTAGCCAGGGGTAAAGCCCCTGGGATACGGACGGTACGTTTTTCATTTCCCCCTTTTCCCCATCCCGGGGCGTGTTGAACCCCGTAGGGGTTCGCTGTCGGTAGCCATGGGGTTGACCCTCCGGGGAAACCCCTGGGACCATATCATCATCCGATCACCTTCCATCCGCACCCCTGCGGGGTGCGGTTAACCTTTGTTATCGATGGCAGAACGGAGGGCGTTGCCCACCAACATGAACGCCAACACCAACAACATGATGGCGATACCAGGCAGGATGGCCAGGTAAGCCGCATCGAGGATAATGAAGGCATAATTCTCCTTGATCATGCTGCCCCACGACGGCATGGGCGGCTGCACGCCGATGCCGAGGAAGCTCAGGCCCGCCTCCAACAAGATGGACGAGGCAAAATTCGATGCCGACACCACGATGATCGGGTTGAGGATGTTCGGCAAGATGTGCCGCATGATAACCCGTATGTTTCTGAATCCCAACGCCTTTCCAGCTTCCACGTAGGTCATCTCACGGACCGAGAAGATCTGGCCCCGGACGATGCGCGCCACCTCCACCCACATGGTGAGGCCCACGGCGATGAAGACCTGTGCGATGCCCTTCCCCAAGGCAAAGGTGATGGCGATGACCAGCAGCAAGGTCGGGATGGACCACACCACGTTGATGAGCCACACCACCACGTCGTCCACCTTGCCTCGGAAGAACCCACCGATGCTGCCGATGAAGATACCGATGGCCAAGCTCAACGCCACAGCGATGAATCCCACCAGCAGGCTGATACGGCTGCCGAGGACCAGACGGCTCAGGAAGTCGCGCCCAAACTGGTCGGTCCCCAACAAGAAGCGTTGGTGCTTGGTGCCTGCGATCTCACTGTTGGGGATCTCCTGCACCCGCACGGTGCCGTTGGGCTCGGGGTTGAAGAGGTATACCAAAGTGTGGTCGTCGAACACCTGGATGCTGTCGTAAGGAAGATAGGTGCAGTCGTCGGGTTGTCCGAACAATAGACGGCTGAAGAACCCCTCCTTCGCCGGCGGCTCCTCCTTGGGTAGCACCAGCATATCGACTTCGAAGCCGGGCTTACGGGTGCTCAGCTCGAGCAGCTGACGGTTGGCATGCGGGGTCGGGTCGGGAATGATGTAATAGGCGAAAAGCGACAGCAAGGCCACCACGAGAATGAAAAACAACGCCGCCATGCCCAGCCCGTTCCGACGGAACCGGCGCCATGCCAGCGCACCCGGTGACTGTAAGTCTCGCTTTGCTCCCATGCTGCAAAGATAGATTTTTTTAAAAAAAGTATTGCAGGTTTTGAAAAAAGATGTATCTTTGCACCGCAATTCAGATGGTGGATTTAGCTCAGCTGGTTAGAGTACCGGATTGTGGTTCCGTGGGTCGTGGGTTCGAATCCCACATTCCACCCTCAGCGAGAGAGACTGACCTTTTTGTAGGCCAGTCTCTTTTTTTTCGGAAAAAATGTTAGCTTTGCAGCGAAAAGAACCAGCCATGAAAAAGGTTAAAACATTATCAGCCATATTGTTGACGCTGTCAGTCCTCCTCTGCTCCTGCGGTCCTGCCAACGAGAAGTACTTCAACGTCAAGTACCTCTTCGGGGAATGGAAGGAAGGCACGGTCCACGACAAGTATTCCGAAGATGGCACAGGACACACCTGGGACACCAGCGACGACATCGAAGAAGCGGAGGCCACACCCTTTGAATGGCGTCTCTCGCACGACACGTTGGTTCAGAACCACGAGCTCTGGAATGGCGCCATCGTCCCCAAGATCTACATCGTCACCACCCTCGACTCGATCCGCCTCGAATGTTACGACATGGTCAGCGGCATCGAACATCACTACACCAAAGTCGACCTCCCATGAAAAAAGCGCTCAAAATCATCGGCATCAGCCTCGCCTGCCTCGTGGGAATCGTGCTGTTGGCGGCCGTCATCGCCCTCTCCACCGTCACCTCACCCAAGCAGCTCACCAAGATGGTGAAGAAACACGCCCCCTCGGTGCTGCCCTTCGACCTGCAGCTGGAGCGTGCCAAGCTCACCATCGTCAAGACCTTCCCCGACGTCGGGCTGGAGCTCGACAGGGTGGCCATCCTCAGCCCGATGGAGGGGAGCCCCTCCGACACCTTGGCCCGTGTCGACAAGCTCATCCTCTCGGCCGACGCCAAGCATTATCTCAAGACCAAGGAGATCGTCGTCAACCGCTGCCAGCTCCAAGACAGCCGCGTCGTCCTCTTCACCGACGCCGACGGCCGCAGCAACCTCGACATCTTCAAGTCGCAGGAGGAGGACACTACCTCCACCCCCTTCGACCTCCGTCTGGACCTGCAACAGGTCAACCTCAAGAACACGGACCTCACCTATATCGACCGCCGTAACGGCCTCCACGGCGAAGCTACCGGCCTCGACCTCGACCTTCAAGGACGCATGGCCGACGACGACATCACCGCCGTGCTCGCCCTGAAAGCCCCCGCCTTGCAGCTGCAAACCGGCGGACTTCAAGGCACGGCGAGACAGCTCGAGATCGGCTTCGACGGACGCTTCGACGACTACAACCGGCTCGACGGCGACCTCACCCTGGCCAGCCCCGGCCTCAGCCTCGTTGCCGGCTATGAGGTGCTCCACGACGACCAGGTGCGGCTCTCCCTGCCCCTCACCCTCGCCCTCGACACCCTAGCGGGTTCGCTCCACGACGCCCGGGTTGCCCTCAATGAGATGCAGATCGACCTGCCCCGAGGCACCTTCCGCCTCGACGACCCCGACCTCGTCGTAGACGCGGCCTTCCATACCAATCCACTCGACATCGAGGCGGTCCTGGCCCTCCTCCCCGAGAAGGTCGTCCAGTCCCTCCAGGGCATCCGGTTCACCGGGACGGTCCAGCTCACCGACGGACAGGTCAGCGGCATCGTCAACGACAGCCTGCTTCCCGTCATCAGCGCCGACGTCGCCGCCAGCGACGCAGTGATCGCCATCCCGCAACTGCCCTATCCCTTTAAGGAGACCGAACTGCACACCCATTTCGACCTCGACCTCAACGACAGCCTAAACGCCCGCGACGTGGTGCTGAACACCACCTGGGGCCATACCAAACTCCAAGCCACCGGTGCCCTCACCGACCTTGCCCGCAAGATGGCCCTCGACGTCGCCCTCGACGGCAACCTGCCGCTCGCCGACCTCAAGCCTTTCCTTCCCAAGGACCTGGGCCTCAAGGGCAAGGCCGATGTCAAGCTGAAGACGCAAGGCCGCCTCGACTACCTGATGGCCGCCGTCACCCAATACCGCTTCGACAACCGCCTGCGCGCCGACGCCCGCGTCACGCTACGCGACTTCGCCTTCGACATGGACACGCTGCACGCCGTGGCGCCCAAACTCAACCTGGAGCTCGACCTCCCTGCCGCCCGACGCGTCAAAGGTCGTAGCGGAGCCTATATCGCCCTGACGGGCGAGACCCTTCGGGTCAAGGGCGGCAACACCCTGCAGGCCGACCTACGCACCCTCGCCCTCCGCGGCAACGCCGACCGTCTCGACAAAGGACTCGAGGCGCTGCTGGCCAACGCCGACCTCGACCTCGCACAACTCGACCTCGTGTACGACACCGTGACGGTCCACGCCAACCGGCCCGCCCTCACTGTAGAGACCCGTCCCGGCAAGCGCAACGGCCTGCATGCCAACGTCACCCTGAAGACCGAAGGCCTCGAAGCCGCTGCCGGGTCTTCTTACCATTTCGACGCCCATGCCCTCGCCGTCGGCGGCACCGTCGACCAAGACAAGGGCAAGCCCGCCGACGACTGGCTCCACCACTGGAACCCCTCCGCCGACTTCGTCCTCACCCAGGCCAAGATACGCATCCCCCAACTCGACAAGACCATCCAGGTCCCCACCATCGATTTCGTGGCCGACGCCCGCGAACTCGGCTTCCGCAAGGGCGGCATCAAGCTCGGCCGTTCCGACCTCATGCTCGAAGGCAACGTCCTTGGCATCGACCAATGGCTCGCCAACAACGCCCAAGCCAAAGCCTCCGACGGCCAAGTCAATGGTACAGCCCCCCACCACGACCTGGTGAAGGCAGAACTCCAAGTCCGTTCCAACTACCTCGACCTCAACGAGATCATGGACCTCACCAGCGGCCTCGGCACCCCGGCCGACAGCCTCAACAACCAAGAGGTCGCCAACAAGGAAGACAACCCCTTCATGGTCCCCAAAGGCGTCGACGTCACCTTCAACATCCACGCCAACAAGGCGATCTACCGCAACCTGGAGCTCAACAACCTGGGCGGCACGGCCACCATCAAAGACGGCACCCTGCTGCTGCGTGAGATCGGCTTCACCAACGAGGCTGCCGAGATGCAGCTCACCGCCATCTACCAGTCGCCCCGCAAAAACCACCTCTTCCTCGGCTTCGACTTCCACCTTCTCGACGTACAGATCCACGACCTCCTCCATATCATCCCCGAGATCGACACCATCGTACCCATGCTGAAGACCTTCGACGGCGCCGCCGAGTTCCACATCGCTGCGCAGACCAACCTCAAGTCGAACTACGACCTCAAGATGTCCACCCTCCGTGCGTCGGCCGACATCGAGGGCGCCAACCTCAGCGTCCGCGACATCGCCTCGTTCACCAAGATCACCGACATGCTCAAGGTGAGCACCAACGGCGAATACCGGATCGACAGCATCGACATCCAGATGACCGCCTTCCGCGACGAAGTCGACCTCTGGCCTTTCCAGGTCAGCATCGGCAAGTACAAGGCCACCCTCGACGGACACTACAACCTCAACACCGTCGGACAGTACCACATCTCCGTCACCGAGTCGCCGCTGCCCACCCGGCTGGGTCTCAAGATCTCCGGGCCGCTCGACAACCTCAGCTACAGCCTCGAGCCCTGCAAGTACCCCAACCTCTACAAGCCCGCCAGACGCAACGACACCGAGCAGCTCATCATGCAGCTCAAGCAGCAGATCGCCCAGAAGCTCAAGGAGAACGTCCAGTAAGCGCCCTCCGAAATGCCTCATTTCCAAAAAAATCGGCCTTTTCGAACAAAACCGGCCACCATATCTAAAAAAAGACTAATTTTGCAGGCTCAAATTTTGATCGCCCGCGGGTGTGGCGGAATTGGTAGACGCGCTAGACTTAGGATCTAGTTCCGAAAGGGGTAAGGGTTCGAGTCCCTTCATCCGCACGGCCGAATAAACAAACAGCAATACAACACAACATTTATAAATGAACACGACACAAACCCAGAAGGGAGAACAACTGGTCTCCATCCAAATCAATGTCGCCAAAGCCGACTACGAACCTCAGGTCAAGAAAGAACTCAACAAACTGCAGAAGAAAGCCAATGTGCCCGGCTTCCGTCCCGGCATGGTGCCTTTCGGCATGATCAAGAAGATGTACGGTCCTCAGGCCACCATCGAGGTGCTCAACAGCCTCGTCTCCGAGACGCTCAACAACTACATCTTCGACAACAAGCTCGACCTCATCGGCTATCCGCTCAGCGACCCCGACCATCAGGCGCCGGTCGATTTCGAAGCCCAGGACAGCCTCGACTTCTTCTTTGAGGCCGCCCTCCGTCCCGAGATCAACGTCGACTACAGCAAGTGCTCCATCGACTTCGCCCACATCATCGCTGACGACGAGGCCCTCGACAAGACCCTCGAGGAACTCGTGGAACGCAACCCCGAGATCACCCATCCCGAGACCGTCGGCGAGGAAGACACCCTCGAGCTGAAGGTCCGCGAGGCCGAAGACGGCAAGGAGCTGGAAGACGGCTTCCAGAAAGACTATGTGATGCTCAACCTCAAGGACATCAAGACGAAGACCAACCGCAAGAAGTTCGTCGGCAAGGAAGTGGGCGCCGAGTTCATCGTCAACCTGGCCACCGTCCTCGGATCGAAGGAGAAAGTCGCCAAGGTGCTGGGTCAGGACGCCCCCGAGGATAGCGACTACAACATCATCATCGACGACATCCGCCATGAGGAGAAGCCCGAACTCAACGAGGCCTTCTTCAACAAGATCTTCCCCGGCAAGGACATCAAGGACCTCGACACCTTCCGCGCCAACGTCAAGGCCGACATGGAGAAGCAGTATGAGGCCGAGACCGACCGCATCCTCTTCGGAAAGATGATCGACAGCCTGGTGGAGAACACTCCCTTCAACCTCCCCGACGCCTTCCTCAAACGCTGGATCGCCGAGAACAACCAGGGCCAGCTCACCGCTGAAGACATCGAGAAGAACTACGACAGCAACTACAGCAAGGGCCTCCGTTGGCAGCTCATCGAAGACCGTATCGTGAAGGACAACATGGACCTCGCCATCAAGGACGAGGAGGTCAAGGGCTTCCTCCGCAGCCAGATCTTCCCCGGCCTCGACTATGACACCATGGACGACGACATGAAGGGCCGCATCGACAAGATCGTGGACAACTACCTCAAGAACGAGGAGCAGGTCAACAACCTCAAGAACCAGATCGCCGACGTCAAGATGACCAACTTCTTGAAGACCAAGCTGAAGATCAACTATACCGACCAGACCTACGACGCTTTCGTCAAGGCCCTCGAAGCCGAAAACAAGAAGGAGACCAAGAAAACCTCCAAAAAGAAATAAACGACGACTCCTGTCTTCTAACCATTAACTACCAAAACCATGACCGAATTCCAGAAATACGCCACCAAACACCTGGGAATCAACTCCTTGGCGCTTGACAAATACATCTCGCAGATCAACAACAGCGGCGGCTACATCAGCCCCACCGTCATCGAGGAACGTCAACTCAACGTGGCCCAGATGGACGTGTTCTCCCGCTTGATGATGGACCGCATCATCTTCCTGGGTACCGCCATCGACGACTATGTCGCCAACGTGATCCAGGCACAGCTCCTCTTCTTGGAGTCGACCGACCCGAAACGCGACATCCAGATCTACCTGAACTCCCCTGGCGGCAGCGTCTACGCCGGATTGGGCATCTACGACACGATGCAGTTCATCGGCCCCGACGTGGCCACCATCTGCACCGGCATCGCCGCCTCCATGGCCGCCGTGCTGATGTGCGCCGGCACCCCGGGCAAGCGTTCTGCCCTGCCCCACTCCCGCATCATGATCCACCAGCCCATGGGCGGTGTCGAGGGTCAGGCCACCGAGATCGAGATCACGGCTCGCGAGATCCAGAAACTCAAGAAAGAACTGTACGAGATCATCTCCAAGCACTCTGGACAGCCTTACGACAAGGTGTGGGCCGACTCTGACCGCGACTACTGGATGACGGCCGAAGAAGCCAAGGAATACGGGATGATCGACGAGGTGTTGATCAGGAAACGTTGACATGGCCACCAAGAAGACAGCACACTGCTCGTTCTGCGGGCGTTCGGAGAAAGAGGCGGGCACCCTCCTGCTAGGACTGGAGGCGATGATCTGTCCCCAATGTGCCGAACAAGCCCATCAGATCGTAGAAGAGATGTTTGAAAAGTCGGGCGAACCGGTAGGTTCGCCCGACTTCCAACTCCGCAAACCCAAGGAGATCAAGGACTTCCTCGACCAATACGTCATCGGTCAGGACGAGGCCAAGCGCACCCTCGCCGTCGCCGTCTACAACCACTACAAGCGCATCAGCCAGAAGGTACAGGACGACGAGGTCGAGATCGAGAAATCGAACATGATCCTCGTGGGCGAGACCGGTACCGGCAAGACCCTCATGGCACGCACCATCGCCAAGATGCTCAACGTGCCTTTCGCCATCGCCGACGCCACCGTCCTCACCGAGGCCGGCTACGTGGGCGAGGACGTGGAGAACATCCTCGTCCGCCTGCTCCAGGCCGCCGACTATAACGTCCAGGCTGCCGAGCGCGGCATCGTCTTCATCGACGAGATCGACAAGATCGCCCGCAAGAGCGACAACCCCAGCATCACCCGCGACGTGTCGGGTGAGGGTGTGCAGCAGGCGCTGCTCAAGCTCCTCGAAGGCACCGTCTCCAACGTGCCCCCGCAAGGCGGCCGCAAGCACCCCGAGCAGAAGATGATCGCCGTCAACACCAAAGACATCCTCTTCATCGCCGGCGGCGCCTTCGACGGCATCGAGCGCATCATCGCCGCCCGCAAGAGCACCAACATCATCGGCTACAGCACCAGTGCCGACCAGGCCCTCGACAAGGACAACATGCTGCAGTACCTGGCCCCTGCCGACCTCAAGAAGTTCGGACTCATCCCCGAGATCGTGGGACGTATGCCTGTCATCACCCATCTCGACCCCCTCGACGCCACGGCGCTCAAGCGCATCCTCACCGAGCCCAAGAACGCCCTGGTCAAGCAGTTCACCAAGCTGTTCGCCATGGACGGCATCCAGCTCACCATCGACGACGAGGCCCTCGACTTCATCGTGGAGAAAGCCATCGAGTTCAAGCTCGGCGCCCGTGGCCTGCGTTCCATCATGGAGGCCATCCTCAACGACGCCATGTTCGAGATCCCGAGCACCGGCAGCCACGACCCCCTGCACATCACCCGGGCCTACGCCGAAGAGAAAATCGCAAGAAACACAAAACTGGCACAATAGTTGCTTACCCTCCTGCTTGGTTTATAAATTTAGATGATTCCAAGCCATGAAAAGAACGTTTCTCGTCCTCCTTCTTATGATGACCGCCCTCGTCGGCTTCAGCCAGACGATGGCACGCCGTAACCCAAACTTCAGGAAGTCAACGGTTTATACCGACCCCTCCAAATCGGTGACGCCACCCACCTACCACAACGGTGAGCCCATCCATGTGGTCTACGCCCGTGTGGAAAACGGCGACACCGCGTTGATCGTCTATCTCCCCGAGGTGGACATCGACCTGCTAAGCCGTTTCTACGAGTTCTCCGACACCCGTCATGGGAGACGCCTGGTGAGCAACGTCAAGAAGGTATATCCTTACGCCAAGACCGCGGCATTGAAGCTGCAGGAGTTCGACTCCATCATGGCGCGGACCAGCGGCAGGGAACAGCGTCAGCTGCTGAAGCAGGCCGAAGACGAGCTCACGGCGCAATACACCGAGGAGCTGAAGAAGCTCAACTTTACCCAAGGCGCCATCTTGATCCGTCTGATCGACCGTCAGACAGGCAACACCTCCTACAAGCTGGTACAGGAGCTGCGTGGCAAGCTGCGCGCCGCCTTCTACCAGGGCTTCGCACGCCTGTGGGGATACAACCTGAAATCGGAATTCGATCCCGTCAACAACAAGGAAGACGAACAGATCGACATCATCGCCACCCTCCTCGACCGCGGACAGATATGACCCCACCCCGTAGGGGTGGCCTGTCGGGGTTCATTAATCGTTGGCGGTACCCGACAACATGGGAACGAACATGAAATCGCCATACGCCTCCTGCTGGAGGGTTCCATTATCCAATTTCTTGATCTTCAACATCTTCTGATGCTCTGCATCGGTGTCGTTCAGGGGAATCACCAAGATACCCCCCGGCTTGAGCTGTGCGACGAGCTTCTCAGGGATGCAGGGCGCCCCCGCCGTGATGAGGATGCGGTCGAAGGGCGCATAGGTGGGCAGGCCCTCGAAGCCGTCGCCCAGGTAGGTCTTCACCCGAAAAGGCAGCTGCTCCAGGATCTCCTTGGTCTTGAAAAAGAGGTTGCGTTGCCGCTCGATGGTGAAGACACGCGCCCCCAGGGCGGCGATGACGCAGGCCTGATAGCCCGACCCCGTGCCGATCTCCAGCACCTTGTTGCCACGCGACACCTCCAGCAGATGCGTCTGGAAAGCCACCGTGGAGGGCTGAGAGATGGTCTGGCCCGAGCCGATGGGGAAAGCCTGGTCGGAATAGGCGATCTCGACGAAGGCAGGATCCAGGAACACATGGCGTGGCACCGCATTGATGGCCGCCAACACCGCCTCGTCGATGAGTCCTTTCTCCCGCAGCTTGTTGACCATCAGCTGACGCAAGCCCTTGTGTCTGTAATTGTCTTCCACCCTCGTTGATTTTGGAACGCAAAGGTACGCTTTTTTGGACATTTTACCTATCTTTGCGCAAATTTCATGACATGTTGAAAATTGGTGTATTGGGAGCCGGCCATCTGGGCAAGATCCACCTCCGTTGCCTGAAGATGATCGACCGCTATGAACTGATGGGGTTTTACGACCCCGATCCGCTGACGGCCAAAGCCGTATCCGAGGAGATGGGACTGCCTTGCTTCGCCTCGCTCGAAGCCCTCATCGACGCCGTCGAGGTCGTCGATATCGTGACGCCTACCGTGCAACACTATCACTGTGCCTCTTCCGCCCTCAAGGCCCGTCGTCACGTCTTCATCGAGAAACCCATCGTGGCCACACCCGACGAGGCCGCCAAGCTGGTGCGCCTGGCCGAGGAGGCCGGCGTCAAGGTGCAGGTAGGCCATGTGGAACGCTTCAACCCCGCCTTCATCACCGCCGAGCCTTACCTCAAGGCACCCAAGTTCATCGAGGCCCACCGCCTGGCGTTCTTCAACCCACGCGGCACCGACGTTCCGGTGGTGCTCGACCTGATGGTCCACGACCTCGACATCCTGCTCTCGGTGGTCGACGCCCCCGTGGCCCGTGTCAGCGCCTGTGGCGTCGCCGTGGTGAGCCCCACCCCCGACATCACCAACGCCCGCATCGAGTTCGAGAACGGCACCGTGGCCAACCTCACCGCCAGCCGCCTCTCGCTTAAGAACATGCGCAAGATGCGTTTCTTCCAGGAAGACGCCTACGTGTCGGTCGACTTCCTGGACCACAAGACCGAGATCGTACGGATCCAGCAGCCCGGGGAGGCGACCCCCGCCTATTCGATGACCATGGACCTCGCCGACGGGCAGACGCGACAGATCACCATGGAACGTCCCGAGGTGCATCCCCTCAACGCCATCCAGACCGAGCTGGACTGTTTCTGCGACAGCATCCTCCACAACACCACGCCCATCGTCACCATCCACGACGGGGTGCGGGTGCTCAACCTCGCCTACGACATCCTGAAGGCCGCCGCCGACTATCAGGCGGGATTTGGAATATAATTCATGCAGTGGATAATATTTTCCTGTTCCATTCGTTGAGTCTATTGTAAAAAAGAGTTTTTATGAAGAGACATTCTACGCTCCTCTCCTTTTTGGTGTTTTTCCTTTTCGCGACGCTGCTCACGTCGTGCCACGGCTTCGAAGGAGGCCAGACGGTGCCAGCCTACCTCCGCATCGACTCCATCGGGCTGCGCTGCGACTACTACACCTACGGCGCCAACACCACACGGTTCACCGACGCCTGGGTCTACATCGACGACAACATCGAGTTGGGAGGCCCCGTGGAACTGCCCGCCATGCTGCCCATCCTCAAGAACGGGAAACACAAGGTCAGCATCCGTCCCGGCATCGAAATAAACGGCATCAAAGGCACCAAGGCCGACTATCCCTTTGTGGCCACGGTGGACTACCCCGATGTCGACCTGGTACCCGACAGTGTCATCAAGCTATACCCTGTGACGACCTACTACCCCAACGGCGACAACCTGCATGTTCGCTGGATGGAAGACTTCGACGGTGGTGCCGTGTCGCTGGTCCGTACCTCTGGAAGCGACACCACCCTGTTACGGGTCGGTGGCCCCTTGGCTTGGCACGACCCAGGCAACATCTACTCCACCTATTCCGGCAAGGTCGTCCTGACCTCCGACACCATGGCCTTCACCATCGCCACCTCGGAGGAGTTCTCCGACGTCCCCACCAAGGGCTCGCCCTGCATGCTGGAGATGGATTACAAGTGCTCCGACACGCTGCTCATGGGCCTGGTCTTCCAGCAGAACCTCCAACCCAACGAATATCCGGTGTTGCGTATCCGTCCAACGGGTGAGTCCGGACAGGAACCGACTGAATGGCGCAAGATCTACATCAACATCGGACCTTACCTCGTCGACAACGAGGGCTTCTCCTTCTTCAAGATCTACTTCGCCTCGTGGTCGCTACGTAACGAAGGCACCCAATACTTCTATTTCGACAACCTGAAACTAATCTATCGCGACCGATGACCAAGAAACGCAGGCTTCCTTATCTGTATGCTTTCATCGACTGGCTGCTCTCGGCCGTGTCGTGGACGCTGTTCTATTATTTCAGGAAGACCTACGAAGTCCCCAATGTCAACACCTGGGAACGCTTCGGCATCGCCTTTCACGACCCGAGCTTCTGGACGGCCGTGGCCTTTATCCCGATATGCTGGGTGGTGCTCTACGGCATCACGGGCGCCTATCAGAGCGTCTATTCCAAGTCGCGTCTGAAGGAGCTCTCCCAGACCTTCTTCATCACCCTGCTGGGCGTCACGGTGCTGTTCTTCGGCGCCATCCTCGACGACCAGATCTTTACCTACAAGATGTATTACCAGTCGTTCATCACGCTGTTTGCGCTGCAGTTCGGCCTCACCTACATCGGGCGACTGCTGATCACCAGTGTCGTGAAACGCAACATACGCAACGGCAAGATATGGTTCAACACCATCATCGTGGGCAGCAACGAGAACGCCTTGGGCATCTATGAGGAGATCACCCACCAAGAGAAGCCGACAGGCCAACGTTTCGTGGGTTTCGTCAGCGTCAACGGCCACTCCGACAGCCGGATGCGCGAAGCCCTTCCCTACCTCGGCTCTGTCAAGGACCTGGTGGAGATCGTCAAGGCACAGGAGGTCGAGGAGGTGATCATCGCCATCGAGCGTTCCGAAAAAAGCTGCATGTGCAACATCCTTCCGGTGATGAACAAGACCAAGGCCGAGGTGGAGATCATCCCCGAGATGCAAGACCTCGTGTTCGGCAACGTGAAGCAGTCTGCCATCTGGCGCACGCCGTTGGTGCAGGTCAGCCCCGAGCTGATGCCCATCTGGCAACGGGTCATCAAGCGCCTCTTCGACATCATAGTGTCGTTGTTCGTGCTCATCGTGTTCTCTCCGGTGTACCTCATCACGGCCATCATCGTCAAGGCCACCTCGCCGGGCCCCGTCTTCTACGTGCAGGAACGCATCGGCAAGAACGGACGGCCTTTTAAGATGGCGAAGTTCCGTAGCATGCGGGTAGACGCCGAGGCCGACTGCACCCCGCAGCTCTCGAGCGACGACGACCCACGCATCACCCCCTTCGGGCGGTTCATGCGCAAGGTGCGTCTGGATGAGATCCCCCAGTTTTGGACGGTGTTGAAAGGCGACATGTCAATCGTTGGCTATCGTCCTGAACGTCAGTATTATATCGACAAGATCATGGAGCGCGCCCCCTATTACACCATGTTGTTGCTGGTCAAGCCAGGCATCACCAGCTGGGGCGAGGTCAAGTTCGGTTACGCCGAGAACGTCGACGAGATGATCGAACGCCTGAAATACGACATCCTCTATATCGAAAATGTCAGCATCGGGTTGGATCTGAAAATCTTAATCTATACCGTATTGATCGTCATCCAAGGACGAGGCAAATAAGCCACCCTTTATGGGTTTCACCACCACCCCGTAGGGGTGGCCTATTGGTAGCCCAGGGCTGACCAACGGGAAACCCTGGGAAAACGGAAAAACGGGAAAAATCAAAAAATACGGATTAAACGAATCATTTTGATCATCCTTCCCCAGGGGTTTCACCCCTGGCTACCAACATTGAACCCCTATGGGGTTCTTATTTCTTAAAGATACCCCCCAGGATGGATCTGAAGATCTGATTTCCCAGCTGACGTCCAAACGTCGTCGCCGTGGTGTTGATCGTCTTCTCGATGGCCTTCCTGCCAGCGGATTTCTTCGTACGCGAACTGCCAGAGCTTTTCTTGGCTTTCTCCTTTTCCTTCTCCTTGGCCTCCTTGGCCTTGCGTTTCTCTTCGGCCTCCGCCTCCTCCTGGGCACGTTTCTCCTCGGCTTTCTGCTGCTCCACCAGCACCTCGTAGGCGCTCTCACGGTCGAAGCCCTTGTCGTAGATGCCATACAGGCGCGAACGCTTGATCAGCGTGGCCCGCTGGTCGTCGGTGATGGCGCCGATCTGGCTCAAGGGGAAGAGGATCTTGGCCCGCTCCACGATGGTCGGGGCACCCTTGGCGTCGAGGAACGACACCAACGCCTCGCCGGTACCCAGCTCCTGGATGGCCGTCTCGGTGTTGAAGTTCGGGTTGGTGCGGAAGGTCTGTGCCGCCGCCTTCACCGCCTTCTGCTCCTTGGGCGTATAGGCACGAAGGGCATGCAGCACGCGGTTGCCGAGCTGTCCGGCGATGGCCTCCGGGATGTCGTCGGGGCTCTGGGTCACGAAATACACGCCCACCCCCTTGGAACGCACCAGGCGGATCACCTGCTCGATCTTGTCGACCAACGCCTTCGACGTGTCTTTGAACAGCATGTGCGCCTCGTCGAAGAAGAAGATCAGCTTGGGCAGGTCCATGTCGCCCACCTCGGGCAGCTGGGTGTAGAGCTCGCTCAGCAGCCACAGCAGGAAGGTGGAATAGAGCTTCGGGTTGAGCATCAGCCTGTCGGCCGCCAACACATTCATCACGCCATAACCTCCTTCGGTCTGTAGGAAGTCGAGCACGTTGAACGCCGGCTCGCCGAAGAACAGGTCGGCTCCCTCCGCCTCCAGGGCCAGCAGGGCACGCTGGATGGCGCCCACGCTCACCGAGGTGATGGTTCCGTAGGTGGTGGTGAACTCCCGAGCATTCTTGGCCACATAGTCGAGCATGAGACGCAGGTCTTTCATGTCGATGAGCAGCAACCCGCGGTCGTCGGCGATCTTGAAGACGATGTTGAGGATGCCCGTCTGGGTCTCGTTGAGGCCCAGCAGCCGTGAGAGCAGCTGGGGACCCATGTCGGAGATGGTGGCACGCAGCGGATGGCCTTGTTCCCCATACACGTCGAAGAAACGCGTCGGGCAGCCACGGAAACGGTCCTCACTGAAGGTCGGCAGCGGCTCGCCATCGGGACCTTCGGCCGGGAAGAACTCGGGGATGCGTTTCTGGATGAAAGAACTCATGGCCCCCGCCTGGCTGATGCCGGAGAGGTCGCCCTTCATGTCGGCCATGAAGCAAGGCACGCCGGCTTGGCAGAAAGTCTCGGCGATCACCTGCAGGGTGACGGTCTTGCCGGTACCGGTGGCGCCACAGATCAGGCCGTGGCGGTTCGCCATCTTGCCCATCATATAGAGCGGTCCGTTGTCGCAATGCGCAATGTAGAGTTGTTTGTCGTCGGTTAACATAAGGCTAGTGTATTATTTGTTGATTTTGAATTTGATATACTTGATGGTAAGCCCCTGGTCGAGCCACATCTGCTCGTAGAAGGTGCGTATCGTCTTGACTTCGAGCACGTCGTCGTTGGCATAGAGGTCGTCGGTGTGATAGAGCAGTGGCAGTCCCTGTTTCTCGACCACGTCGTGTAGCGTGAAGCCATACATGATCGGGCTGTCGGTCTTGAGGTTCAGGATCCCGTCGGCCTTGACGAACTTACGGTAACGCTCCAGGAACTCGGGTGAAGTGAGGCGGTGCCGCGCGTTGCGTTCCCCCTCGCCGGGATGCGGGTCGGGAAAGGTCACCCAGATCTCGTCCACCTCGTCGGGTGCAAAGAAATGCTCGATCTGGTCGATGCGTGCCCGGATGAAGGCTACGTTGTGGAGCCCTTCCTCCCTGGCCTGCGTCAGGCCACGCCACATGCGGGCCCCTTTGATGTCCACCCCGATGTAGTTCACCTCGGGATGCACGCGGGCCAGTCCCACCGTATACTCCCCTTTGCCGCAGCCCAGCTCCAGCACGATGGGATGGTCGTTGTGGAAGAAATCCTCGTGCCACCGTCCCTGCAGGGGGAATCCCTCTCCCATGATGCGTTCGTAGGAGTATTGGAACAGGTTGTCGAAGCTTTTGTTCTCCTCAAATTTCTGCAGTTTGTTTTTCTTGCTCATGGGGTTATTTCGTTAGGATCCATGCTTTCTTGTTCGCGTCGGCCCAGATGTCCGTCAGCGCCGCTTTTGCCTCCTCAAGGGTGGCGTACTGTCCGTAGCAGACATAATACATCCCGTTTTTCGACATCAGGAAGGCTCCGGGATAGCCCTGTTCGCGGATGGGTTCGAGATAATGCTCCGCGTTGGCCTGTTGCGAGAAGCACCCGGCGATGATGGCGAAGGGCTGCATCTCGGCGATGGGAAGGATCTCGGTACCCCTGGGGGTCTTGACCAGTGCGGTAGGCTGGTTCGTAGTCGGAGCTGTGGTTGCGGATTGGGGCTCAGCCGGTTTCCCTGACGGCTGG
The DNA here is from genome assembly GCA_016291135.1 of Bacteroidales bacterium. Classification (GTDB taxonomy): domain Bacteria; phylum Bacteroidota; class Bacteroidia; order Bacteroidales; family F082; genus Limimorpha. Next base: position 37,003 of record JAEFAE010000020.1, read on the forward strand.
GCTTCCGGAGTATCGATCCGTTCCGGAGCCGAAGGCTGTGCTGAGGCCTGATCCGAAGCTAAGGTGTCGAGTGTCGCCGCCACTACCGTGTCGGCGACGGCCCCCTCCGTCAACGTATCGGTAGCCGCAAACGCCTGCGCCTCCCCTTCTGCCACGGCGGGTCTCCAGTCGTATCGCACCAGCAACGCCTGCATCGCCGAGTCGGGCACCGGCACGTGATGCGCCACCGGTTGAGGTGCCTGCGGCTTGGGCCGGATCGGCAGGTCGAAGTGGATCACCTCCAGGAAGTACAGCAGCATCACGACGGCGGGGATCAGCAGCAAGGCCATCAACACACCATAAAACACCCTGCGACGGCGATGACGTTCAAAGGCCTGCTCGTCGCCGAAGTCGTCGTGCACCGCCTTGTGGTCCACCGTCATGGGGGTGTTCTGGTCTTTGAGCTGACGGGCCACCTGGGCTCTCCAGTCCACCTCCTGGTTGCCGCCGTACACCGGCTCGGGATGGAAGTCGCTCAGGCCGAAGGCGTCGCCGTTGTAGTTCGAGGCGACGGCGGTGAAGCCCACCGCCAGCACGGGGTCGGGCCTTAAGACGCCGATGCCGGGCAATGTCACCTCGCGGCCTGCCTTGAGCTCGGCAAAGCAGTCCGCCACAAAACGGTTCACCTGCTGCCGTGCCTCGTCTTCAGTGAGGTCTTCGCTGGCCACCAGATGACGCACCAGGAGGTCGTTCTCCTCACGTTGCTGTCCGTCGAAGACGACGGTCGCCGAGGGACGCTCAAACTGGTTGGTGATGACGTTCACCTTGGCGCCCTCGTAGTCGCACGAGAAGGTGCCGAGGCCAGGGACGGTCACGGCGTCGTGCTCATAGAGCAGTTCCGATAGGGCTTGTGCGACGGTCATATCTTGTATTCGTTCATACGGTTGATTCTTTCCAGGTCTTCCGGCGTGTCGATGCCGAAGGAAGGCTTCCCTACGGCCACGGCGATGTGTACCGGCCATCCATTCTCGAGCCAGCGCAGCTGCTCGAGCGACTCGGCCGCCTCCAGTCGGCTCTTGGGCAGGGCGGTGACGGCACGCAGCGCCGTCGCCGTATAGGCATACAGTCCCAGATGCCGGTAATACGGGGTCTGGTCCAGCCACTGCTGACGTTCCACGCCACGCACGTAAGGCAGCGGATGACGGCTGAAGTACAGCGCCCGGCCTCCGTGGTCGAACACCACCTTCACCACGTTGGCGTTGTCGAGCTCGGCAGCGTCGGTGACGGGCTCCGCGAGCGTAGCGAGCGGTGCCCCCTTTTCTTTAAGCAACGACGCCAGCTGGTCGATACGGGCGGGGTCGATCATCGGCTCGTCGCCTTGGATGTTGACCACCGCGTCGTAAGGCGCGCCCTGCGCCTCCAGGGTGTCCAGTACCTCGCGGCACCTGTCGGTGCCGCTCGGGTGGTCCTCCCGCGTCATCATCACCCGCAGGCGGCCAGCGCCATCCACCAGCCCTTGCCAGCGTTCCACCTCCTCCACGATCCTCGTGTCGTCGGTGGCCACCACCACCGCATCCAACGAAGCCTTCAGGGCCTGCTCGCAGGTCCTGCGGATCATCGTCTTCTCCCCGATCATCGCCAAGGGCTTGCCGGGGAAGCGCGTCGAGCCGTAGCGGGCCGGTATCACTCCCAACACCTTCATCAGAACAGTCCGTTCAGCTTGGCTTCGATCTTCTCGACGATGATGCCGAGGTCTTCGGGGTTGTCCAGCTCGAGGTTGTCGCTCTCGATGATCAGGAGCTTACCCTCTTTGTATCCGTTGATCCACTCTTCGTAGCGGTCGTTGAGGTTGCTCAGGTAGTCGAGTCGGATCGACTGCTCGAAGTCGCGGTTGCGCTTGGCGATCTGGCGGATCAACGTCGGCACCGAGGCGCGAAGGTAGATCAGCAGGTCGGGCGGCTGGAGGAACTTCGACATCAGCTCGAACAGCGACCGGTAGTTCTCGTAGTCGCGCGACTCCATCAGCCCCATCGAATAGAGGTTGGGCGCGAAGATCATGGCGTCTTCGTAGATGGTGCGGTCCTGGACGACGTCCTTGCCGCTGTTGCGGATCTCGATCACCTGACGGAAGCGGCTGTTGAGGAAGAAGATCTGGATGTTGAACGACCAGCGCTGCATGTCCTCATAGAAGCTGTCGAGATAAGGGTTGTGGTCCACTTCCTCGAAGTGGGGCGTCCAGCCGAAGTGCTTGGCCAAGAGCCGCGTCAGGGTGGTCTTCCCTGAGCCGATGTTTCCTGCGATAGCGATATGCATGGTAGTAGTGTTTTTCAGACTGCGAATATAAGAAAAAACTCAATTCTCAATCCTCAAATCGCAATTTATTTCGGCGCCTTGGCCAGGAAAAACACCGCCAACGCGCAGTACAGGATGTTGGGGATCCATGCCGCCAGTGCCGGCGACACGCTGCTGTTGATGCCGAAGGCCATGGCCACCTTCACGAAGAGGATATACGAGAAGGCGATCGTGATGCCCAGCCCGAGGTGCATGCCCATGCCGCCCCGCATCTTACGGCTCGACAGCGCCACCCCGATCAGCGTGAGGATGAGCAGCGCCGCCGGCTGTGCCATGCGCTGGTGCATCTCCACCTCGTAGCGTCGCACCCCTTCCAGGCCTCGCTGTTTCATCAAGGCGATATGGTCGCGCAACTCGAAGAACGCCATCTCCTCGAAGTCCTCCTTGAGGTTGTAGAAGTCCGTCCCCTTGAGGTTGGGGATCACCGTGTCGAGCCTTCGTCCGTTGACGATCGTCTCGCGGTCGCCGTCGATATAACGCTCCGTGTAGTTGTCGATCCGCCATTTGTGGTCGTCGACCGAGTCGTGGTAGATGATGTCCGACGCCATCTTATACACCAGCTCGTTGTCGCGGTAGCGCTCGATGGCAAAACGGTAGCCCAGCTCGCGTCGCATGTCGTATGTCTCCACATACACATATTCGTCCTTGTCCGTCTGGATGTGGATGTTACGTCCCGAGCTCTTCACCAGATGCTCGATATACTGGTCCTTGAACTCGCGCCGGATCACGTTCAGATGCGGGATCATGAAGTTGCCCAGGTAAAGCGACATCAAGGCCAGCAGCGAGGCCCCCACGACATACGGCACCAGGAACCGTCGGAAGCTGATGCCGCTGCTGAGGATGGCCACCACCTCGGTGCGGTTCGCCATCTTCGAGGTGAAGAAGATCACCGAGATGAACACGAACAGGTGGATGAACTGGTTGATGTAATACGGGATCGACGTCAGGTAATAGTCCACCGCCACCCGCTGCCAAGGCGCGTCGTGCTTGAGGAAGGCGTCGATGTTCTCCGAGAGGTCGAACACGATGATGATCACCATCAGCAGCGACACGGCAAAGAAGAAGGTGCCGATGAACTTTTTCAATATGTAGAAGTCGATCTTCTTCATCACAGTCTGCGGGTGATCTTGGGCAGCATCGCCGCCTTCCATGCGGTGTAGTCGCCCGCCACGATGTGGGTCCGCGCCTCGCGCACCAGCCACAGGTAAAACCCGATGTTATGCAGGCTGGCGATCATGGGCCCGAGGATCTCGCCCGCGATGAACAGATGACGCAGATACGCCCTAGAATATTGTGCGTCCACGAAAGTTTCTCCCGAGGGATCCACCGGCGAGAAGTCCATCCGCCATTTCTCGTTCTTGAGGTTGATGATGCCCTCCGAGGTGAACAGCATGCCGTTGCGTCCGTTGCGTGTAGGCATCACACAGTCGAACATGTCCACCCCCCGTTCGATGCCCTCCAGGATGTTGGCCGGCGTGCCCACCCCCATCAGGTAACGCGGACGGTCTTTCGGCAGGATGGTGTTGACCAGCTCGATCATCTCATACATCTTCTCCGTCGGCTCACCCACCGCCAGGCCGCCGATGGCGTTGCCCCAGGCCCCTTTCGAGGCGATGTATTCCGCCGACTGCTCCCTCAGGTCGCGGTACACGCAACCCTGCACGATGGGAAACAGCGCCTGCTCGTAGCCATACTTCGGCTCCGTGGCGTCGAAACGCTCCACGCAACGGTCGAGCCAGCGGTGCGTGCGTTCCATCGACTGCTTGGCGTAGCGGTAGTCTGCCGTGCCCGGCGTGCATTCGTCGAAGGCCATCATGATGTCGGCCCCGATGCTGCACTCGATGTCCATCACCCGTTCCGGGGTGAACAGATGCTTCGAGCCGTCGATGTGGGAACGGAACTCCACCCCCTCTTCTTTCATCTTACGGATCCCCGTCAGCGAGAACACCTGGAAGCCGCCGCTGTCGGTGAGGATGGGACGCTCCCATCCGTTGAAGCGATGCAGGCCGCCCACCGCCTCCAGCACGTCGAGTCCGGGACGGAGGTACAGATGATACGTGTTGCCTAGGATGATCTGCGCCTTCACCTCGTCGCGTACGTCGCGGATATGGCAGGCCTTGACCGATCCCACCGTGCCCACCGGCATGAAGATCGGCGTCTCGATGGGGCCGTGGTCGGTATGCAGCACGCCTGCCCTGGCGTTGCTTTTCGGGTCGTTTGCGGAGACGATGAATTTCATGGTCGAATTTTTTTGCAAAGGTAAAGAAAATCGTCTATCTTTGCGCAAATTTTTGGAGGTCCTCCCGTGAGCGTCACATTTTTTTACAACCGTCTGTCATTCTACGTCTTAGCCTGTTTCGTGCTGATGCTGCTCATCCAGCTCTGCATCCATTGGATCCGTTTCTCGAAGCTGGCTTTCTTCAAGCGCTATCCCCGCCAGAAGTTCGACAGCGAGCTCGAGCCCGTCTCCGTCGTCGTCTGTGCGCGCGACGCCTACGAACAGCTCGTCGAGCTCATCCCCGTGCTGCTCCGCCAGAACTACCCGAACTTCGAGGTCGTCGTCGTCAACGACTGTTCCGACGACGAGACCGAGGAGTACCTCAAAGACCTCCAGCGCAGCGAGCCCCGCGTCAAGCCCGTGCAGCTCCGCCAGCACCTCAACTTCTTCAACGGCAAGAAGTTCCCCTTGTCGATGGGCATCAAGTCCGCCTCGTACGACCTCCTCGTCCTCACCGACGCCGACTGCCTCCCCACCTCCGACGACTGGCTACGCTCCGTGGTGAGCTGCTACGGCGACCATACCGACGTCGTCGTAGGCTACAGCCCCTACCGTTACAGCAAGGGCCTCCTCAACCGGCTCATCCGCTTCGACGCCCTGCAGTGCGGCATGCTCTACCTCTCCGCCGCCTTGGCCGGCAAGCCCTTCATGGGCGTGGGCCGCAACCTCTCTTACCGCAAGCGCCTCTTCTACGACAACAAGGGCTTCACCTCGCACTACACCACCCCTGCCGGCGACGACGACGTCTTCATCAGCCAGGTGGCTACCCGACGCAACTGCCGTGTCTGCCTCGACCCCGAGAACACCGTCACCGCCACCCCCACCACCTCGTTCTGGCAGTGGGTCCACCAGCGCTGTAGCCGTTACTCCACCATCAAGATGCACCGTCCCGACACCCGGGCGTTCATGGCCCTGCATTACTGGTCGCAGTTCCTCTTCTACGCCGCTTTCGTGGCGTTGTTCTTCTTGAAGCCCGCCTTCGCCCTCGCTTCCAGCCTCCCCTATCAGGCCTACTACTTCCCCGTGCTGGCCTTCCTCTTTTTGTTGCGTTACCTGACCCAGCTCATCCTCTACCACGGCGCCGCCAAGCGCCTCGGCGAGCACGGCCTCTTGGCTGGCCTCCTTCTCTGGGACGCCTTCTTCGCCGTCGCCACCCCCCTGTTCCGCATCACCGGCCGCATGACCAAGGAGTAAGCGAAGATCCCCTTCGTATTGTGGTTCCCATCTCGCTCATAGCCATCCCTACCCCTTCATACGTATAATAGTTTATACATATTAATTGTAGTCTATATACTATTTTCATTTATATTTGCAGTCCAAACATGAAAAACTGGATTGGATTTGCAAGATGAGGATACCCGACATTGACATAGAAACCTCCCGAAAAGAATACAATGCCCTGCCATTGATTGAATGGCGCAAAGACTATTTCAACGAGGAAAACGGCGGTTATGTAGCAACCAGTTGGAAAAGGATCGAAGAAGCTGGAAAAAGCAGCCACGAGAGAAGGAAATATGACAGGGAACACTTGATATGCATACATTACGCTAGAAATGGCCATCGAATAAAACATCTACCCGATAGAAAACTCAACGGAGAAGGAACATACGATGTCTTTTTTGATGGAATGGAAGCAAACCTAAAAAAGACCCGTTCAACCAACAACATCATTAAATACGCAAAAAGAGCAACAAAAAAGCAGGGGGCTCAAATCATTCTTTTTGAGTTCGAGCTATGGAACAACAAATTCAGGGATCTAGTTGATGAACTTATTAGAAAGGGATATCATGGCCACTATTTCATCACCGGAGAAAAAGCCACCCATCAGTTTTAATAAATACGTCAGCCGGCCTGAAAA
>JAEFAE010000044.1 GCA_016291135.1 Bacteroidales bacterium
TGCCGTGGAGTTCCTGCTGGCCGGTGCTTCGGCCATCGAGATCGGTACCGCCAACTTCATCGACCCGGCAGTGTCAGCGAAGGTCGCCGAAGGATTGCGGGCGTATTGCGAACGCCATGGCTTTGAGTGCGTGGCGCAGCTGACGGGGGCGTTGGAATCGTAGCTTTCTAAACAAAATTCACCTCGGGACTGATCTTGATCCCGAACTTCTCTTCAACGGAATCCTGAATCCGTTTTGACAGGTAGACGATGTCCTCGCCTCGGCCGCCGCCATGGTGTACCAAGACGAGTGCCTGTTTGTCGTACACGCCCACATGCTCGTCGTGCCAGCCTTTCCAGCCCGCCTGCTCGATAAGCCAGCCTGCCGGGACCTTCACCTTGCTGTCGGGTTCGTCGTAGTGAGGTATCTCGGGATACTGCTGCCGTAAGGTCTCGAATTGTTCCGCCTTGATGACGGGGTTCTTGAAGAAGCTGCCGGCGTTGCCGAGCACTTTCGGGTCGGGGAGCTTGGCGTCGCGGATGGCGCAGATGGCATCGTGCAGCTGCTGCAAGGTGGGATCGGCCATGCCATGCGCGTCCAGATAGGCGCGGATGTTGCCGTAATCCAGCTTCAGTTCCGCTTGTTTTGATAATCTGAAATCAACGGAAGTGATGAGATACTGTCCCTTGAGCATGGTCTTGAAGATGCTGCTCCGGTAGCCGAACACGCATTCCTTGTTGTCGAAGGTGCGTTTCCGGCCGTTTTCAAGGTTCACCGCTTCGCATTTCAGGAAGCTGTCTTTGAGTTCCATGCCGTAGGCACCGATATTCTGCACGGGAGCGGCACCCACCTTGCCGGGGATGTGGGCGAGGTTCTCCACCCCATAAAGTCCCTTCTCCACCATCTTCTTGACGAACTCGGGCCAGTCCTCACCAGCTTGAACGCGCACGATGACTTGGTTGCCCTCGTCGGCCACGGTCTTGATGCCTTTGTTGTTCATCCAGATGACCATTCCATCGAAGACCGGCTTGGTGAACAGGATGTTGTTGCCCCCGCTGAGGACGAGGTGTTTTTCGTTTTTGTATTCCGGCATGCGGAAAAGCCGGTCCAGTTCTTTCGCATCGTTGATCTCAACGAAGTATTTGGCCTCGACGGGGAAGCCGAAACTGTTGTAAGCTTGCAGATTGACGTGTGTTTTCATAGTTGCAAAAATAGGTTTTTTCCTGTTGTTTTCAAAATGAATGATGAAATAAGCGGCGGTTCCTTGTTTTTTTTTATTTTTGTAAGTGAATTCAAACACCCGATTCTATGAAAAGCTTGATGAAGACTTCCTTGACGGCCATGATGCTGATCGTAGCCTTGATGTTGGCTGGATGTCAACCGGAAGACGACCCTCAAAATGGAGGCGGAGACAACAATGGGGGAGACCCTAACGGCAACAATACGGAAGCAGTCATCGACGGGCATGCCTACGTGGATCTTGGTTTGCCGAGCGGCACCTTGTGGGCCACCTGCAACATCGGGGCGGAGCGTCCCGAGGGGTATGGGAAGTATTTTGCCTGGGGAGAAACCAGTCCGAAACCCACCTATGACTATTGGAATTATGTCCATAGCTGTTTCCATGTGTATGGTATGTTGGATTACAACGACGAATTCAATTATGCCAAATATTGTTCCGATCCCGCCTACGCCTGGCATGGCGTTGCGGACACGCTGACCATGCTGGAGTCGGTTGACGATGCCGCTGCCGTCAATTGGGGCGGAGGGTGGCATGTCCCCTCGTTAAGTGAGATGTCGGAACTGTTTGAACACTGCTCATGGTCCTCGACTACTCAGGGAGGCGTGAGAGGTTTGAAGGTTACCGCCTCCAATGGGAATAGCATATTCTTTCCGGCTGCCGGCTACAGGTTATTTCAGCTTTTGTATGAAGAGGAAAATGGGAAGGGGTTCTATTGGATGAATCAGACTTTTTGGAATGATATCACGGATGCATGGTCCTTGTATTTTGATCCGTCGATCGAGCCCTTTATGTGGTCACCTAATACGGAGGGGACCTTGTTACACCATGAGCGACGTTATCGTGGTTTTTCAGTTCGCCCGGTCCATGCTGCGGTAGGGAACTAATCATTGCGTCATGTCTCGGGTCATCGTTTCAGTCATCAACGACCTGGTCACCGACCAACGGGTCAACAAGTCGTGCCTCACCTTGCAAAAGCTGGGGTATGAAGTGCTGTTGGTAGGCCGGAAACTGCGCAAGAGTCCGCCGATGGAGGACCGTCCGTATGCCACACGCCGCATGAAGCTGCTCTTCGAGAAAGGGCCGCTGTTCTATGCGGAATTCAACACCCGGCTGTTTTTCTTCCTGCTGTTTCACAAGGCGAAGCTGCTGCTGTCGAACGACCTCGACACCGCCTTGCCCAACTTTTTCATCTCCAAGTTGAAAGGCATCAAGATGATCTACGACAGCCACGAGTACTTCACCGAGACGCCGGAGTTGGTGGACAGGCCGCGGGTGCAGCGGGTTTGGAAACGGATCGAAGGTTACGTGGTTCCCAAGCTGAAGGAGATGATCACCGTGTGCGACTCCATCGCGGCCTTGTTTGAAGAGAAATATGGCGTGAAATGCCACGTGGTGCGCAACATTCCGCCACGGGCAGCCCTGCCTCCAAAAGGCGACAAGCACGCATTGGGTTTGCCCGAAGATAAGCACCTGCTGGTGTTGCAGGGTTCGGGCATCAACATCCAACGGGGAGCGGAAGAACTGGTGGAAGCCATGCAGTATCTCGACGACTGTTGCCTGATGGTCATAGGGGGCGGCGATGTGTTGCCGACGTTGAAACAGAGGACCTCGGCGCTGCAGATCGAAGATCGGGTGCGTTTCCTGCCCAGGATGCCTTATCAACAGATGATGGCCTATACCCAGCTGGCGGAGCTGGGTTTCGTCCTCGATAAGGACACCAACCTCAACTATCGCTTCTGCCTACCGAATAAGCTGTTCGACTTTATCCAGGCTGGAGTGCCGGTTGTTGCATCGCATCTTGTTGAAATAGAGAAAATTATCAATAAATATCATTTAGGGTTGTTCATCCCTGACCATGAACCGAAGTCCATCGCTGAAACGATCCGAAAGGGTCTGGACGATGTCGCTCAACGGGCGGCCTGGCAACAAGGCTTGGCCCAAGCGGCCGAGGAACTGTGTTGGGAGAACGAACAACAAACCCTGATCGAAGTCTATAAACACTATGAATGACACCGACTATCACCTACATGTCATCGCTTTCGACGTGCCTTATCCTGCCAACTACGGTGGGGTGATCGATGTGTTTTATCGCATCAAGGCCTTGTCGGAGGCGGGCGTGAAGGTGCATCTGCATTGCTTTGAATACGGCAGGGGCGAGGCCGAGGTGCTGAACCGTTGCCATGAGGTGAAGTACTACAAACGCGACACCTCTTTTTGGAAACAGCTCAGGCGCGAGCCCTACGTAGTGGCCTCGCGCCGTTCCGAAGCCCTGGTGAAGGACCTCTTGAAAGACGATTATCCCATCTTGTGCGAGGGGCTGCATACCACGGCGATACTGACGGACCATCGACTGAGGAACCGTAAGGTCTTTGTCCGGGCCCATAATGTGGAACACGACTATTACCGTCTGCTGGCCGATTCGGAGCCGACCTTTTGGAAACGTTGGTTTTATCGGGCGGAAGCGCGCAAGCTGAAGCGCTACGAACCGATCTTGAAGCGTGCAGCGGGTATCTTCGCCATCACGCCAAAGGATGCCGACTACTTCAACGCCCGCTATGGCCATGCCATCGTGGTGCCCGGGTTTAGTGCTTTGAGCAAGGTGTGCTCAGAGACGGGTAGGGGTGACTACGTGTTGTATCACGGCAACCTCTCGGTGGTGGAAAACAGGAAGGCGGCGGAATGGCTGATCGAAGCGGTGTTCTCCCAACTCGAGATCCCCTGCGTGGTGGCTGGACTCAACCCGCCGGACAGCTTGAAAGACGCCTGCGAGCCTTATGCAAACGTGACCTTGAAGGCCAATCTGGAGGATGCCGAGATGATGGACCTGATCCGTAACGCCCAGGTCAACGTGATGGTGACGGACCAGCCTACGGGCTTGAAGCTGAAGCTGTTGAACGCCCTCTACAACGGACGTTTCTGCCTGGTGAACGACGATATGGTGCGGGGTACGGCCTTGGATCGGCTGTGTGTGGTGGCGGAGACGCCAGGACAGTTCATCGCCGAGATCCAGCGTCTGATGGAGGAGGACTTTACCGAAGACGACATCGCAGAACGCGATGAGGCCATGAAGGAGTTGTATCAAAACGACAGAAACGCCGAATTGATCATCACCTCCGTCTTCTGACATTGGTCCTTATTCTATCCTGGAACAGATGACCTTGTGATCTTCGCATTTGATGATGCGTCCCGGGTATTTCTGGATCAGTCCGTAGTTATGGGTGGCCATGAGTACGGCGGTGCCGCTGTCGCTGATGCGGAGCAGCATCTTCAAGACGTCGAGGGCGGTCTCGGGGTCGAGGTTGCCGGTGGGCTCGTCGGCGAGGATGACATCGGGGTTGTTGAGTAGGGCGCGGGCGATGGTGACGCCTTGCTGCTCGCCTCCCGACAGGTTGTAGGGCATGCTCTTGCGTTTGTCGCGCAACCCGACCTTGTCGAGTGCCTGGTCGATCCGGTTGCTGATCTCTTCCTTGTCGTACCATCCGGTGGCCTTGAGCACAAACTCCAGGTTGGCTTCCACGTTGCGGTCGGCCAACAGCTGGAAGTCCTGAAAAACGATGCCCAGTTTTCGCCGTAGATAGGGGATCTCGCTGCGTCGGATGGCGGTGAGGTCGAATCCGGCCACATATACCTCGCCTTCGTGGGTGGGCAGTTCCGCATAGAGCGTCCTCAGCAAGGACGACTTACCGCTTCCCGTCCTTCCGATGAGATAGACGAATTCCCCTTTCCCGATGCTGAAGCTGACATCGGAGAGGATGACCTTGTCGCGCTGGTAGATGGTGGCGTGTTGGAGCTCGATGATAGCGTTCGTGTTCATGGGATCAGTTGTGCATGGGTTTGAGCAGGTCGTTGACGGTCTTGACTGGGTTGAAGGTCTCGATGGGCACCTCTACGAAGAGGGTGATCCAGTCGGCCATGGCACCGTTCCACAGCCCGGGGAGCTCCAGGGCACGCAGCTCGCGGCCGTCTTTCGACTTGTTGGAGACGAAGCCAGTGTTGGGATCGACGTAGTCCTTCAGGTTGAACGCCTCGCCCTTGTAGTTCCAGCAACCGCAGACCAGGTCGACGGGATTGAAATGGGTGGAGGCCTTGAAGATGGCTTCCTGTTCGGCCTTGCCGTGGTCAATCTGCGACGACTCGATGATCTGCAGGGAGACCTCGTCGTCGAGGTTCTTGACCCAGAAGGGGCCGCCGCCGGGTTCGCCTTCGTTCTTCACCATGCCGCACACCCGCATCGGACGGTTCAGGCAGTTGTAGAGGAAGTCGGTCTTCTCGTAGCGGTCGTAGGAGGCCACGAAGTCGGGGATGTCGATCATCAGCTGTTCCTTGGCGAACGCCATGATCCCAGCCAGCTCCTCCTCGGCGACATCGCCTCCATCGAGCTGCTCCAGGTACTCGAAGGTCTGCTGCTGCAGGCGTAGGAGCAGGCCTGCCAGCACCTTCTTGTAGGTAACCGTGGTTTCGACGCGGGTCTCAGGGACGATGTTGTCGATGTTCTTGATGAAGACGATCTCGCCAGCGAGGTCGTTGAGGTTCTCGATGAGGGCCCCGTGGCCGCCGGGACGGAACAACAGCTTGCCATCTTTCTCGCGGAACAGGTTGCCTTCGTTGTCGATGGCCACCGTGTCGGTGGAGGGCTTTTGGCAAGAATAGCTGATGTGGTAGGTCACGCCATATTGCTTCTCGTAACGGGCCTGGAGCTTCGACACGGTCTCCTTGAAAGGCTGCTCGTGTTCGGGCGACACCGTGAAGTGCAGCGAAGCGGTCCCGTCGAGGTTGGTGGCATAACGGGCGGCTTCCACCAGGTGCTCCTCCAACGCCAGCCGGTCGAATCCCTCGTAATGATGGAACTTGAGCAGGGCCTTGGGCAGCTTTCCGTAGCCCAGGCCTTCTTCCAGCAACAGTGCCTTGACGATCTCGACCTGGCGGCCTTCGGCGATCATCGCGTCGATGTCGTTGCCGTACAATTTCAGACAGGCTCCGTCGAGGTCTTTGAAGAAGGCAAAGCTGTGGATGTGGGCGAAGAACACTTCGGTGAACTTGGTCGATTCACCATTCTCGATAAAGGTGAAGAGGTCCTTGAACATGCGCGACGCTGCGCCTGAGGCGGGGACGAATTTGGTGAACTGGTAGTATTGCCGGTCCTCGTCGAAGGCCTGGTTCATCTCCTGGACCTGTTCGGGAGTCATCCTGAGGATGCCGTCGCCGATGGTGGCGGGACGCATGAGTTTCACGAAGGCGGTGCCGCGCTTGAGCTGGGCTACTTGGTTAGCGACCTGTTCTTCGCTGACACCTCTGTTCTGTAATTGTTCTAGATCTTTCTTTTCCATCCTATTGTTGTTTTGTTTTCGTATTTCTTTTTCCAGGGGTTTCACCCCGTTTTTCCCAGGGGTTTCACCCCTTTTCCCAGGGGTTCCACCCCTTTTCCCAGGGGTTTCACCCCGTTTTTCCCAGGGGTTTCACCCCGTGGCTACCGACAGGGCACCCCGCTGGGGTGCGGTTGTTCCCCGGTGCGGCCGTTTCCCCAGGGTAGGTCTCGCTTCGCTCACCCAACCCTAGGCTACCGACAGGGCACCCCGCTGGGGTGCGGCTGTTCCCCGGTGCGGTTGTTTCCCGGTGCGGTTGTTTCCCGGTGCGGCCGTTTTCCGTTACCAGCTTCCGCTGGCGCCTCCGCCGCCAAAGCCTCCGCCTCCAAAGCCTCCAAAGCCACCGCCACCGAAGCCTCCTCCGAAGCCGCCGCCATGTCCTCCGCCAAAGCCACCACCCATGGGAATCCAGATGGTTCGGGTGCCTCCTCCAGAATAGTTCTGGCCATTGTTGTCGGAGAACTTGCTGAGGATGATTATGATGGCAACGATAAAGAGGATGATCAACCATAAGGGGAATCCGTCGTCGGCGTAATCGTCCTGGCTGAACTGGCCCGAACAGAGACCCATAATTACATTGACCGCGTTGTCGATGCCGGTGTAGTAGTCGTTTTCCTTGAAAGCGGGGATCATCTCTTTTTCGATGATGCGCTTGGCGGTGGCGTCGGTGATGTAGGGCTCCAATCCGTAGCCGGGACTGATGTTTACCTGGCCGCGCTCGCTGCTATTCTTTGGCTTGACGAGGATCACCACGCCGTTGTTTTTGTCTTTTTGTCCCACGCCCCAGCTGTGTCCGATTTCGGTGGCATATTGTTCCACCGAATAACCCTCCAAGTCGTTGACAAGCAGGACGAGAATCTGGGTGGAAGTGCTGTCGTTGTAAGCTACCAGCTTGTGCTCCAATGCACTGACCTGGGCGGAGGTCAGGGTGCCCGTGTAGTCATTGACCAAACGGGGCGGGTAGGAGGGTAATGGCAGCTTCGCATGGAGATGGATGGTGAGCGCCATCAAAAAGAACATCATGAGCGCGACACGCCGGCGGGAGGGATATGTACGGCACAGGCTTTTCATGCTTTCAGTTGTTTTCATAGGAAATGTCGTCAGGGATCTCATTGATGTCGTCGGATTGGTAAGGGAAATAAGCCTTGAGCTTCTCTCCGCAGCATTGGATGCCTTGTTCGAGGCCTTCGGTGAAGCGTCCGTCCTTGAAATGGCTCAGCATCAGGTCTTTAACATCGTTCCAAAAGCCGTCTTCCACCACCTTGTCGATGCCTTCGTCGCCGAGAATGGCGAACTTGCGGTCTTTGATGGCCAGGTAGATGAGCACGCCGTTGCGAAGCTTGGTCTCGTTGAGCTTCAGGCGTTTGAAGACAAAGAGGCTACGCTGCTCCACATCGCCTTTGCAGTGGTTCTCGATATGCACTTTGATCTCCCCCGAGGTGTTGTGTTCGGCCTGTTTGATGGCCTCCACCACACGGCGGTCTTCTTCTCGGTTTAAGATGTTGACGGCGTTCGACATGGCTTTCTTTTTTGCAAAGATAGCATCTTTTTGTTTTTTTCCTATCTTTGCGAAGAATAAAATCCTTTTTACCATGAAACGCGTATCCTTATCTCTTGTATTTTTGGCATGGTCGATCTGTTGCTTGGGACAGACGACGCCCAATCCGGCACCCCGTCCGTTGTTTGCGGACCAAACGAAATTCGTTTTGCTGGAAGGCAAGTTGGGCCGATCGTTCCTCAAAAAGGAGGAGCATTTCACCGAAGCCGCCCGGGTCTTCTTTGGCGGTGCGGGCGTGAGTGTAGGCTTGGAGAAGGGGAGAACCCTTATCGGTATCGGCGGTTCTTTCGAGTTTTTCGATCTGTTGGACGATTCCTACGCTTTCCCCCTATATCTGATGTTACGCCATTGTATTGGGGACGACACCCGAAACGGCATGTTTGTCGCGGTGAAGGCAGGCTATATTTTGGGTGGAAAAACCACTTTTTCTTCGACTACCATGGTTTGGGGGCATGAATTGATGGGGACCACCCTTCGCTCCATGAAAGGTCCTTATGGTGAAGTCCTTTTGGGATACAGCTATCAAGGGTTCGATTTCTTTGTTTCCTACAACTATCGTGTTGTCAACTACGAAAGCCATTATATGTGGGCTCCTCCCTTGCCCAATCCCGATACGGCTTGGAAGAAGTCCATGCATACCGTCATGGGTGGCGTTGGGTTCAGGTTGTTTTAACGGTTGTCGAAAAAATAGAATATGAAAATCCCCGCAACGCCCAATGGCGTTGCGGGGATTTCAGTTTCTCAAATTCTTCTCAAATTCTTGATAATTACAGTTTCTCCATGTTCCTCTTGACAAACTCGCTCAAATCCTTGCCCTTTAGCAAGTTCTTGGAGAGCAGGGCAAGGTCGTAAATCTGCCGAATCGTGGCTTCCTGTGCGGCTTCGTCTTTGTCCAAGAGGCCAGTGATGACGGGGCTGTTGGTGTTGAGCATCAGCGTGTAGCTGTCGGGCATGGAGCCGTAGAACGACATCGGGCTGCCGCCCATCTGCTCCATCTCCTTCATACGGCGCATCCACTCGTTTTGGGTGACCTCCACGGGGGCTGCTTCGGCACCTTCGTTGCTGAACGCCACGTTGAACTTCACCTTGTCGATGACCTTCTCGAAGGCGGCTTTCACGGTCTCCTTCTGCTTGTCGTCGAGGCCAGAGGCGGCTTCCTTGTCGTCCTTCACGATGAGCTTGTCGATGGTGTTGGAATCGACACGGGCAAACATCGCGCGGTTGTCGTCGCCCTTTTCACCTTCCTTCTGCTCGTAGGCGCTGATGAAATGCGGGTCGAGGATGCCATCCATCATCAAGACGTTGTAGCCCTTGGCCTTGGCGTTCTCGATGTTGGTGTATTGGTCGTCCTTGTCGGTGGCATACAGATAGACGAGGGCTTTGTCCTTGTCAGTCTGCTGTTCCTTGATGAGGGCCTTGTACTCCTCGATGGTGTAGTACTTGTCGTCCACATCCTTGAAGAGGAAAAACTTTTCGGCGCGCTCGTAAAACTTCGGGTCGCTCATCATGCCGTATTCGATGAACACGCGGATGTCGTCCCAGTTCTTCTCGTAGGCCTCACGGTCTTTCTTGAAGAGTTCCTCCAGTTTCTCGGCCACCTTCTTGGTGATGTAGGTCGAGATTTTCTTCACGTTCTGGTCGCTTTGCAGGAACGAGCGGCTGACGTTCAGCGGGATGTCGGGCGAGT
>JAEFAE010000045.1 GCA_016291135.1 Bacteroidales bacterium
CAGTCACTTACCTTTTGTCAATACACAAACCTTTTTGTAAGTATTAGTGAAAAACAACAAGTTAATACAATAATCAAAATCACTTCCTCGCCAGCCAACAGGATTATGTTGGCCATCAGTAACATCACAATGGATAGTGTTTTTCTCACATCAACATGGTCTCGGAGTCAAAATTACAAATTATCCTAATAAAACCACTATCTTTGCCAAAATTATCCCTGATGCAACACCTCATCATCAATCCCATCACTATTGAGCATTTGAACCAATACGGCGCCATCTATGCTGCGGCGTTTTCAGGCGAGCCGTGGAACGACCACTGGTCGGTGGAAGACGCTACCATCCATGTCCGTGAACTGCTAGAAAGCCAACAGCATTACGGCATGGAATGCATTATTGACGGTAAAGTGGCAGGCTTCATTTTGGGCACTTCCATGCTGTTCCATTATGGCCGCACCTTCGAGATCAACGACCTCGCCGTTACGCCCCAATACCAACGACAAGGCATCGCCAGCCGTTTGCTGGACCAATGCCTCGCCGACCTCAAGGCACAGGGCATCGTGGGTTTCCATCTGATTACCGCCTGTGAGGGCGTGTTGCCCGCTTTCTATGAAAGATTCGGCTTCAAGAAAGAGAATCGGGTGATGCTGATGGGGAAGGAGTAAGGAAGGTCTTTACTTCGTCGCGATGTTCATAGAGGGTGCAGCCTCCTGTGTGTTCCCAACCAAGGGCACGGGCGTCGCGTATTTTACGGAACAACGGTGACCTAAGGGCTTCACGGAGTCCTGTCTGAGCCACGTTGCGGTCGCTAAAAGGGGAGAAAGGACAAGGCTCTGCACTGCCGTCAGGCCCGATGTGGAAGAAGCCTCGCCCGGCCGCCAGACAGCCGTCAAGGGCTTTCTCGTCGCCGGGGAAACTCAGGAAAATCATTTCCTTGAACCGCTCACGACGTGTTTCCAAGATCTGTTCCATCTCGGCCACATGCTCATCATGGAAAGCCAGGTGCTCGGTGCTCTCGTCGAAAGGCACGTATTCCACATAAAACACCAGTCTGCATCCCAACGAGACCAGATGCGCTAGGAATTCCTCGGAGGTCACTTCCCGATAATTCTCTGTGGTGACGGTGATGCTGGTGCCAAAAAATAGCTGCTCGGCATGAAGCTGCTCCATGGCACGCAAAGCCCGTTGGAAGACGCCTTCCCCTCGTCTGTTGTCGGTGGCGGCCCATTCGCCCTCGAGACTGATGACTGGGATCAGGTTGAGATGACGTTTGAAGAAGTCGGTATAAAACGCACCGATCAGGGTTCCGTTGGTAAAAACAGGAAAGAGGATGTCCTCGGTGGCAGCGGCACTTTCCAACAAGTCACGCCGCATCAGGGGCTCGCCACCAGCAAGCAGGCAGAATCCGACACCCAGTTCGGCGGCTTCGTCAAAGATTCTGTTCCACTGCTCGGGTGTTAAGGTTTCTTTGGTTGGGCGGTCCCCAGCAATCCCGTTTTTGCGGGCATAACAGCCTTTACACTGCAAGTTGCAGGTCGTGGCGATACTGGCAATGAGGAACGGCGGCACCTCGAGTCCCTCTTTTTCGAGGTACTCTTTGCGCCGCCGTTCGGCTTTACCCATCATACGCTGCATCCTGGCCATAAAACGCGCTTCACGAGGATTGCCCAGCACGTTCAGGTAGGCCTTCGCCATGATGTTGCGGATGCTTTCCGCGAGATAGGCACTCAGATCCATGGTCACCTTACTTAAGCATCATTTCGATGTCGGCCTCCATCTCTTCCGGTTTGGCGACAGGAGCAAAACGCTTGATGACGCTGCCGTCCTTGGAGATGAGGAACTTGGTGAAGTTCCAGCGTACGCCACCTTCTTCACGGCCTTCGGATTTGCTCAAGCCGTCAACGAGTTTCATCGTGGCCTTGTCTTTCAGTCCGTGAACTTCTTCGGTGGGCACTTGCTGAGTCAGGTATTTGAAGATGGGGTGGGCGTTCTCGCCAAAGACATCGATCTTCTTCATCAGCGGGAAGGTCACGCCGTGGTTGAGGCGGCAGAACTCGGCAATCTCCTCGTCGGTGCCAGGCTCCTGGTGCTTGAACTGGTCGCAAGGGAAGCCGAGGATAACTAGTCCCTGGTCTTGGTACTTCTTATAGAGTGCTTCCAAGCCGTCGTATTGAGGGGTGAAACCGCATTTTGAAGCGGTATTGACAATCATGAGGACCTTGCCCTTGTATTGAGCCATGTCCACCTCTACGCCCTTGTTGTTCAGGGCTTTGAAATCATAAATCGTAGCCATTTCTTTAAGGTTTTTGCGTTATTACATCTGTTTAATCAGCCAGTTTTGGTAACCGATTTTCTCGATGAGGCTGAGCTGGTTCTCGCTCCAGTACATGTCTTCCTCTTCGTCCTTCAGGTATTCCTTCATGATGTCGAAGGTGGTGATGTCTTCGCAGATCTCGTTCATGCACTTGCGGAGGAGCTCGATGCCGTCAACGGAGACTTGATGGTCGAATTTGATGTATTCGCAAGGATCGTTGATGAGCTTGCCTTCGGGACGCATTTCATGCTTCAGCTCACCGCCGAGGTCGAGGAGGCGACCGATGAACTTATCGACCCAGCCCATTTCCTCGTCGTGATGGCCCATGTACTTGGCACCGAGTTTCTCAAAGCCTTGGTCGGCGAACACCTTACCTTGCAGTTTGTGGCCGAAAGCCTGATTGGAGAGGTTGGTTACGAAAAACTGTAACGCGTTGATTGATTTCTGTTTGTCCATGATGATTAGATTTAAAGATTTAATATTGAATGATTTAAGGATTCTTTTCAGTTTGTTTCAGTCCTTCGATGAGTTTGTCGAGGGTGGGAATCATCTGCGAGATTTCTTCCACCGAGCCTTCGTTCTTGATGATGTCGGCGCTGAGACACTCGGGGATGTGCTTGGCCTGTTCCCGCATTTCGATGCCTTTTTTCGTCAAAGAGACGATGCGCTGGCGGGAGTCTTCCTTGCCTTTGGTTCGCTTCACCAACCCTGCTTTTTCCATGCGTTGGAGTAGGGGAGTGACGGTGTTGGTTTCCAACAACAGCTTGTGTGCGATGTCATTCACCGGTTGTTTGTCTTGTTCCCACAATACGAGTAATACAAGGTATTGGGGGTAGGTGAGGCCCAGTGGATCAAGGTAAGGATGATAGGCACCCATCGTGAGGCGTGCCGCCGTGTAAAGGCGGAAGCACACTTGGTTTTCCAATTTGAGTTGTTCGTATTCCATCACGCTAATTTATATCGTTCACGATGCAAAAGTACACATTTATTTTTATATCGCAAGCGATATTTTTTATTTTTTTTGAAAAATTTTTCTATCTTTTTGATTGACAGAAAGATAAATTCAATATTTAAACAGAAATAAAAACAAGACCGGTTTAAAGCCAAGAAACCGCTTCCGAGACGAGGACCTGGCTTGGGCAGTCCAGCTAGAAATTGCGTCCGGTCTTTTTGAGTAAGCGTTTTACTTGACGGTATCGTTCGTTCAACCAATTGTCAATCATGAGTTCTTCCATCTCTGGCGTGTTCAAGTCCACATTCTTACGCCTCTTTGCTAGAGAGAACCGGAGATACGCCCCGATATGGCGACGTTTCTTTTCATGGTAGATCTTGTCGAACGGAATAAGCACCGCAGAGTCCTCGATGTTGTCCATCAACCTGTTGACTGCCGTTCCGAACATCAGCATGTGGGAAGTGGTGGAGATATACGCAGTGAAATTGGGAGGAATATGCACGTTTCTCATTTTAGCCGCAGCCCTCAGCAGTTTGTAGTCTTCCATCGGATCATCCATGTTTACGATCAAATTCATCAACTTGGGATCGGAATCGGGCATGATGGCCTGGTCGTCCCATGGACGGACTAGTTCATCTTTATCGCCAAAATGCTTCCAAAGAAAATGATAGATCAGGTCCCTGGTAGTATGGTCGTATGAAGGATAAAGGGTGATCTTCCCAAAGTAATAGAGCAGGTTGGGGTTCCTCATGATAATGGCTACAAGGCCGTCCCACAAATTGTCCATGGCGAAGATGGACTTTGCGCCATTCTTTGAACTTTGGTATTCGGGCGCCACGAAATTGCGGCCAAGCTCTATGACGTATGGCAAATACTCGTCGATAAACTTCTGGGAAAAACGGAACTGATGGGAACTCGCCAAGACTGGTTGACCTTTCTCGTCCATGACAGCTTCTGAGCCAAGGATGAAACGATAGCCACCTAGGATCGCCTCGTTATCGGGATCCCAAACGATCAGTTGATTGTATGGATGTTCCATCTTGTCGTACTCATCAAGGTCCAGCGCATTGCCCGTGGCGCCCCCCGCTTCCCGGAAGGTTATTTCACGCAACCTGCCGATTTCGGTAACCACATTGGGAGAATCCTGCCAGGTAACGATATAAAGCTCGTTGTGCCCTTTGTTGGTGTCTTCCAGCTTTTTGGATGGGGTCAGTTCCGCTTTGATCAGTTCAACGGGAACTGGGTCGATTATTTTTGTACTCATAATGATAAGATTTTCAATCGATAGAAGAAGGCCAGGGATTGGAAACGATACCGGCCATATCAAGCATGGTTTGGTGCGCAAGATCGCGCATCCGTGCCGTCTCTTCTTTTCTGGGTGTGTTGGTGTCGGGTATGATAGGGTCGCCCACGTGGATCGTAATTAGAGGCTCGCCTTTACTGAACAGCTTTCGCCACCCTGTGCGTGGCCTGAATGAGATCACCATGGGAATCACCGGGAGGGCATGCCGATAGGCCATATTGAAAGCGCCTATCTTGAAAGGACGCAACGGGGCATAGAATTTCCAGCTGCAGCTTTCAGGAAAGATGTGAATCCACTGGTTGTTGGCGCACAACTCCGCCATGGCCTCATCGAAGGCTTTCAGCCCGCTACGCTCCTCGGGGATGGCGATGCCTCCCACGGCTTTCATGACAAAACCATCTTTGCCTCGGAAAGGCTGGGCATACATGGGGATCCATGCCTTCCTGAAGCGCATCGCCTGCATGACGCTAATCATATCCCAACGATAGACATGGTTGCAAACCGTCATCACGCCATGGTCGAAAAGCTTTCGGTTTTGGCGTATTTTCTCACGGCCTTCTATTTTGAGGCCATATCGGATTCGGTTCAAAAGGAAGGCAAGCGTCCATGCCACACAATACATGGTAGTATTTACTATCTTGAATTTCAATGATTTGTCAAGATAGGTGTAGGTCCCGTCAAAACGAATGTCCTTGAGCTCCCCACGTATAGGAGCCATCTTTGTGAAGGGATTGTCGGACGAAAACTCCGTAACGGGTTCGGGGACATAAACGTCCTCCCTCACCTTGAAGTTTCGATATGCCGGACCAAATGATGAATAGTCTTTTGTCACGTCTTTTATTTTTCGCCTTTTATCTCCAACCTCAGCACCCTGATGGGTCTGTCCTTGCCTTGATACTGGGTTTCGTCGATGCAGGTCTCCCCGGTGGGGATAAACCCACATTTCTCCATTACACGACCCGAGGCGGGATTGTCAACAAAATGCCCGCTGATGAGCGATTGGATGTCGGTTGTTTTGCGGATATAGTCTAACATCGCTTGCAGGGCTTCCGTGCAGATGCCTTGGTTCCAGTAAGGTTTGGCGATCCAGTAGCCACAGAGCGGTTCTCCCTCGCGTGAAGGAAGGTTACACTCACATGCAGGGCCGTAGCCGATGGCCCCGATGACTTCTCCCGTCGCTTTGAGTTCGATGGCCCAGTTGGAGTCGTTATTGAATACCGTACGGATGATTTCAAGGCTTTCTTCCACGCTTTTATGAGGGGGCCAGCCGGCACGAGGGCCTACGTCCGGGTCGGAGGCGTATTTGAACAAGGCGTCGGCATCGCTGTCGAACCAAGGACGTAGCGTCAGTCTTTCGGTCTGAATCATGAGTTTGGTCTTTTCATCGAAGGGCGGTAACACCACCTCGCGATTATCTTCGGGTTGTTCCAGTCGAATCGTCATGGTTTTGTTTAATCGGATAAAAATGGCTTTCCTGCGCGTTTCACTTACGCTAAAAAGGGTTGCTCCTTATTTGCTTTCCAACATCTTTTGTATGGCTTCCTCCATCAAATCAGGCGTCACCATGGGTTCGAAGCGGAGGATGGTCTTGCCGTCTCTGGAGACCAGGAACTTGCCAAAGTTCCAGCGGATGGCGTCGCCTTGGTCGAAACCAGTGCCGGTTTTTTGGTGAATCTGGTCAAGCTGTGCGGCAAACTCCTCGGCTCCCTCGGGATAGCCCTTGAAAGGTGCTTGTTCCTTGAGGTAGGTGTAGAGCGGACTCTCCGCTTCGCCGTTGACGTCAATCTTATCAAATAGCGGGAAGGTGACGTTGTAGTTCAGTGAGCAGAAGCTCTGAATCTCCTCGTTGGTGCCCGGCTCTTGACCCAGGAACTGGTTGCAGGGGAAGCCCAGGATCTCCAGTCCTTGGTCCTTGTACTTCTCGTAAAGAGCCTCGAGACCTTGGTACTGTGGGGTCAAGCCGCATTTGCTGGCCACATTGACGATGAGCAACACCTTGCCTTTGTAGTCGGCAAGCGACACATCGTTCCCATCAATGCCCTTGACCGTGATGTCATAGAGACCACAGGCCTGTTCGACCACTGGCTCATTTTCAGTTACTTGGGTGGTTTTGTTGTTTTGGTTATTGCAGCTGGTAGCCATCATCAGTGCCACAACTGCGAGATAGAGTACTTTTTTCATTTTGAATAGGTTAATAGTTATTTCATGCACATTTCAAAAATCTTTTCCACATCGGCTTGCTGCAGGGGTTTGAAGCCTGGCAATATGCCGCCACCGACAGCTTTCTTGGCCATCACTTCAAAGTGGGTCCTGTCGATGCCCACCTCGGGGAAGGTTCGCTTCAGTTGCAGCGTGTTGAAGAGAAAGTCACTCAGCTTGCCAATGGCTTGATGGGCGATGTCCATCGGAGGCAGGGTCGGATCGATGCCAAAGACGTTGGTGCCAAACTGCACATATTTGGAAACGGTGGTTTCGTCAAGGCAGTATTCCATCCAGCGTGGGGTGAGGATGGCGAGGCCGAGACCGTGGGTGATATCGTAGAAGGCCGACAGCTCGTGTTCCATGGGATGGCAGCTCCAGGCTTTGCGTTTGCCGCCGTTCACGAAACCGTTGATGGCCCATGAGGAAGCCCACATCAGGTTGGCGCGCGCTTCATAATTATCGGGTTCTCGCATGGCGATGGGGGCGTAGCGGATGATGGTCTTCATCAAGCCTTCCATGAAGCAATCGAGCATGTAGAGGTCCTGGTCCATGTTGAAATAGACCTCGAAGAGATGCGACAGGATGTCGGCCGAGCCGCAAGCAGTCTGGTAGGGGCTGACGCTGAAGGTGATGCTCGGGTCGAGGAAAGAAGCCTTGGGCAACATGTTGGGGTCCAGACGACCGATCTTGTCGTTGGTCTCGGGGTTGCTGATGACGGCGGCCGTATCCATCTCTGAGCCGGTGGCCGCGAGCGTCAGGATGCTGACGATGGGCAGGGCGCGTTCGATGGGTGCACGTTTGCGGAGGTCGAGGAAGTCCCAAGGGTCGTGATCGACACAGGCACCGGCAGCCATGATCTTGGTGGCATCGATAGTGGAGCCGCCACCCACGGCCAGCAGCACGTCGATATTGTGTTCTTTGCATAGTTGCACACCTTTGCGCACAGATTCGATGCGCGGGTTGGGCTCAATGCCCGAGAGTTCGAACAGCTCGAGTCCTGCGTCATGGATGGCTGTAACCACACGGTCGTATAGGCCCATCTTCTTGATGGAGCCGCCGCCATAGGTCATGAGCACGCGTGTGCCGTATTTCTTCAGTTCTGTTCCTAAGTGTTTCAGTTGGTCACGCCCGAAGTAGATTCTTACGGGAATGTCGTAGATGAAGTCGTTGATCATAAGGTGTTTATATTTTTAGTTGTTTGATGCTTCGCCGTCAAAGACAAAGGGTTGTGTGTAGACCCCGTCTTTTCTGTATTTTACTGCTTTGATTTCCATAAATCATAAACTATAGTAATCATGCAAAGATAAGAATAATACTTAAATCCGCAATTCAAGCTTTTGCCCGAATTGCAGATTAATAATAGCTTCGATAGTAGTTTGGTTTTGGGAACGTGTTCCTATTATTTTTCGCGAACTCGTTTGCCGCTCATGTGCTCGATTTGCAGTTCGAGTACCAAGGCATTGGGGGAATCCTGTGCCATATCGGCATCTATGTCATAGCTCTGCGGGAAATATTTGGCACCCAACAGGCGTAAAAAGGCGTTCTTGTGGGCGGGGTCTTCCACGATGTGAATCCTACCGAAACAGACCACACTCTCAAAATGATACCACCAGCTGTCGGGCTCCTTCACGCCTTCGCTGAGAACGCAGAACGAGACCTTGTCGCAGGCCCTTATGGCATCCAATTTATGTCCCTCTTTGGCGCAGTGGAAATAGATCTTGTCCTCATCGTACACGAAATCGAGCGGAACGGTGTAGGGATAGCCGCCATCGCCCAGCACAGCGAGCACGCCACGTGGCATCGTGCGGAGGATGGCAATGCACTCTTCTTCGGTAAGTTGTTGTTTGAACCGCCGCATCGGACGGAAAGGGGAGTTGTTGTCCATATTGCTAAACATCTTCATTTTGAATCGAGTTTGCTGCAAAAGTACTATCTTTGCTGATCATTTCAAAATGGATTGATCATGAATCAAAGAATAGCCATACCCACCAATGAGGGCAAACTGTGGCAGCACTTCGGAAAAGCGCCACAAGTCACTATTGTTAATGTTGAAGACGGAAAGATTATTGACCAACAGGTGCTGCAAGCGCCCGAACATGAACACGGTGCCATGCCGAGGTTCTTGGCCGAGCAGGGTTGCACCGATGTGCTCTGTGGTGGATTGGGCCAAGGCGCTGTCAATCTTTTGAACCAGTTGGGTATTCGTATCTACGCTGGCGCCCCCGAGCTTCCTGTGGAGCAGGTCTTGGCGATGTTCCTCAATGGCACCATCGTTTACGGCGACCCCAGTTGCCACCACCACTGCGAGGGACACCACCACGAATAAAAAACCGCCGCAAGGGCAGAAAAACCTTGCGGCGGCATACAGTCTCTTTTTTCAAAAGCGATCATCACACTTGTTTGCCTAATTCATAAGCCTCCTGCAACTTGGTGTTGCCTTCGATCTCTTTCGGAGCACCTACGCCACCGCAGAAAAGATGGCCTTTGAGTGTGGACTTGCCGAAGCAGTCGATCCAGCCAGTGAGGCCGCCCTCGGCGCGCTTCGGCACGAACTCTTCGTTCTCGGCCGCGGTGGTCAGCAGATAGACGTCGCGGAACTTGTAATCCTTGGGGTACATGGCGTTCATGCGGTCGATGAGGGTCTTCATTTGGCCGCTCATCTCGTAGTAATAGATGGGCGTGGCCCAGCAGACCACATCGGCGTTGAGGACGCTATCCATGATGGCCGGCACGTCGTCCTTGATGACGCACGCGCCCGTCTTCTGGCACGACAGGCAGCCAATGCAGAACTTGATTTCCTTGCCTCTGAGCGAGACAAACTCCACTTGATGCCCGGCGGCTTCCGCGCCCTTGGCAAATTGCTCCGCTAAAGCGTGGCTATTTGAGCCGGGGCGGAGACTGGTTGAGATTACGATTACTTTTTTCATTGTATTATTTCGTGAAAATTGAATTAAATGTCCAAAATAGACTGAATCACTTGTTCATAATCGG
>JAEFAE010000021.1 GCA_016291135.1 Bacteroidales bacterium
CATGGCCCTCAACAACGAGTCGATGTACATGATCCGTGTTGACAATGCCGTGACGGCGACGCTGACGGCGGCTCCTGCCGACCCGGCCAACCACCCGATCACGCTGGCATCCGGCTGGAACTGGATCGGATTCCCCACGGTCAACGCCATGACGCTGGACGAGGCCTTCGCGGGCATCACCCCGAACGAGGAAGACGTGATCAAGGGCACGGCGGGTCCTGCCACCTACACCGCCGAATATGGATGGAACGGTAGCCTCACGGGCCTGGAACCAGGCGTGGGTTACATGTACAAGAACAACGGCGAACCCATGACACTGACCTATCCTTCGACGTCGAAGGGAATGGTGCGCGTGCTGCCCATGGAACGCTACTGGACGAGTGACACGCACCGCCATGCGACGACGATGTCGATGCTGGCGACGCTTGACGCGAGCCGTTACACGATGACGGACGGCAACTACGAGATCGGCGCCTTCGTGGGCGACGAGTGCCGTGGCAGCGCCCGCCTGCAGCGTGTGGGCAGCCAGTACATCGCCTACCTGTCGGTGAGCGGTGAAGAGGGCGAGACCGTCTGGTTCAAGCTCTACGACGTGACGAACAACGTGGAGCAAGGCCTGGCCGAAGAGCAGGTGAGCTACGTTTCGAACGCCATCACCGGTACGACGCACGAGCCTGTGGTGCTGCACTTCCGCGGCACGACGGACGTGAACGAGAGCGCCTACAGCGTGAGCATGTACCCGAACCCGACGAAGGACGAGGTCATGATCAATGGCCGTGAGATCGAGACGGTGAAGGTGTACAACGCACTGGGCCAGCTGGTGTACATGGAGGAATGCGGCAGCGCCTACAACGTGGAGCTGCACCTCAACGGCCTGAGCGCCGGCGTGTACGCGGTCAACGTGCGGATGGCCAACGGCCAGCAAGCCAACAAGAGGATCGTCAAGGAGTAACAGTAAACGGGGAACGAAACCGTCTCCGACAGCAAGTAAAAAAGCCATCGTCAAGATCCGATGGCTTTTTTTCATGTTTATTGCCAATTATTAAGATAAAAAGCGTATCTTTGCAGCCCAATTTGACCCGCCCGTCCGGAAAGGCAGAAATGTCAGTGGGTCAAGTCGGTAACAATCAGTCAAACCTCCTCGGCGGGGTGGGTCCGGAACCGCGTCGGGTACAAGTAACAACAAAACTTAAAATGGCAGAAAACGAAAACATCATCAACGAAGCCATGCCAGTAGAAGAAAAGGCCGTTGAAACCCCAGTCATGGAGACCCCGGTTGAGGAAGCTCCCGCTAAGAAAGCCCCCAAGGCTCCCAAGCAAAAGCCCGTTCCCGCCGAAGATTTCGACTGGACCTCGTCTCACAAGAAATTCGACAACTACTCCGCCGACGAGCGCGCCAAGCTCGAAGACAAGTACGCCTCCACCATGAACCAGGTCGCTGACCATGAGGTCATCGAAGGTACCGTGGTTGCCAAGACGGACCGCGAAGTGGTCGTCAACATCGGCTTCAAATCGGATGGTGTTATTCCGATCGCTGAGTTCCGCACCAACCCCAACCTCGCCGTGGGCGACAAGGTCGAGGTCTACGTCGAGAGCCAGGAAGGCTCCAACGGACAGCTCGTCCTCTCCCACAAGAAGGCCCGCATCCTCAAGTCATGGGATCGCGTCAACGCAGCCTACGAAAGCGGCGAGATCGTCAACGGTTATGTCAAGAGCCGCACCAAGGGTGGTCTCATTGTCGACGTGTTCGGCATCGACTCCTTCCTGCCCGGTTCCCAGATCGACGTCAAGCCGATCCGTGACTACGACGTGTTCGTTGACAGCGTGATGGAATTCAAAGTCGTGAAGATCAACCAGGAATACAAGAACGTGGTGGTCTCTCACAAAGCCCTCATCGAGGATGAGCTCGAAGCCCAGAAGGCCGAGATCATCAGCAAGCTCGAGAAGGGTCAGGTCCTCGAAGGCGTGGTCAAGAACATCACCTCCTACGGTGTGTTCATCGACCTCGGCGGCGTGGACGGTCTCATCCATATCACCGACCTCTCCTGGGGACGTATCAACCACCCCGAAGAGATCGTCAAGTTGGATGAAAAGATCAAGGTTGTCATCCTCGACTTCGATGACAACAAGAAACGTATCGCTCTCGGCTTGAAGCAGTTGACGCCTCATCCGTGGGATGCCCTCGATCCCAACCTCAAGGTGGGTGACATCGTGAAGGGCAAGGTCGTCGTCATCGCCGACTACGGCGCGTTCATCGAGATCGCTCCTGGCGTCGAAGGCCTCATCCACGTCTCCGAGATGTCATGGTCGCAGCACCTCCGCACCGCTCAGGACTTCCTGAAGGTGGGCGACGAGGTGGAAGCCAAGGTCCTTACCCTCGACCGCGAGGAGCGCAAGATGTCGCTCGGCATGAAGCAGCTCATCCCGGATCCGTGGGCCAACATCAAGGATCGTTATCCGATCGGCTCCAAGCACACGGCCATCGTCCGTAACTTCACCAACTTCGGTATCTTCGTCGAACTCGAAGAAGGTGTCGACGGCCTCATCCACATCAGCGACCTCAGCTGGTCCAAGAAGATCAAGCACCCGGCTGAATTCACCAAAGTCGGCGAAAGCATCGACGTCATCGTCCTCGACGTGGACGAAGAGAACCGCCGCCTCAGCCTCGGCCACAAGCAGCTTGAGGAAAATCCTTGGGAAGTGTTCGAGACCGTGTTCACGGTGGGTTCTGTCCACCAAGGCACGATCATCAGCGCTGCCGACAAGGGCGTCGTCGTCTCCCTGCCTTACGGCGTGGAAGGCTTCTGCCCGAACCGTTACCTGAAGAAAGAAGACGGCACCAACGCCAAGGTCGACGAGACCCTCGACTTCAAGGTGATCGAGTTCTCCAAGGAAAGCAAGAAGATCATCTTGGCCCACTCCAAGCTCTATGAAGAGAAGGAAGCCGCTGCCAAGGCCGCCAGCGAGAACGCTGCCGACAAGGCCGCCAAGCAGGCCAAGCGCGCTGTGAAGCAGATCAACGAGAATATCGAGCACAGCACCCTCGGTGACCTCGACATCCTCGCCGGCTTGAAGGAAAACCTTGAGAAGCAGGAAGCTGCTGCCAAGGAAGAACCCAAAGCTGAGTAACACAATGCGTTAAAAGCAATGAAAACCGCCCTCCCCGGAGGGCGGTTTTTTTCAATTAAAGCATCAAAGTCATGGTCTTCGCCGATCTGTTTTTCCTCTTCGTCTTTCTGCCGGCATTTGCCTTGTGCTACCTGCTGGCGGCATGGATCGATAGGAGGAAGGCAAAGGCGGGGGCCGTTTCGTTTGGATGGCGCAACAGCCTGCTGGTGCTCTTCTCCCTGATCTTCTATGCCTGGGGGGAGCCGGTATACGTCCTGCTGTTGCTGGCCAGCGTCATCGTCAACTATTTCGTCGGGCTCGGCATCGACCGGCCTGGACAGCGGCATCGAAAGGCGGCGCTGGTGCTGGGACTCGTGTTCAACCTCGGCGTCCTGGCCACCTTCAAATACCTCTCTTTCCTGTGTTCGCAGCTCGCGGCCGCGGGGCTTCCGGTGCCGGTGCCTCGGATCGCGCTGCCCATCGGCATCAGCTTCTATACCTTTCAGTCGATCTCGTACTTGATCGATGTCTATCGGCACACGACGCCCGTCCAGCGGAACTTCAGGAACCTGCTGCTGTACATCTCCATGTTCCCGCAGCTGATCGCAGGCCCCATCGTACGTTACGGGACGGTGGCGGGAGAGATCGGCAACCGCAAGGTGGATGCGCACGACCTCTCGGAGGGGATGATGCGTTTCCTGCGGGGCCTGGGCAAGAAGGTGATCCTCGCCAACCAGCTCTCGGAGGTGTCCTCCCAGCTGTTGACGGGGGCGGGGCTGGAGTCGCTGACCACGGCCGGAGCCTGGGTCGGCATCCTTGCCTTCACCTTCCAGATCTACTACGACTTCTCGGGTTACAGCGACATGGCCATCGGCATCGGACGCTGCCTGGGATTCCATTTCAACGAGAACTTCGACCATCCCTATTGCTGTAACAGCATCACCGACTTCTGGCGGCGTTGGCATATCTCGCTAGGCACGTTCTTCCGCGACTACCTCTATATCCCCATGGGAGGCAACCGCCGTCATCAGGCATTCAACATCCTGGTGGTGTGGATGCTGACGGGCTTTTGGCATGGCGCCAGCTGGAACTTCCTGATCTGGGGCCTGTTTTACGGCCTGATCGTGATGCTGGAGAAATACACGCTGCTCCGGGTGGCCCATCGCATCCCTCGGTGGATACTCCATGTATACAGCCTGCTGCTGGTCGTCATCGGATGGGGGATCTTCTATTTCGAGGACTTCGGGCAGATGACGCATTTCTTCCGGGCGTTCTTCGGGGGTGCGGCCTTCTCTGACTTTGCCGCCGTGGATGCCTTGCGTTCCTACGGCTGGCTGTGGGTGGCGGCGGTGCTGTTCTGTCTGCCCTTGCGGGATTGGATCGTCCGTGGCACGGCGCGATGGACGGCCTCCCGTCCGGCATGGGCCTTTGCAGCCCGTTCCATTCTGGCATTTTTATTGTTGGCGGTCAGTGTCGCCCTCTTGGTGGGGGCTACCAACAACGCCTTCCTCTATACACGCTTTTAAAAAACACCGTATAAAATGAAAAAACACCTCTCTTCGATGCTCCTCATGGTCCTGCTCTTGTCGGGCATCCTGCCTCTTGCCGCACAGTCCTTGCTTCCTCAAGACAGCGCGGAACGCCGGGTGACTCCCTACGTCAACACGCTGACGGCCAAGGCAAGCTTCCGCAAGGCGGCCAAGGCGGGCATCATCTTGATTGGCGGAGGCGACACGCTCCGTGCCTGCAATCCCTGCAACCAGACTCCCAGCACGGCCCTTTCGTATGCCGACATCTGCAATATCTACAAACGGGAACTGGGCGACAGCGTCAACGTGTATTGCATGCCCATCCCCACGGCCATCGAATACTACTGCCCCGATGCCGCCAAGAAACTGACCCATGCTGAGGCCCCGGTGCTGAACAGCATGTTCGCCGCCTGCTCCGACTCGGTGCTGGTGGTCAATATCTACAACATCTTGGGCGAGCACGCGGCCGAGCGGATCTTCTCGCGCACCGACCATCACTGGGCGCCCCGCGGTGCCTATTATGCGGCCATGAAGCTCTGTGAGGTGGCGGGGGTGCCTTTCAAGGACCTGTCGCATTACGAGGAGCATGTCATCCCCGGCTTTGTGGGCACCATGCCTTCGTTCTCGGGGGAATCGGCCGTGCGCAACGCACCGGAGGACTTCTATTACTATACGCCTGTCGACTGCGACTATACCACCACCTACATCCAGTACAAGACGCAGAAACAGCAGATCGTGGGCGAGTATCCCGCCGCCGAAGGGCCTTTCTTCAAGACGCAGGGCAGCGGAGCGGCTTACAATACCTTCATGGGCGGCGACTCGAAGATCACCCAGGTGCGTACCGGCGTGAACAACGGACGTCGCATCCTCATCTTCAAGGACAGCTTCGGCAACGCCATCCCGGGGTATCTGTTCTTCTCGTTCGAAGAGGTGCATGTGATCGATTTCCGTTACTTCGACCGTAACATCCTCAAGTATATCAAGGAAAACAAGATCACGGACGTGGTCTTCGCCAACAACCTGACCCATGCCTGTGGGAACGCCTCCTACAATGCTTTCAAACGTTTTCTGAAACAATAATGCCATGCGGGGGGATCGGGCTTTTGTCATCGTGGTGGCCGTGCTGATGGCGGCGTTCGTGGCGGTGTTCTGCACACTGCCTCGGAGCCGTTATTCCGAGCTCGAGAAGCGTGAATTGCGCACGTTCCCTGCCTATAATGCAGCAGCGCTTCGCGACGGGAGCTTCACCGCCGAGGTGTCGAACTGGTTCAGCGACAGCGAGCCGTTTCGCGACGCCTTCATGACGGCCAGCATGCAGCTGAAGTCGTGGATGGCCTTCAAACCGCTCCGTGCCTCCAAGGAGTCGGTGACGTTCCATGCCCCGGAGCCGGAGCAAGCGGGGGAGGAGCCTCTTGTGGAAGCCGAGCCTGCAGCGGTCGAGCCGGCAGCTGCCCCTGTGATGCGCAACCAACGCGACATCCAGGAGTATCACCATGACGTGGATGCTAACGCCAAGATGGAGAATGCCGGCGTCATCGTGGTGGGCAGCGCCCCGACGGCCCGTGCCCTGATGGCCTTCAAGAACAAGAACAAAGGGGAGAAGGCCTTTGCCAAGGTGGTCAATGCCTATCGTCAGGTGTTTGCACCCGACGTGACGGTGTATTGCATGATCATCCCCACCGCCGTGGAGTACTACTGTCCCGAGAGTGCCCGTAGCTGCACCCAACCGGAGTTTCCGGTGTTGAAGGAGCTTTATTCGCTGATCGATACGGCTGTGCAGGTGGTGGACCTGTATATGGTGATGGGCGAACACCTGGACGAAGACATCTATATGCGCACCGACCACCATTGGTCGCCCTTGGGCGCCTACTATGCCGCACGGCAGTTTGCCGAGGTGGCGGGGGTGAAGGTGCCCGACTTGTCGGAGTTCGACCGGCAGGTCGTCGAGGGTTATGTGGGCTCGATGTATGGCTTCTCGAAAGACATCAACGTGAAGAAATCGCCCGAGGACTTTGTGTACTATACGCCGAAAACGGCGTCCTATTCGACCACCTATATCAAATACCAGCTGGACAAGGACTATCGCATCACTGGGGAAGAACGGCCGCATCAGGGTGATTTCTTCGTCAAGATGTCGACTACGGGATCGGCCTATTGCACCTTCATGGGCAGCGATGCCCGCATCACGCAGGTGGTCACGGAGGTGGACAACCACCGCCGGCTGCTGATCCTGAAAGACAGCTTCGGCAACGCCATTCCGGGTTATCTGTTCAACGCGTTCGAGGAGGTCCATGTGATCGACTTCCGCTATTTCACCCACAACATCAAGCAATACGTCAAGGACCACGGCATCACCGATATCCTGATGGCAAACAACCTCTCGCATGTGTGCTCCGGAGGCATCGGGGCAGCCTACCAACGGTTTCTGAACCAATAAAAAAAGCGGCGGGGTGTGAGCCCCGCCGCTTGGGTTATTGCCATAGCCAGTCTTATTCTGCTACGATGCGGCAGACCAGGTTGCGGTCGCCGTAGGCGTCGTCGATGCGGGTGACGTGCGGGAAGTACTTGTCCTGAACGTCGCTCTTCATCGGGAATCCAGCCTCTTCGCGGGTGAAGGGGAAGTTCCACTCGTTGGCCATCAGCATCTCAGCGGTGTAAGGGGCGTGGCTGATGATGTTGTTGCCCTTCTCGGCCTTGCCATCTTCGATGTCCTTGATCTCCTTGCGGATCTGGATCATGGCTTCGACGAAGCGGTCGAGCTCGGCAATCGGCTCGCTTTCGGTGGGTTCCACCATCAGGGTCTCGTGGACCGGGAAGGCCACGGTAGGTGCGTGGAAGCCGAAGTCCATCAAACGCTTGGCGATGTCGATGGCGGCCACGCCAACGGTCTTGTTGATGCCGTTGATGTCGAGGATCATCTCATGAGCCACATGGCCGTGGTTGCCAGTATACAGGATCGGGTAGTAGTCCTTCAGTCTTTCCTTCAGGTAGTTGGCGTTCATGATGGCACCCATGGTGGCTTGCTTCAGGCCTTCACCGCCCAGCATCTTGATGTAGCAGTAGGTGATGGTGAGGATCTGGGCGCTACCGAACGGAGCGGCTGAAACGGCGCCTTCCTGCTTGTCGCCACCGCAGTGGAACAGGATATGCGAGGGCAGGTAGGGCTTCAGGTGCTCGGCCACGCCGATGGGACCCACGCCAGGACCGCCACCGCCGTGCGGGATGGCAAAGGTCTTGTGCAGGTTGAGGTGGCAGACGTCGGCACCGATGTAGCCGGGGCTGGTCAAACCGACCTGGGCGTTCATGTTGGCACCGTCCATATAGACTTGGCCGCCGTTGTCGTGAACGAGTTTCACGAGGGTGCGGATGCCGTCCTCATAGATGCCGTGGGTGGAAGGATAGGTGACCATGAAGGCGGCCAGGTTGTCCTTGTACTGTTCGGCCTTAGCCTTGGCATCGTCGAGGTTGATGTTGCCGTGCTCGTCGCAGGCCACCACCACCACTTGCATGCCTGCCATGGCAGCCGAAGCGGGGTTGGTGCCGTGGGCCGAAGCGGGGATCAGGCAGATGTTGCGATGACCCTGGCCGTTGGCTTCCTGATAACGACGGATGGTGAGCAAGCCGGCATATTCGCCGCTGGCACCCGAGTTAGGCATGAAGCTCATGCCCTTGAAGCCGGTGATTTCGCAGAGGTCTTTCTCCATCTCGTTGATGAGTTCGAGGTAGCCTTCCACTTGGTCTGCGGGGACGAAGGGGTGGATGTTGCCGAACTCAGGCCAGCTGAGGGCATACATCGAGGTGGCGGGGTTCAGCTTCATGGTGCAGGAGCCCAACGGGATCATGCAACGGTTGAGGCTGAGGTCGCGGTTCTCGAGTTTCTTCATGTAACGCATCATGTCGGTCTCGCTGCGGTACTTGAAGAACATCGGGGCCTGCATGAACTTGGAGGTACGCTGCATCTCAGCAGGGATGCCGCTGAACTTCTGGCAGTTCGGGTCGCAAACGAGCTCTTCGTGCTCCTTGCCAAGGGCTTCGGCGACGACTTGGCCGATCTCGTTGATGTCTTCGCGAGCGGTGGTCTCGTCGAGGCTGATGCCAAAGTGCTGTTTGTCGATGATACGGAAGTTCATGCCGTGTTTCTCGGCGGCTTCCTTCACCTTGCAGGTGCAGGCACCTTCGGGCAGTTCGAACAGCAGGGTGTCGAAGAAGTGTTTGTTGAGTTGCTTCACGCCGAGCTTGGCCAGTTCGGAGGTCAGCTTGCCGGCGAGGCAATTGATGTGGTGGGCAATCTCAATCAAGCCTTCCGGTCCATGATAGAGGGCGTAGAAGCCCGACATGATGGCCAGCAACGCCTGGGCGGTGCAGATGTTGGAGGTGGCGCGTTCACGCTTGATGTGCTGTTCGCGGGTCTGCAAGGCCAGACGGTAGGCTGGGTTGCCTAGGGCGTCGACGCTGATGCCGATGATACGTCCGGGCATGTCGCGCTTGTAGGCCTCGGTGGTGGCAAAGTATCCGGCATGCGGACCGCCGAATCCCATCGGCAGGCCGAAACGCTGGTTGGAACCCAGCACCACATCGGCACCCCATTCACCAGGAGGCGTGATGATGGTGAGGCTGAGCAGGTCGGCAGCGACGGCCACCTGCATGCCTTTGGCTTTCCATTCGGCCACCTTGGCACGGTTGTCGACGATTTCGCCGAACTGGCCAGGGCATTGGAGCAGGATGCCGAAATAGGCTTCGCTGCACGTGAACTGGTCGACAGGAGCCACTTCCACTTCGATGCCTTGGAAATGGGCGCGGGTCTTGATGACCTCGATGCTCTGCGGGAACACGTCGTCAGCCACAAAGAACTTCTTCACGCCAGCCTTCACCTGGGCACGGCTGCGGGCATGCCAGAACATCAGCATGGCTTCGGCGGCGGCGGTGCCTTCGTCGAGCAAGGAAGCGTTGGCCAGCGGCATGGCGGTGAGGTCGCTGATGACGGTCTGGAAGTTCAAGAGGGCTTCCAGACGGCCTTGCGAGATCTCAGCCTGGTAGGGCGTGTAGGAAGTGTACCAACCCGGGTTCTCAAGGATGTTGCGCATGATGACACCGGGGGTGATGGTGTTGTAGTAACCCAACCCGATGTAGGTGCGGAACTGCTTGTTCTTGGCGCCCAAAGCCTTGAGATGGCTGATGACTTCGTACTCGTTCATGCCTTCGCCGATGTTGAGCGGCTTGGGAAGACGGATTTCGGGAGCGATGATCTCGTCGACGAGTTGTTCTTGCGACTTCACGCCGATGACCTTCAGCATCTTTTCAGCATCCGATGCCGTGGGGCCGTTGTGGCGTTTGATGAAATTGTTTCTGATCATTGTTGATTGGTTTGTTTTATGATTTGTTGAGTTGTTTTCTGATGTTTTTGACTTCAATCAATTGAGGACTTTGTCGATGGTGATGAAATCGGGATAGGCCAGCGACTGGTTGTTGATCTTGATGTAGGGCTTCACCTTGACGCCGAGGTTGACGGGTTCGCTCTGGGCACCGGCGAGTTTGAAGGCCAGGTTGAGGATGGCGTCGGCGGTCTCTCCGCTGAAAAGCTGGAAGAGGTCGGTCGTGATCGGGATGGAGACCTGACCCTTGGAGTTGGCCGGGATGCTGAAGCCTTGGTTGAAGGTGCTGCTGATGATTTCCCTGTTGTTCAGCGCGATGACGTAATCCATCTTGCCGAGGGTGGCGGCGATGCCGTTGGGGTTGTCGACGTCGATGTTCACGTTGAAGCTGACGGGCAGTTTCTTGTTCAACAAAGCGTTGGTGACGTTGATGATCTGTGTGGCGTTGAGGTTGCTCTTATCCATGCCCTTGCTCAAGTTAATGCCGAGCATGTTGATCTGGTTGATGCCGTTGACGGAGAAGTTGCAGTTTTTCAGGTTGAGGACCTGGGCGGCTTGGCTGGCAATCTGGGCCAGCTGGTCGCAGGCTGTGAAGGTCACCGTGCCCAAGGCGAGCGCAACGGCAATCCCTATTCCGAGGATTCTTTTCATGGTTTTGTTTTTTTATGTTTGTAATGGAGTGAATCGTTGTCGCTTAAGCTTCGTTGCTCCGGTTGGCACGTTTGCGTTCCAGTTCGTCGAGGATGATCTTGCGCAGGCGCAGGCTCTTGGGCGTGACTTCGAGATACTCGTCGTCGCGGATGTATTCCATGTATTCCTCAAGGGAGAAACGCACAGGCGGGATCAGGCGGATGGCCTCGTCGCTTCCGGAGGCACGCACGTTGGTGAGGTGCTTGGTCTTGCAGACGTTGATGACGATGTCGTTGGAACGGGTGTTCTCGCCGATGACCTCGCCGGCATAGACGTCCTCGTTGGGGTTGACGAAGAAGGTGCCGCGGTCTTGCAGCTTCCAGATGGCGTAGGGGATGGCCTGGCCGGTCTCCATGGAGATGAGGGCGCCAGTGTTGCGCGAGGGCATCTCGCCTTTCCAGGGCTCGTAGTCTTTGAAGCGGTGTGAAATGATGGCTTCACCTTCGGTGGCCGTGAGCAGCGTGTTGCGCAGCCCGATGAGGCCTCTCGAAGGGATGTCGAAGTCGAGGCACATGCGGTCGCCCTTGGGCTCCATCTGCCGCATCTCACCCTTGCGGGCGCTCACTTGCTCAATGACGCGTCCGGCAAAATCCTCGGGAACGAGGACGGTGAGGCATTCGATGGGCTCGCACTTGACGTCGTCGATGTATTTGAGGATGACCTTAGGCTGTCCCAACTGGAATTCATAGCCCTCACGGCGCATGGTCTCGACGAGGATGCTCAGGTGCAGGATGCCACGGCCATAGACCATCAACGCATCGGGCGATTCGGTGTCTTGGACCTTCAGGGCGAGGTTCTTCTCGGTCTCTTTGTAGAGGCGCTCCCGGAGGTGACGGGAGGTCACGTACTTGCCTTCGCGGCCGAAGAACGGCGAGTTGTTGATGGTGAAGAGCATGCTCATGGTGGGCTCGTCGACCTTGATGGGAGGCAACGCCTCGGGGTTCTCGTAGTCGGCCACGGTGTCGCCGATCTCAAAGTCTTCCAGGCCCATGAGCGCTACGATGTCGCCTGCCTCGATGGGCTTCTTGGTGCGTTCCTTGCCCAGTCCTTCGAAGGTATAGAGTTCCTTGATGGTCGATTTGACCACGCTGCCGTCGTGCTTCACCAAGGAGACGTTCATGCCGGCTTGCAGGATACCGCGTTTGAGACGACCCACGGCGATACGGCCCACGTAGGAGCTGTAGTCCAGTGAGGTGATGAGCAGCTGGGGCGTGCCTTCCTCAAACTTGGCTTCGGGGATGGTGTCGATGATCACGTCCAGCAGATAGGAAACGTCGCTGGTGACGTTGTTCGGGTCGTCGGACATCCAGCCTTGCTTGGAGGAACCGTAGACGGTCGGGAAGTCCAGCTGGTCTTCGGTGGCGCCCAGGTTGAACATCAGGTCGAAAACGGCTTCCTGTACCTCGTCGGGACGGCAGTTCGGCTTGTCGACTTTGTTGATGACCACGATGGGTTTCAGGCCGAGCTCAATGGCTTTCTGAAGCACGAAGCGGGTCTGGGGCATGGGGCCTTCGAAGGCATCCACCAGCAGGAGGACGCCGTCGGCCATGTTCAGCACGCGTTCCACCTCACCTCCGAAGTCGGCGTGGCCAGGGGTGTCGATGATGTTGATCTTGACATCCTTATAGCGTACGGAGACATTCTTGGAGAGGATGGTGATGCCGCGCTCACGTTCCAGGTCGTTGTTGTCGAGGATGAGCTGTCCGGGGGCTTCGTCCGATTCTTTGAAGAGTTTGGATTGGTACAGAATGCGGTCCACGAGGGTGGTCTTGCCGTGGTCCACGTGGGCGATAATTGCTATATTCCTGATACTTTGCATATTAGCTAATTGTTCCGTTGAATTGTAATAACCGACAAAAATAATAAACATTCTTTATTTTTCAAAAAAACTTGCTATGTTGAAAAATATCGCTATCTTTGGAGAAAATTCTTTTACTGGAGCATGAGTACGCTCACCCGATCGGTTTTGAGTCAATACTGGGGCTATCCCTCGTTCCGTCCCTTGCAGGAGGACATCGTGGATGCAGTGGTGTCTGGGCAGGATACCCTGGCGCTGTTGCCCACGGGGGGCGGCAAGTCGATCTGTTTCCAGGTGCCCGCCATGGCCATGGAAGGGGTGTGCATCGTCGTGACCCCGCTGATCGCCTTGATGAAGGACCAGGTAGCTCACCTCGTCGCCAAGGGAATTCCTGCCGCTGCCATCTATTCGGGCCTGCATCCCGACCAGGTGGAACTGGCCTACAACCAGGCGGTGTTCGGGCGGCTGAAGTTCCTGTATGTCTCGCCGGAACGGTTGCAGACCGATGCCTTTGTGGAGGCGGTCAAGCGGATGAAGGTGAACCTGCTGGCTGTCGATGAGTCGCATTGCATCTCGCAGTGGGGCTATGACTTCAGGCCGCCCTACCTGAAGATCGCCGAAATCCGTCCGTATCTTCCCGGCACGCCGGTGCTGGCCTTGACGGCCACGGCTACGGCCAAGGTCGTCGACGACATCCAGGTGCGGCTGGGCTTTCAGCGGCGAAACGTCTTTCAAAGCAGCTTCGAGCGGAAAAACGTTACGTACAGCGTGTTCCATGAGCCGGACAAGTACGGGGTGCTGTTGCGTCGGCTGCAGGCGATGCAGGAAGGGAGCGCCATCGTGTATGCGCGCAACCGGACCAAGACCCAACGGGTGGCCGAATGGCTGTCATCCATGGGCGTTTCCGCCACCTTCTACCATGCAGGCTTGGATGCCAAGACCCGTGACGAACGTCAGGACCGGTGGATGAATGGCCAGGTCAAGGTGATGGTGGCGACCAATGCCTTCGGCATGGGGATCGACAAGCCGGATGTGCGTCTGGTGGTCCATGTGGACCTACCCGACAGTTTGGAGGCCTATTTTCAAGAGGCAGGCCGTGCGGGCCGCGACCTCCAACCCTCGGAAGCCATCCTGCTGGTCGCGGAGGAGGATGTGCGCCAGCTGACGGAGCATCTGACGCAGTCGTTTCCTGAATTGGATCGGATTAAGCTGATATACAGGGCGCTGGGTAACTATCTGCAGGTGCCTGTAGGTGCCGGGCAGGGGGAACGCTATCCTTTCGACTTGGGGGATTTTGCGCGGACCTACCAATTCGGGGCCATGGAGGTGTTCAGCACCCTTCGGATCCTGTCCAAGGAGGGGATCGTCGCCCTTTCCGAACGTTTTGAGGAACCTTCCATGGTGTGGATCCGGGCGTCGCGCGAAGACCTGTACCGTTTTCAGGTGGCCTATCCCAAACTCGATCCCATGGTGAAATACCTGTTGCGCAACCTGCCCGGGGTGTTGAGCGACTTTGTGCGCTTCAACGAGGAGACCGCCGCCTACCATACAGGCCTTACCGTGGAGCAGGTGACGGCCCAGCTCAAGCAGCTCGAGGCCTATCATTTCCTCACGTACATCCCACGCAACGACAAGCCCCAGCTCCAACTGGTCAGTGAGATGCTCGATACCCGTTGTTTTTCGCTGTCGAAGGAACACTATGAGGACCGGAAACGCGATGCGGCCGAGCGCGTGAAGGCCGTGATCGACTTCGTGCGTAACGACCAGGAGTGCCGCAGCATCCAGCTGCTACGTTATTTCAACGAGGATCTGGACCGTCCGTGTGGCCGTTGCGACGTCTGTCTTGGAAAAGGCGTGCGCTCCTTGGAGACGAAGGCCTACGAGCAGATCAGCCATCGGCTGTTGGAAGTGCTCCACGACCGTCCGCTCACGGTATACGGGGCGGCGTCGGTTTGTCCCGGGCACGACGAAGAGGAGGTGCTGGAGGCGATCCGTTGGATGATTGACAACGGCCTGCTAAAGAAAGACGGGGAAGACCGGTTAAGGCTGCGTTGAGCCTCCGGCATAAAACAAACAGGGCTGCCATGAAGGCAGCCCTGCGCTTTTGGTAAAAATTCCGAAAATTACTTCAGAATGTTTGCAGCTGGTTTGAATTTGACAACCTTCTTGGCAGCGATCTTGATGGACTTGCCAGTTCTGGGGTTGTGACCTTTTCTAGCTGGACGGACGGTGGTGGCGAGGGTGCCAAAGCCAACGAGGGCGATCTTACCGTCTTTTTTCATTTCAGCCTTGGCGACAGCGATCATAGCGTCGAGGGCCTTCTTTGAGTCAACTTTGGTCATGCCGGCTTTTGCAGCGATGGCATCGATTAATTCAGCTTTATTCATTGTAATAATTTGTTAGGTTAGTAATAGATTTTTTACCGACTACAAAGATACTGCAAAATTCTAATTTGCAAGTTTTTTTGTCTTTTTTTTGGGGTCGATTTTCGGAAAAATAACAAAAACATGTGGAAATAATTTCAAAACCGACAAAAAATCGGCTTTTTTGCGCCTATTCTGTTGGTAGATAGGCGTTCCAAGAGCCTTCCAATCGGCATCCTCTGAGGAACTCCTCAACGGTCATCGCTTTCTTTCCGGCTTGTTGCAATTGGGTGAGATGGAGGTAGCCGTCTCGTGCGGCGACTTTCAAAAAGGTCTTGTTGTCGGTCTGCACGTCGCCCGGCTTCCGGTCGTGACGGCACCCTTCGATTTGGGTAGCAAAGACCTTCAAATCGATGCATTCGCCTCGCTCCGACACAAGACGGGTGTGGGCGGCAGGATAGGGGGAGAGGCCGCGAATGTGGTTGTAGAGGGTTTGGCAGTCGCGCTCCCAATGAATATGGCAAAAGTCCTTGAAGATCTTGGGCGCCTCTTTCAGGGGCATGCCTTGGGCCAAGGCCTCTTGGGGAACGGTTTGGAGCTCGTTGCGTTCGATCTTGCGGATGGTTTCTACCACCACCTGGTTGCCCAAGGCCATGAGTTCGTCGTGCAGCTCGCCGGCGGTTTCGTCGGGCCGGATGTCGACACTTTGTCGCATGATGACAGCGCCCTTGTCGATTTCTTCGTTGAGGAAGAAGGTGGTCAGTCCGGTGACGGTCTCTCCGTTGATGAGGACGTGGTTGATGGGAGCCGCGCCGCGGTATTGGGGCAGGAGGGAGGCGTGCAGGTTGAAGGTGCCCATTGGGGGCATCTTCCAGACGGCTGCAGGCAACATTCTGAAAGCCACTACGATGAATAGATCCGCTTGAAAGGAAGCCAATTCCTGTAAAAAGGCTGGGTCTTTGAGCTTTTCGGGTTGGAGCAAGGGAAGCCCGTGGGCCAAGGCGGCCTTCTTCACCTCGGAAAACTGGTTTTTTTTGCCGCGTCCGGCCGGTTTGTCGGGCATGGTGACCACGGCAGCCACCTCGTAGCCGGCAGCAAGGATGGCCTCCAATTGGGAGGCGGCGAACTCAGGGGTTCCGAAATAGACGATCCTCATGGTGGTGAACGGTTAATGTGCGGTGTTGACAAGAAAAAAGCCTGATTCGTGCGAATCAGGCCTTCTATAAGGAATGGCTGGAGATTACTTCAGCTTCTCTTCCATGTTGGCGATGTTCTTGGAGATCTCGAAAGCCTCGTTGCTGAGCGGATAGTCGGCCTTCAGGGTCTTGTAGCAGTTGAGGGCCTTGGCGTAGTCGCCGAGGATCTCGTAGGTCATGCCGGCCTTGGTGAGGAACATCGGGCCCGTGAATTCGTTCTTGGACTTGTTGGCGGCCTTGTCGTAGTAGCTGACGGCGCTGTTGAGGTCGTCAAGCTCCATGTAGCAGTCGCCGATGGCGCCCAGTGCCATGGGGGCGAGGATCTCGTCCTTGCCGTTGAACTTCTTCAGGTAGTCGATGGCTTCTTCGTACTTGCCCAACTTCATGTTGCTGATGCCGGCGTAGTAGGCGGCGAGCTTACCGGTCTTGGTGCTCTTGTAGGAGTCATACACTTCGGTGAAGCCCAAGTAGTTGCCGTCGCCGTTGAGGGCAGCCTCGTACGATTCTTTCTCGAAATATCTTTGTGCGGTGAAGATCTCTTTGCTCGCGGCACGGTCCTTTCTGTCGTTCAGCGCCTTCAGGCCCCAGATGATGCCTGCGATGACGATAACGGCGGCGATGATGCCGTAGATGAGTTTCTGATGTTCTTCAATCCAAAGTTCAGTCTTGCTCAGCGCGGATTCGACGTTTTCCAGTCTTTCTTCGCCTTTTTTAATCTCTTGTTCTTTCTTGGTTGCCATATTTATTCAATATTATTTATATTCAAAAATTTCGGACTGCAAAAATAGGAAATTCTAAGTTTGGAACAACAAAAAACTGCATTTTTTTCTTTCTGTTCCGGTTGGAGCGATTCGCATCGCTTGCCTTGACGTTATTTTACTATCTTTGCGGCGTAAATCCATCGCGATATGACCCCTAGAGACAAAGCCCTTCTTGATTTCCTGTATCCGTTCATTTCCGACGAGCGGAAACAGCGCTTCGATGACGTGTTGGCCAACCGCACCCGCCACCTCACCGTGGTGCTGGAAGACATCTTCCAGCCGCACAACGCCAGTGCGGTGTTGAGGAGCTGTGACCTCACCGGTGTGCAGGACGTCCATATCATCGAAAACAACTTTACCTACGACATCAATCCCGATGTGGTGATGGGAAGCAACAAGTGGCTCGACGTGCGTCGGTACAACGAGTTGGATTTCAATACGCCGGTGGTGCTCGACCAGCTGAAGTCCAAGGGTTACCAGATTGTGGCCACCTGCCCGCATCGCGACGACTTCACCCCGGAGACCCTGCCGTTGGACCAACCGGTAGCATTGGTTTTTGGCACCGAAAAGACGGGCATTACCGACTATGTGATGGAGCATGCCGACCGTTTTGTGCGCATCCCGATGGTGGGTTTCACCGAAAGCTTCAACATCAGCGTTTCGGCGGCGTTGCTGGTGTATACGCTGACCCGTCGCCTGCATGAATCGACGGATATCGACTGGCATCTTTCCGACGATGAGAAAGAGGAGGTCCGCCTGGAATGGACGAAGCGCACCTTAAATCGGATCCGGCAATACGAACGGAAGTTCAAGGAACTTCATCCGGAGTTTGACTAAGTGGAAGCTATTTCCTATTTTTTCTTGCGTTTCCCGTTTTCCACCCTGATCCAGAGCCGCCACATCAGCCAGCCCCAGGCGAAGAACAGGACGTAGAAGATCCATTTCGGGACCGAGGTCTGATAGGCGCCTTCCTTGTCGATTTGCTGGTATTGTTCGGTGGGGATGTCGGCGTAGTAATAGGAGCCGGCCCCGAAGTCGTAGCCTTTGACGAGGCCGAGCCGGTTGGCCATGAT
This sequence comes from Bacteroidales bacterium, assembly GCA_016291135.1. Classification (GTDB taxonomy): domain Bacteria; phylum Bacteroidota; class Bacteroidia; order Bacteroidales; family F082; genus Limimorpha. The sequence goes on from JAEFAE010000021.1 coordinate 17,891, forward strand.
CCAGCCGGCCAAAAACAAAGTGATTACCACCACGACGATGGTAATCACTTTGAATATTTTATGGTTTTTATCCATTATTTGAACATGTCGAGTACGGGGACCTCAAAGAGCACACCCGAAAGGAGGAGCCATACGGCAAACAGGGTGAGGGCGATGTTGAACACCTGGCCGATGATGTAGAGCCAGAGCACCTTGCCGCCTTGCATCTGTTTGAAGAGGCTCTTGAAGTTGGTGTCGAGGCCGATGCTGGTGAAGGCCAGCACGAAAGCCCAGTTCTTGTATTGGTCGAGCACGCCGTTGATGGCTTTCACGTCGCCGCCCATGGGTTGGACGATGAAGGAAGCGACCAGCGAAGCGACGAAGAAACCGATGATGAACTTCGGGAAGCGGTTCCAGATCTCGCCGGCACCCACTTTCTGGTTCGGGTCTTTGTCGACCTTGGTGGCGAAGAAGATGGCCACGAAGAAGGCGATGAAGCCGATGAGGATGTTCTGGATGGACTTCACGAGCACGGCGGCTTGTTCGGCTTCCTCGCCGAGGGCGTTACCGGCCAGCACCACGGCACCCGTCGAGTCGACGGTGCCGCCGATGAGGGCGCCACCCATGAGTTGGTTCATGCCGCAGGCGCGGATGATCATGGGTTCGAACACCATCATCAGGATGGTGAAGATGATGGAGATGGAGATGGCCAGCGAGAGGTCTTCCTTCTTGGCCTTGGCGGCCGCACCGGTGGCGATGGCGGCGCTGGTGCCGCACACCGAAGTGGCGGAGGCCAGGGTGATGACCAACGGCTTGTTGTCGATCTTCAGCACCTTGGTGCCCAGCCACCACATGAAGATGATGACGATGGGCGTCACGATCCAGGCGATGCCGAGACCGTAGAGGCCGAACTTGGCGATGTTGCTGAACAGCACCGAGAAGCCCATGATGACCAGACCGGTCTTGATGTAGAACTCCGTGCGAATGGCGGGTTTCAGCCATTCAGGCGTGCCGACGGTATTGGAGATGAGCAGGCCGATGAGCAATGCCCAGAAAGCCCATTCGAGGTACATCTTCAAGGTGTATTCGGCGCTGATCATTCTCACGACGATACAGATGATGAACAGCACGATGTAAGCCGGGATGAATTTCTTGATCTTCTCGCCCTGCAGCTTGATGCCGATGCCGAACAAGACGCCGGTCACTAGGAAGGTGCGGAGCAGCTTGATCCAGAAGTCGCCATTGAACTGGGCGGCCAGGGATTTCTTTTCTTCCACGTTCTCCCACCAGTGCCAGGTGCCGAACTTGGCGGCGGAGAAGTCGAACGAACCGGTCAGGACGGCGATGCAGGCCACGGCGATGACGATGAAGCCGATCCACACGGCCAGCCAGTCCTCTTTTTTCCAAAGGTTGGATGCTTTATTGTTGCTCATAATGATTAAATCTTTGAATGATAGATCTTTAAATTAGAACTTATAGCTGAGGATACCGACCACGCGATGGGAGTTGGTGCCCGTTTCTTTTTGGACCAGGGAATAGTCGAGTTTGAAGTTCAGTGACTTCACCGGCCAGTAGTTGATGCCCACAGTGTACCAGTTGGTGCCGCCGTTTTCGATACTGGCATCTTTGGTGAAGTGCTCGTAACGAAGCACGGGCATCAGTTTCTGCACTTTGCCTTCTTTGCCGAACTTGAAGTTGTAACCGGCCACGGCATAGTAACCGTTGGATTGGAACACCTCGTCGGTGTATACCGGAGTGAGGCCTTCGGGATCGTTATACGACACCGTCCGATAACCGGTGGTTCCGTTCAGATATTCAGCACGAATGAGCAAGTCGCCGTCGTTGTACTGGGCACCGGCGCTCCAGCGGTCACGCTTGCCTTGGTTGAGCTCGTCTTTCAGATAGGCTCCGTTGTAGTATGAGGCGCTGAGGGTCAGGTCCTTCAACATGGGGCGGACTTCCAAACGACCGACGATGTCCTTGCGATTGTTGTTGTCGGTGGTGGTGGGGCCGTTGCCGTTGAACACGCCGAGGCTGTAGGTGACCAGGCTGAAATCCTTGCCTTCCACAGGGAAGAGGTTACCGGTGGCCATGATACCAAGGTCACGACCCAGGCCGCCGACGCCGCACACGTCGCCATAACCGACGAGCTTCTGCACGCTCTCGCCGTAGTCGAAGATCTCGAGGTTGACGGGGTTGATGGGGCTTTCGAGGGTGAAGGGGGTCTTGAACTGACCGACCTGGATGGCGAATTCATTGCAGGCTTTGTACTTCACGAAAGCATCGACCAACATGGGGGAGCGGCTGAAGTCGCCTTGGATCTTGTAAGACAGTTTGGGAGTGAGCTTGCCTTCGACCGACATACGGACACGGCGCATGCGAAGGGTGTTGTCGTTGAGTTTGAAATCCTCGTTGAAGTTGGCTTGATAGAGTCCTTGCACAAAACCGGAGATCTTCGGACCTTCCTGGGCTTTGAGGTTCATTGGAAACAGAATGCATACTAATCCAATGATTAATAACAAGTTACGTTTCATAGAATGGTTATTTTAAATGTTGTTTTGCTTGTTTTCAATCAAAAAGACGGGGCAAAAATAGTAAAAATGTTTATAGTATATACATTGATAGTAAATATATTTACTATTTAAAAAGGCGCAATCGTTAAGGATTTAAGGGAGTTGCGTAGTGCCGTTGGGGGAGTCTCGCTAAGCAGGGTTTGCCTTGCTATTGTTTTTCGCTATGACGAACGATCTCTTCGAAGGAGATCTTAAACCATTCGGTATAGCATTCGGGATGAAGTTTGAGGTCGGCGGCGATGTCGTCGAGCGCCATGTATTTCCAGGAAGCCACCTCTTCGGGGTTGACGACCGGGGTGTCGTCGCTTTGCCCGAACCACACATGGTCGAACTCATGCTCGATGAGGCCCAGGCCGACGGGTGCCTTATATATAAAGGTGAAGACTTCGTGCATGTCGCACGTCATGCCCATCTCTTCTTGAAGGCGGCGCGCGGTGGCTTGTTGCATGGATTCGCCGTTGCGGGGATGGCTGCAGCAGGTGTTGGTCCAGAGACCGGGGGAGTGGTATTTCGAAAAAGCCCGCTGTTGCAGCAGCAATTCGCCCTTGCTGTTGAAGAGGAAAATCGAGAAGGCGCGATGGAGCCGGGGCACGATGTGGGCGGCCATCTTCTCCATGATGCCGACCTGCTGGTCTTTGTCGTCCACTAAAACTACGTACTCGTCCATCACACGTTGAATCGGATGTTAAGGATGTCGCCGTCCTGCACCACGTAGGTCTTGCCCTCGACACGGAACTTGCCGGCTTCCTTGACGGCGGCTTCGGAGCCATATTGCAGGAAGTCTTCGGTACTCATTACCTCGGCGCGGATGAAGCCGCGTTGCAGGTCGCTGTGGATGGCGCCGGCAGCGATGGGGGCGGTGTCGCCCACATGGATGGTCCAGGCACGGGTCTCGTCGGGGCCGGTGGTGAAGAACGAATGCAGGTTCAGCGTATGGTAGGCGGTGCGCACCAGTTTGTTCACGCCAGGCTCCGTCAGGCCGGCGTCTTCCATGAAGAGCTGACGGTCGTCGGCATCCAACTCGGCGATCTCGGCCTCGAGCTTGCCGGCGATGATGAGCATGTCCTGACCTTCCTTCAAGGCGGCCTTCACGGCATCGGAGTAGGCGTTGCCCGTAGTGGCGGAGGCGTCGTCGACGTTGCAGACATAGATGATCGGCTTGGCGGTGAGCAGCTGGAGGTCTTGGATGTATTTCCGGTCTTCGGCATCCACCTTGGCGTCGCGGGCGTTACCCATGTTCTCGAGCACCTCTTTATAAACGCTCAGCACGTCAAAAGCCTTCTTGTTGTCTTTTTCGCCGTTCTTCAGGAGCTTCTGCACGCGTTCCAGCTTGCGGGTAACCAGGTCCAGGTCGCGCACCTGCAGCTCCAAATCCACGAGTTCCATGTCGCGAACCGGGTCCACGCTGCCCTCGCTGTGGGGGATGTTGGGGTCGTCGAAGCAGCGCAGCACATGGATCAAGGCGTCCATGGTCTGCACCTCGGCGAGAAGCTTGTTGCCCACGCCTTGGCCGCCCTTGCTCAGTCCGGGCAGGTCAACGATCTCGACGGTGGCGGGCACGATGCGTTTTGAATGGGAGATATTGTCGATTTTCTTGAGACGGTCGTCCACGACTTCGCACATGCCGATGTTCGATTTCGAGGCAAAGCCGATTTCCGCCTTGGTATTGGAGATGCAGTTGAATAGGGTGGTCTTTCCAGTGCTTGAAAGTCCGATGATTCCACAGTTGAGTGCCATAGTAATGTCAATTAAGGATGCAAAGATACGAAATTAATACTTGTCGCCAGCATTCCAGTCGATATGTTTGTATTCCGGATCGTTGTTGGGGTAATACGGGGGTTGCTGAGGAGGGTAGTCGTCGTTGGGATCCTGGTCTTTGAAAGGAGAGCGCTCCTGATGGTGCCGGATGAGTTTGACGCCGAGTTTCCACAACCGGATGTCGCCCCAGATGAACAATCCAAGCAAAACCAAACCCAGGACAGGATGGATGTAGTCGTTGATCATCAATATCCAGTCGAAGAGGCCGTGGATGAGGGCGGCGCCGAACAGGCTCATCAGCAGATAGCCGAACGTTCCCTTGTCGCTGAACTTGGCCAGGGATAGGAAGTAGCCCATGACGACGGCAAAGAGGAAATGCCCGGGTACCGAGAGCAGGGCGCGGATGATGCCGGTGGTGATGCCGGTGCCCAGGTCGGAGAGGGCTGCCTGCATGACGTAGAGGACGTTTTCGACACAGGCAAAGCCGAGCCCAACGAAAGCGGCATAGACGATGCCGTCCATGTGTTCGTTGAAGTTGCGGTTCCACCAGATGAGCAAGAACAGGATGACGAACTTGCAAAGCTCCTCGCAAAAGCCTGCCTCAATGAAAGCCGAGTAGAACACGCTCTCGGAGGGGAAGACAACATTGATGATGGAAACCAGCGTGAGGTCGGCCGGGATGGCGATCATGCCTCCGAGGAATGCCAGGATCAGCAAGCCGATGGGCTCCTTCTCGTATTTGTCTTGACGATAGACGAATACCATCAGCAAGATGACGGGAAGCAGCGATAGGGCAATCAATAGCAACGACATGTCCGAAACAGGTTGGTTAGGTGGATGCTTGTTTAATTTTTAGGCAAAAATAACAAATCTTGGTTTCCTTACGCCGAAAAACGTTACTTTTGCAAAAAACTTGTGCCATGCAGGAAATGATTCTCATCCTCGATTTTGGCTCCCAGGTGACCCAGTTGATCGGCCGTCGTCTGCGCGAGTTGAACGTCTATTGCGAAATCCATCCCTATAACAAGATCCCCGCCATCGGCGAGCATGTGAAGGGCGTTATCCTCAGCGGAAGCCCCTTCTCGGTGCGTGATGAAAAGGCTCCTTACGTGAACCTGGAGGGGATCAAGGGCAAACTGCCGTTGCTGGGAATTTGCTACGGTGCCCAGTTCATGGCCCATCATTTTGGTGGGGAAGTCAATGGCTCCATCGCCCGCGAGTATGGACGTGCCATGTTGAAGGTGGTGGATGGGGCTTCGCCGCTGTTCCAAGGGATGAGCCCGACCAGTCAGGTGTGGATGAGCCATGGCGACACCATCGCCCGTTTGCCGAAAGGGGCTCGGGTGATCGCCTCCACCGAAGATGTGGAGAACGCCGCCTATACCATCGACGGCGAGCAGACCTACGCCGTGCAGTTCCATCCCGAGGTGTTCCATACCAAGGAAGGGCCGCAGCTTCTCAAGAACTTCGCCCTGGGCATCTGTGGATGCCAGGGCGACTGGACTCCGGCCTCTTTTGTGGAGAATACCGTGACGATGCTTCGCCAGCAGCTGGGCGACGACAAGGTCATCTTGGGCTTGTCGGGCGGCGTGGACAGCACCGTGGCCGCCGTGTTGCTCAACAAGGCGATTGGCCACAACCTGACCTGCATCTTCGTGGATAACGGCCTGTTGCGCAAGAATGAGTTTGAGGAGGTGCTCGACTCCTATCAGGAGATGGGACTGAACGTGGTCGGCGTCCATGCCGGGCCGTTGTTCTTGAAGAAGCTGGAGGGTGTCACCGATCCCGAGGCCAAACGCAAGGCCATCGGTTCCACCTTCATCGAGGTCTTCGACGCCGAGGCGCAGAAGATCGAGGGGGCCCGTTGGCTGGCCCAAGGCACCATCTATCCCGACGTGATCGAGAGCGTCAGCGTCAACGGCCCTAGCTGCAAGATCAAGTCGCATCACAACGTGGGTGGCCTTCCCGAGAAGATGAACCTGAAGATCGTGGAGCCGCTGCGCACCTTGTTCAAGGACGAAGTGCGACGGGTGGGTCGTTCCCTCGGCATCAAACGGGAGCTGATCGGCCGCCATCCTTTCCCCGGCCCGAGCCTCGGGATCCGCATCCTGGGCGAGGTGACGGAGGAGAAACTCCGGATCTTGCGCGATGCAGACGACATTTTCATCAAGGGACTCCGGAACTGGCCTTGCGAACTGCCCAGCGCCTCCTATCCCAACGAGATGGCCGACAACCTGTACGACAGCATCTGGCAGGCGGGTACCATGCTCCTGCCGGTGAAGTCGGTGGGCGTCATGGGCGACGAAAGAAGCTACGAATACACCATCGCCTTGCGGGCGGTGATCTCCACCGACGGCATGACCGCCGACTGGGTGCACCTGCCGTACGACTTCATGGCCAAGGTGTCGAATGATATAATTAATAAGGTAAAGGGAGTGAACCGGGTATGCTACGACATCTCCTCGAAACCGCCGGCGACCATCGAGTGGGAATGATCACCCTGTATGGGTGTCCTGTTGGCAACCAGGGGTCGGCAACCCCTGGGAATGGACGGTGATCGGAGTTGCACCCCAATAGGGGTGCCCTGTCGGTAACCCAGGGCTGTAAACCCTGGTGAAAAATGAAATAAAAGGAAACAAATTATGAAGCGTATAAAGATCGTATCGGTCGTTTTGTTGTTGGGAATCCTCTTGGCCTCCTCTATGACGGCGACCGCCCAGGAAGTGCAAGTGAAACGGGCTGAAAAGATCGTCACCGTTGGCAGCAAGCAGTTCTACATGCATCACGTCAAGGCAGGGGAGACCCTCTATGCCATTGCCAAGGCGTATCATGTCACCGAAGACCAGATCACGGATTGCAACCCGGATCTTAAAAACAACGGACTTCGTGCCGGATCGGTGTTGGGCATTCCTGCCGTAGTGTTTGACGACGAGCCTGAGCCAGAAGCGCCTAAGCCGGCCGAGACGCCCCATGTTGTCGAAAAGCAGACCTCCCAGGTAGTCACGGTGGGGGGCAAAAAGTTCTATATGCACCACGTCAAGCAAGGGGAGACGATCTATGGCATCGCCAAGGCTTATGAGGTGACGGAACAGGCTTTGCGGGATCTGAATCCAGAACTCTCCGAAGGCTTGAAAACCGGCATGGTGATCGGGGTTCCGGTGCTCGCCGGACAACCTAAGGTGGAACCGAAACAGGAGCCTAAGGTGGAACCGAAACAGGAACCCAAGGTGGAACCGAAGCAGGAACCCAAGGTGGAGCCCAAACAGGAACCGAAGGTGGAACCGAAGCAGGAGCCCAAGGTGGAACCCAAGCAGGAACCTAAGGTGGAACCCAAGCAGGAACCTAAGGTGGAACCCAAACAGGAGCCCAAGGTGGAACCCAAACAGGAACCCAAGGTTATAAAGGAAGAAATCCCTGCCGTGACGCATCGGGATACCGTGGTCGAAATCGGAGGAAAACACTATGTGATGCACTATGTGAATCCCGGTGAAACCGTCTGGGGATTGACCCAAGCCTACCAAGTGACCGAACAGGAGCTGTTGGCTAAGAATCCTGAGATTGCCGATGGACTGAAGGCTGGCATGGTGATCGGCATCCCCGTCGTGGAAGCGACACCGAAAGAGGAGCCGAAGGTGACTCCCGCAACGCCCAAGGAAGAACCCAAGGAAGAGCCTAAGGTCACGCCTAAGGAAGAACCCAAGGTCACGCCCAAGGAAGAACCGCTGGAGGAATCCCAGGAAACGGCCCAAGTGGAACCGAAGAAGGAACCCAAAATCAATAAGACCGAACCCCAAGAAACGGTAGTTGACCCGCAACCCCAACCGACCTCGACCAATCAGCCTGTCTTTGATCCGGACGACGAATTTGGCGATGGCTTCGTGATCCATACCGTCAAAGAGGCGCAAAAGACCAAGAACCTGATCAAGCGTTGGGACATCACCGAAGAGGAGTTCCGCAGCGTGAATCCTTCGGTGGGTTCACGAGTGGCCGTGGGCCAGAAAGTGCTGATCCCCCTCAAAAATGCCCCTGTAGAATCAGCGACCGTGGTCCATTACGAGCCCGAAGAATCCGAAGAGGAAACGCCGTTGGCGACGGTGGAAGAAGTTGAAGAAGTTGAAGAAGTGGAGCCGGAGGAAGCCGCCTTGCCCTGGGAACGCCTGGTCTATGCCAAGGAAATGCCCTACGACTGCTATGCCTCCACCTCCAATGCCGATCGGAGTTACCATGTAGCCCTGCTGGTTCCGCTCTACCTGGGTGAAATCGATAAGATCGACACTTCGAAAGACCGGATCGAGAAGACCAAGAAATCGCGTGCGATGAAGTTCCTCCAATTCTACGAGGGATTCATGATGGCAGCCGATTCCATGACCAAAAACCATGGCATGCGGCTCGATCTGACCGTGATGGATGTGACCGAGAACACGGTCGGTGCCGAACGGGCGGTGGAAAAGCTGCGCGAAGATCCGGTGGATCTGATCATCGGACCGTTCTTCAGCAAGTCGTTTTCCGTGGTACAATCCTATGCCGCTGACCACGACATTTTCATAGTCAATCCTTTGTCGGAGCGTGACAGCGTGGTGTCCGACGCGCCCAATGTGCTGAAGCTCAAGCCTGGCACCCAGGCCATGATTGCCCAACTGGCAGACCTGATCCGTATCAAATACCCCAAGTCGAAGGTGACGCTGCTGTCCTCCGGAACCGTTAAGGATTCGCTGACGGTGGATGCCATCGAACAGGCCTTGAATGCCGTGGTGGAGCCCGAAGTTCGCCTCTCGAACGCGGAGATGCTCGAACTGATCACCAAGGAAAGCCAACGCCGCAAGATGGGCAAACGGGTGCTGTCCACCTTGGAAGTGGAAGGACAGATCTTCTCCACCAAGACGCTCAGCGCCCATCCCGACGACGAGACGGTCTTCGAGAATGAATTCCATCGGATTTCCTATTCCGACGCCGATCTCAAGGCTTTCAGGGAAGGGCTTTCCGCGGCCCGCGACAATGTGTTGGTGGCCTATGGAGATAACCTTGTATTTGCTACAAAAGTATTGAATACCATCAACAAATCGGCCAAGAAATATCCCATCACACTGATCGGCTTGCCCGCTTGGGAGGAGTTTGAGAACCTTTTGGTTCCCAACTTGTTGAATATGAATGCCATCTATTTCGACGATCATTTTGTCGATTTCAACGACTCCATCGTGCTCCAATTTGTGGACGACTTCCGGTACAAGTACAGCAGCGAGCCCAATGAGTACGCTTTTGAGGGATTCGATGTGGGATGGTACTTCTTGAATGCGCTGATGCAGTACGGGAGCAACTCGGTGGACTGCCTGCCGTATTATCACCTGCCCCTGCTTTCCACGCGGTATTACTTCAACAAGAGTCGTCGTGGCGATGGCTTGGAGAACCGTTATTGGAACATGTATCAATATGACAACCATGCCGTGGAACTGAAGCCGGTGCTGATCTATGAGGACGAGGAGGAGTGAGATGAAGCGTGGTTTGACAGTGGCGCTGGCCCTGATGCTGATCGGGTCGTTTGCCTGTGACAGTTCGGTCAAGAAAACCTATTGGGAAAACGGCGCGCTGAAGTCGGAGCTCCGTTACGATGGCGAAAAGCTTGACGGATTGTGCGTGTGGTATTTCCCCAATGGGAAGCCGCAGATGGAAGTGAACTACACCGACAACAAGATGAACGGGTTGTTGCGACGCTGGCACGAGAACGGCTTTCTCATGGAGGAGTGCTGGTACAAGGACGGTGTGCAAGACAGCCTGAGCCGAACCTATTCCTTGAATGGCAGCCTGGCATCAGAGTCGTATTATGCCGACGGCAAGCTGAACGGGGATTTCAAGCGTTGGTACGAGAATGGCCAGGTGTTTCAGGAAGGGCAGTATGTGGACGACCTGATGGACGGCTCCTGGCTTATCTTCTATCCCGAAGGGAACCTGGCGGCCCAAGCGAGGTTCGATCGGGGTTGCGGAACCCAGGTCAGCTATGAACGCTCGGGTTACAAGTGCTTGGTTACCAATTATGTGGATAATGTAAAACACGGAAAGGAAGTGTACTACAATCCCGATGGCAGCGTTACCCGGGTGGCCTACTACGAATACGGCGACTGGATCCGTGACGGGGAATTGGATGAGGCAGAAAATTAATTCTTTCTTTCGCTTCGTTTTTACGATTTAATGTATTACTTTTGCACCGCAGAAACGGTAATTAATACGTTAATTTTCTAAAACCTTTTAATAATCAAATAATTGCAATGAAAGTAAATGAAATCATGACCGCTCTGGAGGCCAAACATCCAGGCGAAAAAGAGTATTTACAGGCAGTACGCGAAGTGCTCGAATCCATTGAAGAAGTGTACAACCAACACCCCGAATTTGAAGCTGCGAAGATCGTTGAACGTCTCGTTGAACCCGATCGTATCTTCACGTTCCGTGTGACTTGGGTTGACGACAAAGGCCAGGTCCAGGTGAACCTCGGTTACCGCGTCCAGTACAACGCCGCTCTCGGCGCTTACAAAGGCGGTCTCCGTTTCCACCCGGCTGTCAACGTCTCTATGCTGAAGTTCTTGGGCTTCGAGCAGATCTTCAAGAACTCCCTGACCAACCTGCCTCTCGGCGGTGGTAAGGGTGGTGCCGACTTCGACCCGACGGGCAAGTCCGACGCTGAGATCATGCGTTTCTGCCAGGCTTTCATGTATGAACTTTGGAGAAACATCGGTGCCGACCAAGACTCACCTGCCGGTGACGTCGGCGTTGGCGGCCGTGAGATCGGTTACCTCTATGGCGCTTACAAGAAGCTCGCCCGTGAACACAGCACTGGCGCTCTGACTGGTAAGAGCTATGGCTGGGGTGGTTCTCTGATCCGTCCCGAGGCTACCGGTTTCGGTGCTATGTACTATGTCGACCGTATGGTCCACCAGAAGGGTGAAACCATGCAGGGCAAGAAAGTCGCTCTCTCCGGCTTCGGCAACGTGGCTTGGGGTGCTGCCACCAAGGCTACCGAACTCGGTGCCAAGGTCGTGGCTCTGTCAGGCCCGGACGGCGTCTGCGAACTGCCCAACGGTATCGACAAGGAAATGATCGACTATATGCTGGTGATGCGCGACTCACGTCGTAACAAGGTCCAGGATATGGCTGACAAGTTCCCCGGCAAGGCCATTTTCACTCCCGGCAAGAAGGCTTGGGTTGTGAAGTGCGACATTGCTTGCCCCTGCGCTTTCCAGAATGAAATGGCTGAAGAAGATGCCAAGATGTTGATCGCCAATGGCGTTCAGTATGTGGCTGAAGTCTCCAACATGGGTTGCCAACCCGGTGCTATCGAAGCCATCCAGAAGGCTGGTATTCCGTTCGCTCCCGGTAAGGCCGTCAACGCTGGTGGCGTGGCTACTTCGGGCCTCGAAATCTGCCAGAACGCCGGTCACATCAACTGGACTGCTCCTGAAGTCGATCAGAAGCTCCACAAGATCATGAACGACATTTATGACATGTGCGTCGAATACGGCAAACAAGCTGATGGTACCATCAACTACGTGAAGGGTGCCAACATCGCCGGCTTCATGCGCGTTGCCAAAGCCATGCTCGCTCAAGGCATCATCTAAACCAAAGTTCAAAGGTTTTTTGCAAAGGCGGCTTTCGGGCCGCCTTTGCTATTCTTACTTCATTCGCTAAAACAGGCATTCTTTGAAAACAACCACCCTGTGCTATCTGGAACGTGGTTCCCGCTACCTGATGCTGCACCGCACCAAGAAGGAGAACGACCTCAACCACGACAAGTGGCTGGGCGTCGGCGGCAAATTTGAGGAAGGGGAGAGCCCCGAAGACTGCATGCTTCGCGAAGTGCGCGAGGAGACGGGCTATACCGTCACGGCATGGCGTTATTGCGGCATCGTCACCTTCATCTCCGATCTGTGGGAGTCGGAACACATGCATCTTTTTGTCTGCACCGATTGGACCGGCGAGGAGATCGTATGCGACGAGGGTGACCTCGAGTGGATTGAGAAACAACGCCTGCTCGAGTTGACGATGTGGGAAGGCGACAAGCTGTTCCTGAAACTGATTGAGGAACGGGTCCCGTTCTTCTCCTTGAAACTCACCTATCAAGGCGACGACCTCCAGGAAGCCGTGCTGAACGGCCATGCTATGAATCTTGATTTTTTAAATCTTTGAATCGTTAAATCTTGAAATTCCTCTATCCATCGATGCTTTGGGCCTTGACCGCACTGGCCATTCCGATTGCGGTACACCTGTTCCACTTCAGGCGGCACCAGCAGGTGTGGTTCAGCAATACCGCCCTGTTGAAGACGATCCGGCAGGAAAACGCGCGTACCCGGCGGCTGAAGCATCTGGTGGCCCTGGCGTTGCGTTGTCTTTTCGTCGCCGCCTTGGTATTGGCGTTCGCCTTTCCGTACCGGCCAGATGCCGCGGCGGAAATCGATACCGAGGAAGGGGTGGTGGCCGTGTATATCGACAACTCCATGAGCATGAAGGCCCAGTCGCAGAAGACGACCTTGTTGGAAGATGCCAGGGTGTCGGCCCAACATCTGGTGTCGAAATTGCCTCCCAACACCCGATACCTGCTGCTGACCAACCGCTTCGAGATTCAGAACGAATATCCCATGAATCAGGAGGAAATGCTCCGACAGCTTGACCGGATGGACCCGGATGGCCGACCCGTGAAGATGAACGAGGTGCTCGACCGTTTGCAGATGCTTCAGAAACGGCATGGCTTTGGACAGGCCACCCTGTTTGCCTTTTCGGATTTCCAACAGAACATGATGGAGCTTGACGGCGTACAGCCTGACACCAGCTTGCAGTTGGTGGTGGTGCCGTTGCGGGCCGCGGTGGATGCCAACCTCTCCGTCGACACCGTATGGCTCGAATCTCCTGTGATTCAGGTGGGTTTGGCCAATGAGCTTCATGTCAAGGTAACCAACCATGGAGGGAAAGCGATTCAAGGGCAACCGCTCAACCTGACGATGAACGGTCGGGTGTGCGCCTCCGCCACCGTCGACCTGGACGCCGGTGCGTCGGCGGAGCAGACCATGCAGTTCCTGCTTAAGGAGCCTGGAAGCAGCCTGTGTGCCGTCTCCCTGGTGGACTACCCGATCACTTTCGACAACGACTACCGGTTTGTGGTAGCGCCCCGTGCCACCCTGCAGGTGGTGGAGGTGGGCCGACAACGTGACCGCACGCCTCTTGCCATGGTTTTCGATGAAGATCCCCAATACCAATACCTGTGCATGGATCCTGCGCGGATGGATCTCAGTGCCTTGGCCAATGCCCAGTTGATTGTGGTGGATGCTTGTTCCGACCTCAACGAGACGATGCGGCAGGTCTTGCTTGAACATGCCGCCGAGGGAGCCAGTGTGGCCTTTTTCCATGACGACGGAAGGAGCGTGGACACCAATGCGGTTTCGGTGGACCAGCTGGCCGTGCGCCATGCTTTTTTCAACGACCTTATCCTCGACATGCCCCAGCATGCCGACCTGCCCAAGGTGAAACGCCATGTGCGTTTGACACCCGGGACGGGAACGACCGTGTTGGCCCGTCTTGAGAATGGAGACCCCTTCCTGACAGAGCAGACCGTTGGACGTGGCCGTGTGTACGAGGTGGCTACGTTGCTGGATCCCGCATGGAGTAGCCTGTCGGACAATGCGCTCTTTGTGCCCATGATGCTGAAGATGGCCTTGCTGGGTGGCGGCATAGGGAAGCTGTCCTATACCTTGGGACTGGACCAAACCCTGCTTTTCGGCGATTTGGAAGGGACGGGGAACAAGGTGGTCAAGGTACTTTCCGAAGACGGCTCCTTTGAGACCATGCCGGCCCATGAGGTCAGGAACAACCGCCTTTGCGTGTTTTTCCAGGATGCCTTGCCCGAAGCCGGCTATTACGACCTTATGGTGAACGACTCGCTCTGTCACCGGTTGGCGTGGAACGACAGCCGTAAGGAGTCGGAGCTGAGCTTCACGGAAGGGAAGGCCTTGGAGCAGGCCTTTGAGGCGGCCGGATTGCCGGTGAAGGCCGTCTTGGAACCGGAGGCCTTCGACCAGCACGACCTGGTGGAGGCGATGGCCCGCAAGTCGTCCTCGTGGCGATGGTTTGTCCTGCTCGCGCTGTTGGCGCTCGCAGGCGAGGTGGCGGTGCTTCGGTTTTGGAAATAGGCGTTTTTTTCCTTTGACAAAACGGAAAAAAGACGTATCTTTGCCCATTTCAAAGCGGTTTTATGGAAAACGAAGCCTATCATGTGATTCCCATCAAAGGCATGTTTGAGAATTGGTTTCTCGACTATGCCTCCTACGTCATTTTGGAACGTGCGGTGCCGGCCATCGAAGACGGCTTGAAGCCCGTGCAGCGTCGTATCCTTCATTCCATGAATGAGCTGGATGACGGTCGCTACAACAAGGTGGCCAACATTGTGGGAAACACCATGAAATACCACCCCCATGGGGATGCCTCCATCGGGGATGCCTTGGTGCAAATGGCCCAGAAAGACCTGCTGATCGACACCCAGGGAAACTTCGGCAATGTGCTCACCGGCGACGATGCCGCTGCACCCCGTTATATCGAGGCCCGGCTTTCGAAATTCGCCAAAGAGGTGGTTTTCAACAAGAAGACCACCGACTGGAGCCCTTCCTACGACGGCCGCAACCAGGAGCCGGTATCGTTGCCGGTCAAGTTCCCCTTGTTGCTGGCACAAGGCACGGAGGGCATTGCGGTGGGCTTGGCTTCCAAGTTCCTGCCGCATAACTTCAATGAGTTGATCGACGCCTCTGTGGCCTATCTCCGCGACGAGCCATTCACCTTGTATCCGGATTTCCCCACAGGCGGGTTGATGGATGTGACCAACTACAACGACGGGTTGCGAGGCGGTCGTATCAAGGTGCGGGCGCGGATCGTTCAGGAAGACAAGAAGACCTTGGTGATCAAGGAGATCCCATATGGAACGACCACGGGTAGCGTGATCGAGAGCATCGTCAAGGAGAATGACAAGGGGAAGATCAAGATCAAGAAGATCGATGACAACACCGCCGAGAATTGTGAAATCGTGATCTATCTCAACCCCGGTGTGTCGCCCGACCAGACCATCGACGCCTTGTATGCCTTCACCCAGTGTGAGGTGTCCATCTCGCCCAATGCCTGCGTGATCGTCAACGAGCGGCCTGTGTTCATGGGGGTCAGCGAGATCCTGAAACGCTGCACTGACCGCACCATGGAACTTCTCAGCTGGGAGTTGCGCATCCTGCTCGACGAACTGGAATCGGATTGGCATTGGATTTCCCTCGAAAAGATCTTCTTCGAGAAGGGCATCTACAAGGAGTTGGAAAAGAAAGACTACGACACCTGGGAAGACCAGGTGACCGGCATCGAGCGTCGCTTTGATCCCTATCGCAAGCGGCTGAAACGGGAGATCACCCGTGACGACGTGCTGAAGCTGTGCGAAAAGCCGGTGCGCAAGATCTCCAAGTTCGACCTCAAGAAGGCCGACGAACAGCTGGCCGACATCGAAGCCAAGATGGAGGAGGCCCGTTACAACCTCGACCATATCGTCGACTATACCGTCAACTATTTCCTGCACATCAAGGAGAAATATGGCGAGGGGAGGGATCGCAAGACGGAGATCCGCAACTTCGACAACATCTCCGCCGTGGCGGTGGCGGCCAACAACGAGAAGCTGTACCTGAACGCCTCCGAAGGGTTCGTCTGCACGTCCGAAGGCTTGAAACGGGAGAAGAACAAGGAACTCTATGCGTTTGTGTCGGATTGTTCCGACCTGGACGACATCATCGTCTTCCACGAAAACGGCACCTATATGGTGACCAAGCTGCAGTCGAAGCTCTTTGTCGGCGCCAACGTCATCCATGCGGCGGTGTTCCGAAAGAACGACGACCGCACTACCTACAATGCGGTCTATCGCGACGGCAAGCCGGGCAATCCTTTCTATGTCAAGCGTTTCGCCGTGACCAGCATCACCCGTGACAAGGAGTACGACCTGACCCAGGGGAAGGCGGATTCCAAGGTGGTGTATTTCACTGCGAATCCCAATGGGGAGGCCGAGGTCATCAAGGTGCAACTGCGTCCCGCGCCGAAGCTTAAGAAAGGCACCTTCGACTATGACTTCGCCCAACTGGCGGTCAAGGGGCGTGCGGCGCGGGGTAACCTGCTCACCAAGTATGCCATCAAGACGGTGTACAAGCACGACGACGGCGTCTCCACGTTGACGGCACGCGAGCTCTGGTACGACGACACGGTGCGGCGGCTGAACGCCGATAAGCGTGGCCAATACCTGGGCGCCTTCGAAGGCGACGACCGGATCCTGCAGCTGTTCTCCAACGGCGAGTTCAAGGTGACCGGCTACGACCTCTCCACCCATTTCGACGACGACATGGTGGCGCTTCGCAAGTTCGATCCGGACGACATCTTCTCGGTGGTGTACATCGAGGGCGAGACCCAAAAGATGTACCTGAAGCGTTTCTGCATCGAGAAAGACGTCAAGCTGAACACCCGCTGCTCGTTTATCGGAGAACATGAGGCGGCCAAGTACCTCTCCTGCAGCACCGATGTGATGCCCCGGTTGCTGTTGAGCTATCAGGTCAGCGATGCGGGCAACAGCTTCCCCGACGACGAGATCAATGTGGAGGAATTCATCGCCATCAAGAGCTATAAGGCCAAGGGCAAGCGCCTCTCGAACCGCGAGATTGAGCGTTTTGAGTGGCTGGAGCCTTTTGAGCCCGAGGAACCGGAAGTGCCAACGGCCCCCGAGGAGCCTGTGGAGCCTGAAATGCCGGAGGAGCCCATGGCTCCTGAAGTGCCGGAGGTGCCGGAAGAACCGGTGGCGCCCACTCCGCCTGCATCTTCCGAAAAACACGGGGGAGAACCTATTCAAATGGAATTGTTTTAGCTATGAAAATCAAAGGTATCATCTTGGGAATCCTGGCGGCGATGCTGCTTTCGGGCTGTGGTCCGGAGGTGTATCTCGCCAAACAGTTTGTCCAACCTTCAAAGCCATATCGGGCTGCCGTGTATTTTCCTGAAGAGGCTCAGGTAACCTTGATCCAGAATGACGAAGGAGAATATACAAAAGTATTGGATTCTTTGAATCAAGACGCGTTTTTGGACATCGTCTATGCCGCCTATGCCGAGGAGCTGGGCCGGTATGGGGTGGAGGTGTATGTGCCCGAGGATCCGGATTCCATCGAGGTGGACTCCACGGATTGGCTGTTGATGCTTTCCAAGATGGAGATCCAAGGCCTGTTCACGCCTTACGTGGACCAACTCTTCGACTTGATCGACACCTACGAATACACCTTTGCGCTGAATACGGTCAATGTGGCCTCGTGGTTCGACGTCAACGACGGACAATGGCGTCCCACCTTGTTCTACGAACACAACCTGCGCGATGACTTCCGTTCGCGGGTTTCCCGTAGCAGGGAGAACGGCACCCAGTACCATTACGACATCAAGACCCTCACCATCGAGGATGTGTACAACTATGCCGTGTTTCTGGGACGCACCTATGCCGACTATACCTTCAACTATATGATGAACCGGTACATCCTTCGGGAGATGGCCCATAAGAATGCCTATCCCCGGTTCAAGCTGCGCTGGGATCCCACGGAGAAAACGTTTTCCTTCCAGGAGGAGGAAGAGGGGTTCATGGAACTGGAAGCAGAAGAATGAAAAACCAAAGGAGCGCGGGGTCAACCGACAAGCTCCTTGCCCAACACTTCTTTCATGGTATCGGCGTTGAGGGTGGTGATGCTGCCGGCCTTGACGAGGCTGATGGCGCCCGTCTCCTCTGAGACGACGAGCACGATGCAGTCGTTGTTTTCGGAAACGCCTACGGCGGCGCGGTGACGCAGCCCGTAGTGCCCCGGGATCTCGCTGTTGTTGGTGACGGGGAGGATGCAGCGGGCGGCGACGATCCGGTTGTTGGTGATGACCATGGCGCCGTCGTGCAAGGGGCTGTTCTTGAAAAAGATGTTCTCGATGAGCGGCTTGCTGAGCTGGGCGTCGATGCTGACGCCGGTCAGTACGATGTCGGCCAGGGCGTTTTGTCGGGTGAGGACGATGAGGGCGCCTTGCTTGATGTTCGACATGGCGACACAGGCCTGGCACAGCGTGTCGAGGTCGACGGAAACGCCTTGCTGCTTGCGCCGGAAGAACTTGAAGGTGCGGATGTTGCCGTTTTTGGTCTGTGTTCCGATCGTGAACAGGAAACGGCGTATTTCGGGCTGGAAGATGACGATGAGGGCGATGAAGCCGACGTTTACGAAAGCCCCCAAGATGGTGGAGAGCAGCTCCATCTGCAAGGCGTTGACCAGCTGCCAAACCAAGAAGATGGCCACGATGCCGATGAAGATGCTGATGGCGCCTGTGCCTTTCAGCAGCCGAAACAGGGTGTAGAACAGGGCGGCGACCAAAACGATGTCGATGATGTCGACAATCCTAATCTGAATGAATAGATCGATCATGGCTTATTCCGATGGATGCGCAAAATTAAACGTTTTTTTCAAATCCACGGCGTTTTTGACGTTGTGGACCCTCAAATAGTCTGCCCCATGCAGCATGGCAATCGTGTTGAGGAGGGTGGTGCCGTTCTCCAGGTCGGCCTCGGGACCCAGCAGTTTGCGGATCATCGACTTCCGTGAGATGCCGATGAGGATGGGGTATTCGTGGTAACGGTAGCGCTCCAGATGGGAGAGCAGGGCGTAGTTGGCCTCCAGGCTTTTCCCGAAACCGATGCCGGGGTCGAGGATGATCTGTTGGTCGCCATACGATTCCAGCACCTCGCATTGCTGTTTGAAGAAGTCCAGCACGGTCTGGTGGATGTCGCCGCCCAGGCTGTATTGGTGCATGGTTTCCGGGGTGCCCACGCAGTGCATCAGCACGTATGGAATATGATGTTGGCCGATGTAAGGAAGCATGTCGGGGTCGAACAGGCCGCCCGAAATGTCGTTGATGAGGTCGGCGCCCTCAAAGATACAGGCCTCGGCCACGTTTTTCCGGAAGGTGTCGATGGAAAACACGACGTTCGGAAACCGCAGCCGAAGCGCCCTCAGCACGGGGATCACCCGTTCCAATTCCTCCTGCTCGGTGGCGATGGCGTTGTTGGGTCGGGTGGAGCAGCCTCCGATGTCGATGAGGTCGGCGCCCTGTTCCAGTAGTTCCTCGCAGTGTTGAAGCGCCTTGTCCACGCTGTTGTAGCGGCCTCCGTCCGAAAAGGAGTCGGGGGTCACGTTGAGGATGCCCATGATGGCAGGGGTGGGGTCGTATGGCCTTGCGTTTTCCATTCCAGCGTGCTTTTATCATGCAAAGATACACTTTATTATCAAAATGATTCTTATCTTTGCTTCGTAATACGTGAAAGATCATGAACAACCCCAAAACTGAACAGGAATTCCATGCAGTGTTGGCCCAGTGCCGTGCGCTGTTTATCGATAAAATGAAGGACTACGGTCCGGCTTGGCGTATCTTGCGAACCCCTTCCATCACAGACCAGATCTTTATCAAGGCCAATCGCATCCGTACCTTGCAGACCGCTTCGGAACACCTGGTCGACGAGGGGGTTGAGCCGGAGTTCATCGGCATCGTCAACTATGCCGCCATGGGAATCATCCAATTGCAGCTGGGCGTGGTAGACCAACCCGATCTCAGCTCGCCGCAGGCGGCCGAGCATTACGACCGGGTGACCCGTGAGGCTTACGAACTCATGACCCGAAAGAACCATGACTACGACGAGGCGTGGCGCAGCATGCGCATCAGTTCGATCACCGACCTTATCCTGATGAAGGTGCTCCGCACGAAGTCCATCGAGGACAACGGCGGCAAGACCCTCGTTTCGGAAGGCCTCGACGCCAACTATTACGACATGATCAACTACGCGGTGTTTGCGCTGATCCTGTTGGCAGAGCAGAAGGAGGGGATCCATGGGGAACGCTAAACCGTGGTTGGGTTGGCTCAGCGTCGCCGTGGCCTTGGCCACGGCGGTAGGCATCTTCTATGTCCCGGACTACCGATGGTGGTTCCTGACGGCCTTGTTGCTCAACATCGCCTTGGCGGTGGTGTCCGGATGGCCGCGCCGTTCCGTCCCTGCCAAACAGGGCTTGCTGACGGTCTGTCGGCTCTTGGTGGGTGGCCTGTTCATCTTCAGCAGCTTCACCAAGGGGGTCGATCCTCTCGGCACGAAATACAAGATGCTGGACTACTTTGCCGCCTATCACATCGAGTGGCTGGGCGGTCTGGCCATGGTATTGGCCGTGTTGATGATCCTCGCGGAGTTCCTGGTAGGCATCTGCCTGGTGACCAACGTTTGCCCCCATCTCGCCGTCATCGGCGCCACCGGACTGATGCTGTTCTTTACGACGACCACCCTTTTCGACGCCCTTTACAATGTGGTGCCCGACTGCGGTTGTTTTGGCACGGCGGTGAAGATGACCAATTGGCAAACCTTCTACAAGAATTTGGTGATCGACGCCGTGCTCTTGCCGCTGATCTTGAATTTCAAGGCCTTGAAGAACCGGCTCACCTGGCGTGGACAGCTGCTGATCGGACTGGTGTATGCGGCCCTGTTCGCCGGCTTCGAGCTCTATAACTACCGTCACCTGCCCGTGATCGACTTCATGAACTGGAAGGTGGGCAAACAGATGAATGCCCAGCCGGAACAGGAGCAGCAAATCTTTTTGACGTTCCGGAACAAGGAGACCGGACAGACCCAGGAGTACCTCTCGCCGAACTATCCGTGGAGCGACTCTGTTTGGATGCGCCAGTGGGAGTTTGTGGACCAGCGAGTGGAGGGTGGCGCCGAGTATCTGGGTTTCACGGCCTTGGACCAGGACGGCGACGACGTCACCGATATGATCCTCTCGACGGAAAAGCTGATGATGTTCACCTCGCACGACATGACGGGCATCACCGCTCGTGAATGGGAACGGATCGGGACCTTGACGGAGGAAGCCTTGCAAAAGGGCTACTATGTGGTGTGGGTGACCGCCTCGTCGCAGGAAACCGTGGAAGCGTTGCAGGAACGTTATCCTTTTGTGGAGGAGGTCTATTATGGCGATGAATTGGAAATCAAGACGATCGTGCGTTTCAATCCCGGACTGATCCTGCTCGACGAGGGCCTGGTGGTGGACAAGTGGAGCGCAATTGACTTCGACAGGGTATGGGCGCATATATAATCCGAAAGCTGTTGTATGGACTCGCGGTGCTCTGGGGTGTCGCGACCTTGGTGTTTTTCCTGTTCAACATCCTGCCGGGCGATCCTGCCCAGATGATGCTCGGCCAGCGTGCCGACCAAGCCTCGGTGGATGCGATCCGTGAGGAGCTGGGACTCAACCAGTCGTTGGGCAAACAATATGTCGATTACCTGAACGATCTGGTGCCGGTGTCGTTCTATGATGTGTCGGAAGGGGAGAAGAAGCTGGAACGGGTGGCCCCCTACGCCCGTCTCGCCACCTTGGGCTCGACGGCCGTGGTATTGAAGGCCCCCTATCTCAGGATGTCCTATCAAAGCAAGCGTAAGGTGTCGTCGATTTTGGGCGAGGCCTTCCCCAATACCTTGCTGCTGGCGGCGGTATCCATCTCGATCGCCTTCATCTTGGGGCTGGTCATCGGCATCCTGACTGCCATCCTGAACACCAACTTCCTGAACAAGCTGACCCTCTTCATCACGACCATCGGCATGTCGTTGCCTTCGTTTTTCGCCGCCATCCTGATGGCGTGGATCTTCGGCTTCCTGCTGGAGCACGTCACGGGGTTGAGCATGACGGGGAGCCTCTATACGGTGGATGAATACGGCCGAGGAGCGTATCTCACCTTGTCGAACCTGATCTTGCCCGCCTTGACGTTGGGCATGCGGCCTTTGGCGGTGGTGGTGGAACTGACGCGCACCTCGTTGCTGGAGGCCCTCTCGATGGACTATGTGCGTACGGCGCGCGCCAAGGGCTTGCGTCCTTGGCGGGTCATCTGCGTGCATGCGTTGCGCAATGCGCTGAACCCTGTCGTGACCGCCATCTCGGGATGGTTCGCCTCGTTGTTGGCCGGCGCCGTCTTTGTGGAGTATGTGTTCGACTGGAAGGGCATTGGCGTGGTCGTGGTCGATGCCTTGGAGAAATACGACTTCCCGGTGATTATGGGCGCGGTGCTGCTGATTGCCGTCATGTTGATCCTCGTCAACCTGGTGGTCGACATCCTCTACGGGATCATCGATCCCCGGGTTCGGATCAGTTAATGGTTATTGGTTTTTCCCGCAAACAGGGTGACCCTCAACGGCACGGCATAACCCCTTCAGGGTTACGCAAGTTGCCTTTTGAGGGTCACCCTGTTTGCTGGAGCCCTAAATCAATTGATCATCCAGGCAACCCCGAAGCCTACGTTGAAATAGTCTTTCAATTGCTGGAAATCCAGGTCCACCTCGATGTCGAGCTGTACACGGGGCGAGGGCATATAGTATAGCCCGAGTTCGGTCAGGTATTGGTTCCCTTCGGGATGCAGGTAGTTGTACGTCTCCACAAAAGTGCCGAGCTGGTCGGTGATGTCAAAGCCCAGACAAAGGGCAAGGAAGGTGGTGGGGGTGGCCGTCTCGCCGTCCCATTCCAGGCCTGCGTTGTAGCATACATAGAACCAGTCGTTTACAGGGTTCTCGAAAATCAGATATAGGGAAGGAGCGGGTTGCGAAGGGAGCAGTTCCTCCGATCCGAGACGGGCGGATTGGAGCTGGGCCAACAGACCCACGGAGGGCAGCCATCCATCGCCCTCGTAGCATTTGATCTTGGCACCGAGGGTGAGCGGTGTCATGCCTGCCGACTTGGTAAGGGAGGCCGTTTCTTCATGGAACTGCCAGTCAGTGCCCACCCGAAGCTCCACGTTCTCGAAGAGCCCGTACCGGACGATGGTGCTGGGGAGGTAGGCCGTGCGTTGCTCCGGATCGCGTTCCAGACTGAAACCGTTTTCCCAAGAGATCTTATGCAAGGGAAGCACGTCGGTGCCCCAGGTGTATCCAGGGCGGTCGGCAGGGAAGAAGACGTCTTCTTCCTGGGCGAGGCAACCGCCGGCCATCATTCCCAATAGGAGGAGTAGGATGCTTTTTTTCATTGTTGAATCGTAATTATAAAGGCAAAAATACGGATTATTTTGTATCTTTGCCTATCTTTCAAATCATGAATCTTTAAATCGTACCTATATGAGAAGCAAAATTGTCGCAGGAAACTGGAAAATGAACTTGACCTTTGACGAGGCCGAAGAACTGGTGAATGAACTCCTTGACCGTCTTGAAGAACAGGAGGAGATGAATTGTGAAATCATCCTCTGCCCTCCCTTCCCTTATCTGGAGATGCTGACCGACATGGAGTTTGAGGAGCAGCAGTTCAACGTGGGCGCACAGAACTGCAGTGCCTATGAAAAGGGTGCCTATACGGGCGAAGTGTCGGCGAAGATGCTGAAGTCGTTGGATGTGGACTATTGCATCGTGGGACACAGTGAACGTAGAAAATACTTCGGTGAAACCAACGAGGTGTTGGCCGAGAAGATCAACCGGCTGATCGAGAATAACATGTCGCCGATCTATTGTGTGGGCGAGGTGCTCGAAGAACGGGAGGCGGGCCGCCATTTCGACGTGGTGCGCGAACAGCTCGAGAAGGGACTCTTCCATCTCGACGGCGATGCCATCTACGACACCATCATTGCCTACGAACCGGTTTGGGCCATCGGCACCGGAAAGACCGCCTCGCCTGAACAGGCCCAGGAGATGCATGCCTTTATCCGTTCCCTGGTCAAGGAACACTATGACGAGGCGACAGCCGATGATATCCGTATCCTCTATGGAGGCAGTTGCAATGCCAAAAATGCCACGGAGCTGTTCTCCCAGCCCGACGTCGACGGCGGCTTGATCGGCGGCGCCTCGCTCAAGGCCGAAGACTTCGCCTCGATCTGTACGCAGGCATCCGCTATCACTGAGAAATGATCTTGGACCGATGAAGACCTTTGAGTTTACCTTTACGCTTCCCACCTCGGACATCCAGCACGACATGCTGACCACCATGCTCGGGGAGATCGGCTTCGACTCGTTCATGGATGAAGATGGGACGCTGAAGGCCTATTGCACGGAAGACCACCGCGACGAAGTCGCGGTGGAGGAGCTCCT
>JAEFAE010000022.1 GCA_016291135.1 Bacteroidales bacterium
ACGTCAGGATGGCCGCCACGCAAAGCATCGCCGTGACCAAACAGGAGATCGAGAAGATGGTGGTCACCCAAACCGCCACACAAGGCGTGCAGGCCAACATGGGCAACGCCGACTTCGTCAAGACGCTCATCACGAGTGTGGTGAAGGCCTTCAACCCCGAAAACGCATCGCCCGTGTCGCTCGACCTCATCCTGCCTGAGTCGTTGAAGGCTCAGGTGGAGCCCTTCGTGAAAAACGAGATCGCCAACCAGCTCAAGGGCGAGGTGAAGGTGGACTACTCGAAGAAGATGAACGGCGGGTTCAAGGTCGCCCCGCGCGACGGAGGTTACGTGCTCCAGTTCACCGACGACGAGTTCACCCAGCTCATCGCCAACTATCTGCGTCCTGCTACCAAGAAAATCCTCTTCGGCTGATGGATAACTACGTCTATATCGTGGCCGGCCTGCCGGAACTGACCTCCGACTATGAGGGGTCGGGTTTCGACTATGCCGCTGTCAAGGAAAGCATCATGGAGCTCCTCTCCGAGAAAGACCGGAAGCTGGTCGAGCTCATGGAGGAAGGCTTCGACGAAGGCACACTTGGACCGGGCTTCTATGAAAAAGCCGCAGCCTCGAAAAACCGTTTCATTCGCGAGTACTTCGACTTCGACGGGCGCCTGCGCAACATCAAGGTGCAGTACCTGGCCAAGCGTCTGGGGAAGAACGGCGACGACTACCTCGTGGAGCTGCCCGAGGCGGACTTCGAGGAGGAGAAGCAGATCGGCGACATCCTTCAGGATACCGACTTTGTGGATCGGGAACAGAAGATGGACGAGCTGAAGTGGGAGAAGGCCTCCGACATCGCCCGCATGGACTACTTCAACATGAACGCCATCCTTGCCTTTCTGGTCAAGGCCAAGACGGTGCAACGTTGGGCAGAGCTCGACGAGGCGAAGGGGAAGGCGTTGTTCAAGAGACTCCTTGACGAGATCCGGAATCCCGAAGACCAAGCCTCCGAACCGGCAACCCCGTAGGGGTTGTCTGTCGGTAACCACGGGGTTGAGGAACGAAACCCCTGGGACCAAAAACGTTAGATATCATAAAAACACATCATATATATGAAAACAACAGGAAAAGTAACAGGAATCATCGCTAACCTCGTCACCGTGGAGGTGGACGGCCCTGTGGCACAGAATGAGATCTGCTTCATCGACCTCGACGGCGTCGAGCTGATGGCAGAGGTCATCAAGGTGAACGGGAACAAGGCCTCCGTGCAGGTGTTCGAGAGTACCCGTGGCCTGCAGATCGGCGACAAGGTGGAATTCCAAGGCTACATGCTTGAGGTGACCTTGGGCCCAGGCTTGCTTTCGAGCAACTTCGACGGCCTGCAGAACAACCTCGCCACCATGGAAGGGGTGTTCCTCAAGAGAGGTGAATATACCAAAGCCCTGGACGAAGAAAAGAAATGGGACTTCACACCGATTGCCAAGGCGGGCGACGCAGTGGCTGCCGCCGACTGGCTGGGCGAAGTCAAAGAAGGCTGGCTGCCTCATAAGATCATGGTGCCTTTCAGTTTCAAAGGGACATACACCGTGAAACAGGTGGCTCCCGCCGGGCAATACAAGATCACCGACACCGTCGCCACGCTGACCAACGCAGAAGGCGAGGAGGTGCCTGTGACGATGATGCAGAAATGGCCCGTCAAGGTGGCTGTGGGCGGCTATGTGGAGAAACCGCGTCCCTTCAAGGTGATGGAGACGGGCGTGCGTTGCATCGACACGCTGAACCCCATCGCCGAGGGTGGCACGGGATTTATCCCGGGGCCCTTCGGATGCGGCAAGACCGTGCTGCAGCATGCCCTGGCCGAACAAGCCGACGCCGACATCATCATCATGGCGGCCTGCGGCGAGCGTGCCAACGAGGTGGTGGAAATCTTCACCGAGTTCCCCGAACTCAAAGACAAACATACCGGACGCAGCCTGATGGAACGTACCATCATCGTGTGCAACACCTCGAACATGCCGGTGGCCGCCCGTGAGGCTTCGGTGTATACGGCCATGACGCTGGGCGAGTACTACCGCGCCATGGGCATGAAGGTGCTGCTGCTAGCCGACTCCACCTCGCGCTGGGCACAGGCCTTGCGTGAGATGAGCAACCGTCTGGAGGAACTTCCCGGACAGGACGGCTTCCCGGTCGACCTCTCGGCCATCATCTCCAATTTCTACGCCCGTGCCGGATACGTCAAGCTCAACAACGGCGCCACGGGTTCCATCACCTTCATCGGGACGGTGTCGCCTGCCGGTGGTAACCTGAAGGAACCGGTCACCGAGTCAACCAAGAAGGCGGCCCGCTGCTTCTACGGCCTCTCGCAGAACCGTGCCGACAAGAAGCGCTACCCGGCTGTCGACCCCGTGGACTCCTATTCGAAATACCTGGAATATCCCGAGATCATCGAATACCTGGACCAAAAGATCGAGAAAGGCTGGGTCGACAAGGTCACCAAGACGAAATACATCATCCGCCGAGGCAAGGACGCCTACGAACAGATCAACATCCTGGGCGACGACGGCGTTCCGATGTCGTACCACGAGCAATACTGGAAGTCGGAACTCGTCGACTTCGTGATCCTGCAACAGGATGCCTTCGACGACATCGACGGCTCCACGCCGCTCGAACGTCAGAAGTTCATGCTCGACTTGGTGCTCGGCATCTGCGACCGCACCTTCAAGTTCGACAACTTCGAGCAGTGCTCCTCGTTCTTCAAGGAACTGATCAACACCTGCCGCCAGATGAACTATTCGGAATACCAGTCGGAACAATTCAACAAATACCTGAACCAGCTGAAGGAGGAACTGAAACATGAGTGAGAAAGCCTTTCAACGTATCTATACCAAGCTGAGTGCCATCACCAAGGCCACCGTGACCCTCGAAGCCCAGGGCGTGGCCAACGATGAGCTTGCCCTGGTGGCGGGACGCCTTGCCCAGGTGGTGAAAATCAAGGATAACAGCGTCACCTTGCAGGTGTTCGGCGGCACGGAGGACATCCCCACCAACGCCGAGGTGACCTTCTTTGGCGAGCCGCCCACCCTGAATGTCAGCGAGGACCTCGCAGGTCGTTTCTTCAACGCCTACGGCGACCCCATCGACGGAGGTCCGGCCGTGGAAGGCGAGGCCCGACAGATCGGCGGCCCCTCGGTGAACCCCTACAAGCGCCGTCAGCCCTCTCAGCTGATCCCCACCGGCATCGCCGGCATCGACTTGAACAACACCCTGGTGTCGGGTCAGAAGATTCCGTTCTTTGCCGACCCTGACCAGCCTTATAACCAAGTGATGAGCATGGTGGCGCTCCGCGCCGACGTGGACAAGATCATCCTCGGCGGCATGGGCCTTACCAACGACGACTACCTGTTCTTCAAGAACCAGTTCGAGAGCGCCGGCGCCCTGCATAAGATCATCAGCTTTGTCAACACCACCGACCAGCCGCCTGTCGAGCGTCTGCTGATCCCCGACATGGCTCTGACTGCGGCGGAGTATTTCGCCGTTGACAAGAACGAGAAGGTGTTGGTGCTGCTCACTGACATGACGTTGTATGCCGATGCCTTGAGCATCGTGAGCAACCGTATGGACCAGATCCCTTCGAAGGACTCCATGCCGGGCTCGCTCTACTCCGACCTCGCCAAGATCTACGAGAAGGCGGTGCAGCTGCCCGACGGTGGTTCCATTACCATCATTGCCGTGACCACCCTGAATGACGGCGACATCACCCACGCCATCCCCGACAACACGGGTTACATCACCGAGGGACAGCTCTTCCTCCGTGCCGACCCCGACTCGGGCAAGGTCATCGTCGACCCGTTCCGTTCGCTGTCGCGTCTGAAACAGCTGGTGCAGAACAAGAAGACCCGCGAGGACCACAGCGCCGTGATGAATACTTCGGTGCGACTCTATGCCGACGCCGCCAACGCCAAGACCAAGTTGGAGAACGGCTTCGACCTGAGCGACTACGACCTGCGTTGCCTCGACTATGCCAAGGAATATGCCACGCGGCTGCTGGCCATCGACGTCAACATCTCGATCGAGGAGATGCTCGACACGGGCTGGGAGCTCTTCGGCAAGTATTTCTCCAAAGCGGAGACGGGCCTGAAGGAAAAACTGATTGAAAAGTATTGGAAATCTTGAAATCTTGAAATCCGAAATCTTGAAATCTTGAAATCTGAAATCTTGAAATAGACTACATGGCCATCAAATTTCAATATAACAAAACCTCGCTGAATGAGCTGAACAAGCAACTCAAGACGCGGACACGCGCCCTCCCGACGCTGAAGAGCAAGGAGAGCGCCCTGCGCATGGAGGTGAAGAAGGCGAAGCAGCGTTCGGAGGATCTTGTGGCCCGGTTGGAGGAGGAACTGAAGTCGTACGAGTACATGGCACGGCTTTGGAATGAGTTCGAGCCCGGATTGATCACCATCACCGACGTGAAGCTCAAGACGGTCAAGATCGCGGGTGTGCCCACGCCAGCCCTCGAGGAGGTGCTGTACGAGGTGAAGGACATCAACCTGTTCACCAAGCCGATCTGGTTTGCCGACGGGGTGCGCATCCTCAAGAGCCTCGCCCAGTTGGGCATCGAATCGGAGGTCTACACCGAAGCGGCACGCATCCTCGACTACCAGCGCAAGAAGACCACCCAAAAGGTGAACCTGTACGAGAAGGTACAGATCCCGGGCTATCAGGAGGCCATACGCAAGATCAAACGGTATATGGAAGACGAGGAGAACCTCTCCAAAGCCTCCCAGAAGATCGTGAAAAACAAACACATACTCGAAGAAGAGGAGGCGGATCATGGTAACTGAAATGACGAAATATGACTTCATCCTGTTCAGCGGCGACGCCGACGCCTTTCTGGCCAAGCTCCAGGAGGTGGGGGTGATGGACATCACACGCTCTCGGAAGCCCATCGACGATCGGTCGGAGAAGCTTTCCCACCGTGCCGAGATCTACCGTAAGGCCATCGCTGCCCTCAAGGAGGTGGAGCCGGCTGAGTTTGCGGAGAAGACCTACGGCGACCTCGCGGTCAACGTGCTGGAGACGGTCAAAGCCAAGGAAGAGGCGCAGAACCAGCTTGCCGTGCTTCGGAAAGACCTTGAGACGAACCTGGCTTGGGGCCGTTTCGACGTAGACGGCATCAAACGTCTGGCCGACCTCGGGTTGAAACTGCATTTCTACAAGGCCAAGACCTCGGCCATGGATCCCACCTGGAAGGAACGGTATGCGCTGAGCGAGATTGCCACAGAGGGGGGCTACACCTACTTCGTGGTGGTTTCCGACGGCGACGGCTATGACTTCCCGATGAAGGAGCTTCCGGCCCCCGAGAAGGACTGTACCGCCCTTGAGAAGGAGATTGCCGCCGTACAGGACGACATCGAACAAAAAGACAAGCACCTCGCCGAGTTGAAATGCCATGAGGGCGACCTCCGCAAGGAGATGGACCGCATCGCCTCGAAACTCGACCTGCACCTGGCCCAAGTGGCAGGGGAGAAGGCCGCCGAGGATTACATCACGGTGTTCGAGGGTTTTGCCCCTGCCGACAAGGAAGCGGGATTGCGAGCGCTGCTCGACCAAGAACATGTCTTTTATGTGGCCGATCGGGCCAAGGTGGATGACAATCCGCCTATTAAGTTGAAAAACAACAAATTCGTGTCGATGTTCGAACTGCTCACCGACATGTACGGACGTCCCAAATACAATGAGTTCGACCCGACGGTGTTCATCTCGATCTTCTTCATGCTCTTCTTTGCCTTCTGCATGGGCGACATGGGCTACGGCCTGGTGCTCATCTTAGGCAGCCTCGCGTTGAAGAAGGTCTTGGGCAAGATCGCCCCGCTGGGCGTCACCCTGGGCATCGCCACCACCGTGGTGGGCTTCCTGTTCCATACCTTCTTCTCGACCGACATGCTCACGTGGACGTGGCTGCCCGAGGCGGTGAAGAAATGCATGCTGCCCGCGACGATCGCCGGGTTCGACGGCACGATGGTGCTGGCCATCCTGGTCGGTATCGTCCACATCTGCCTGGCCATGATCGTCAAGACGTACCAAAGTACCAAGGAGAAGGGATTTGCCAACTCCCTGGGCACCTGGGGATGGACGTTGCTCATCGTGGGTGGCGTCATCGTGGGCGGCCTGGCCTTGATGGGCGTCATGGACAAGGCGGTGACCAAATGGGTCATCATCATCCTGGGCGGCCTGTCGGCCTTGGGCATCTTCTTCCTCAACGACCTGCACCGCAACCCCCTGAAGAACCTGGGGGCAGGGTTGTGGGAGACCTACAACACCGCCACGGGACTGCTGGGCGACGTGCTGAGTTACCTGCGTCTGTATGCCCTGGGTTTGGCCGGCGCCAAGCTCGGCGAGGCGTTTAACGCCATCGGACAGCAGGCCCTCGGTGACGGTGGCATCGGCTGGCTGCCTTTCATCCTCATCGTGGTGATCGGCCACACGCTGAACATCGCCATGTGCATCCTGGGCGCTTTCGTGCATCCCTTGCGACTCAACTTCCTCGAGTTCTTCAAGAACTCCGGCTACGAAGGGTCGGGACGCGACTATCATCCCTTGGGTGACGAACATTGACAATGAAATCAAAAAATATAGAATCTTAAATCTTAAATATTAAACGTTATGTTAGAAACAGTTTTAGGTTATCTCGGTCTGGGCCTGGTGTTGGCCTTGGCAGGTATCGGAAGTTCCATCGGCACTTCGACGGCGGGCAACGCTGCCGAGGGCGGTTTGAAGAAACGTCCCGAGGCATCGGGCAACTTCATGGTGTTGTCGGCTTTGCCGGCTACCCAAGGTATCTACGGCTTCGTGGCGTTCTTCATGTTGCTGAACAAGATGCGGGCAGGTGAACTGTCTGGCTTGGTCGTGTTCGGCGTGGGCCTCTGCGTGGGTCTGGCCTGCATGATCTCGGCCATCCGTCAAGGCCAGGTGTGCGCCAACGGCATCGTCGGCGTCAGCCAGGGTCACAACGTGTTCACCAACACCCTGATCTACGCCGCTCTTCCCGAATTCTACGCAATTCTGGGTTTGGTCGGTGCACTGATGGTTTGATTGCTGAAACCGTCTGAAACGATTGTAGGGACGTGCCATGGCACGTCCCTACTTGTTTATAACAGAATCCCGTAAGTCCATTCGATATAATCGATGGAATTCAAATGGATCTTATCGTTGTTTTTTACTGTCCCATTGGAACAGGTTGATGCCGAAGGTGAACTCGGCGTAGTCGATGACCACCTCGTGTACCTTCATGAAAGAGCCCACGAATAGGTTACGGTGTTCGCCGAAGTAATACTTGAATCCCAAGCGGCCGTAAAAAGTCCGGTAGCAGGGAGGGAGGTAAGTGTCTTCGAAGTTGCTCTCCGACGACTCCGCCAGCCCCCAGGTCTTATGTTGGTCGGTGCCGTAATAGATGCCGTGCCAGAGGTAATAGGCGCCGCCGAGGCAAAAGGCAAAGCGGTTGTAGTTGATCTCGAACATGGCAGAGGGCGCCAGGTGCAGGCCTCTTGTGAAACGGTATTCCATGAGCGGAATGGCATCGTCGCCCGAGAAGTACTCGTGGCCATCGTGGTACATCTGAATGGCCTTCTCGTACATGCGTTTGGTCTCGCCCGTCCAGCCGAAGTCGAGGGCCAGGTCGTAGCTGAACTTGGGATGGAACTGGCGGTGGAAGCCCAATTGGATCACGTCGGCGAAATAGTAAGGCCGCTCCGAGGGCATGTCGGACACCATGCTGCCGTCAGGCATCTGATAGCTGCGCATCCATTCGTTGGTCTGCAGCAGGCCAACGGCATTGGAGACGAAGAGGGCATTGCTCTTTTGGAAGGCAGGACGGGGCTGTTCCTTGGGAAGGAGGGTGGGGCGTCCATTGGGATGATAGCGCACGCCGGCGAGCCAGCTGAACACGTTGATGCCACAGTTGGGCAGGCGCAAGGCGGCGTTCGACGAATGGGAGAACTGATAACGCACCAACAAGTCGAGCCGGTCGGAGACTTGAAGGGTAGGGCCGGCGTCGATGGCGAGGTGTACGTTGACGACGCTGCCGATGAACTCGTCGCCGTGCTTGGTCCAGAACGAGAGGCCCCCCATGAGGTCGTAGTCGAACGACCAGCGGTAGCCCCGGTAGAGGTGGCCGTTGAGGAAGGCGCCGGTGGAGATGCAGTCGCCCAAGGGGCGCCAGGTCTCCTGCTCGTAGCCGTTCTCGTCGCGATACTTGTACTGGATGCTGTCTACGTTGTTCTTCTCCAGGCGGAGGAACGCACCGTACACGGGATAGTTGAAGTCTTTTGCCCATTGGGCGCGGCCGTCGGTCTGGCGAGCCACGCGGAGGTCAAGGCCGTATTGCGGCAGCTTTTTCATGTAGGCATGGCGTTCTTCAAAAGGAAAATACTTGCCGAGGCGGGCGTCGATTTCCCAGATGTTGCGGGGGTCGTTCCAAAGATTGGGGGTGGTTTGCGCAAATCCCATGATGGATGCGAAAACCAATGACAAAAATAATAAAAGCCTATTCATTGTTTGTTGAAAATGTCCGGGGAGGCAACCCTTGGTCTCAAAAGCGCCCCCCTTGGGGTAAAAACCAAAAAATCAAAATTTCAAAATACCAAAATCATTTTTTGCTCCACGTGGTTCCTTCCTTGCCGTCTTTCAAAACGATGTCGTACTTGGCCAGCTCGTCGCGGATGAGGTCGGAGGTGGCCCAATCTTTCTTGGCACGGGCTTCCTTGCGGATGTCGATGATGGTCTGCATGAGGCCTTCCACCAGGTCGCCGTTGCCTTCGGAGGCGTTGCTGTCGACCAAACCCAGGATGTCGAACACGAATTCGTTCAACGTCTTTTGGAGCAAGGTCAATTCGGTCGGGTTGATGGTCATCTTGCCGTCTTTGACGCTGTTGACGATGCGCACCAGCTCGAAGAGGTTGGCGATGACGATGGGGCTGTTGAAGTCGTCGTTCATGGCGTCGTAGCAGGCGTCCACGATCTTTTGGATATCGAGGTCGGCGGCGCCTTCGGTGGCTTTCAGGCCTTGTGCCGTCTTCACGCCTTCCATCAGGCGGTTATAACCCTTTTCGGCGGCTTGCAGGGCTTCGTTGCTGAAGTCGAGCGTGCTGCGGTAGTGGGCCTGCAGGATGAAGAAGCGGATGGTCATCGGGCTGTAGGGCTGTGCCAGCATTTCCTCGCCCTTGGCGTTGATGTGGCTGCCGTTGAAGAACTCGTCGAGGGTGATGAAGTTGCCCAACGACTTGCCCATTTTCTGTCCGCCGATGGTGATCATGTTGTTGTGCATCCAATACACCACGGGCTGTTTGCCGGTGGCGGCCACGCTCTGCGCAATCTCCGACTCGTGGTGGGGGAACATGAGGTCCATGCCGCCGCCGTGGATGTCGAAGGTCTCGCCGAGGTACTTGCAGCCCATGGCCGAGCATTCGGCATGCCATCCAGGGAAGCCGTCGCTCCAAGGCGAAGGCCAGCGCATGATGTGCTTGGGTTCCGCTTTCTTCCACAGGGCGAAGTCCACGGGGTTGTGCTTCTCTTCCTGGCCGCTCAACTCGCGGGTGGTGTTGAGCATCTCCTCGAAGTTGCGTCCCGAAAGGATGCCGTAAGGATGCTCCTTGTTATATTTCTCGATATCGAAATACACCGAGCCGTTCTCGACGTAGGCATAGCCGTTGTCGAGGATCTTCTGCACCATGGCGATCTGCTCGATGATGTGACCCGAGGCATGGGGCTCGATCGAGGGACGCAACACGTTGAGCTTGTCCATGGCAGCATGGTAGCGGTTGGTGTAGTATTGCGCGACCTCCATGGGTTCGAGGTTCTCGAGACGGGCTTTCTTGGCGATCTTGTCCTCGCCTTCGTCGGCATCGTGTTCCAGGTGGCCGACGTCGGTGATGTTGCGCACATAGCGCACTTTGTATCCGAGGTGTTTCAGGTAACGGAACACCAGGTCGAAGGTGATGGCGGGACGGGCATGCCCCAGGTGGGCGTCGCCATACACGGTGGGGCCGCATACGTACATGCCGACATGCGGGGCGTTTAAAGGCTTGAAAGGTTGCTTGCAGCGCGAGAGGCTGTTATAGATGTACAAGGCGTTTTCCATGTCGATGGTATTAAATGGGCGGCAAAGATAAAAAAAAATGTTCAAAAAAAAAATTAAGCGTTTTGTCGGGTACATGGTGGTTTTTTCTATATTTGCAGTCTAAAACACTTATTTTAACCACTTGAAGTTGCGCCCGACACGGATAAAGGGTATTTGATTATGGCAGAAAATGTAAACAAAAATGGCCTCGGCGTCGCCGGTTTCGTTGTTGCTTTGGTCGGTTTCCTTCTTTGCTTGATTCCTCTCGTCAGAATCGTGGGAGCCATCATTTGCGCCATTGGCTTCATCCTGGCTCTGATCGCTGTCTTCAAGAAACCCAGAACCCTTGCCATCATTGGCCTTCTTCTGGCGATTGCAGGTTGCATCATTTATTACATCAAATGGTCGCAATTCGCACATGCTGCCCAGTCTGCAATTGAAAGCGGTATCCTGAATAGCTAATACGCTGCCAAAAGCATCATAACACAGGCACGGGTCCAAGAGGCCCGTGCTTTTTTTGTGTCTTATAATAAGGTGAAAAAAATACGGAAAAAGCGGTACAGATAACCGATGCTTTTCGTACCTTTGCGGCACGATCAGTTAGCACTGAACAACTGAACAACTGAATAACTTCAAACTATTATACCATGTACACGAACTTTCAAGAATATCTGAAGAAGGAATTGGCTCAGATTGAAGCCGATGGCCTCTACAAGCGTGAACGCATTATCGAAAGCGCCCAGGGCGCTGAAATCATGGTTGGCGGCAAGGTGTGTCTCAACTTCTGCGCGAACAACTATCTCGGCCTGGCCGACAACCCCGAGCTGATCCAGGCTGCCAAAGACGGCATGGACGCCCGTGGCTTTGGCATGGCCTCCGTGCGTTTCATCTGTGGATGCCAGGACCTCCATAAGAAGCTTGAAGCCAAGATCGCCGAGTTCTTCGGTACCGAGGACACCATCCTCTATGCAGCTTGCTTCGACGCCAACGGCGGTGTGTTCGAACCCCTTCTCGGACCCGATGACGCCATCATCTCCGACGCCTTGAACCATGCTTCCATCATCGACGGCGTGCGCCTGTGCAAGGCCCAGCGTTTCCGCTATGCCAACGCCGACATGGCCGACCTCGAGAAGCAGTTGCAGGACGCCCAGGGTTGCCGCTTCCGTCTCGTCGTCACCGACGGCGTGTTCTCCATGGACGGCAATGTCTGCCCGCTCGACAAGATCTATGAACTGGCCCAGAAGTACAACGCCATGGTGATGGTCGACGAGAGCCATTCCGCCGGCGTGGTCGGCAAGACCGGACGTGGCGTGACCGAGCACTTCAACCTCCGTGGCAAGATCGAGATCCTCACCGGCACCCTCGGCAAGGCCTTTGGCGGCGCCATGGGTGGCTTCACCACCGGTCGCAAGGAGATCATCGACATGCTGCGCCAACGCTCCCGTCCGTACCTCTTCTCCAACTCGATGGCTCCGGGCCTCGTGGCCGCGGGCATCCGCATGTTCGAGATGATGAGCGAGACCAACGCCCTCCAGGACAAGCTGCACGCCAATACCGACTACTTCATCAAGAAGATGACCGAGGCCGGCTTCGATTGCAAGCCCTCACAGTCGGCCATCTGCGCCGTGATGCTCTACGACGCCCCGCTGTCGCAGAAGTTTGCCGCCAAGTTGCAGGAAGAAGGCATCTTCGTCACGGGCTTCTACTATCCTGTGGTGCCGAAGGGCCAAGCCCGTATCCGCGTCCAGGTGAGCGCCGCCCACGAGCGTGAGCACCTCGACAAGTGCATCGCCGCCTTCGTCAAGATCGGTAAGGAACTGGGAATTCTTAAATAATCGTTATCCGTTGGCAGTTGGCAGTTTTTGGTGAACTGCCAACTGTTAACCACAAACTGCAGACTCAAATGAAAAAAATATTGATTGTTGGTTCCGGTGGACAAATCGGAACGGAATTGGTGAAGAAGCTCCGTGCCACCTACGGAAACGAGAATGTGGTGGCTTCGGATCTTCGCCCTTTGACCGGTGAGATCGCGGAGAGCGGTCCCTTCGAAAGAATCGATTCAACACAGATCATGCAGATCGTCGATGTGGTGAAACGCTACAACATCGACACCATCTATAACCTTGCCGCCATCCTCTCGGCCACCGCCGAGAAGAACCCCATGCTGGGTTGGAACGTCGGCATCGGCTCCTTGGTGAACTGTCTGGAGACCGCGCGCGTCTTCAATTGTGCTGTCTTCACGCCTTCGTCCATCGGCGCCTTTGGTGCTTCCACCCCGCACGACAACACGCCGCAAGACACCATCCAGCGCCCGAACACCATCTACGGTGTGACCAAGGTGACGGGTGAGCTGCTGAGCGACTACTACTTCACCCGCTTCGGTGTCGACACCCGCAGCGTCCGTTTCCCGGGACTCATCAGCAACCTGACCCTTCCCGGTGGCGGCACTACCGACTACGCCGTGGAGATCTACTATGCCGCGGTCAAGGGCGAGAAGTTCTATTGCCCCATCAGCAAGGGCACCTACATGGACATGATGTACATGCCCGACGCCCTCGACGCCATGGTGGACATCATGGAGGCCGATCCGAGCAAGCTGGTGCACCGCAACTCGTTCAACGTGACGGCCATGAGCTTCGACCCGGAGATCATCTACAACGCCATCAAGAAGTACTATCCGAACTTCGAGATGGAGTACAAGTTCGACCCGATCCGTCAGGCCATCGCCGACAGCTGGCCGAACAAGATGGACGACAGCTGCGCCCGCAACGAGTGGGGCTGGAACCCGAAATACGACCTCGACAAGATGACGGTCGACATGATCGAAACTTTGAAGAAGAAACTGCTGTGATGGCAGCGAAACGCTAAACCGAACTACTGAACCATGAAGAACGAGAAACTGAAGCAGCAAATCGTGTCATACGCCTTGCTCGTGCTGGGCTCGGCGTTGTTCGCCGTGGGCGATGTGATGTTTGTGAACCCCTACCACCTGGCGCCTGGAGGCGTGTATGGCTTGGCCAACGTGTTCAACGCGCTGTGGGGGTGGAAGATCTCCCTGGCGGGTATCTGCATGGACATCCCGCTGCTGATCATCGGCACCATCATCTTGGGGCCCAGGTTTGGCATCAAGACGGTGATCTCCGTGATCTTGATCCCGGTATTCACCTATATCCTGGAGACCTGGTGGGGCTATGCGCCGCTCATCCACGACGGAGCCTTCTTCGATGCCGAGATGCAGTCGTCCCTGTTCTTCATGGACGGTGAGGTTCAGCGTTACTTCATGCCCGACTTCTTCTTGAACACGGTGGTCTCCGGCCTGATCTACGGCGTCGCCATCGGCGTGATCTTCCGTTCGGGTGCCACCTCGGGCGGCTCCGACATCATCGCCATGATCGCCCACAAATACACCAAGATCAGCCTCGGCACGTTGGTGCTCATCGTCGACAGCATCATCTCGTTGTCCACGCTGGTGGCCTTCGAAGACATCCGCCTGCCCATCTACTCCGTCATCCTGATCTTCATCGAGAGCAAGATCATCGACTTGGTGGTGGAAGGCGTAAAGAGTTACAAGACGGCTTTTGTAGTCACCGACAAGGTGGAGGAGGTGCGCGACTTCATCATCAAGGACCTCGACCGCAGCGGTACCGTGTTTGCCGGCAGTGGCCTCTATCAAGGCGCTGAGCGCAAGATGATCTATGTGACGCTGAACCGCAGCGACCTGGTGAAACTGAAGGCCAACCTCCGCTTCCTCGACCCGAATGCCTTCGTCAACGTCATCGAGAGCTCCGAGATCATGGGCAACGGCTTCAAGGCCCTGCCTACCGAATAAACAACCTTAACAATAAAAAGATGAAAGCATTTAAAATTGCCTTGTTTGCCGGTCTGGCCGTCATGGCCCTGGCTTGCAACCAAACGAAAACCCCTGCCGTCCCGGAATACCAAACCGAGGCTTTCGTGAAGCAGCAGGTGGAACAAATGATGCAGTTGAACGATTATTTGGACATGGATCAATTGCTGAGTGCCGACATGCTGGCCTTGCAAAAAAAGGCGCAGAGCGTTCACTACTATGGTGAATTCTGTAGGGGCTTCGGATGGAACACCGGCATCACGGATGCCTGCTCCGAAGAGCAAACGGTGTCTATCGAGGGGGTCCGGCCGATCGATTCGTTGCATTGCGATGTCGCGATGCGCTACGTCGATGAAGGCTGCTACGACGAGCCTTACGTCCTGCATCTCCTGTGGGAGAATGGCCAGTGGCGGATCGACGATATGAACTATGGCGATGAAATGTCCGCCACCTTACGTGAAGACTGCGAAGAATTCTATGCGAACATGATGGATGTCTATGCCACGACGCCCGCCGAGGAAATCATGGAGGAAATGAAAGAAGATGAACCGGAGGAAGAACTCTACACGGATCCGTCATGCGTCTTTTACAACGATCCGGCGGCGGTGCAGGAACTGATCGACGACATCAAGGCCTGCCACGAGCTCTTCAAGCAGAACCCGGGTTACACCGAGGATTACGGTAAGCAGATCGACGAGATGATCGCCCGTATCGCGGAACATCTACCGAGCTAACACCTGCTCGATTGCCACAGGGAAATACGCCTGCTCCAGTTGGTGGATCTTTGCCGCCAGGGAGTCAGGCGTTTCTTTTTCGTCCAATTTGGTATAGGCCTGAAGGATGATCTCCCCGTTGTCGTAGATCTCGTCCACGTAGTGGACGGTGATGCCCGAGAAGGGCTCCTTGGCGGCGACCACGGCCTCGTGCACATGTTCGCCGTAGAAGCCCTTGCCCCCGTAGTTGGGCAGCAAGGCGGGGTGGATGTTGACGATCTTCCTGGGATAGGCCTGGATGAGGCTTGCCGGTACCTTCAGGAGGAAGCCGGCCAGTACGATGAGGTCGAGCTGCAGGTCGGCCATTTCCTGCGTGAAGGCAGGGCTGTTGAATTCCTGGCGGTTGACCATCCGGACGGGGATGCCCAGCTTTTTGGCCCGCTCGATGGAATAGGCCTTGGGGTTGTTGCAGATCACGTTGACGATCTCAACGTCGGGGTTGTTTTTGAAGTATTCAGCGATGCGCTGGAGGTTGGTTCCGTTGCCGGAGACGAAAATGGATATCTTTTTCATGGCATTCAGCGGTTAGCAAGGGGTTTTCAATTCACGATTTGAATGACGACGCTGTCGTTGGCTTTGAGATCAAACCAGATATAATACTGTCCGCCGGATTTCCTGTATTCGTAAGGACGAAGATCCTCGAAACGGATGGGGGTGGGGCAGACCAAGGTAAAGCCTTTAATGGTTCGACGTCCCGTGTTGGACACTTGGATGTGCCCGTCGTCGAGCACCTGGTATTCCACTTCCAGTAGGCCCGCATAGTGGTCGAGGTACGTCTTGACCGTCATGGGAAGCAGCTGGTGCTGCTCGCGCAAGGCGGCGATGCGGGCCAGGGCCTGGTTCATGCCCGGCAGGGCGATGCAGGTGCTGTCGGTGTCGTAGGTCCAGAACCCCCGTGCCGG
This sequence comes from Bacteroidales bacterium, assembly GCA_016291135.1. Taxonomy (GTDB): domain Bacteria; phylum Bacteroidota; class Bacteroidia; order Bacteroidales; family F082; genus Limimorpha. Next base: position 15,624 of record JAEFAE010000022.1, read on the forward strand.
ATCGACCCAGGCGGGATAGACGTGGGTGATGTGGACACTGTGCTGGTCGACGAGCTTCTGCAACCGTTCCTCGCTGTAGTAGAAGTTCCAGTCGAGGTCGCTGTTGGCGTCCAAGGTGGAGGGCGTCGACCAGGTGAGGAACCCCTCGTGGCCAGCGATGGGGGTGATTTGCCGGTTGGGCAGGGCGTCGCCGAAGCCGGGATAGGGCTGTACAAGGTGGTTGTCGAAGCACCAGGACTCCATGCGGTTTTCTTCGTAATAGGCGTTCCAGAGGTACCGTACGCCGTGGCGTAGCCACGGGTCGGCGGCGAAGGCGGCCGAAGCTGGGTTCAGCCCATCGCACACCAGGTCTTCGCGGTTGTGCTTAGAGCCGTTGTTGTAGCCATGGTCGATCCAGGTGGTGGACTTGAAGTGGCGTTGCATATAGTCCAGGGCCTCCTTGAGGTTGCCTGGAGTGGTGGTGTATTGTTCCGGGGTGTGCAGGCAGAGGTCGAAGCCAAGCCGGTACAGCTGCTTCAGGAGTTTCTCGAACCCCTTGTCGGTCTTGATGGTGGCTTGCAGTCCGGGGAAGGTGCCGTGGCTGGCGTCGGCATTGGTGATCCTGTCGGGGTTGTTGTAAAACACGCTCTTGGTCATGGGGATGCCGTAGTACACGAAACCGCCCGTGGCGTCTTTGGCTTGGGTGATGGTTTCGCTTCCGAAGAGGATGGCGCGATGGGTGCGGAGGTCGGTCCAGTCGGCGTGTTCCGTAAAGACGATGCCCGACGCATAGCCGTAGGGGACGGGGCTGATCCTGGGCAGGTGTTGGACGTCATTGCCTGTGGAAAGCGACAGGGCATGGGTCCATTCGTCGTCATGGGATATGGGTCGGCCGGAGCGGTCCTCGAAATGGTCTTCCAGCGTGTCGTTTAAGGGGTAATGGATCAATGGATGGTCTCTCCAGTAGTCTATGTTGAAATAGGCGACATGGTTAGTGGCGTCCAGTTGGGTGGAGGAGATGCCGGTTGGGTGATAGGACACGATGCACCGTTCTCCCGTTCCCACCTTGAAGCCTTCACGGTCAAGGTAATACTCGGTTTGGAACAGGGTGGTGTCGGTTGCCAGGTTCCTGCGATAGACGGTCAGAATGCTGTCGACGAAGGGAACGACAAGGGCTTGCCGCAGCAGGAGGCAGTCTTTATGGAAGGTGGTGTGGAGGCGTAGGATGCGGTTGCCGTCGTGTTCCGTCAAAGTGAGGTAGGTGGTGTCGATGGAGGAACCTTCCATCCATTGCTGTCCGTTTCCTTTCGTGAAAGGCTGATAGTCCGTCAAGCTGTCGCCGTCGAGGACATATTCATTGAGCCATCCGATGGGGTAGGTGAGCGGCAGGGTGTCGCCGGGTATGCTGAGGAACAGGTCGTTTTCTTGGGGCAGGTCTTTCGTGAGGCCCAGGTCGGGTAGGTAGCTGGGCAGGGTCCAGGCCGTCAGGGTGATCGAGGCGTTGTCGATGAGGATCCGCTGCTGATGGTCGTTCCACAGATAGAGGTTGAGGGTGTTTCCGTGGAGTTGGTCGGCAGGGAGGTTGAGTTCCAGGGACACCCGGAACCAGGCTGCGCTGTCGTTGGCGTAGGGACGCAGGAGATGGCTCTGCCAAAAGGCATAGTGGTCGTCCTCTTTGATGGCCACCACGAGCTGTCCTTCGACCAAGGTGTCGGGGAACCGGTAGTCGGCCTGATAGGCCAGGTGCAGGTTGCGCCCGCTGAGGCTGTCGGGAAGGGCGTAGCTGAAGCCCAGTCCGAACTCCCGGCCGGGTTCGCAGACGCACCGGTGGTCGATGACGGTGTCGAAGGCCGTTGGAGCGTCGAGGGGGGTGAGGCTGTCGGCATGCTCCACCAGAAGGGTGTCTGCCGTGAGGCTGATGTTGGTCCAGGGCGGATACCAGGTGTAGCCGTTCTCGAAGTCGTTGCGGAACGTCTGTCCTTGGACGGACAAAGCCATCATCAGCAGTGTCGTCAGCCAAAGTGTGATGCGGATTCGGGTGCCCATGCCTGTTGTAGTCTGTTTGGAAGTGCAAAGATAGGGGTTTTTATCCAAAAAAGAAAGCCGTCGACTACACACTCTTCAGCGCTCGTCGACGGCCTTTGTGAGGAAATTGTTTTAGATTTAGTCAACGTTGTCGTGCAGGAATGAGTTTTCGGAACTGATTCCCTTGCCGGTTGACGCGTAACGGGAAACCTCTTCCTCGGGGATGGTCTCCTCGTAGTTCATGTCTCTCCGCATGTAGGCCGGCTGGCGCTCCAGCTCTTCGAGGCCCTTCTGGGTCTTGAAGTTGAGGCTCAGGGCTCTGAGACGGTTGCGTTTGAGTTCCTCCTTGGGGTCGTAGGCCTTGGTCTTGGGGGATTCAATGACCATGGTGGCCGTCTCCGCGGGGGCTTCCTGGGCAGCGAAGTCGTTGCTGCGGTAGTTGGAGAACTCGAAGCCTTCGTCATCATCGTGGTTGGTGGCGAAGGGGTTGTCGAACACCTTCACGCTGGGCGTCGGCTCCGGCTGGGGCGTGACGCTCACCGGTTCGCTGACGGGGGCCGGTTCGGGCTTGAAGGCCGGGGCCTCGAAGGTGAGGCGGTCGTCTTTTTCGTCGAGGGTGTGCACTACGGGATGCGGGGTCTCGTTGTGGTCCTCCGGCACGGAAGGTGTTTCAGGTAGCGGCTGTGCCACGGGTTGGGCGGCAGGCTGTGCTGCCGGCTGCGAAGCCATCGGGGCGGTCGGGGCAGGCTCGGCCTTGGCTTCGGCCGGTGCCTGAGTCTCGTTCAGCTGATGCACGGTGCGGTGCTGCGACACCTCAGGGGTCGTGAGCGGCACGCACACTTCCGGCTTCTGGCTCTTGGCCTCCACCTTCGGCATCCTGTTTTCCGGCTTGCTGTTGCTCTCGAAGCCGGTGGCGATGAGGGTCACGCTGATCTCGTCGCCCAGCGACTCATCGATGCCGTTACCCCAGATCACATCGGAGCAGTTGCCGCAGATGCTCTGGGTGTATTCGGTCATCTCGACCACCTCGTCGAGCGAGACTTCGTCGGTGCCGCTGGTGATGTAGAGCAGCACGTTCTTGGCGCCTTCGATGTTGGAGTCGTTGAGCAGCGGGGAGTTGATGGCCAGCTTGATGGCTTCCTCGGCGCGGTTCTCGCCGCGGGCACGGCCGGTACCCATGATGGCGCGGCCGCTGTCTTTCATTACGGTCTTGACGTCCTCGAAGTCGACGTTGACATAGCCCGTCACGGTGATGATCTCGGCGATGCCCTTGGCGGCGGTGGTCAACACGTCGTCGGCTTTCTTGAAGGCCTCGGTGAGTTTCATGTTGCCGTATTCGTCGCGGAGCTTGTCGCTGCTGATGATGATGAGGGTATCGACGTTCTTCTTGAGTTCCTCGATACCTGCCTGGGCCTGCTGTTTGCGGCGGCGTCCCTCGCATTCGAAGGGCAGCGTCACGATGCCGACGGTGAGGATGTTCTTCTCCTTGGCGATGCGGGCCACCACCGGGGCGGCGCCCGTGCCGGTGCCGCCACCCATGCCGGCGGTCACAAACAGCATCTTGGTATGGTCGTCGAGGACCTTGCTGATCTCGTCTTCGCTACTCAGGGCGGCTTCGCGTCCCACGTTGGGGTCGTTGCCGGCACCCAGCTCGCGCTTGCCTAAGTGGATCTTGGTGGGCACCTGGCTGCGTGTCAGGGCCTGGTAGTCGGTGTTGCAGAGTACGAAGTCCACGCCTTGGATGCCTTCTTCGAGCATGTGGTTCACGGCGTTGCCGCCGCCACCGCCTACACCGATCACCTTGATGTAGTTCGACGGCTTCTCGCAGAGCGGCTTAAACATATCGTTATTAGTATAGCTTTCCATAGTTTTATAGTGTTTTATTATTCGTTAATTTCGTCTGCTGAGAAGAACTTGGTGATGATCTGGGTCAAGTCGAATCCCTTGTGCCCGGATTTTCCGCTGCGGGGCTTCCGGCGGCTGCGACGGCCAGTGTCCTCTTCGGTGTCCTCGATGGGTTCAACCGGTTCCTCTTTGGGGGTTTCCTTGGGGATGACGGTCACGGGCTCTTTCTTGTGGAGCCGTTCCATGCGCTCCTGGTGTTCCGCACGGGCGATGCCTTCGATGACAAGACCGATACCCGTGGCGTACATCGGGCTGGCGAGTTCCTTGGCGGTGTCTTCGGAGAGGTGCTCGTTCGGATAGCCGATGCGTACGTCGAGTCCCGTCTTGAAGGCGGCGAGTTGCTGGATGTGTTTCATCATGGCGCCACCACCGGTGAGCACGATGCCTGCGATGAGCTGGTGCTGGGAGTTGACCTTCTGGATCTCGTAGTTGGTGAGGTCGAAGATCTCTTCCATGCGGGCCTGGATGATGTGGGCGAGGTTCTTGAAGGAGATCTCCTTGGGTGGCCGGTTGCGGATGCCCGGAATCGACACCAGCTCGTCGTCACGGTTCTCGCTGACCACGGCCGATCCAAACTTGACTTTGACGTCCTCGGCGTAGCGGCGGATGATGGAACAACCCTTGCTGATGTCTTCGGTGATGATGTTGCCTCCGAACGGGATGACCGCGGAGTGATAGATCTTGTTTTCATGGAAGATGGCGATGTCGGTGGTGCCGCCTCCGATGTCAACGAGGGCCACACCCGCTTCCTTCTCCTCTTCGTCGAGCACGGCCTCGGCCGAGGCGATGGGCTCCAGGATCATGTGATCCATCTCCAAGCCGGCGCGTTCGATGCATTTCTGGATGTTCATGGCAGCGGCCGTCTGTCCGATGATCACATGGAAGTTGGCCTCCAGCTTGCTGCCCAGCATGCCTTTCGGGGTGGTGCCGATCTCGCCGTCCACATAGTACTCCTGCGGGATGACGTCGATGATCTCCTCGCCGGGGGTCATGTTGATCTTAAAGGTGTCTTGACGCAGTTTCTCAAGCTCGTCCTCGCTGATCTCGATGTCGCGGTTGTCGCGCATCATCACGCCCCGGTGCTGGAGGCTCTTGATGTGCTGGCCAGCGATACCTACGTTGACGGACTTGATGTCCACGTTCGACTGTGCCGACGCCTCGTCGACTGCCGTCTTGATGGCGTTGACGGTCTCGTCGATGTTGGTCACGATGCCCCTGCTTACTCCTGTGGATGCGGCTTTGCCGTAACCCAGGATCTCGATTTTGCCATTGGCGCCCTTGCGGCCTACGATGCAGGCGATCTTAGTGGTGCCGATGTCTAATCCTACGATGATTTTTCCTTCACTCATAATGTTATTATTTTGTACACACGATTTGATTTTTATAGCGTAGGTTCAAGGTCTTGTACCCGTTCAGTTCCTCCGTCCCGAGGTATTTTTCCAGCAGGGTCCGGAGCCGTGCCAGCTTGGTGTCCACCAGACAGGTGTCGCCCAGCACGACGCGTGCGTCGAGGTTGTTGACCATGAGTTCATATTCGTTGCGGCTGTTCCGATGGATCAGCCCGATGCAGCTGTTCAGGAAAGGATCGCGCTGGATGGCCAGGGCGATGTGCAGCGCCTCTTGGATGCCCGACCCGAGATAGAGGCTGTCTGACACAGGGCAGCGGTGCTTCAGCACGTTGAAGTCGAATTGGCCACTGGCCAGCAGCATCCTCGGGGTGTAGTGCTCGCTCGATGGGAGAAGCATGCCCTCGGCGGTGACATAGACCGACTGGGTGTTCTGGTTGAAGACGCGGAGCACGGGCTCGTATTCCTTGGCGTGGATGATGAGCGTGTCGTTGAGGCCGATGTAGGCGCCCGACTGTTCCACCCAGGGGTTGTTGTTGAGGTATTGTTGCACCTCCCGCAGCTTGATGCGGTGGAGGGGCGTCTGGCCTTCGAGGTTGCACAGGGCTTCCATGTAACCGACCACGCTGTCGTGCTCGACAAAGCCTGTGGGGTGGTGTCGCTCCAGGTCGAAACGCACGCCCTTCAGCGTGGTCTCGAGGTACCACTTCCGTCCGAAGACGAAGAGCACCACCAAGGCGGCTCCCGTCAGGGCCCATAATACGATGCGCAAGATCTTCTTTACCATTGGCTGATCATCGTTTGAAGCGGTTCCACAAAGCGGTCGATATTGCCTGCGCCCATGGTGACCAGCAGCTCGGGACGGCGTGCGTCGATGAGCTCGAGCAGCCGTTCCTTGGGGCAGAGGCATTTGTTGGGTATGGTGATCCGGTCGAGCAAGGCCTGGGAGGTGACGCCTTCGATGGGTTGCTCGCGGGCGGGGTAGATGTCAAGTAAAATCAGGTCGTCGGCCATTGCCAGCGCGCTGGCAAAGTCTTCCATGAAGTCGCGTGTACGAGTGAAGAGATGCGGTTGGAAGACCAACGTCACCCGTTTGGAGGGGAATGACGTCTTGATGGCCGACAGACAAGATTTTATTTCTTCGGGGTGATGGGCGTAGTCGTCGATGTAGCAATGACGGCTGTTCTTCACCCGGATGTCGAAACGGCGCTGCACGCCCCGGAAGGTGGCGAGCGCGGCGGCGATGCCTTCGGGCTCGAGGCCCAAGGTGGCCGTGGCGGCGAAGGCGGCGGTGGCGTTCAGCACGTTGTGGAGGCCCGCCATGTTCAGATGCACGGGGGTGCGCTCCTCGTCGTGGACAAGCACGAAGTCGGTCTCGCCGTCGTGCTGTTCGATGTCGCTGGCCTGGAATGCGTTGTCCGGGCCGAAGCCGAAACGCAGCTGTGGGGCGGTCTCACCCTCCAGGGCGAGGCCTTCCTTGACGATGACGCAGTCGTCGCTGAGCGCGGCGAACTGCTCGAAGCCTTCCACCAGATGGCGCTGGTCGCCGTAGATGTCGAGATGGTCGGCGTCGATGGCGTTGACGATGCTGATGTTGGGGGCCAGCCGCAGGAAGGAGCGGTCGTACTCGTCGGCTTCCACCACCAGCACCGACTCGGGACCGCGGCCCAGGTGGAGGTTGCTGCCGAAGTTGTTGGCGATGCCGCCGATGAAGGCGGTCATGTCGACGCCGTTCTCCTTGAGGATGTGGGCCACCATGGCGGTGGTGGTGGTCTTGCCGTGAGTGCCTGCCACGGCGATGGTGTAATGCTCCTTGGAGATCAAGCCGAGTGCCTCGGAGCGTTTCAGCAACGGGATGTTGCGGCTACGGAGGGCCTGTAGCTCGCCCAGACTGGAGGGTACCGCAGGGGTATAGACGGCCAGGTCGATGAGGGCAGGCAATGATTCAGGTAGGTCTTCATAATGGATTGCCATGCCCTCACGTTCCAGCTGTCGGGTCAGGGGAGAGGGGGTAAGGTCGTAGCCCGACACCGCCCAGCCCCGGCTCTGGTAATACCGTGCCAAGGCGCTCATGCCGATGCCGCCGATGCCTACGAAATACACCCGTTTCATCCCTTCGTTATTCATGGTTGTCTTTACTTGTTTGTCTTATTCTTGTTTGTTGATGGCTTTCAAAATGATGTCTACAATGTCGTTCGCTGCATTCGGACGGGCAAACTGGACGATGTTGGCCTTCATTTCCTCCTGCTTGTTCTTGTCGCGCAACAGCTCCTGCAGCTTCGGGATGAGCACCAGCTCGGTCTCGTCGTTGCGTACCATCAGGGCGGCACCGGCGTCGACGAGTTGCATCGCGTTCTTGGTTTGATGGTCCTCGGCGGCGGTGGGCAACGGCACGAAGATGACGGGTTTCTGTGCCAAGGCGAGCTCCGAGATGGAGATGGCACCCGCCCGGGAGATGACCACGTCGGCGGCCGAATAGGCGTAGTCCATTCGGTCGATGAACACGGTGGGCTTGATGTGGTCTTCCAGGTGTGCCTTCTTCACCTCCTTGACGGCTTCGTCGTAGTAGAACTTGCCGGTCTGCCAGATGAGCTGCATGTCGCTGTCCTTGAACTTCTCGATCTGGGCGGAGATGCCTTTGTTGATGCCCAGGGCGCCCTGGCTGCCGCCTACCAGCAACACGATGGGCTTGGCAGGATCGACACCGAAGTAGGCAGCCGACTCCGCACGGTCGCAGTTGCCGTTGATGTTGTTGCGCAGCGGGTTGCCCGTGAAGTGGAGCTTCATCTGGGGGAACCAGCGGTCGAGGCCGTTGTAGGCCACGCAGATGGCCTTGGCCTTGGCACCCAGGTTGCGGTTGGTCTTGCCCGGGTAGGAGTTCTGCTCCTGGATGATGGTGGGGATACCCAGCCAGTTGGCCGCCTTGAGGGTGGGGCCGCTGGCGAAGCCCCCGACGCCGATCACGGCGTCGGGCTGGAACTCCTTGAGGATCTTCCTTGCCTTCTTGAGGCTGCTGACGATCTTAAAAGGCAGACTCAGCAGCGAGAGGTCTTTGGTGAACCCGCTGATCCACAGTCCTTCGATCTTGTATCCGGCTTTCGGAACCCGGTCCATCTCCATACGGCCTTCGGCGCCGATAAAGAGGATTTCCGCCTCGGGGCAGCGCCGCTTGAGCGCGTCCGCTATGGCAATGGCGGGGAAGATGTGTCCGCCTGTTCCGCCTCCGCTGATGACAAATTTCATGGTCTATTCGTTTATTGTTTCTTTGTTTTCTTTTTTGTCCCAGGGGTTTCCCGTTGGTCAACCCCTACCGTTTTTTGTTCCAGGGGTTTCCCGTTGGTCAACCCCTACCGTTTTTTGTCCCAGGGGTTTCCCGTTGGTCAACCCCTACCGTTTTTTGTTCCAGGGGTTTCCCATTGGTCAACCCCTACCGTTTTTTGTTCCAGGGGTTTCCCGTTGGTCAACCCCGTGGCTACCGATAGGGCACCCCTAACGGGGTGCGGTTGCCCCTGTTTATGCCATTCCTTCTGCTACCTCATTTTCTTCTACCATTTCTTCTTCTACCGCTTCATCTTTTGCGTCTTCCGTTTCTTCTTCTGTATGTTGTCTTCCGTCTTCTTCCAGGCTTCGGGTTACACTGATGATCATCCCGATCGAGAACCCGGTCATCAACATCGACGATCCGCCTTTGCTGATGAAGGGCAGCTGCTGTCCGGTAATGGGCATCAACCCGGTCGACACCCCCATGTTGATCATGGCCTGCATGATGATGATGAAGGCGATGCCGAACGACAGCATGGCCCCGAAACTGAGCGGCCGTTTCTTGACGACCTTGGTGGCTCGGGTGAGCAGGATGATATAGAGCAGCATCACAAAGATGCCTCCCAAGAGTCCATATTCCTCGATGATGATGGCATAGATGCAGTCGGAGAAGGGCTGGGGCAGGAAGTTGCGCTGTCGGCTCTTTCCGGAGCCCTTGCCGAACACGCCTCCCGAAGCGACGGCGATTTTGGCGTACATCTTCTGGGCGTTGCGGTCGTCGATCTGCAGGGGTGCCTTCGCGGTGTCGGTGCCGGCAGCCTTCTTGGCTTCCTTCTCGAGTTTGGCGGCTTCGATACGGCCTTGCCAGGTCTTCACGCGGCTGACCCTGGGCTTTTTCTTGGCCTTTTCCTGCAGTTTGGCGTCTTCGGGATGCTGTTCGGCGGCGGCCACCACTTTTTCGTAGCGGTTGTTGCGGACGCTCGCCACCATGTCGTCGGTGAGGATGTACAGCCCCATGCCCAGGATGGCGATGCCGATGATGGCCATGATGTAGCCGAACTTGATCTGTCCGATGAACAGCATCACCATGCAGACCACGAAGAGCATCGCGGCCGTGGAGAGGTTCTCGGGGAAGATGGGGGCCACAATTAGGAAGATGGGCAGCACGATGGGCACCAGCAGTTCCTTGAATTTGTAGTCTTTGGCGCCCCATACCACGATGTACTTGGCTAGGTAGGCGATCAGCACGATCTTGGCCAGCTCGGAGGTCTGGAATCCCATGATGCTGCGCGAGGCACCGTTGATGCGGCTTCCGAAGAAGTAGGTGAACACCAGCAGGATGACGCAAAACAGCAGCACCAGCTCGATGCCTCTCGAGAAATGCCGGTAGTCGATGCGCGAGGCGAGGAACATCATGACGAATCCGCCCAGGAGCGTGGCGGCATGCTTCATCAAGACCATCTCGTTGTAGGCACCGACCTTGACATGGGCCTCGGAGCTCGTGGCGCTGTACACGGCCAACAGGGAGATCACTCCTAGCAGGAGCGCCACCACCCAGATGACCCGGTCGCCTTTCAATATCCTGTTGATGCGGTTCACGTCCCAGTGTTTTTATTGGTTCAGTTTCTTCACTTCGTTCACAAAGGCCTCACCCCGTTCGGCATAGCCCATCTGTTGGTCCTTGCAGGCGGGGGAGAACAGTACGATGTCGTTTTCCTGGGCGACGATGGAGGCGATGTTCACGGCCTCGGCGATGGAGGCGGCCTCGTAGATCTCGTTCACGTTGCCCTTGAAGGTCATCTCGATGTTTTCTTGTTCCGAGCCCAGGCTGACGATGGCGCGGACCCGTTTCTTGGCGGCCTCGATGAGCTCGCTGTAGTTGTTGTGGCAGCTGCCTCCCACGATCCAGACCACCGGGTTGACGATGTTCTCGAAGGTGAACCAGGTGGCGTTGACGCTCTCGGCCATGGAGTCGTCGTAGTACATGACGCCGTCCACGCTGTCGATGTACTGCTGCCGATGCGACTGGCTCTGCAGGTCGCCCATGCAGTTCTTGATGCTCTCCTTCCGGATCTCAAGGATCTTAGAAGAAATGCCCGAGGCCATGTTGACCGAACGCTTTTGTGCGAGGTTTTCCGTTTTTTCGAATAAGTATCTCATGGTTCTGTTGTTTATTATCGTATCTTGAAGGTGATTAGGGTGAAGGCGGCCAGCAGGATGGTGATGATCCAGAATCGGATGGTGATCTTCACCTCGTGGTGCACGGTGTTGTATCCCTCGCCACGTCCTTTGAAGGTGACGGTGCTGTTGGGCCAGGCCTTCTTGAAGTCGCTGTAGCTGGTACGGAAATGGTCGTGCAAGGGCCCTTTCTTCCAGATGCGGTGTTTCTTCCCGGTTTTGACGAAGCGCTTCACGTCGAGGTCGGAGAGGATCTCGAAGAGGAAAACGCCGCAGAGCAGGGGCAGCAGCAACTCCTTGTGCATGATGATGGCCGAGACGGCGATGATGCCGCCGATGGTCAGACTGCCCGTGTCGCCCATGAAGATCTGGGCAGGGTAGGAGTTGAACCACAGGAAACCGATCAGGGCCCCGACAAAGGCGGCCATGAACACCACCAGCTCTTCGCTGCCAGGGATGTACATCAGGTCGAAGTGACTGGCCGTGACGGCGTTGCTGGAGATATACGCCAGGATCACCAGGGTGAGCCCGATGATGGCGGAGTTGCCTGAGGCCATGCCGTCCATGCCGTCGTTGAGGTTGGAGCCGTTGCTGACCGCCGCCACGATGAACACGGTGAGCAGCACCAGGAAGATCCATGCCAGGTTGTACATCCATTTGGGGCCGGCCCATTTGAATAGGTTGGCGTAGTTGAGGTTATGGTTCTTCAGGAAGGGGATGGTGGTCCGGGTGGACTTCACGTCGGGACTCTTGACCACGACTTCCTTGTTGTCTTCGATTTTCAGCTGCACGGTCTCGTTGATGTGCACGGCAGGGCTGAAACGCAGGGTGAGACCCACGATGAGGCCGAGCAGGACCTGGCCGCCGAGCTTGACGGCGGGCCGGATGCCGTCTTTCTTCTTCTTGAAGGTCTTGACGTAGTCGTCGGCGAAACCGATGGCGCCAAGTAGCAGGGTGGTGATGACCATCAGGATGGTGTATACGCTGTGGAGCTTGCAGATGAGCAGCACTGGGATCAGGATGGCCGTGATGATGATGACGCCGCCCATGGTGGGCACGCCTTTTTTCTGGGTGTTGTACGGGTCGGTGGCCTCGTCGCGCTGCGTCTCGACGATTTTCTTGCGCTTGAGGAACTTGATGAAGCTGTTGCCGAACCAGACCGAGACGATGAGGGCGAGGATGATGGCGACGGCGGCACGGAAGGTGACGTAGGTGAAGACACCCGCTCCGGGGAAGTTGATTCGGTCTAGGTATTGAAACAGGTAGTATAACATGGCTTACTTCTCATTTAATGCGTTGGACAGTTCCTCTTTATCGTCGAAATGGCGCTTTACGCCTTGGATGATCTGATAGTCCTCATGACCCTTGCCGGCCAGCAGGATGATGTCGCCCTTGCGGGCCAGGGCCACGGCGGTGCGGATGGCCTCGCGACGGTCGGTGATGGAGAGCACCTTGTTGTGTGCTTCGGCCGGCACGCCTTCCTTCATCTGGCGGATGATCTCGTCAGGATCCTCGTTGCGGGGGTTGTCGCTGGTGAGGATGACGCGGTTGCTCAGCTGGACGGCGATGGCAGCCATCTCGGGCCGCTTGCTGGTGTCGCGGTTGCCGCCGCAGCCTACCACGGTGATGACGTTGGGGCCATCCTCCGACTTTCTTTTCCTGTTTTCCGTCTTCACCACCTCGTTGATGGTCTTCAGGACGTTTTCCAGGGCGTCGGGGGTGTGGGCGTAGTCCACGATGCCGACGACGCCGCAGTCGCTGTGGACCATGTCGAACCGGCCGTTGGCGCCCTGCATCTTGCTGAGTTCCACCAGCAGCTCGTCGCGGTCGAATCCCAGCTCGATGGCCGCCCCGTAGATGGCGAGGAGGTTGCTGGCGTTGAATCCGCCCACCAGACGGGTGTGCAGCTCGGTGTCGTTGACCTTCATCAGCATGCCATCGAAATGGCTCTCGAGCACGAGTCCCTTGTAATCGGCATCGTGTTTCAGGGCGTAGGAGCGTTTCCGTGCCGGAGTGTTCTGCAACATCACGCTGCCGTTGCGGTCGTCGAGGTTGGTGAGGGCGAAGGCGTTTGCCGGAAGGTCGTCGAAGAACTTCTTCTTGGCGTTGCGGTAGTTGGCCATCGTCTTGTGGTAGTCGAGGTGGTCGTGGGTGAGGTTGGTGAAGATGCCGCCCGCAAACTGCAAACCGGCGATACGGTGTTGGTCGACGGCGTGGGAGCTGACTTCCATGAAGGCATACTCGCAGTGGTGGTCCACCATCTTGCGCAGCAGGGCGTTGAGGGCGATGGGGTCGGGGGTGGTATGGGTGGCGGGGATCACCTCGTGGTCGACGATGTTCTCGATGGTGGAGAGCAGGCCGCAGGCATAGCCGGCGTCGGTGAAGAGCCGGTAGAGCAGGGTGGCGATGGTGGTCTTGCCGTTGGTGCCCGTCACGCCGGTCAGCTTCAGCTCATGGGAGGGGTTGCCGTAGAAGTTGGCGGCACCGATGCCCAACACGTAGGCGCTGTTGTCGACCCGGATGTAGGAGACGTCCTCCTTGAGGGTCTTCGGCAGTTGTTCACAGACGATGGCCGTCGCGCCTTGTTCCACCGCCTTGTCGATGTATTGGTGCCCGTCGGACTGGGTGCCTCTGATGGCAAAGAACAGGGTGCCCGGCACCACCTCGCGAGAGTCGAACGAGATGTGTTCGATGTCGAGGTCTTTGTTGCCGACCAGTTCCAGCAGGTTGCAGTTGACGAGTATTTCTTTCAGTTTCATTTCTTTCCGAGTGTTAAGGTGATCAATCGTCCCGGTTGTAGCGTGTCGCCGGGTCGGACGGATTGCTGTATGACCTTGCCGTAGCCGTCGAAGGCGATGTTCCAACCGCTGTTCTCGAGCAGGTAGACGGCGTCGGTGATGTTCATGCCACGGACATCGGGCACCCTGACCGAGTCGAAGCGGACGGGTTCGACGACGTATTGGCCGTCCTTCTTGGAATAGGCCGTGGTGACCCACTCGCTGCCCAGCGAGCAGTCGGCATACGGGACGTCGAGGGCCTGGAGGTAGGGAAGGACCTCCGATTGGTGGCGTATGGTGCTGTCGGCGCTGCTCTTCGAAGGCGTCTGTGCCTCGACCAAGCCTTTGATCTTGGTGGCATAGACGCGGTCGGCGATCTCTTTGAAGGCAGGGGCGGCCACCCTTCCGGCGGAATAGAAGCGCCCTTTGGCCTTGCTGATGACCACGATGCAGCTGTAGACGGGATGCTCGGCCGGGAAGTAACCCACGAAAGTCACGTTGTAGTCGCGTTCGAGGCGTCCTTCGGCGTTGACCCACTTGTAGGCATGCTTCTCCACGTTGTAGAGCTGGGCGGTTCCGGTCTTGCCTGCGATGCCGTATTCGGTGTCGCGGAGCATCTTGGCGGTACCCCTGAGGACCACGCCCTTCATCATACTCTGGATGGAGTCGATGGTCTTTTGGGAGGCGATGTGTTCCTTGAGGACCACGGGTTCGATGTGCTCGAGGGTGACGCCTTCCTTGCGGATCTCCCTGACGAAGAGGGGCTTCATCATGCGACCCCCGTTGGCCACGGCGTTGTACAGGGTGAGGATCTGCAGGGGCGGCAGGCGCAGCTCATAGCCGATCGACATCCAGGGCAGGGAGGTCTTCGACCAGTGGATCTTGTCGAGGATGGGGTGCTTGATATACGGACGGGCCTCACCAGCGATGCCAGTGCCCAGCGGGACGTTCAGCCCCATGTTGTAGAGGCTGTTGACGTAGCGCTCGGGATGGGCTCCGAAGTAGTCGGTGATGAGCTTGGCGGTGCCTTTGTTGGACGACTGTTCGAACACCTCGCGGATGGTGACCCTTCCGTCGGAGTGGATGGTGTGGTCGTCGAACATCTTCTTTCCGGAGAAGACGAGGGGTCCGCTGCCGATGTTGATATGCGAGTTGATGTCGAGGTCGGGGAAGTTCTCAAGCAGGACGAGCATGGAGGCCAGCTTGAAGGTGGATCCCGGCTCGATGCCGTTGCCGAGGGCGAAGTTGTACAGCTCCTGGCAGCGGTCGGTCTTCTTGTCGCGTTGCAGGTTGGTGATCGCCTTCACGTGGCCGGTGGTCACCTCCATCACGATGGCGCAGCCTTGCTCTGCCTTGTTCTCGATCAAGGTGTTGCGCAAGGCCCGTTCGGCGATGTCCTGGATGCCGATGTCGAGGGTGGAGACGATGTCGTTGCCGTTGACGGCTTCGATGTTGTTGTCGTCTTCGACGGGAATCCAGGTGCCGTGATGCAGGTGCCGCTGCTTGTGATGGCCGTCCTGGCCGCGGAGCACGGAGTCGTAGGCGCTCTCGAGGCCCACGACGATGCTGTCGTTGACGTAGCCGATGGTACGGACGGCCAACGACCCGTAGGGATGGATGCGCTTGAAGCGCGGCTGCGACTTGGTGAGGCCGCCCTTCAGGTTGCCCAGGCAGAGGATGGGGAAGGTCTCCATTTGTTTGTACTGTTGCAGCGTGACGTTCAAGTCGACCAGGAAATAGCGTTTGCCGTTGGCCTTGGCCTCGACGAGGCCTTTCTTCCAGCGTTCGGCGTTGCGTTTGGGAAACAGGGCGGCCAACGCCTTGCTGAGGGCGTCGACATCGGCGTTGAAGACGCTGTCTTCGATGACCGAGGGGTCGATGCCGACCTCGAAGATGGGGACGTCGGTGGCCAGCAGGCTGCCGTTGTCGGCCAGGATGTCGCCGCGCGAGGCCTGCAGGGTGTCGAAACGGGTCTCCACCTGCTCGGCGAGGCTACGCAGCTCGTCTCCCTCCTTGGTCTGCACCAGGATGGCCTTCACGATGATGACTGCGCCGACCGCAAGGGCGGCGAAGTACACCAGGAAGGTGCGGAGGAGACTGCTTGTTTTCGGGTCGCGTGGCATGGTCGTGTGGCGTTGGGTTTATTCTGTCTGCTGTTTTGTGTCTGATGTCTTCTGAACCATTCGTGTTTCGAGGGATTCCTTGATGCCTTCGGGAGCGAGTTTCTCGATGAGGGTCTTCTGGGTGGATTCACGGGTGAAGGCGGATTTGGCGTAGATGTATTCCACACGGAGGTCGCGGAGACGGACCGTGTTTTTCTTGATGGAGCGGCTGGTGCTCTCGGCCACGTAGGCATTGGTGATGATGAGCATCAACAGCACGGTGAGGTACACGAGGAAGGGAAACATCTTGGAGAAGTCTTCCTTGGTGAGGAAACTTCCGCCCAGGATGCTCATGATGGTGCGGCTGCCTTTGGATGCGGTCTTTTTGGTCTCTCTCTTCATGGTCATTTCCTTTCTGCTATCCTGAGCTTGGCACTGCGTGCACGTGAGTTGGCGGCAATCTCCTCCTCGGAGGGGACAATGGGCTTGCGGTTGATTATTTTATAAGGTGTCAGGGAGTTGCCGAAGAAGTCCTTTTCTTCGATGCCTTCGGCGTTGCCCGTCTTCATGACGTTCTTGACAAGGCGGTCCTCCAGCGAGTGGTACGACAGGACCACGAGGCGTCCGCCGGGCTTCAGCACGTCGGCGCATTGGGCGAGGAACGCGTTGAGGGCCTCCATCTCCTGGTTCACCTCGATGCGGAGGGCTTGGAAGATCTGTGCCAGGGTCTTGTTTTCACGTCCCCGGGGCAGACGGCCTTGCACCGCTTCCTTGAGTTCGGTGGTGGTGGTGATGGGCTGGGCGTCGCGGGCGAGGAGGATGTCGGAGGCCACCAGGTGGGCGTTGGGCACCTCGCCGTAGAGGCTCAGGATGCGGGTCAGCTCGGCATGGTCATAGGTGTTGACGATGCTGGCGGCGTCAACGGGGTTCGACTGGCTCATGCGCATGTCGAGCTTTCCTTCGAAGCGTGTGGAGAAGCCTTTTTCAGGGGTGTCGAACTGGTGGGAGGAGACGCCGAGGTCGGCCAACACACCGTCGATCTTGCCTTGGTGGTAGAGCTGGATGAAATTCTTGAAATAGCGGAAGTTCTGCGGGATGAAGGTGAAACGCGGGTCGTCGAAGGCGTTGGCGGCGGCGTCTTCATCCTGGTCGAAGGCATAGAGGTGTCCCGTTTCAAGCCGCTCGAGGATGGCACGCGAATGCCCGCCGCCGCCAAAGGTGACGTCGGCGTAGGTTCCGTCGGGACGGAGGTTCAGGCCATCGAGGCAAGAGGCGAGTAAAACGGGATTGTGATACATTGCGTCGAAAAGGGTGGGTTGGTTGTTCGGAGTTGGGTGTTAGAATTGAAGGTCGGAGAAGAGGTCTTCGACGCCCTTGGCAAGGTCTTCGGACGAGATGGCGTTGACACGCTCCTCGTACTTCGCCTTGTCCCAGATTTCCATGTTGGTGAACATGGAATCGATGACGACATCCTTGCTCAGGTCGCTGCGTTCCAGCAACTCCTTGGGGATGAGGAGGCGTCCGCTGGCATCCAGCTTGACCCGCTTGACACCGTCGAGGTACTTGCGCATGATGTCGAGCTTGCGGCGGTCGAAGGTGTTGACCTGCATCAGGATGTCGCGACGGCGGTTCCAGTCGCTGATGGTGTAGAGCTCCAGATAAGTGCCGTGCAGTCCCGGACGCAGCACAAAGTCCTCTTCCGCCTGGCTACCCAGCTGCTCCCTGAAATCGGCAGGCAGCATGAGACGGCCTTTGGCGTCGAGCTTGCAAGTGAAGGTTCCGGTAGGGTTACTCATGACTTATTCTCTTTTGGGATACAAAATTACTGCATTTTTCCCCATTCTTCCCCACTTTTTCCCACAAATTTCAATGGTTTTGGGTGATTTTTTATCAACATAGTTATCAACAGGTATGTTAATACATGTTAATTAATTGTAAATCAGTAATATAGTTATCAACAATTGAAAAAAAGCTGTGCAAAATGAAAGGTTTTCGGAATTAGTTCTTATTTTTGTAGGTTAAAATGGAACAAGATTCCTATGGAAGACAAATACAACAACCTGATCGATCTTAGGAAAATCTTCGAAGCCAAGGCCCCGAAACTGATGAAGCGGATGCCCAACTGGCTGTTCCGCCGGATCCAGCGCCTGCTGCATGAGGAGGACATCAACCGCATCCTCTCCACCTATGGTGCCAACGAGGGTGTGGCCTTCGTGCACGACGTGATCAAGGACTTCAACCTGAACGTCGTTGAACAGGGTGTGGAGCACCTGACGGCCTCGCCGCGGATCCTGGTAGCCTCGAACCATCCTTTGGGCGGCCTCGACGGCATCGCCCTCATCGGTACGGTGGGCAACTACTGTCCCGAACCCGTCACGCCGGTGAACGACTTCTTGATGTTCATCAAAAACCTGCAACCGATCTTCATCCCCGTCAACAAGGCAGGGAAGGGGGTCGGCAACCGTGAGGAGAACGTCCGCCTCTTCAACGAGACCTTCGCCTCGGACCGTGCCATCTGCTACTTCCCATTCGGGTTGTGCTCGCGCAAGGTCAAGGGAGGCAAGGTCATGGACTTGGATTGGAAAAAGACCTTCATCGTCAAGGCGAGGGAGTTCCAGCGTGACATCGTCCCTACCCACATCGACGGGCACAACACCCGCTTCTTCTACAACCTGGCCAGGCTTCGCAAACGCCTCAACATCAAGGTCAACATCGAGATGGCCTTCCTGCCCGACGAGTTCTTTAAACAACGTAACAAGACGCTGACCATCGTGTTTGGCAAACCCATTCCATACCAGACCTTCGACCGTCGATACACCGATGCACAGTGGGCCGAGAAGCTGCGGTGCTTCTCCTACTGCCTGGCCCAGGACAAAGACCTGGTGTTCGATCCCGACAAGGATTATCAAATACCTTGACCCAAAAACCTTTCGCCATGAACATGAAAACCATCATCGACCCCATACCGATACCGAAACTTCTCGAGGAGTTGACCCAAGAACGCTTCTTCCGGAAGACAAACAACGGACACAACGAGATCTACATCCTCAATGCCTTCAATGCGCCGAATGTGATGCGCGAGATTGGACGGCTCCGTGAGATCAGCTTCCGCGATTCAGGAGGCGGCACGGGCCTGGACTGCGACCTCGACATCTTCGACCTCGACCCCGAGAACCACTTTGAGCAACTGATCGTATGGAACCCTTACGACCAGGCCATCGTGGGTGGCTACCGGTTCCTGATGTGCGACCATCTGAAGGTCAACGAACAAGGACAAGTCAACACCCCGACCTCGGAGCTCTTCCATTACTCGGAACGCTTCGTCAAGGAGTATCTTCCCTATACCATCGAGCTGGGCCGCTCCTTTGTCCAGCCTGAATACCAGCCTTCGAAGAGCCTCTCCAAGGGCATCTACTCGCTCGACAACCTTTGGGACGGCCTTGGGTCGCTGATTCACCTGCTTCCCCAAGCGCGCTATTTCTTCGGCAAGGTGACCATGTATCCCCAGCTGGAACGGGGCTCGCGCGACATGATCCTCTATTTCATGCAGACGCAGTTCTCCGATCCCGACCGTCTGGTGTATCCGCATCCCGAACTCGAGTTGCCCATCACCATGGACAAGGATACGCTGCGTTCGATCTTTACCGGCAACAACTACGCGGAGAACTACCGGATCCTCGTCAAGCAGGTGCGGGAACGTGGGGCCGCCGTGCCGCCGTTGGTCAATGCCTACATGAGCCTATCGTCCACGATGCGTTCCTTCGGCACGGCCCTCAACGCCCCCTTCGGGGACGTGGAAGAGACCGGTATCTTGGTGACCATCAAGGATATCCTTCAAGAGAAGGTGGAGCGCCACCTGACCTACGAACCCAATGAGAAACCTCTTCATCTGAGTTAAGCCATGATTATCAAAGACGCCCGTTTCATCTCCAGCAACAACCGCTTCGAAAAGCTTCCCAAGGACAACAAGCCCGAGTATGCCTTCATCGGCCGTTCCAATGTGGGCAAGTCGTCGCTGATCAATGCTTTGGTGCAACGCAAGGGGTTGGCCAAGACTTCCTCCACGCCTGGAAAGACCATCGCCATCAACCATTTCCTGGTCAACGACCAATGGTATCTGGTGGACTTGCCCGGCTATGGCTATGCCCAGCGCTCCAAGAAGTCGCGCGAGGAGTGGCGGGTCATGTTGGCCAACTATATCTCCCGCCGTCGTAACCTGCTCTATACCTTTGTGCTGGTCGACGCGCGCATCGAACCGCAAAACAGCGACCTGGGTTTCATGGAATGGCTGGGGGAGAACGGGATTCCCTTCTGCATCGTCTTCACCAAGGCCGACAAGCTCAGCAACGCCGAATTGCAGTCGAATGTCGAGGCCTACAAGAAAAGGCTGATGGAAGACTGGGAGGAACTGCCGCCGCTGTTCATCACTTCGTCGGAGACCAAGCAAGGCCGCGAGGAGCTCCTCGACTTCATTGACCGTCAAAACAAGGAGCTTGACAACTACATGAAAACCAACGGACTTTGAGGAAAGGAAAACGGAAAACACACCAATTCAAAATAACCTATTAACAACTAAACAACTACAGCTATGTTAGCATCAATTCTCGTATCCTTAGCAATTGGAGCACTGGCCGGATTCATCGCCGGTAAGATCATGGGCAAAGGCATGGGCCTTTTGGTATGCATTCTCGTCGGTATTGTCGGCGGCGTCTTGGGCAGCTGGATTTTCGGCATGCTTGGCCTCGCTGCTAGCGGCACCTTCTGGGGCCGGCTCCTCGTGGGCACCCTCGGCGCCGTAGTGCTGCTGTTCATCCTCTCCCTGTTCAGGAAGAAATAAGTGCTTTTCAAAGGAATGACTAAAGGGGCGCCTCGGAAGGGGCGCCCCTTGCTTTTTTACCCCGGCGGGGTTGTGTTTTGACTGGGTGAGGGGGTTATCGCAGCTGGATCCTGGTGATGCCTGCACCGCCGGTCTCAAGGGAGGCATCGGCGAAATGCGCCACGTCGTGGTCGCGGCTAAGGAACGCGCGGATCAGCTTGCGAAGGATGCCGTTGCCCTTGCCATGCAAGATACTTACTTCTTTGATACTCAATAGCTTGGCTTCGTCGAGGTATTTCGCCACGTTGTCCAGCGCCTCTTCGGCACGTTGTCCGCGGACGTCGAGGGTGAGGTCGAAATGCTCCGCTTTCTCGCTGAGGTCGTCGGCCAGTCCCGATTGCCATTTCCTGAGGGCCTTGCGTCCTTCGGCGCGGCTCACCTTGCGGAGCTTGTCGGGGGTGGTACGCAGCTTCACCGCATCGAAGAGCACGGTGGCGTCGGTATCGCTGATGGCCACCAACTCGCCCACGATCTCCATCTCGTCGATGCACACCGTGTCGCCCACCTTCAAGGGCGTATCGGCTTCCACCTTCTTGGGCTTGGGCTCGGTGGCCTTCCGGGCGGTCTCGGCGATTTCTTCCTTGGTCTTTTTCAGCTCCTGTCGCACCTCTTTGGTGCGCTCCTTCTCGGCCTGAGCCTCCTTGATTTCCTTGATGGTAAGCTCGATGCGGCTGTTGGCCTTGTCGATGAGCTCCTGGGCCTCGTCGGCAGCCTCGCGGAGGTATTGTTTCTTCTTGCTTTCCAGTTCGTTGAGCAGTTTCTTGTATTTGTCCACCACCTCGCTGAGCAGGGTGTCGGCCACCTGAAGGTCGCGTTCTTTCTTGCGGAGGGCTTTCTTGTCGACCTCGAGTTGCTGCAGCTGCTGTTCAAACTTCAGATGTTGCTCGCCCGTGATGTGGGTGGCGTCGTCCAGGATGTGCTGGGGGAAGCCGATCTTACGGGCGATCTCGAAGGCGAAGGAGCTGCCAGGCTTGCCGGTGACCATGATGTACATGGGCTGCATGAACTTGGTGTCGAACAGCATGGCGCCGTTGACGATGCCCTCGTGGTGGTCGGCCAGCAGCTTGAGGTTGGCATAGTGGGTGGTGACGATGCCGAAGGTCTTTTTCTTGTTGAGTTCCAATAGGATGGCTTCGGCGATGGCGCCGCCCAGCTGGGGTTCCGTGCCCGTCCCGAACTCGTCGATGAGGAATAGGGAACGCTGGTCGGCGTGTTCCAGCAGCACCTTCATGTTACGCAAGTGTGAGCTGTAGGTGGAGAGGTCGTCGAGGATGCTCTGCTCGTCGCCGATGTCGATGAACAGACTTTCGAACAGGCCGCATTCGGAATCCACGTGCATGGGCACACAGAGCCCGCATTGCAGCATGTATTGGATGAGTCCGGTGGTCTTGAGGCAGACCGACTTGCCGCCGGCATTGGGGCCTGAGATCACCAGGATGCGGGACGTCTCGTCCATGTCGAGGTCCAAGGGTACGATCTGCTTGCCTTGCGACTTGAGTTTCTGCTCCAAGACGGGATGGCGCGCCTGGATCCAATGGAAGCAGGGCTTCTCGTGGATGACGGGCTTCACGCCGCCGAGGTCCTTGCATAACAGCGCCTTGGCCCGGATAAAGTCGAGTTGGCCAAGCAGGTCCCATGCCTTCCACAAGTCGGGCAGGAAGGGGCGGATGCGGTCGGTGAACTGGGTGAGGATGCGCTGGATCTCTCTCCGTTCGGCATACTCCAGCTCTTTGATCTCGTTGGAGGTCTCCACGATCTCGGCAGGTTCGATGTAGACGGTCTGTCCAGTGGCCGACTCGTCGTGGACGAAGCCCTTGAGGGCGCGTTTGTCGCCGGCATGGACGGGGATGACCATGCGTCCGTCGCGGATGGTGAGTTCCGCCTTGGGATCGACCCATCCTGAGGTCTTGGCGTCGCTCATGATCTGGCGGATGCGTCGTTCGATGCCTCCTTGCTTGCGTTGGATGCTACGGCGGATCTCCATCAGCTCGGGCGAGGCGTTGTCGGGCATCTCGCCTTTGTCATCGACGAGGCGGTTGGCCTCGCTGAACACGATGGGGTCGACTTCGATGCCGTCGGTGAGGGCGCAGAGCTCAGGATAGTCTGCGCGGGCCTCGCTCTGTCCGAACTTCAGGATATAGCTGAGGGCGTTGAGCGAGGGCTTGAGGGCGAACAGGTCTTCCAATCGGATGCTCGTCCCCGGGATCTTGATATGTTGGAACGCTTCGCGCAGGTCGTGGTAGTCCCGTACCGGGAAAGGCACGCCGTTTTGCAGCAGCTGTACGAACTCCATGGTCTGGTTGAGGCTCCGCTCGATGGCTTCGCGATGGGTGCTGAAGTCCATCGTCTCGGCGCGTTCCAGTCCCATGGCACTGATGCAGTGCCCTTTGACGGCTTCCCGTATGTGGGTGAAACCGATCTTCTGCTCGAAGCGTTCCGGATAGATCATGTTGTGATGACGCTATTTTGTTGGGGCTGTGCTGAATCAATTGAAACCGAAGCCACGGAGAATGGTCTGCACGCGCTCGTCGTTGGGATCGTCGATATCTTCAGAGCCAACGCGGACGGCCAGTTTGCGGTCGGGGTTGTAGGTGAAGAAGGACAACTTGTATTTCCCGACGTTGGGGATGACTTTCCAGGTATAATCGCCGGTGACGATGTCTTCCAAATAATCTCCAGCGGGATATTTGGTGAGGAATTGGTCATAGTCCTCCTCAGTCCAGTCCTTGATATTGAAGTCGGACCAGTCTTCCACGTATTCGATCCCCATCTCAGAGTAGGCGTTGCTGACTTTCCATCCCTCGTTGGGAAGATTCAGGTGCCAGTCGTAGTGGTCCCAAAGGGTGGTCTCTTCGACGGCGGGTTCTTCCACGACGGTCTCTTCGACGGCGGGTTCGTTCTGGGCTTGTTGGTTGTCGGTCTTGGTGTTGTTGTTGCCGCAAGCGGTAAACAGCATGGCAGCGGCGGCTGCAATCATAAATGCTTTTTTCATTTTAAAATGGTATTAGGGTTTTTGCGGGCGCAAAGATAAGATTTTTTTTGTTCCTTTTGGCTTGACCCAAAAGGAACCGAAAAGGTCAAGGCCAAAAACATCGGCCCACCGCACAGCCCGTTACGGTGAGTCGTCATTGCGAGAACCCCGGAGGGCTCACCGACTATAGGGAGGTAACGAACGACGAAGCAATCCACAAACTACTTTCCGCTCTTTCGTCGGTTACATTCCCGGCAGAGCATCTGGCAGTTTTCTGCGATGGTGCGCCCACCATCATGCCATGGGGTGATGTGGTCGGCTTCCATTTGAGAGAGCTCGAAATGCTGGCCGCAATCGGCACAGAAACCCATTTGTCTTTCGTAAGCCGACAGTTTCTGCGCATCGGTGAAGGCACGGATAGACAAATGCTTTTCTTTGCGAGTGAGAATGTAAGGATAAATACCCGTCTTTTTGGTCACGTCATCATCGAGGATGAGGCGCTTTACCTCTTCATCGACCTTGTTGTAGTCGATCACTTCATCCTTGTATTGTTTAAAAAGAATACCCCACTCAACGCCTTTCATGATCTTCTTACGTTCTTTGGTCGGACGGAACGTAGTGTCAACCCAGGTGATGACCGATTGGAAGAACTGCCACAAGGGTGCAGCGTTCACATCGTGCTGATGGTTCGACATATAGAGTTCTATGTTGCCGTCCGAGATCCAGTCAATGGCGGTCTCCAAATAATCCTGGCGAATGGCCGATCCCGTGAGGTAGTCGCTGCCGATTTTCGCTGCGGGGCATCCGTTCTTGCTAAAATAGCGTTTGGCGTCGGACACCCAAGGCCCGGCATACACCGCGTTGCGCAACTCCTGATTTGTAAGTTCCTCACCTGCAATGTTGATGGTCTTGAACCATTTCAACTTTTCACTATCGGTACCGCTACAGATGTAAACCTGCAACTCATAGTTGAGAATCTGATCTTGTTCGTCTTGTTGGAGATTATGAAAATAGCGGAAGTCGAAAGCAAAGTCGCCGTTGACGTATTGGCAGATACTGATGGTGCGCTGCTGCCCGTCAATGATCTCGAAGGTGCCATCTTCACGCACTGCCCAATACATCACATTGAGCGGGAAACCCTGCGTGAGCGTATCGATGACGGCATCGCGCTGTTTCTCCTTATAGACGAATTCGCGTTGGAATGGTGGACGCACATCAAGTTTACCGCCGTAGGCGCGCACGCCGTTTTCGTTATTGTCCACATAGCCATTGGTGAGGTCACGGACGGTGATATGGTGCAGTTCTATCTTCATGGTTTATTATATTTTGCTTGTTCTTCAGCTGCCATTGGAAGCTTGGATTCTTGTTGTTGATATTCAATAGGTTGACGGCGACGGATAAATATCCTCTGATAAACCACATGTGCATATCCATCCTTGTCTAACAGATATGGATTTTGTATTCTCCATGTCTTATCCTGCTTTTTAAAATTGTCAGCCATTTCTTTTGTTGGCGGAGTATAGAAGGTACATTCTGCTTCCGCCCACTCAATATCTCCTCCTCGCCATATAATCTCAAACTGGTTCGGATTGTATTTATCAAGAAATGTCACAGGAACTCCCATAGCTCCATAATAGTCACAAGGTATATCTTTATATGAGTCCACATTTATAGCATCGTAATTATCGTATTTGGGATAATCTTCTGGCGAATATTTTTTATACAAGATAATATCTTCATTATGCTTCGATACTGGTAGATTTGTATACCAACAAGATGTTGAAACACGAGCAATTTTTTTACCGTTTTCGATATGATGATATTTTTCAAAGCTATCCAGCACATAAAAAAACATCCCTACATTGAAATTCGTGTAACCTGTTCTGATCTGATCTTTTTGAAACAATCCAAATATCTCTTTACAGGCTAATGAATTAGTATTGCCAATAATCACATATTGTTTTTGATATTTTACCAACAATGCAACATATTCTCTAAATAAAGAAAATGGCGGATTCGTTACAACAATATCAGCTTCTTTGAGCAATTCCACACATTCTGGCGAACGAAAATCGCCGTTGCCTTTCAAACGCGACAACACATTCTTGTCATTTTGAATCAAATATTGCACATCAGTAAGATTCACTGCACCGTCACTATTATAATCCTTAACTTCTGTAATTTCTACTTTATATGCAATCTTCTTAGGTTCTTCACCCATGTCATCAAAAAGCAAAGGAAGCTCATCACCAGCAATAGGCGAACCATTATAGCATGTCGCTATCAGTTTTTTCAAACCGAAAAAGTTGAAATTCAGTGCAAAAAATTTGAAGAAATTACTTTCGTATGGATCATCGCAATTACAAAAAACCACTTTATCCTTGAAATACGGCTTATAATACTTGAGTTCTTTCGAAATATCACCTAATTGAGTGTAGAATTCATCTTTTTTAGCACGCTTTGCATTCGTTAAGTCAACTCTCGCCATATTGATTGATAGTTTTGCACGCTATCAATCCGCCAACGCAAAAAGGAAGGTGCAAGCCCCTTATTGCGTTTAGCTGAGAGGCGGCCTCGGACGGAAACCTCTACAAGTAAACAAGTTGCCTGCACCTAATCGGCACAAGCATTGCATTATTCTACTCGTGAGGTCTTCCTGTTGAAAGACTGCCAGATATTATTTCTGATTGTTTATTTCCAAATAGTTTCCGAGGCTCTTGGCTAAACGCGAAATAATAGCTAATGCTTTGTTTTATAATATGTTAATAACTACTTCTTCTTTTTCTTAATATGTTTAATTCACAATCAAGTTCATTGGTATATTGTTCCATTTAACTGGCTCTCTCATAAATCAAAACCTTATCTTTTTCAGCCGATTCATGGATAATGGGAAGGAGCGTGCCATCGGTAACCAAATCAACCTTCCTGCCCAACAAGTCCTCCAAATCCAATGCAATGCCGATATGCTTCAGCAAACTCACCCCTTTCCCGGTCTCCTGGTCGAAAACAACGAGGATGTCCACATCACTGTCAGGATGTTGCTCTCCTCTGGCGTACGAGCCAAACAGCCATGCCTTCAACACGGGTTGGGTCTTGAAGTACTCGGCTATAAGCTGAATCATCATTGGGTTTTGCTCTTTCATTGCTACCAGTACATAGGGTTTTATAGTGCAAAAATAATCATTTTTTAAAACCACACTCTTAAATCCATTTTAAGATGGCAGAAAATCACGCATCCTAACCGCATTACGATCATCTTTTCGAACTGTTTCTGGTTTTT
>JAEFAE010000046.1 GCA_016291135.1 Bacteroidales bacterium
CTTGTCGTGACCGATACTTCATTAAGGGTGAAAGAACTTGGTTGAAGCAGGATAGGCTGCTCGATTCTCGTCTTGTTCTTGTTCAGGTTGATTTGTACGCTCTTTCTTGCGTAACCGATACAGGATATGGTCAAAGTCACTTGGTCGGGCAAGGAGCCTGAAAGCATGAAATATCCGGTGGAGTCGGATATGGTTGAGACCAAAGGTCTTTTCTCATTGTCCACTTCAAAGGTCTGTATGGCAGCATATTCCACAGGCAACCTTTGACAAGAATCCAGAACATAACCAGACACGGTCCGATTCTTCAGTTGTGTTTTACGTTGCTGTCCGTAACTCATGGCCGAGAACGCCACAAGGCAGCAAACCATCATGAATTTCATTGTAGTTTTCATACTCGTTAGATTTTGATTGTTGTTTCTTTTTTGACCAAAACTTGCAAAACCTGCAAAACCTCTTTCTCACATGGAAAGTCGCCCGTCATTCCGAACTTGACTCGGAACGGCTCCTTTCCAACGGCAAGCGGTTGCGAGCCGCCACACGCTTTTCTTTGGACTTTATCATTGTTTTGCAAGTTTTGTTGGTTTTGTGATAAATACTACTCTTTCTTCAACGCCGTCACCGGATTCACCCGCGCCACCGAGACAATCTGCCAAAGCACCGAACCGATGGCAATCACAAACGACAGCGCCACCGTGACCACGAAAATCCATGGGTGCAAGTCGATGCGATAGGCGAAGTCCTCCAGATAGCGCTTGCATAGCCACACCGCCATGGGAATGGCAATCGCGTTGGCAATCAAAATCATAACGATGTATTCCTTCAAGTTGCGGCGGATTTCGCTCTGCATCGTGCCGCCAAACACTTTGCGGATGGCGATGGTTTTCTCGCGCTCCAAGGCGAAATGCGTGCTCATGGCCACTAGGCCGAGTAGTGACAGCAACACGGCAATGCCCATAATGATTTCGATGAGGCGCATCTGATGGCGCGTCTTGGCATATTTCGAGGCGATGACATCCTTCACGAAACCGAAATGATCCGGCTCAACGTAGGAGCCAAACATCTCCTCGGAATGTTTCTTATAGACCGCATCTATGGCGCTTTTGGCTTCGTCGTGGTCGCCCGCGATTTCCAACAACAGATGGCCAAGTTGCGAATACCCCAAACCGCCGTTTCCAAAGACTATAGTATAATCCTCATCGGTGGCATGAAGCGCGTCCAACATATTGAAATCCTTGATGATACCACAAACGCCACTACCCATGGCCGTCTCTTTCCAAGACATAATCGTGTCGTAGTTGTAATCGCCGTAAGGCAGACCTGTCAATCCAGCCACGGCAGATTGCGTCATCCAATAACTTCCCTCGCTCGGCTCACTAAACTTCTCCAGCACCTCAAAGCCCAACAATCGGAACGCCGTCGTGTCACATTCAAATATGATGACACTTGTATTGGGTTGCGTCTCGCCCATTTTCGGCAATCTCAAAGTCGTTCCTGTCACTCCGGGCACGTTGTTGCTCAAAGCCAGTTCATTCACGCAAGGCAGGGCGCGAAGTTCCTCCCTGAAGGCTTCCGATTTGGTAGTGAAGTTCAACTTGGAACTGATGAAAAACAAGTTGTCGGTCTGCAATCCCATCGGTCGCTCCACCATGTGGCGCATCTCCAACTCCATCGTTATCGTCAAGGCAATCAGCACAATGGAAATGGCGTTTTGGAACACGATGAAAAACCGCATCAATCCCTTGCGGCTGCGGAAACGGAACGTGCCCTTCACCACATCGATAGGGCGGGCTTGCGAAATGATGGCAGCGGGCAAGATGCCAGCCAAGAAAGCCACCAATACGACCATCAGCAAATAGCCGACAAGATAAAGCGCCGTGAACGGAATATGCACCGCCACATCAGTCTCCATCAGTTGGTTGACGTAAGGCACCAAGGCGTAGGCCAACAATAAGCCCACCGCAAAACAACACAAGGTGAAAAACAGCGACTCGCCAAGGAACTTCCAAACGATATCGGACTTTTGCGCCCCGAGAAGCCTTCGCGAAGCCATCTCTTTGGCGCGTTTTCCCGTGAGGGCCACGTTCAGGTTGATGTAATTGATGAGCGCCGAAACGAGCAGCAACAGGCCCACAAAAATCATCGTGCGCATCATGGAGCGGTCGCCTTTCTTGAGGTGCGTCTTCATATCGCTAAAGAAAATCTTGTCCATCCGAAGCATGGAAACCTTTCCTTCTTCGCCGTAGAAAGTCTGGAACTTGTCGCCGTATTGCTCTTGGCAAATCGTGGTCAGTTTTTCCTGCAACTCGGCAGGGTTGGCATGGGGCCACACCTTCACGAAAGTATGGATATGAGTCCCCCAAAGTATGGGGTTTTTCCTGTACATCTCCACAAAGCGGCTGGTTTCGATGTTGCCGATAACATCCGCCTCAAGGAGCAGTGAACTGCCCAAGTCGGAGAACACGCCCACCACATTCAGTGTATCTTTTCCAGTAATTAATTGACGGCCAACAATTTCGCCTTCCATTTTAGCTGCCAATCTATCTGAAACGAAAGCCACATGGGCATTGCTCAGGTTGTCGGCATTGCCTTCCTTGAATTGGACGGGGAAAAAGTCGAAGAACTCGCGGTCGCAGTCGAGCACGGTGCCGAAATACTTTTCGTCGCCCGACTTTATCAGTTTGTTTTTGCTGTAAAAGAAATGGGTCACGGCCTCAACCTCGGGCACTTTGCCGTCGATGAATTCCTTTACACCGTAGGCGTTGGTCATCTGCTCTGACCCGATGGCATAAATCCGCTCACGGTCGGGGTTCTCGCGCGTCACGGCGTATTGTTGCACCACATAGCAGAAACTGATGATGACGAAGGCCAAGGCCACACTCAATCCGATGAACTCAATGGCGGTGTAGAGCTTGTTGCGGGATAGGAATTTCAGGTAGGATTTCATATTGTTGATTGTAGATTGTTTAACTGTTTAATTGTTGAGATTCCGGTTGGAGAGTTCTTATGATTACGGCTTAGCATCATTGTTCTAAATACGATTTCCCGCCATAGTAATTAACCACACTATTCTTGATAAAGTATTGAAGCTTGGCATTCAATTGTTCCGCGAGGGCATTGAGGTAGTTGTTCGATGCCGTCTGGTATTCGATGGACGAAATCAAACCTTGCTCGAAGCGTTTGGTGTTCAGCGTGAAGGCCTCCTGCTGTAATTCGGCGCGGGTGTCGGCCTGGCGCAGGGCATCGGCACTGCCGTCGCGGTCGGCGATGGCGCGGCGCACCTCGGCCTCCACCGTCTGGAGCGCCTGCTCGTAGTCGGCTTGGGCGCGGTCTAAGGCATTCTTCCGCTTTGCGATGTTGGAATGCTTCGAGAGGCGGTCGAAGATGGGGATGCTCAACGAGAGTTGCACATATTCACCGCCGTTGTTCTTCAATTGCTCGAAATAGGGCGTGGGCACATAGCCCTCCATGCCCGGGTAGGTGAAGTAACTCGACGACCAGCCACCATAGAGCGAAAGGCGGGGCAGCAACTGCCAGCGGGCCGTATTGAGGGCGAGACGGGCGTTTTTCATCGTGCCTTCGGCCAAAACGACGGCGGGCATGTTGGTTTTGGCAAATTCCACCATTTGGGAAATATCGTCCGTTCGGCTGCCACGGTGTGACAGCCCTACAGCCGTTTCGTTTGTAGGGCTGTCGCATTGCGGAAGCCACGAAAACGATTCGTCAATTTTCAACGGTTTTTCAATCGGCCAAAACATCACATCCTTCAAGGTGATGACCGCACTGTTGAGGTTGTTCCGACAGGTGGTCAGTTGGTACTGGCGCTCAGCGAGGTCGCTCTGCATCTGCACCACGTCGGCATGGGATTTCTGTCCCAGTTGTTCCTGTCTTGTAGCGAGTTGCACGGATTTTTCCGCTGTAGCCACCTGCGCTTGCAAGGCTTTCTGCATCTCGGTGTAATACAACACATTGCAGTACGCCTCCATCGTGGCGAGACAAATTTGGTCTTCGGTTTGTTGCTCTTTGGTCAAGCCCATCAGTTGGGCCGTCTGGGTGATTTTCAGGTTATTGACCGCCTGGAATCCATTGAAGAGGTTGATGCCAGCCGAGAGACTGTAGCCATTGTGGAACGAGGTCGTTCGGATATAGGTGTTGGTCTCGGGGTCGATGCTCCTTCCGAAGTTGGAATAGGCGTAGGTATTACCATCGATTGTGGGTGTAAAGGCGGCCAGGATGGCGTCGCGCCGGTCGATTTGTGCATCGCGGTTATCGGCTTGGGCCATGCGCATCTTGGTGGAATGCTCCACGGCGTAGCGCATACATTCTTTCAAGTCCATCGTGACGGTGTCCTGGGCCTTGACAGCTGTCAAGGCCACAAGGAACACAACCACCAATAAAAAAAACTGTTTACGATTCATCATGACACATTTTTTGCTGATGCATCATGGAACGCATTTGACGTGCCAAAAACACAACTATCTATAATTCAGATATTTAAGATTTAAAGATTTGCATCAACTGTAACGTTTTTTTACAGCGGTGTAAAGATTCTTTACAATGCAAACGGAAATCGGCAGACTCCAATGCCTGCCGATTCCATCACGAAGGTATGAAGAAACTATTTACGTTATCCATGTCCAGACCAGACCAAAGGGATTGGATTGTGACCATGGACAATAGTAAGACGATCGAACAAAGAAAAAGTTACAGCCATCCAACAAAAAAAGCGCTTCCATCGATGATCGACAGGATCATCCATCGCTAAACGGCTGTCCCCTGGTCCACCACACTCGCCACAGTCATGTCGCCCGTCACGTTGACCACCGTACGAAGCATGTCCAAAGGCCGGTCGATGCCCATGATCAGCGCCAACCCCTCAATCGGGATGCCTACCGAGTCGAGCACGATCATCAACATCACGATGGAACCACCAGGGATGCCAGGAGTGCCGATCGAGGAGATGGTGGCCGTCGCCAAGATCAACAGCATCTGCCAGAAAGTCAAGTCCAAGCCCAACACCTGAGCAAGAAACACCGCCGCCACCGCCTGATAGCAGCTGGTGCCGTCCATGTTGATGGTCACCCCCACCGGCAGCACAAACGACGACACCTCCTCCGACACGCCGAGCTGCTTCTGGGTGCGCTCCAGGGTCAAGGGCAAGGTGGCCGCGCTGGAGCTGGTGCTGAATGCCAGCATCTGCACGGGGAAAGCGGCCTTATAGAATTCCTTCAACGATTTTTTGGTGAACAGTTTCAGAATGAGGGGATATATCACGAAACTGATGAATGCCAAGGCCACGATCACGGTGAGCGCGTACAATCCCAGCGAAGAGAAGATCCCCAAGTCGCCGGAATACGATACAATCAGGTCGGCCATCAACGCCAGCACGCCGATCGAAGCGAACGCCATGATGAAGTCGATGATCTTCAACAACACCATATTCAATTGGTTAAAAAAGCGTACAATGCTGCCCGTCTTGGAAGGCCCCACACATACGATAGCCACGCCAAACAGCAGGGCAAAGAAAATGATCTGCAGCATCTTGGAATTGTCGCCAAACGTTTGGAAAACATTCTCAGGAACAATCTCCACGAGAAACTGCAACGGCGATTGGTCCTGCACCTGCTGCATATCCGCCTCCCGCTGGGTCACTGTCTGCTCATAGCGCTGCATGAATTCCGACTGCTTGTCTTTGGGGAAGAATTGCCCCGGCCTCATCAGACTAACCGCCCCCAAGCCGACACTGACAGCGATGATGGTGGTGCAAACATAAATCAGGATGGTCTTCAACCCGATTTTCGAGAGGTTTCGGATGTCTTTCAGGTTGACCACCCCGATGATCAAGGAGACAAGCACCAGGGGCACTGCGATCAGCTTCAGCAGACGAAGGAAGATCGTCCCAAAAGGACCAATCCAATGATGGATGAAAGTCTCGAAATGCAGGGCGACACCCAACAAGCCCAGACCGATGCCCAAAGCCATGCCAATCAGGATCTTGGCATACAAGGGCAATCCTTTTCTATGAACGGATGGTTCACTCACTTAGCACGATTTTTTGGGTGACAACGCCCTCGTCGGTGAGCAGACGAAGCATATAAACGCCCTTGGCAAGGCCCACCATCGGATAATCCAGCGAGTTGGCATCCACTTTCTTGTTCTCGACCATCTCGCCGTTGACCGTAATCAAGGTCATTTGACGGATCGTCGTCTTGGAATCGATATGCAACTGATCCTTGACGGGATTGGGATAGAGACGGAGTCCATCGGAAACCATCGCTCCAACAGCATCATCGGGGATGGTATCCGTCGCAACGACCTTCACATTGTCGATGAACCATGAATAAGTCAGCACATCGGTGCCATTGTTATGGCCACGGAAACGCAAGCGGATGTTGGTCCCCTGGAACGGCGCCAAGTCGATGCTTACGGGTTCGTCATAGTTGTTCAGGAACATCGGCTGATCGACGGCATCCCACAGCGTCGTCCAGGAGCCGGTACTGGTGTTCAAGACGTCCACCTTGAAATGATCATGGTAATCCGGCACCCCATATTGGCATGAGGTCTCAAAGGTCAGCACCGCGGGTCGTTCTATTGCAACGAGCGGGGTGACGAGCGACTCGTCCTGAGGTCCCCATTCTTCCGACTCATCCCATTCAAGAGCAGCTTGTCGCTCACCTTGCGGCGGCACCACGTAATATTCATCGCCGAACCAGCTGGTAGCCCACTCTGCCCTGGCTCTGTACCAGGAGAACCAGCTCATGTTGATGGATTCGATCGACCAACCCGCAGGCGGGAACTGCTCGCCTTCGAAACCTTCAAGGAGGATGGGGGCTTGCCAATCCCAATGCAGGTCGTACGGATCGGAATCGGCCGTGTGACCCAGCGCATCGGCCAAATGGAACACGATGCTGGCAACGGTATGGTTCGGTTGCGCCGGCAAGGTGGCCTCATAGTCGTAATTGGCTTTGGAGCTTCTGTTGAAAACGACATCCTGCGACTGACCGTCGATGGTATAGGTCGCCTGCATCTGATCCGGGACCCCCGACTCGTCATAGATCCTGACGGTCAGGTTCATCTCCGTGTCGGCCCAGGTCTGCGCGCCATCCAATGACACCATATACGGTGGCTCGTTGTCAACCGAGGTGACGTTGATGGAGATGTCGTCGATGCAGAGGTTCCATCCATAGCCGCTCACCGCCTCGAAGATGACAAACCCGTAGCCTTCGGGGCTGTCGAAGGTATAGCTGTATTCATACCAATCGCTCACTTCGCCCACGACAGGTTCCATCATCGTATTACGATGTACCGTGCCAAGCAAGGTGCCGTCGGCCTTGTCGGTGGTCGGCGAGTAATACACGTTGATTCGGTCTGGACGGTTGATGTTGTTGTTGAAGTTTCGGAAGATCCAATAGCGCACGGTGTTGTCCGTGGGGTTGAGTTGCAACTTGGGCGATACCAGCGAACAAGTCCAGCCCTCCGGTGCAATGTAGCTGTAATAGCGGGCCATCCCCGCGCTCTCGTCGTGGGGTGTGCAGGCTGGCCAGTCGTTATACGTCCAGCGCTCAAAGACATAATTGCCATTGGTAGCGAAATTCAACCATCCGGCAGGCGGGAAGACCGTGTTTTCAAAGCCTTCCATCAGCGGGAATTCACTGACCGGCGCCAGGGCAGTGATTGGGAAATCGACTTGTTGCACCGGCACATTGTGTGCGGAGGTCACGTCGAAAGTGGCATGGAGGATCTCGCCATCGGTCAGGTCCATCGGCAAAGTCGTCTGGGCCACCAGTTCGATGGCAGTGTTATAAGGCACCGTCACCTGCGACACCGCCGTGCCGTTTTGGTAGAAGGTCAGCGGCAGGCTGCCCGTACTGGTGAACTGATAGGTATCCGATTGTTCGCCGGTATTGCTGAGGAGGAAACGAAGATAGGCTGGTTCCCCGAAATACACTGCGGTGTCGGGGGTAAGCGGCTCCACCTCACAATAGTACTGGGCTGTTTGTTCAATCACGACATCATCGACCGACAAGTACCAAGGACCGTTGTCGGCCACGCTGTGGAAACCCACATAGAAGGAGCCCGAACTGGTAGCTTGGAACACCCCTGAGGTCTGTTCATAGTCCTCGTTGGCAACGACCATCATCGGCACGACGGGAACCGTCATCGAAGCAGCATCGGCACTAGCACCGGCCTTGACTTCCAGGTTGAAGTGATCGACATGCCAGGTGGCATACCAGAACGAAACACGGTAGTATTCGCCCGCAGTGGCCTGAATCTCTTTATAGATCCACACGTCGGTGTTGTATTTGGCGTACATGTACCAATCGCCCGTATGCGGCTTTCTGCCTCGGGCTTCGTTGTCGTCAGGGATGGTGACACCGGCTTTCCAGCCACCATCACCAATCCAGCCCACCGGGGTCTGATCGACCGTATTACCATTCTCAAAAGTCTCGTTGACGAGCACTTGGGAGGAGACGCTTCCCATCAGGAAAAACATCACCAACAAAGCATAGAGTTTTTTCATAAGCTTCCTTCTTTGAATACAACCTACAAATATACTAAGATTTTGATAAACCAAACGGAATTTGCCAAAATGTCAGTTTTTGCCATGGCACGTATTTTGACAAAGGACGCGCGTCATCTGGATTGCTTCGTCGTTCGTTACCTCCCTATAGTCGGTGAGCCCTCCGGGGTTCTCGCAATGACGCGAAGCGGCCCAATCTTTAAATCTTTAAATCTTTAAATCTTTAAATCTTTGAATCTTTGAATTTTAAATACATAACGATATGACAACCGGTAACATTGGAGTCAAGACAGAAAACATTTTCCCTGTCATCAAGAAGTTCCTCTATTCGGACCAGGAGATCTTCCTGCGTGAAATCATCAGCAATGCCGTGGATGCCACGCAAAAACTGAAAGCCTTGGCTGCCTCAGGCGAGTTCAAGGGCGAGCTCGGCGACCTCACCATCAAGGTGGAAGTCGATAAGAAGAAAAAGACCCTCACCGTCCGCGACCGCGGCATCGGCATGAATGCCGAAGAGGTCGACAAGTACATCAACCAAATCGCCTTCTCGGGCGCGGAGGAGTTCATCGCCAAGTTCAAGACCCAAAGTGAGGCCGAAGCCGCCAACATCATCGGACATTTTGGACTGGGCTTCTACTCCGCCTTCATGGTCTCCTCGAAGGTATCGCTCATCTCGAAGTCCTGCAAGGAAGAGGGCGCCAACGGCGTCATCTGGGAGTGCGACGGCAGCCCGGAATATACCATGAACGAGATCCCCAAGGGCGACCGCGGCACCGACGTCATCCTCTATATCGCTGACGATGCAGCGGAATTCCTTGAAGAAGGCCGCATCCGTGAACTGCTCAACAAATACTGCAAGTTCCTGCCCATCCCCATCCAGTTCGGCACCCACAAGGTCAGCGAACCCATCGAGGGCGAGACCGACAAGGACGGCAAACCCAAGACCAAGGAAGTGGAGAAACCTTGGATCATCAACGACGTGGCACCGCTGTGGAAGAAAGCCCCGACCGACATCAAGGACGAGGAATACAACGACTTCTACCACACGCTCTACCCGATGAACTTCGGCGAGCCGCTGTTCCACATCCACCTCAACGTGGACTACCCCTTCAACCTCACGGGCATCCTCTATTT
>JAEFAE010000023.1 GCA_016291135.1 Bacteroidales bacterium
TGTATAGTTGGCAAGGCTTGGTCGTCATGCGGGCTGTTCGGAACCGTTGCGTTCAAATGATGAACGTCAACGAGAAGGAACTGGAAAAATTCAGCCAACGACGCGTGGAAACCGAAGACTATAGCGAAGAAGACGAACTCATTAGGTTGCAGCGGCTGGAGAAAATGATTGAATTTGGAACAAACACCAGTAATCCAAAAACAACTCGCAAACCCTAACTAAGGAAGCAATGAATTAAAAATACGTGATATGAAAAAGACCATTATGATCCTGTTTGCACTGGCGTGGTCGGTGCTTTCATGGGCGCAAAACATCAGCTTTGAGCAGTATTTCCTCAATGAAGGCTCGCTCCGCATGGATGTGTTCCAATGCGGCAATGCCGACAGCTCACACTATGTGTTTGAGCGTTTCGTCATTGAGCCGTATTTCGGGGGTTCCAAAGTCAACCTGATCGACCCTTTCAACTTTGGGACTAACCGAGTGAAAGTGATTGATGTTCCGACTAATACAGTAATCTATTCAAGAGGTTACAACACGCTGTTTCAGGAATGGAAAACCACCGACGAGGCTAGGGTGATGGAACGCTGCTACGAAGAGTCGGTGAGTGTGCCGTTGCCGCGTCGCGAGGCCTACGTCATCCTCGAAATCAGGAATTTCGATGGGGTGTTTGAGGAGGTGTTCTCACGGCTTTATGAGCCTAACGAGATCTTCAATACCACCGAGCAGCGCTACGTGTTTCCCGTTCATGATGTCCTGGTCAATGGCACGCCTGAAAGCAAGGTCGATATCGTGATTTTGCCCGAAGGTTACACCGCTGGTGAAATGTCTCGGTTTCAGCAAGATTGTCAGAATCTGGTCGCTGTTTTTGCCCAAGAGGAGCCGTTTGCCAGTCGTATGAATGACTTCAATTTCCGCGCGGTGCTGGCTCCTTCCGAGGAGAGCGGCGTTGACATTCCTGCTTCCCATATTTGGAAACGCACCATCCTCAACGCACATTTCGATACCTTCTACATCGACCGCTATTGCACGACGCGCAGTTATTTCTCGGTGAAGGATGTTGCGGCCAACGCCCCTTACGACCAGATCTACATTCTGGTGAATAGCAGTCGGTATGGTGGAGGTGGATTCTACAACTTCTACTCGATGAGCACGTCGGGCAACATGTCATCGGCCAGCGTCATCATCCATGAGTTTGGCCATGCATTCGCTGGTTTGGCCGATGAATACGAAGAGCCTGACAATCCGCTCGCGTTGCTTTACAACTTGAACGTGGAGCCCTGGGAACCCAATATCACCACTTTGGTGGATTTTGAATCGAAATGGGCTGACCTGGTGGCGCCCGGAACGCCGATTCCTACGCCCAACACCAATGCGTACAACAATGTAGTCGGTGCTTTCAGGGGTGGGGGCTATTTGTCGGAAGGCATGTATCGGCCGCAACGAAACTGCATGATGCGCAATTATGCGCCTTTCTGTGCGGTGTGCAGCCGGACGATTGAAGCCGTGATCGACGCCCATTCCGATCAACCGGTTTCGGTACATGAAACCCATCAGCTACCGGAATCATCGCTTCGTGTGTGTCCCAACCCGGCTACCGATTTTATCGATGTATTTGTGGATCGTAAAGGCTGCCAAGCGGAAATCATCGACTTGACCGGAACTACCGTGAAGACCGTTCCTCTTGACCATGAGGTGAATCGGGTTTTGATCACCGACTTGCCCATGGGGGTGTACCTGCTTCGTACGAATGGCGAGACGAAGAAGTTTGTGAAGCAATCTCTGTAAAACACACGTGTCATGTTGAAAAAAGAGCTCTTCTGTGCGCTTGCCATGTTCTTCGTTGGAACTGCCTTCGGACAGCATCATCTTAGGTACCAATCGTATGTGAAGTCTGTTGAACGTCAAGATACTACCTTGGTTCAGGTCTGGGAACACAACGGACAGCTGAGGATTGAGTCGCTCGGCCATGAGGTTCGTCATCCCATCCCAGGGTATGCCGAAAGCCTTACCTTTGTGGATTACCGACAGGATTCCGTGTTCACCCTGCTTCAATATCCCGACAGCCGTTACTATAGCGCGTATTCGTTGAGCGACAACGACGTGACGTTTACCGAGGAGGGGGAGGAGAAGGTGCTTGGATATCCTTGTAAAAAGTACAAAACCAGCATCAACTCCAATACCATCGAGGTGTGGATGACCGAGAAACCCGGCTTTGAAGCCACGGCCATGCCGCAATTGGGCCGTTTAAAAGGCGTGATGGTTCGATGCATGCGAAATGGCAATTATGTGACGGACTTAAGCACCCTTAAAAAAGACCGGTCTCTTAAGGAATTGATTCCCTCAGACAAGGGCGAGCGAAAGACTTCCCGTGCGCTAAGCCAGTTGCGAAAGGACAAACTCGTGATGCGCATCCCTGTCTTCACCGATGCGCAGATTCATTTTGCCGATTATGAACCTTGTCAAGGCGAGATTCCCTTCGATACCACCCTTCATTTCAGTCACGGAACCGTGATCGTCAAACGGATGCAGCTGCCGCAGCTTCCTGAGCATTACCAACTCTTTGCCGAGATCCATCAGCATTCCAACGGGGATGCCTACGACCGCACGGCATCGGTGTTTGTGATTCCCACGGAGAAGGCCGGGAGCTTCCGTGACGGGTTGCAGCAGGGCGTGGAGGCACTGCCTGTTTTCGAAGCGAAAGATGGCCAACAGTATCAAGGCATCAAAGCAGAGAATGACTACCTGCCTCCCGTGGAGCTGGTCCGTTTTTTCACTTCGTTTGGCGCGGGCCATTTCAATGACAAGGTGCAGATAGAGGGCCTCACCTGGACAGATGAGAATTACTACAAACAGGAGGTCAGTGAGTTGCGCGACCGGTTGCAGGGCGACGTGCTCATTGGTGCTTTTATCGGCAACTATGACAAGGGTGGACACAGGCTGTCGCTTGATCTTGTGGCCTATCCTGGCGACTATGAATGGGAGGAGGCCCCGTGTCGTCAACATTCCATTCCGCTTTTCAATACCTGCAACGTGATGGAGATGGCGGGTCAGAACTACGGTCGGCTGTTTGCCACCGATAGTCTTGAGGTTTCCTTTGACCTTCCTGAAGACGCCACCCATGTGCGTCTCCGTTATCTGAGTACCGGCCACGGAGGGTGGGGCGGAGGCGACGAGTTCAATCCCAAGGAGAACGCCATTTACGTCGATGGAGTAAAGCGCTTTACCCATACGCCTTGGCGCTGCGACTGCGCTACTTTCCGCGACCAGAACCCCGTTTCGGGCAACTTTTGGAACGGGGTGTCATCGTCCGACTATTCCCGTTCTGGCTGGTGTCCCGGCACCGCTACCAATCCCGTCTATGTGGACCTCGGCGACCTGAAGCCTGGGCGGCACATCCTTAGGATCGCAATCCCCCAAGGGGCTGACGAAGGGGGCAGTTTCAGCCATTGGATGGTGTCGGGGGTGGTTTTGTATGAGGAGCGCTAGAAATTGTTTATCTTTGTGGAACCATCAAAAAACCCTATCATGAACAACGAACTCAAAAGAATCTATTCCGGCTCGGTCGTCGATGCGGAGTTCATCGGCAGTGTGCTGGAGGACAACGACATCCAATTCCTGATCCGCAATTTCCAGGAAGAGAGCCTCGTGGCGGGTTGGGCGGCAGGCACCATCAAAGGCGACGCCTCGGTATTCGTCTTCGCTGAGGATTACGAAAAGGCGATGCGGTTGTTGGATGAGATCAAAGCCTCGGAGATGGAGGAGGTGTCTGAAGAATGAAACAGAAGGACGGCTTTTTGAATAAGTCTCCGTTGATTGGCGTCACGCCCCTGTGGGATGCGGCACGCCAGAGTATTTGGATGTTGCCTGATTATCTAGACGGCATCAAGGCAGCGGGCGGTCTCCCTGTTGTCCTGCCTTTGGACCTTTCTGAGGAAGACGCGGATCGGATCGTGGAGACCTGCGACGGATTCCTGTTTACCGGTGGCCAAGACGTCTCGCCAGCGCTTTATGGGATGCAAGATGCTACCGGAACCATCGTTTCCAGTCCGGAGCGTGATCAACTGGAGTCGTTGTTGCTTTCTAAGGTTTTGCAGGCCGACAAGGCGGTCTTGGGTATCTGCCGTGGCCTTCAGTTTATCAATGCCTTTTTGGGCGGTACGCTCTGGCAGGATCTTCCCTCACAGCATCCCTCGGAGATTGTTCACCGACAAGGCAAACCTTACGACGCCCCAACGCATCAAGTCACCTTGCGTGGCGACCTTCGGGTGCTGTTGGGCAAAGACCTCTTGGAGGTAAATACGTTGCACCATCAAGCGGTTAGAGACCTCGGCAAAGGATTGGTCCCGATGGCAGTCGCTCCCGATGGCCTCGTCGAGGCGGTGCAATTGCCGGGTAAGCGTTTTGTATGGGCCGTGCAATGGCATCCCGAGTACCTGTTCAGGACGGATAAGGATAGTCTGGCGATCTTTTCGAGCTTTGTGGAGCATTGCAAGTAGGGGAGAGGATGATAAGTTTAATCCTTTCCTGGAGTCAACATCGCCTCAATCGGCACGGTGCTGAATGACCTTACAAGAAAGGTGTTAAATATATTGGGATCAAAAGAGATTGCCCGTCTTTCATCAAATCCTTTGTGTAAATCAAATAACGGTGTTCGACGATATGGGAATACTTCTCGCAAAAAACGTCAAGCGATTTATGAGTTTTATACCCTGATGATTTCACCTCAATAGGATGTATTTTGGCGCCACGTGAGAGCAGGAAGTCGATTTCATAATTGTGGGTGGCATCCTTCGGCCAAGTGTAATAAAAGAGTTTGTTACCTGATGTGGCCAACATTTGGGCAATCGCGTTTTCATAGATGTAGCCGAGATTGGTATTGAGCTTGTCGTTTAATAGTTTCTGGTAGATGACGTTTTCTGTGTAGTTCTTGTCCCAAAATGCCAGTGTGACAAATAACCCCGTGTCGGTACAGAATATCTTATACTTGTTCATATCCTTCGTCAACGACATGCCTACATTAGGATCGTTGGAATGATAGGAGAAAAGAGCGGTCTTGCTGTCCTCAAGGTCTTTCATGAGTTCCATGAGTTTCGTTTCGTCCACGTCGCCAAGCACGGCATACGGCTTGTAGCGATTGATGGTCTGGCTCAATTGTGATGGAATATTCATGAACAGCGTTTCCAAACGTCCCGTTGGATCAAGTTTTTGAAAATCGTCTTGATAGATTTGGATTATACCGCGTTTGGCGAGATCTACCATGCTGAAGTTGTTTGTTTCCAAAAAAGCTTCGACCGCCTGAGGCATACCTCCCACCAGCATATAAAGCCTAAAATCGCGCATCTTTTCGCGGTGCGCTTGACCAAGGGGAAGTTTGTTCTCGTAGAATGTGCGGAGCAAAGGGATGGTGGCTTCGTCGCCCATAGCCCAACGAAACTCCTCAAAATCCATCGGATAAAGCGTGACGCGCTCCTCTTCACTGGGAAGCGTTATGTTTTTTGTGTTCTTTTTGATACTGATGAGTGAACCCGTTTCTATATAGTCATAGCGACCGTCTTTTACCAAATATTTGATGGCTTGGCGGGCAAGTGGACATTTCTGCACCTCATCGAAAATAATGACAGATCTGCGCTTTTCCAAGACTACATTATAGATGGCCTGAAGCTGTAGAAAGATATAGTCCATATTCATTAGATTGTTGAACAAAGACTTTACTTCCTCGGAAGCCTCGTTGAAGTCGATGAGTATGTGCGATTGGTACTCGTTATTGGCAAATAGCTCAACTAGTGTTGATTTGCCAACACGACGTGCCCCTTCGATTAGGATGGCTGTCTTGCCGTTTTGGATACATTTCCATTCAAGAAGCCGATCATAGAGTTTTCGTTTGAATATCCTCTCCATTATCAATAACGTATTATTGTTTTACTGCAAAAATATGGTTTTTCTTTTTATTACGCAAATTTTTTCATGCGATTTATCCAAAAATACCAAAATGTTTTGCTTTAATTTCTCCGAAAATACCTAATTCTTTGAAAATAAATGAAAATATTTCTACGCTATTAAATTATCGTGTTTTATGCTTTTTAATACGTTTATTTTTCGAGCATCTTTCCTCTGAGATGCTTCAAGGCCGCAGGAAGTTCGTCGGGTTCCATCAGCTGGAGGGTGGCATTGACCTCTTCGAGCAACTCGGGATAATGGGCGCTTTGGGCGTAGGTCAGCTTGATGGCCAGGCTCTTCACGCCGACGGGCGCATCGGAAAGAATGGTGTTGAAACAGAAATCGAGGAAATCGGTGCGGAGGTGGTCAGACTCAAAGGGTGTCCGATCCAAAAGGTTCATGATGAGGCGGCGTTTGGTGGTGCTTGACGTGCGCATGGCCTCATCGATCAGGAGGTCTTGGCGTTCGGCCAACCATGGGTCAGCGGTTTTGGGCAAATGGGTCAATACCCAGGCGGCGTTGTCGGAAGTGCGCTTGTCGGAGTCGAAGAGCAGCTGAAACAATTCCTCTTTGATGTCGGCTTGGGCCAATGCTTTGGCGTCGTTGACGCTGATTCTACTTGATAATAACGTCTTCAGTTCTGACATGTTTTTTGAATCATACTGCAAAGCTATGGATTTTTTGTGTTGTTATTGTATTTTTGCAATCGCCTTGCGAGAGAAAAATTCGCCCATCATCCCCAAGCAAGGAAAAACTTGACGAAGAAGTGAAGCATCTGCCCAACATCATTACATCATTCAGGTTCTTAGGGGCCATTGGCCTGCTGTTTTTCGAAGTCAAGGCCTCGGCGTTCTGGGTGATCTTTTTTGTTTGTGGCGTTAGCGATATACTGGATGGCTATCTCGCCCGGAAACTCCACTTCGAAAGCAAAATGGGGGCACTTCTGGATAGCTTAGCAGATTTGGCCTTCGTAATAGGTTGCTGCTTTAAATTGATACCTGTTTTGGCATTTCCAAAGTGGCTGTGGATTTGGGGCGGAGCGATTGTTGTCATTAAAGTCATCAATCAAATCTCTGCGTTAGTGATGTACAGGAAATGCATCTTTCCTCATACCATTGCGAATAAAATGACTGGAGTTCTGCTTTTCGCCGGAGTCCCATTGACATTTTTCCTAGGATCCATCATTCCTGTTCTCGTTATTGCGGTTTTTGCTACCTTTGCTGCCGTTCAAGAAGGACATTTTATTAGAACAAAGAAAACCACACCATGAATATGCTGGTTTTGACCTCGCCAGCAAATCCAAGATCCATTATCACGATGAGCCTCGCGATGCCGAAGTGCCTTATTTCCTTGCTCAAGAGCTCATTCCCGGATGGCTAAAGAATATGGGTATCACGGAAGCGACGTATTGTCCGCCAAAAGGATACTTTGTTGCGGATGAGAATCCAGAAGCTTTTGAGGCATACGAATCGACTTTCCCCAAAAAGGAAAAACTCCGTCTGCCTGGACAATTGGGATACGAAGGATAAGT
This sequence comes from Bacteroidales bacterium, assembly GCA_016291135.1. Taxonomy (GTDB): domain Bacteria; phylum Bacteroidota; class Bacteroidia; order Bacteroidales; family F082; genus Limimorpha. The sequence goes on from JAEFAE010000023.1 coordinate 7,469, forward strand.
TACTTCACCACAAACTTCTTGGTTTCAAGAAGTCCTTCCCCCTTGATCTGTAAGAAATAAACGCCCTTTTGCAATCCGGCAACGGAAATGTTGCCACTGGTGGTACCCGAAGATATCTCTTGACCCAACACATTGAAAATGGAATACGATGCCGTTTCCAAAGGAAGGTTCTTTAAAGAAAGGACGTCGGAAACGGGATTGGGATAAACTTCCATCGGTTGTTGGAAAGAGGACTCGTGGACCGCCGTAGGGGGTGGCGTTGTTGGAATGATGTTCAGGATGATCCCCTCCAATTTGGTCAATCCGTAAAAGAAATTCGGATCGGGAATGTCATACCAGTTGTCGTATGATCCACCGTAACCGAAGTTCATGTGGAATTTGCCGTCCGATTCGCGATAGCCATCGACGACGACATTGTGTCCAGATGTTCCGGCGGGATTCTCGACGGCCAGGTGGGCAGGATAACCGGCCTTTAAATTGGCGATCAAAGTGGCATACATCAAGGAATCGGGCTCACGAAACAGCACGCAGTCCGTAAAGCCAAAGCGTTGGTAGGCCTCAAAGGCCTGATTCACTGCGTAGGTGCCGGAACCGTATGACCCCGAGGCGGTATAGACCTGTGTGAGGGCCGTGCCGCAAGCAAAAACCACGGCAGCTGCCAACTCACCGCTAAGTTCCTCGTGGCGCTGGAAAGCGGCATCCACGGAGTCCAATAACTCGTTTAACTGCGGGAAGGAAGGGAACGAATACGTCTCCCAATCGTCGTCAATATGGAAGTTGCGACCAGCGTAACTGGAATAATAGTCGTCACCATCGTCAAAGCGGGTGTTTTGCGTGGTTTGCAGATAATTGATGATCTGTCCCATGGCAACAGCGGGACACCCGGCATAACTATGCGCGTAATTCTCAAATGGATCCGTTGGACAAAGTTGATTGTAGGGATAATTCTGTGTCCAGTGCGATTTCAGGAGTGGACTCTGTGCCCATCCAGTCAGCGCGCAAAATACCAATACAAAGGCGAAAATCTTATGCATGTTCTTTGAATTCTTTAAAGGGTGACAAATATAGTAATAATTTGAATCCCAACATGAATATTGTTAAAAATAATTACCATTGCCTTATTGTTCTTATATCGGATAATAAAGGACGCTCGCTGACGTTATTAATTATGTCTTTTTTAATCTAAAAACCGATGTCCCGATGGTCTATAACAGCGGCCTTTATCAATGAAAAAGTATTGGATCATTCTTTCGACCCTTGTTTTGTTTGCCTTTGCCAGTTGTCAAAAGTTTGCCGGCAATCCCGTCACCAAGGATTTCAGCATTGCCGGGACCTACACCGAACTTGATGTGGAAGATGCGTTCGATGTGTATGTTGACACTGCGGCAACCGTGGTTACTGTCACCGCGGGCGAACATGTCATGCCGAATGTAGTGGTCGAAATCAAACAGAACACCTTGAAAATCTATCTCTCAGGATGGCACACCAACCGTGGAGCGGACATGACGGTGATTCTGCCTTATAACGCTGATTTGAAGGATGTTGACTTATCAGGCGCCTCGGAGTTCCATTCGGAATTCGGGCTTGTGGGAAGAAAAGTGAATGTGGAGTTGTCGGGGGCTTCGGAATTCTATTGTGACCTCGATGCCGATGAAGTGGATATTGACCTGTCGGGTGCCTCTGATTTCGCTGGCGACGTGCTGGCCGACAAGATCGATATGGACCTGTCGGGTGCCTCCAGTATCAAGGGAGACGTGATGGCCCATGAACTTGACATCGATTTGAGCGGTTCCTCGAATGCCACCCTTGAAGGTGAAGTCGGTTTGCTCAAAATGGATCTGACTGGAGCAAGCGACATCAAGAAGACCGTCAACGGGAGCCGATATGGCTTGACCTGCGACCGCTGCGAAGGCTCGATGGCCGGTGCCAGCAACGCCTATATCCACTGTGACGGCACCATCAGGGTCAGCCTCTCGGGTTCGAGCGATTTGCATTATACGGGCACTGCCGCCACCTCGGAATGCAGCATGTCTGGCGCTTCTGGCATTTATCATGATATCCTTTAAACCTTGAAACCATGAGGCGTATCCTTGATAGATATAATCTGACCTGCAACGGCGTCTTTGCGGGACTTTATTACGTGTTTAGTGACGGAACCCATAGCTATTCGGTCAATACATGGGAGTGTGAAATCAAGCAAATTAAGGATCAGTTGGAGGAGAAAGGCTTGTTGAAAGACCGCTCGCAGAAAAGGCCGATTGCCGCCTTGAAGGCGATGATGACGGAATCCAACCGCGTGGCGGGTAAGAAAAGGCCCATCTATGTGGATGGCCCGTTCCGGTTGGAACGGGTCCCACAGGAGACCGGGGAGCGGTTTTGGGTCTATCGTTGTGATGCCGAGAAGGGACAACCGGGCTATTCCGAAAAAGATCATTCCGCTGCGCACTACGAAGGGCCTAAAACCCCTGATGGAATGCAGGAATGGACCACATGGTATGCATTCGAAAAAATGGATGACGGCACCTATCAGGCTTCGCTTGATGAATCCTGGTGGTGGGGTGGTGGCCACAACGACGGCGGCACAATCCGTACTGAGATTCCTGAAGAATGGTTTGAATTGCCCTACGACGCGTTCCTGGAAAAGGTGGTCACCCTGTCGGCAGCCTCGCATTACGGCTTCACCCCGGATGAGCTGCAAGCCAAAGAGGGGCTGAAGGAATTCTTTGGGTTTTAGCAAAAGATTCTAGCTATGCAAAGAAAAGCGGAGCAATCCTTTTTGGGTTGCTCCGCTCATTTTTATTCTTCTTCGATTTCGTTGACGGTATTCGTCGTGGAGTCCACCTCCACCTCGGGTGTCGGTGGGCCATACAACTCCGCAGGGGGTGGTCCATAAACCTTAGGCGTGTGGATGCCGAAACAGCTGCTGACACCAAATAGCAATGCCAGTCCTGTCAAGATACGGGTCCAAATCCTGCGAGGTGGTTTTTTCATGGCGCTTTTCCTTTGTCAACTTCGCTTGGTTGAAGATTTCGCTATTCCATTCTCATTATTTCACCGGATGGTCCATGGCAAACGCCTTGAGTCTCTCGGCCAGCACCGGGATCTCTTCGCGTTGGATGAGCGAGGTGCAGGCACGGATGCCTTGTTTCTGGCTGCCGCAGGTGTCGAGTGAGATGCCCGACACGCCGTAGTACAGCATCTCTTCCACCAGGTCGGCGCCGGTGAAGCCCGTGTAGCAGAAGGTGAAGTAGAAGCCGTCGGCGATGGGTTCGCCACAGTCCTCGTCGTAGGTGATGTAGAAGCCGTTCTCAGTGAATGCCTTCTTCATCAGTTCGGCCTTGCGACCGTATTCCAGCACGTCTTCACGATAGTTGTAGGTGCCGTCGTTGACCGCTTTCAGGATGGCGGCCAAGGCGTGTTGTGCCGAATGGGAGGTGCCGGAGCTGAGCGGGTGCAGGGCGCCGAACAGGATGGCACGCAAGAAGACCTCCTGGCCGCAGAAGGCTTTCAGGTCGGGATAATGGCGGCTGGCCAGTTTGTTGCTGATGCCGATGATGGCGCAACGCTCGCCGGCATAGCTGAAGGCCTTGGAGCTGGAGATCATCAGGATGTAGTTGTCGGTGTATTTGCCCACAGTGGGTTGGAACGGCTCCACGCCGGGATGGCTGTAGTCCTTGCGGAAGTCCATGCCGAAGTAGGCGAGGTCCTCCATGACGATGACGTCGTATTTGTTGGCCATCTCGCCGATGATGCGCAACTCCTCGTCGGTGAGGCACACCCAGGTCGGGTTGTTGGGGTTGGAGTAGAGCAGGCTGTGGATGTTGCCCTTGCTCAGCACCTCTTCGAGTTTGGCACGCAACTTCTCACCGCGATAGTCGTAAATGTCGAAGTGCTCCATGGGGATGCCCAGCACCTTGTTCTGGAACTTGTGTACCGGGAAGCCCGGGTCGATGAAGAGGATGGTATTTTTCTTGGTATTGGCGTGTCCGGCAATCATGAAGGAGGCAAATCCGCCTTGCATGGATCCCACGGTGGGGATGCAGTTGGCTGCGTCCACGTCGAGGTTCAGGAAGTTCTTGATGAAACGAGCGGCCTCTTTCTTGAGGACCGGGATGCCGTCGATGGGCGGGTAGTTGGCAGGAACGCCTTCTTGGAGGGCCTTGATCTGTGCTTCGATGCCGACTTTTGCGGGCGGCAGGCCGGGGTTGCCGATCTCCATGTGGATGAACTTTTTGCCAGCAGCGGCCTCGATGTCGCGGGCGAGTTTGTTGATTTCACGGATACCGGCTTTGCCGATGCAGGCCAAGCCGCTTTCTTCAAAGAGTTTTTTCGCTACGTCAACGGGAACAATGTTGTGTTGCATCATGATGATAATATTTTGATTTTTAATAAATTACAGAATAATGCCGATTTGTTTGGCAGGGCAAAGGTAGGCATTTTTTTAATTTTTTCAAAAAATATTGCTCCGATTTCTTGGAGATAACAAAAAAAGCTGTACTTTTGCATCCGCAATGGGACGGTAGCTCAGTTGGTTTAGAGCGCATGCTTGACAGGCATGAGGTCACAAGTTCGATCCTTGTTCGCCCCACATCGTAGAGACGCAACGCCTTGCGTCTCTTTTATATCGGAGGGACGTTAGCCCAGTCGGTTTAGAGCGCTGCCTTCACACGGCAGAGGTCACTGGTTCGAGTCCAGTACGTCCCACGAAACAAAAAAGCCAGCAAACGCTGGCTTTTTTTGTTTTGCGTTCATCCAAAAGTTATTTAAGGCTGTTTTTGTTTCGTTGTGGGAGAATGTCCAAAAAATAGCTTACCTTTGCGTCACAGTTAAATCAAATGGTATGAAAGCGAAATTAGCATTAGTAAGTTTGTTCCTTCTGATGGGAACGCTCCTCGCCACCGCGCAGGAAAAGAAAAACATCACCCTTGAGGACCTGTACCAGCGTCCCACCTTCTATGCAAAGAGTGTCCGCGGCATGAACTCCATGAAAGACGGCGTCACCTACGGCTCGTTCGAGAAAGGGGCCCTCAATATCTATAATTACAAGACCGGCAAGCTCGTCAACACCCTCTTCGATATCAAGGACCTTGTGCTGGAGGGCGCCGATGCTCCCGTCCCGATGCAGAACTACGAGCTGAGCGACGACGAGTCGAAGCTACTGGTGCTCACCGACATGGAGTCGATTTATCGGCATTCCTATACGGCGAACTATTATGTCTATGACATCAAGGCCAAAACCCTGCAGCCGCTCTCTGAAAACGGCAAGCAACGCCTCGCCACCTTCTCACCCGATGCCACCAAGGTTGCCTTCATGCGCGACAACAACCTGTTTATCAAGGACCTGAAGACAGGGGAGGAGAAGCAATTCACCTATGACGGCCTTTACAACCACATCATCAACGGCGCTCCCGACTGGGTCTATGAAGAAGAGTTCAGTTTCTCACAGGGCTTCTATTGGTCGCCCGACAGCAAGAAGATCGCTTTCATGCGTTTCGACGAGTCCAAGGTGAAGGAGTTCCAGATGGAGGAGTTCGAAGGCTTGTATCCGGAATGGTACAGCTTCAAGTATCCCAAGGCAGGCGAGGACAACTCCATTGTTGAGATCTTCGTCTATGACCTGGCCAGCGGAAAGACCGTCAAGATGGACACCGGCACCGAAACCGACATCTACCTGCCGCGTATCAAGTGGACCAAGGATCCCAACGTGCTGGCCATCCAGCGCCTCAACCGCCATCAGAACCATCTGGAGATCCTGGCCGCCAACGCCACCACCGGAGCCAGCCGCGTGTTCTTCGACGACACCAACGACTATTACATCGACATCACCGACGACTGGACCTTCCTCGAAGACGGTCGCAGTTTCCTGATGACTTCCGAGAAGAGCGGCTACAACCACATCTACCTGTACCTTCTCGACGGTACCATGGTCAAACAGCTGACCAGCGGCAACTGGGATGTGACCCAGGTTTACGGATACGATGCCAAGAAGAAGGAAGTCTATTTCCAGGCCGCCAAGAACGCCCCCGTCGACCGACAGATCTATGCCGTCAACCTGAAAGGACAGATCCGTGAGGTGATCGGACGCGAGGGCACCAACAACGCCCGGTTCAGCAACGACTTCAGCTACCTTATTAATATCAACTCCACCATCAACCAGCCCACCCAGTACGAGCTCTATACCAACAAGGGCAAGCTGGTCCGTGTGCTGGAAGACAACAAGGCCTTTGCCGAGAAGCTCAACGACTATAACCTGGGTGAGAAGAAGCTCTTCAAGATCAGCGACCCGGCCTTCGTGCTGCCCGATGGCACCCAGGTCGATGTCGATGCCTGGCAGATCCTGCCTCCCGATTTCGATCCGAACAAGAAATACCCTGTGTTGATCTACGTGTATGGCGGTCCTGGCCATCAGACGGTGAACAACTCCTGGGCCAACAGCGATTATTGGTGGCTCCAGCTACTCGCCCAGCACGGCATCATCAGCGTGTCCATCAACAACCGTGGCAGCGGCGCCCAAGGGGAGGTCTTCAAGAAGATGACCTACCTCCAGCTGGGCAAGTATGAGACCGAAGACATGATCACCCTGGCCAAGTACATGGCCAAACAGCCTTACGTCGATGCGGAGCGGATCGGCATCTACGGCTGGAGCTACGGTGGCTTCATGGCGGCCAACGGCATCACCAAGGGCGCCGACGTCATCAGCACGGCCGTTTCGGTGGCCCCGGTGACCAACTGGCGTTACTACGACAACGTCTATACCGAGCGCTTCATGCGTACCCCGCAGGAGAACCCCGATGGCTACGACAAGAACTCCCCGGTACACAACACCGAGCTGATCAAGGGCAACTACCTGCTCTGCCACGGCAGCGGCGACGACAACGTCCACTACCAGAACGCCATGGAGCTCATCAAGGCCATGATCAGCAACGGCAAGCAGTTCGACCTGATGATCTATCCCAACAAGAACCACGGCATCTATGGTGGCTATGAGTACGGAGCCGGCGAGTGCCGGATGCACCTCTTCACCAAGATCGACAATTTCCTGTTCAAGCATCTGCTTGGCGAGTGATCTTAAGACTAACACTTATTGCAATCTGGTTTTGAAATGATCAGGGAAGAAACTGTTTTCGGTCCGATCTTCAGCCGCCGGTTGGGCAGTTCGTTGGGCATCAACCTGCTGCCGGTGCATGGGAAGATCTGTACCTTCGACTGCATCTATTGTGAATGCGGCTGGAACAAGGACGGTCGTGACGACACGCGGTTGCCCAAGGCCGCCGAAGTCCATGAAGCCCTTGAGGCCAAGCTGAAACAGCTGGTGGCCGACGGCACGCCCGTGGATTCCATTACCTTTTCCGGCGATGGCGAATCGACCATCAACCCCGATTTTCCGCAGATCATCGACGATACCTTGGCTTTGAGGGACCAGTATTATCCCTCAGCCAAGGTTTCGGTGCTCTCCAATGCCACCCAGGTGCACCGTCCCGAGATCTTCGCCGCCTTGCGTAAAGTCGACAATCCCATCATGAAGATCGACGCCCCGACCAACGAACTGGTGGAAAAGATCAACCACCCGGCGCCGGGATACGACGTCAAGAGGGTGGTCGAGGCCTTGAAGCAGTTCAACGGCGACTTCGTCCTCCAGACCATGTTCCTGAAGAAAAAGGACTTCGATTCCTCTTCACCCGAAGTGCTTGATGGTTGGATGGACCTTGTCAGGCTGTTGAAGCCCCGTGAGGTGATGGCCTACACCATCGACCGTCCCACGCCTGAAGCGGGCCTGCAAAAGTTCACGGTGGAGGAGATGCGGACGTTCCTGAAACCGTTGATTGACGAAGGATTCAATCTGCAGATCAAGGGGTAATGGTTTCGTTTTGGATTATTTGATTATTTTTGTCCAGCAATACGAAAGAAAACCAAATAAATAAGAAATATGAATAGATCTATCAAGGCTTTAGCGGCCGTCCTGCTAATGACCGTGGTGGCCTTCACCATTGGATGCCGCCCTGAGAACAACGATCCGGAAGTGAAAGTGACTACTTACGCGCCCCAAGGCATCACGTCCACAACTGCCGTTTGCGGGGGAGATGCCACTGTCCCTCAAGGTGTGTCGCTGAGCGCCCTTGGCCTATGCTGGAGCACGGAAAGCAACCCTACGGTCGAAGACGCACACCGTTTCACTACGAACTGGAGCGAACCGTTCCTTTGCACCCTCACCGACCTTGAGCCTGGTACCCAGTACCATGTGCGTGCCTGCGCCTTGTATGGTTTGGACTATTACTATGGCGATGACAAGTGCTTCACTACCGAGCTAGGCGGCGGTGGCGACGGAGACGGAACCTATCATGGCCATGCCTACGTTGACCTCGGCTTGCCGAGCGGCACCCTTTGGGCCGCCCATAACATGGGGGCCAATGCTCCTGAGGACTATGGCTCTTACTTTGCTTGGGGTGAGATCTTCCCCAAGGCCACCTACGACTGGAGCACCTACAAATACTGCAACGGCGACGCCAATAGTCTCACCAAATATTGCAACGACCCTGCTTTCGGCTACAACGGTTTTACCGATGATTTGAGTGAGTTGCTGCCAGAAGACGATGCCATCAGTGCCAATTGGGGTGCCGGATGGCACATCCCCACTGTGGATCAATGGCAGGAGTTGATCGATGGCACGACCCATGACACGACCACACAAAACGGTGTGAAAGGCTTCCTGTTCACTGCGAGTAATGGCAACAGCCTCTTCCTGCCAAACGCTGGCTTATACAATGATAATGTAATCTATAGCATTGGCCGGCTTAGCATATTCTGGTCGAATTCAATTGACCCCGAGCTCCCGTATTGTGCATTCGCCTTTGGCTTTCAGAGTGGAGTTGTCACTGGTCACCATAATCGCCAATCCGGTGCTTCTGTCCGGGCCGTATGTACGCCGGGTCAATAATAACCTGGTTTGGCGGGCGAAGTACCCCCAAGAGGCAACTTGCGTATCTCCGAAGGAGATATGCCGTGCCGTTGGGGGTACTTCGCCAAGCCAAAGGTTTAAAGGTTTTTTTATCAAAAACGTGCTGGGAATCAAAAAAGTTGTATCTTTGCGCCCTCAAAAACATGTTTTTAGTACTAACCATTTAAAAGAAGGAAGTGTTTTAAAATGATTATTATTCCTGTAAAAGAAGGCGAAAGCATCGACAGAGCTTTAAAGCGCTACAAGAGAAAGTATGAGAAGACCGGCGTCGTGAAGGAACTCCGTGAACGCCAAAAGTTCACCAAGCCCTCCGTGATCAAACGCGCCCAGCGTCTGAAGGCGATCTACGTGCAGCAGCTTCGTCAAGCCGAAGAGAATATGTGATTCGCCCCCATAGGGAAATAATTTTTTTTGAAAAAAGCTTCGTTGTATAAGCATTTTTGCTTATTTTTACAACGAAGTTTTTTTATTGCCCTTTGCGATGCCCATTTTAGACCTGTTTATCACCTATCTACAGACGGAACGTCGCTATTCTCCATTGACCGTCAAGGCCTATCGGCGCGACTTGGAGGATTTTGCGGCCTATCTGGCCTCCACCTACGAGGAGGAGGACCTGTGTGCGGTGACGACCCCCATGGTCAAGTCGTTTTTGGCGCAATTGAAAGGCCAAGGCCTGTCCAACCGAAGCATCAACCGCATGATTTCCTCGTTGCGCACCTTTTATAAATATGCGCTTCGCGAGGGGAGGGTGGAGAAGTCGCCCATGTTTGGCATCAAGAGCCTGAAGCAGCCGAAGCCGCTCGTCAAATTCGTTTCCGAACAGGATATTAATAAGGTGTCGTTCGAAAATGTGGAGGATTACACAATAAAACGCGATGCCCTGTTGTTTGAAATCTTGTACCAGACCGGCATCCGAAAGGCGGAGCTGATCGGGTTGCGCGACCGGGATGTGGACCGGATGGCGATGCGCATCAAGGTGCTAGGCAAGCGGGACAAGGAACGTTTCATTCCGGTGGGCCGTGCGCTGCTGGAGCAGATCGACGGTTACCAGGCCCTGCGCGACGCGCGGTTCCCGACCCATCCCGACCGGTTGCTGTTGAACGACAAGGGGCAGGAGATGACGCCGTATTTCGTGTACGACAAGGTGCATCGGATGTTGGAGGGGGTGACCTCCCTCAAGCAGAAGAGCCCCCACGTGCTTCGGCATACGTTTGCGACCCACCTGCTCGACGAGGGGGCCAGCCTGGTGGCGATCCAGAAGCTGTTGGGCCATACCGAGCTCGCCACGACGCAGGTCTATGCGCACAACACGATCGAACAACTGAAGAAAATACACCAACAAGCCCATCCGAAAGGCTCATGAGCCGCTAGGAGGGGAGAATAAGAAACCACCCGAAAGGGACAAAAGAAAGGAGAAATTATGAAAGTAATGATCAATTCAGTGCATTTCAGGGCCAGTAGCGACCTGGAAGCGTTCATCACGCAGAAAGTGGAGAAAGTCTGCAGCAAGTTCAGCGAGGTGATCGGTGCCGAGGTGACGTTGAAGTTGGACAACACGGACACCCCGGAGAACAAGATTGCCGACATCCGCTTGATGTTGAAAGGCGACGATTTGTTCGCCAGCAAGCAGTGCAAAAGTTTCGAGGAGGCGACGGATCTCGCCGTTGACGCCTTGAAGAAGCAATTGGAAAAATACAAGGGAAAATTTGTCAAATAATTATTCCTTTGATTTACAATATAATAGCAACTTTTTATCGTTTTTTTGAAAAAAAAAGATCGAAAAAAGTTGTAGGTATCGAAAAAGTATGTAATTTTGCACACCCTTTCAGACCGAGAGGGTGTGCTTCTTGAAGAGAAGTGAGTGTTCTTAGAAAGAGTGCCGGTATAACTCAGTTGGTAGAGTAGCTGATTTGTAATCAGCCTGTCGGCGGTTCGAGTCCGTCTACCGGCTCTGAGTTATCCAAACTTGGGGGAGTCGCATAGTGGCAATTGCAACAGACTGTAAATCTGTCCTCGGATGAGTTCGGTGGTTCGAGTCCACCCTCCCCCACAGGTCAAGCGGAAGTAGCTCATTTGGCAGAGCGAAAGCCTTCCAAGCTTTAGGTGGCGGGTTCGAGCCCCGTCTTCCGCTCAGATGACAAAAGCCGATGTAGCTCAGCGGTAGAGCACTTCCTTGGTAAGGAAGGGGTCGGGAGTTCAATTCTCCCCATCGGCTCACTTTAGTGTTTATAGGAATTAATAACCTTAAATAATTTGAAATAACAATGGCAAAAGAAAAATTCGAAAGAACTAAACCGCATGTCAACATTGGTACGATTGGCCACGTTGACCACGGTAAGACCACTTTGACCGCCGCTATCACGCTGCACCTGGCCAAGAAGGGTCTGTCTGAGATTAAGTCCTTCGATGCTATCGACTCCGCTCCGGAAGAGAAGGAAAGAGGTATTACCATCAACACCGCTCACGTCGAGTATCAGACTGAAAAACGTCACTATGCTCACGTTGACTGCCCTGGCCACGCTGACTATGTGAAGAACATGGTTACCGGTGCTGCCCAGATGGACGGTGCTATCATCGTTGTCGCCGCTACCGACGGTCCCATGCCTCAGACCCGTGAGCACATCCTGCTCGCCCGTCAGGTTGGTGTGCCCCGCCTGGTTGTGTTCCTGAACAAGTGCGACCTCGTTGACGATGAGGAATTGCTTGAGCTCGTTGAGATGGAAGTCCGCGACCTCCTGAGCAAGTACGAATTCGATGGCGAAAATACGCCTATCATCCGCGGATCTGCTCTGGGTGCTCTGAATGACGACCCGAAATGGACTCCTGCCATTGACGAACTGATGGAAGCTTGCGACACCTGGATTCCTGAACCCCAGCGTGCTGTCGACAAACCGTTCCTGATGCCTATTGAGGACGTGTTCTCCATTACCGGTCGTGGTACCGTTGCTACGGGCCGTATCGAGACTGGTGTCATCCACGTTGGTGACCCCGTTGATATCCTCGGTATGGGTGCTGAAAAGCTGAAATCCGTTGTCACGGGTGTGGAAATGTTCCGTAAGATCTTGGACGAAGGTGAAGCTGGCGATAACGCTGGTCTGCTCCTCCGTGGTATCGACAAGGACGAAATCCGCCGTGGTATGGTTATTGCCAAGCCCGGTTCAGTGAAGCCTTATCACCACTTCAAGGGTCAGGTCTACGTCCTGAGCAAAGAAGAAGGTGGCCGTCACACTCCTTTCCGTAACAAGTATCGTCCTCAGTTCTACTTCAGAACCACCGACGTTACCGGTGAGATCACCCTCCCCGAAGGAATGGAAATGGTGATGCCTGGTGACCACGTCACGATCGACGTCAAGCTGATTGCTGACATCGCTATGGACAAGGGTCTCCGCTTCGCTATCCGTGAAGGTGGCCGTACCGTTGGTTCTGGTCAGGTGATCGAGATCATCGACGATTGATCAGAAATCGGTTGAACAAGGGGAGGCCCTTCAACAAGGCCTCCCTTATCTACGGGCGTAGCTCAGTTGGTAGAGCATCGGTCTCCAAAACCGAGTGTCGAGAGTTCGAGCCTTTCCGCCCGTGCTTTTTTATGAAAAAGATTCAAGAAAATGAAAATTGTTGACTACTTTAAGGAAAGCTATACCGAGTTGAAAGAGAAAGTTACTTGGCCAACTTGGAAAGAACTACGTAGTAGTGTCGTGGTGGTATCCATTGCTTCCCTGATTATCGCCTTGGTGGTATTCTTGATGGATATCTCTTTTAAAAACCTCTTGGAAATGTTCTATCAACACGTCCATTTCTAATTGAGTTTTATTGAATCTATAAGCATTTTAGGGCTAACATTTCAATTCAGCAGGGGAGATGAACACGTCAAATGAAAAGAGATGGTATGTGATCAAGGCGATCAGCGGTAAGGAGAAGAAGGTCAAGGAATACCTTGAATCCGAAATCAACCGCCTCAACTTGCACGACCAGATTCTTCAAGTTTTGATCCCGACCGAAAAGTACTTCGAGGTCAAGAACGGCAAGAAGGTTTCGAAAGAACGGAACTATCTTCCGGGCTATGTCCTTGTAGAGGCGATTCTGGCCGGTGAAGTGGTTCATGTTATCAGAAACGTCCCCAACGTGCTCGGTTTCCTCGGTACCAAAGGGGAACCCGATCCGCTCCGCCCCGCCGAAGTGAATCGCATCTTAGGTAAGATGGACGAGCTTCAGGAAATGGGTGAGGGGAGCGACATCTCCTTCATGGTCGGACAGTCTGTCATCGTCAATGAAGGTCCCTTCAAGAGTTTTAGCGGCATTATCGAAGAGGTGAACGATGAGAAGAAAAAACTCAAAGTGAGCGTCAAGATTTTCGGCCGCAAGACGCCTTTGGAGCTGAGTTACTTCCAGGTGAAGTTGGAATGATCGCCTAGCTGTGAATGAGAATTTCCTTATCATTTTAATGAAGGATTAAAACAATGGCAAAAGAAGTAAGCGGATTAATCAAACTGCAAATTAAAGGAGGAGCCGCGAACCCCGCTCCGCCCGTTGGTCCCGCCTTGGGTTCCAAGGGTGTGAATATTATGGAGTTCTGCAAGCAATTCAATGCCCGTACGCAGGATCAGGCTGGCAAGGTGTTGCCGGTCATCATCACTGTGTACAAGGACAAGTCTTTCGATTTCATCGTGAAGGCTTCACCGGTGGCTGTCTCCATCCTCGAAGTCGCTAAGATCAAGAGCGGATCCAAGGAACCCAACCGTTCCAAGGTCGGTTCCCTCACCTGGGACCAAGTTCGCGAGATTGCGACCAACAAGATGAAGGACATGAATTGCTTCACCATCGAATCGGCCATGTCTATGGTGGCTGGTACGGCCCGTAGTATGGGAGTGAAGGTAACAGGCGAATCACCTTTGAAAAAAGACTAAGTCTTTAATGCATTTGTAGAACAAAAAAAACCAACGTTACATGTCAAAAGTTACTAAACAGAGGAAAGAAGCTTTGGCTAAGTTCGACAAAAGCAAGAGTTACTCCTTGATTGAGGCGGTTAATATCGTTAAACAAATCACTTACACCAAATTTGATGCTTCAGTCGACCTGAACATCCGTCTGGGTGTGGACCCGCGTAAGGCCAACCAAATGGTCCGTGGTTCCGTCACGCTCCCTCACGGAACGGGTAAGGTCGTGCGCGTGTTGGTTCTTTGCAACCCCGACAAGGCGCAGGAAGCTTTGGATGCTGGTGCCGACTATGTCGGACTGGATGAATACATCCAGAAGATTAAGGATGGTTGGACTGATGTTGACGTTATCATCACTACTCCTAACATCATGCCTAAGGTCGGTGCTTTGGGTCGTATCCTCGGTCCCCGTGGATTGATGCCGAACCCGAAGACCGGTACGGTGACGATGGAAGTGGGTAAAGCCGTTCAAGAAGTAAAAGCCGGTAAGATCGACTTCAAGGTCGACAAATACGGTATCATCAATGCTGCCGTCGCAAAAGTCAGCTTCACTCCTGAGAAAATCTTTGATAACGCGAAGGAGTTGATCACCACCGTTATCAAATTGAAACCAGCAGCCGCAAAAGGTACTTACGTGAAGAGCGTTTACATTTCCAGTACCATGAGCCCGGGTGTGCAGATCGATATTAAATCAGTAGCAATCTAAAGTTGAAAGGAAGTTATTGAAATGAGAAAAGAAGATAAAAAAATCATTATCGACTCCATACTCGCTGAACTGCAGGCTTGTCCGAATTTCTATCTGACTGACATCTCCGACCTCAACGCCGAGAAGACCAGCCAGCTTAGAAGACAGTGCTTCAATAGTGGCATCAAGATGCTCGTCGTTAAGAACACCCTGCTGCATAAGGCTATGCAACAGATGGACAAAGAATACAATGAACTGTTCGATGTCCTCAAGGGTCAGACGGCTGTGATGCTCTGCGAGACGGGTAATGCCCCCGCCAAACTGATCAAGAATTTCCGTCAAAAGAGCGACCGTCCCATCCTGAAGGGCGCTTTCATCGAGGAATGCTGCTACGTCGGTGACGACATGATCGACACCCTCTGCAACGTCAAGTCGAAGAACGACCTCATCGCGGACGTCATCGCCCTGCTCCAGTCGCCGATGAAGAACATCATCAGCGGTCTCCAGTCGGGTGGCCACAAGCTCTCCGGTATTCTCGAGACGTTGTCCGAAAAGGCAGAATAAAAAAATTGAATGTAAACCATTCGCAAGTAAGTAATAGAATCAAATTTGTAAAACTCTAAAAAAATAATTAAAAATGGCAGATCTTAAAGCTTTTGCTGAACAATTAGTGAATCTTACTGTTAAGGAAGTAAATGAACTCGCTACCATTTTGAAAGAAGAATACGGTATTGAACCCGCTGCTGCTGCTGTCGCAGTCGCCGCTCCTGCTGCCGGTGGTGCCGCCGCCGCTGCTGAGGAAAAGACTTCTTTCGATGTCATCCTGAAATCAGCCGGTGCCGCCAAGTTGGGCGTCGTGAAACTGGTGAAAGAACTCACCAGCCTCGGCCTCAAGGAAGCCAAGGAACTCGTTGACGCAGCTCCTAAGGCGATCAAGGAAGGTGTGAGCAAAGACGAAGCTAATGCACTCAAGGCTCAACTCGAAGAAGCAGGTGCAGAAGTTGAAATTAAATAAGAAGGATTTATTTCCTGCAAAATTTGTGGCATTCAACCTCAGTCCCAAGCCATATTAGGGACTGAGGTTTGTGCCTATTTTTCGCTCTAAGAAATTCGTTTCTTTTTATTTGTCCGTTCTTTTATTTCCTCACACTTACCTAAAACATCAAATACCTTGGCAACAACTACTGAAAGAATCAATTTCGCGTCGATCAAAGAGCCCTTCGAATATCCTGATTTTCTGGATATTCAGCTTCAGTCTTTCAAAGATTTCTTCCAGCTCGAGACCAATCCTGACAACCGGAAGAATGAAGGACTTTACAAGGTTTTCTCCGAAAACTTTCCCATCACCGACGCAAGAAACAATTTCGTCCTCGAATTTCTCGATTACTATATCGATGCCCCCCGGTACAGCATTGCCGAGTGCATCGAGCGTGGCTTGACCTTCAGCGTGCCGCTCAAGGCCAAGCTGAGACTTTCATGCACGGACGACGATAACGAAGACTTCAAGACCGTTGATCAGGATGTCTATTTGGGCATGATCCCCTATATGACACCGCGCGGTACCTTCGTGATCAATGGAGCGGAGCGTGTCGTGGTCTCGCAGCTGCACCGCTCGCCCGGCGTGTTCTTTGGCCAGAGCCAACACGCCAACGGTAAGACATTGTACTCGGCCCGTATCATCCCGTTCAAGGGTTCTTGGATGGAGTTCTCGACCGACATCAATGACGTGATGTACGCCTACATCGACCGTAAGAAGAAATTGCCGATCACCACGCTGCTGCGTGCCATTGGCTATGAAACCGACAAGGAAATCCTGGAAATCTTCAACCTGACGGAGGAAGTCAAAGTGAACAAGGCCAGCCTCAAGCGCGTCCTCGGACGCAAGTTGGCGGCCCGTGTGCTGCATTCCTACTTCGAGGACTTCGTGAACGAGGACACCGGCGAGTGCGTTTCGATGGAACGTAACGACATCATCCTCGAGCGCGACATCGTCCTGGAGGAAGAGCACATCCAGAAGATCATCGACTCGGGCGCCAAGACCATCTTCCTGCACCGTGAGGAAGACGTGGACGAGGAAGGCCGCGCCTCCGACTTCTCTGTGATTTTCAACACCTTGAACAAAGATACCTGCAACTCCGAGAAGGAAGCGGTGGAGTACATCTACCGCCTGCTCCGCAGCGCCGATCCGCCCGATGAGGAGACCGCCCGCGGCATCATCGAGAAACTGTTCTTCTCGGACAAGAGATATGACCTCGGCTTGGTGGGCCGTTACCGCATCAACCGCAAGCTGAATCTCGAGATCGATCCCGAGATCCGCGTCCTGACCAAGGAAGACATCATCGCCATCATCAAATACTTGGTGGAGATGTTGAGCGGCAAGGCCGATGTGGACGATATCGACCACTTGAGCAACCGCCGTATCCGTACGGTGGGCGAGCAGCTGTACGCCCAGTTCGGCGTCGGCTTGGCCCGTATGGCCCGCACCATTCGCGAACGTATGAACGTGCGCGACAATGAGGTCTTCACCCCGACCGACCTGATCAACGCCAAGACGCTCTCGTCGGTCATCAACTCCTTCTTCGGCACCAACCAGCTGTCGCAGTTCATGGACCAGACCAACCCGCTTTCGGAAGTCACCCACAAGCGCCGTATCTCGGCCTTGGGTCCTGGAGGTCTGTCGCGTGAGCGCGCCGGCTTCGAGGTCCGTGACGTGCACTACACCCACTATGGTCGTCTGTGTACCATCGAGACCCCTGAAGGTCCCAACATCGGTCTGATCTCCTCGCTGTGCGTCTTCGCCAAGATCAACAGCCTGGGCTTCATCGAGACCCCCTATCGCGAGGTCAAGGACGGCCGTGTGGACTTCAGCGTCCCGCCGGTATACCTCACCGCCGAAGAGGAAGAGAACAAGATCATCGCCCAGGCCATCACCCCCATGGATGAGAATGGCCGTTTCATCGAGGAGAGCATCAAGGCCCGTTATGTGGCGGACTATCCTATCGTCTCTCCCGAAGAGATCCAGCTGATCGACGTCGGCCCGAACCAGATCGCCTCCATCGCCGCTTCCTTGATTCCGTTCTTGGAGCACGACGATGCCAACCGTGCGTTGATGGGTTCGAACATGATGCGCCAGGCTGTGCCGCTGATGAATCCGGAAGCCCCGATCGTCGGTACCGGTATTGAACGCTATGTTGCCAAGGATTCCCGCGTTCTTATCACCGCCGAAGGCGAGGGTGAGGTGGTCTTTGTCGACTCCACCAAGATCACGATCAAATACGATCGTACCGACGAGGAGCGCCTCGTCAGCATGGACGACGACTACAAGACCTATTACCTGACCAAGTATGCCCGGACCAACCAGAACACCAGCATCAACATCAAGCCGACCGTGCGTCGCGGCCAACGCGTCCACAAGGGCGATGTCATCACCCAAGGCTACGGCACCCAGAACGGCGATCTCGCCCTGGGCCGCAACCTCAAGGTGGCGTTCATGCCTTGGAAGGGTTACAACTACGAGGATGCCATCGTGATTTCCGAGCGCATCGTCAAGGAAGACCTCTTCACCTCCATCCACGTCGAGGAGTTCACCCTCGAGGTGCGCGACACCAAGCGTGGTCTGGAAGAGTTGACCAACGACATCCCGAACGTCAGCGCCGAGGCCACCAAGGATTTGGACGACCATGGCCTGATTCGCGTGGGTGCCGAGGTCAACGAAGGCGACATCCTCATCGGTAAGATCACCCCGAAGGGTGAGAGCGATCCCACTCCTGAAGAGAAGCTGTTGCGTGCCATCTTCGGCGACAAGGCCGGCGATGTCAAGAACGCTTCCTTGAAGGCCGGTCCTTCCATGAAGGGCGTCGTGATCGGCAAGCGTCTGTTCTCGCGTCTGCAGAAAGACCGCAAGTCGAGAGCCAAGGACAAGGAGGACATCGCCCGTATCGATGCCGCCGCCAAGGTGGAGCTCGACGAACTCAAGAAGAAGCTGGTCGAGAAGCTGATGATCATCCTGGGTGGATCCACTTCCGCCGGTGTGTTCAACAACTTCAAGGAGCAGCTCATCCCCAAGCGTGTCAAGTTCTCGCAGAAGACCCTCATGGAACTCGACTACTCGGTCGTCAACCCGAACAAGTGGACGAGCGATGAGGCGAAGAACCGCATGATCGTGACCTTGATCGACAACTATTCCGTCAAGTTCAAGGAGGTGCAGGGTAAGTACAACCGTGAGAAGTATGTCGCCAGCGTCGGTGACGAGCTTCCGAACGGCATCATCCAGATGGCCAAGGTCTATGTCGCCAAGAAGCGCAAGCTGATGATCGGTGACAAGATGGCCGGTCGCCACGGTAACAAGGGTATCGTTTCGCGTATCGTCCGCGCCGAGGACATGCCGTTCCTGGCTGACGGTACCCCGGTCGATATCGTCTTGAACCCCTTGGGTGTGCCTTCCCGTATGAACCTGGGTCAGATCTATGAGACCGTCCTGGGTTGGGCGGGTCATGAACTCGGACTGAAGTTCGCCACCCCGATCTTCGACGGCGCTTCGCTCGAGCAGATCAACGACCTGATGGAGAAAGCCGGTCTTCCCAAGAACGGCCGTGTCCAGCTCTACGACGGCGAGACGGGCGAGCCTTTCGACCAGCCCGCCACCGTGGGTTACATCTACATGCTGAAGTTGCACCACATGGTTGACGACAAGATGCATGCCCGTTCCATCGGACCTTACTCCCTGATCACGCAACAGCCTCTCGGCGGTAAAGCCCAGTTCGGTGGCCAGCGTTTCGGAGAGATGGAGGTCTGGGCGCTCGAAGCTTTCGGCGCCAGCAACGTGCTCCAGGAAATCCTGACGGTGAAATCCGACGATGTGGTCGGCCGTGCCAAGGCTTACGAAGCCATTGTCAAGGGCGACAACATGCCGGTGCCCGGTACGCCTGAGTCCTTCAACGTCTTGATTCACGAATTGCGTGGTCTGGGCCTTGAGGTGACTTTCAAGGACAAGGATGGAAATGTCTTGAATTGATGTGAACTAACGCTTAGAAAAACATTGTAAGAAATATGGTCAACAACACAATCAATAGCAACTTTGCCAGCATTACGGTCAGCCTTGCGTCACCGGAGTCGATCCTTGCCCGTTCCCACGGCGAGGTGTTGAAGCCGGAGACCATCAACTACCGTACCTATAAGCCCGAACGCGACGGTTTGTTCTGCGAGCGCATCTTCGGTCCCGTGAAGGACTGGGAGTGCCACTGCGGCAAATACAAGCGTATCCGCTACAGAGGAACTATCTGCGACCACTGCGGTGTCGAGGTGACGGAGAAGAAAGTCCGCCGCGAGCGTATGGGACACATCCAACTGGTGGTCCCGGTGGCTCACATCTGGTATTTCCGTTCCCTGCCGAACAAGATCGGCGCCCTCCTGGGCATCCCTTCCAAGAAGCTGGATTCCATCATCTACTATGAACGTTACGTGGTGATCCAAGCCGGTTCCCTCGAAGGCAAGCCGATTCCGAACAGCGAGTCGGACGGCCGTACCGTCCAGAAGATGGAGTTCCTCACCGAAGAGGAATACCTCGACCTGCTGGAAACGCTGCCGATCGAAAACCAATACCTGCCCGACGACGACCCGAACAAGTTCATCGCCAAGATGGGTGCCGAGGCCATCTACGACCTGCTGGCCCGTCTCGACCTGGACAAGGAGTCGTACGAGCTCCGCGACAAGGCCAATTCCGAGACCGCCCAGCAGCGCAAGCAGGAAGCCCTGAAGCGCCTGCAGGTGTTCGAAGCCTTCCGCGAGGCCAACAAGCACATGGAGAACCGTCCGGAATGGATGATCGTGAAGATCGTTCCCGTGATTCCTCCGGAGTTGCGTCCCCTCGTGCCGTTGGATGGCGGCCGTTTCGCCACCTCCGACCTGAACGACCTCTACCGTCGCGTCATCATCCGCAACAACCGTCTGAAACGACTCATCGAGATCAACGCCCCCGACGTCATCATGCGCAACGAAAAGCGTATGCTGCAGGAGGCCGTCGATTCCCTGTTCGACAACTCGCGTAAGTCGAGCGCCGTCAAGACCGATTCGAACCGTCCGCTCAAGTCGTTGAGCGACAGCTTGAAAGGTAAGCAGGGACGTTTCCGTCAGAACTTGCTGGGTAAACGTGTTGACTACTCTGGCCGTTCCGTCATCGTGGTGGGTCCGGACCTGAACATGAACGAATGCGGTCTGCCTAAGGACATGGCCGCCGAGCTGTTCAAGCCGTTTGTCATCCGCAAGATGATCGAGCGTGGCATCGTCAAGACCGTGAAGTCCGCCAAGAAGATCGTCGATCGCAAGGAACCGGTCGTGTGGGACATCCTCGAGAACATCCTCAAGGGCCACCCGATCCTGTTGAACCGTGCTCCTACACTGCACCGTCTGGGTATCCAGGCCTTCCAGCCCAAGCTGGTGGAAGGCAAGGCTATCCGGCTGCACCCCTTGGTATGTACGGCATTCAACGCCGACTTCGACGGCGACCAGATGGCTGTCCACGTACCGCTGGGCAACGCCGCCGTGTTGGAGGCACAGATCCTGATGCTTGCTTCGCACAACATCTTGAATCCTTCGAACGGCGCCCCGATCACCCTGCCTTCGCAAGACATGGTGCTCGGTCTGTACTACATCACCAAGCCTCGTAAGAGCACGCCCGACCACATCGTGAAGGGTGAAGGCATGTCCTTCTACTCTCCCGAAGAGGTCATCATCGCCCACAACGAGAAGCGCGTCGACATGCACGCCATCATCAACTGCCGTGTCAAGGTGCGCGAAAACGGCGAGGTGGTCACCAAGAAGATCGAGACCACGGTGGGCCGTGTCATCTTCAACCAAGTGGTTCCTGAGGAATACGGCTTCATCAACCAGCTGCTGACCAAGAAATCGTTCCGCAGCATCGTCGGCGAGATGGTGCGTCTGCTCGGCACCGCCGTCACCACCAAGTTCCTCGACGACATCAAGAACATGGGTTACTACATGGCCTACAAGGGCGGTCTGTCCTTCAACCTGGGCAACGTCCTGGTGCCTGCCGCCAAGGAGAAGCTGATCAACGAAGCCAACGCCAAGGCCGCCGAGATCCGTGAATACGAGAAGATGGGTTTCATGGGCCCGAACGAACGTTACAACCAGATCGTCGACCTCTGGACCGACGTCAACACCAAGTTGACCAAGGAGGTGATGGACCTGCTGTCGTCCGACGACCAGGGCTTCAACCCCGTCTACATGATGCTTCACTCCGGCGCTCGTGGTTCCGAGGCCCAGGTCTCCCAGCTCTGCGGCATGAGAGGTCTGATGGCCAAGCCTATGAAGGCTGGCAGCGGCGGTGCGGAAATCATCGAGAACCCGATTCTTTCGAACTTCCAGGAAGGCCTTTCCGTGTTGGAGTACTTCATCTCCACCCACGGTGCCCGTAAGGGTTTGGCCGATACCGCTCTGAAGACCGCTGACGCTGGTTATCTGACCCGTCGTCTGGTCGACGTCGCCCACGACGTCATCATCACCACCAAAGACTGCGGCACCCTCCGTGGCTTGACCGTGTCGCGTGGTGATGAGATCAAGGAAAAAGGCAAGCACTCCCTGCTGTACGACCGCATCCTCGGCCGTGTGGCCCTGCACGACATCTTCAGCCCCCTCACCGGCGAGCTTATCGTGGCCGGTGGTCAGGAGATCAACGAAGAGCTGGCGGAGGCCATCGACGAATCGCCGTTGGAGAGCGTCGAGATCCGTTCCGTGTTGACCTGCGAGGCCAAGCACGGTGTGTGCGCCAACTGCTATGGCCGCAACCTGGCCTCCGGCAAGCTGGTGCAGAAAGGTGAGGCGGTGGGTGTCATCGCCGCCCAGTCCATCGGTGAGCCTGGTACCCAGCTGACCCTCCGTACCTTCCACCAAGGTGGTAAGGCTTCGAAGGGCCTGGTGGTCAGCAGCACCGAGGCGAAGTACGACGGTGTGCTCGAGATCGACGAGCTCCGCGCCGTGGATGCCGAACGCGACGGCAACAAGTGCCAGATCGTCATCGGCCGTTCCGCTGAGTTGAAGCTCCACGACAAGAACACCGGTGTCGTTCTGATGACCACCAACGTTCCCTACGGCGCCAAGCTGTATTTCGGAAGCGGTGAGGAAGTCAAGAAGGGCGACAAGATCTTCGAATGGGACCCCTATAACGCGACCATCGTCTCCGAGTTCTCCGGAAAGGTCCGCTTCGTGAATGTCATCGAAGGCATCACCTACCACAGCGAGACCATCGCCGAGACCGGTTTCAGCGAGCGTGTCATCATCGAAGGAAAGCGTGGTACCAAGAACCCGCAGATCGAGATTGTCGACGCCAATGACGAGGTCCTCGTGGTGTACGACCTTCCGGTCGACGCCCACGTGGTCGTCGAAGAGAATGACGACGTCAAGGCTGGCGACCAGTTGGTCCGTATCCCGCGTAACGTCTCTGGCGGTGGCGATATCACCGGCGGTCTGCCGCGTGTGACCGAGCTGTTCGAGGCCCGTAATCCTTCCGACCCGGCCGTGGTGTCCGAAATCGACGGTACCGTGCATCTTGAGAAGAAACTCAAGCGTGGCAACCGTGAGATCGTCGTCACCTCCAAGACGGGCGACCAGAAGCGTTATCTCGTTCCCACCTCGAAGCAGATCCTGGCTCAGGAGAACGACTATGTGAAGGCCGGACAGCCGTTGTCGGACGGTGCCATCACGCCTGCCAGCATCCTGGCGATCATGGGCCCGATGAAGGTTCAGGAGTACATCGTCAACGAGGTGCAGAGCGTGTACCGTTCACAAGGTGTGACCATCAACGACAAGCACTTCGAGGTGATTGTCCGTCAGATGATGCGCAAGGTCGAGATCATGGAACCCGGCGACACCCGTTTCCTCGAAGGAGAGCTGGTCAGCAAGCTGGCATTCCAGGAAGAGAACGACGAGATCTATGGCAAGATGGTCGTCACCGATGCGGGCGACTCCGAGGAGCTCTCCGCCGGTCAGATCATCTCCGCCATGAAGCTCCGCGACGTGAACTCCATGCTCAAGCGCAAGGACCTCAAGCTGGTGGAGACCCGTCCCGCCGAGCCTGCCACGGCAAGCCAGGTGTTGCAGGGTATCACCCGCGCCGCCTTGCAGACCGACAGCTTCATGTCGGCCGCTTCGTTCCAGGAAACCACCAAGGTGTTGACGAATGCCGCCATCAGTGCCAAGACAGACTACCTGTTGGGCATGAAGGAGAACGTCATCGTCGGCCACAAGATTCCTGCCGGAACCGGCTTGCGCGAATACGACGACCTGATCGTCGCCTCGCGTGAGGAATACGAAGAACTGAAGGCCAAGGGCGCCACCCTTGCCGATTGAACCTTACGGTAAAACAAGGACAGAGACGCGCCGAAGGTGCGTCTCTGCCTTTTTAAAAAATCAATATCATGGAAGAGAAACCCAAGAATCAGATCAATATCGAATTGACCGACGAGATGGCTGGCGGAATCTACTCGAACCTGGCCATCATCACCCATTCCCCGACCGAGTTCGTGCTCGACTTCGTGAGCCTGATGCCCGGCACCCCCAAGGCCAAGGTGAAGTCACGCATCGTGATGACGCCTCAGCATGCCAAGCGCCTGTTCAAGGCCCTGGCCGAGAACATCAACAAGTATGAGTCTGCCTTTGGCAACATCAGGGAGGTGGGTACCGATTCGATTCCTCCTTTCACCATGGGTGGTCCCAAGGCCCAGGCCTAACGGGAACGGAAAACGAATCAAAAAGGAACGGAGCGTGGAAAACCATCGTTTTCCACGCTCCGTTTTTTTAGTTTTCGGCTTGGAAATAAGGCTTGGCCTCGAACCCGAACCATCGGGCGATGAGGTTGCCCGGGAAGCGCCGTACCGACTGGTTGTATTGCTTCACGGTCTCGTTGAAGCGCTTGCGTTCCACCAGGATCCGGTTCTCGCTGCCTTCGTATTGTGCCAGGAAGGTCTGGTACGACTCCACGGCCTTCAGGTCGGGATAGTTCTCCACGGAGACGATGACGTCGTTGACGGCGCCGTCAAGCTGCTGCTGGGTGTTTTCGAAGCCCGACAGCTGTTCTTGTGTCATGGAGGTGGGGTCCAGTTCCAGCGCCGCCGCTTCGGCGGCGCGGCGTTTCACCACCTCCACCAGGGTGCCTTGCTCATAGTCGGCATACGACTGGACCACGGCCAGGAGGTTGGGGATGAGGTCCATGCGCCGCTGGTAGACGTTCTCCACCTGCGACCAGGCCTGAGTCATCTTCTCTTCGGTCTTCACAAAGCCGTTGTAGCTGTGGACGCCCCAGCCGACCAAGAGGACCAGGATCAGCAGGACGATCCAGAGCGGACGGTGTTTTGAAGGTAGGTTCACCGCCTTGTTTTTATGGAGCTGAATTCCCATGGGGATTGGCTTTTAGATGAATTCGATGTTCTCTTCCGAGGTGTATTTCTCGCAGTAGTGGCACACCAGGCGGAGCTTGCCGTCGACATACTTCACCCGGAACTTGGTCGGGATGTCGTGTTCCTTGTTGGTGACACAGTTCGGGTTGAAGCACTTGACGATCTTTTCGATCTTTTCGGGGATCTGCACCGTCATCTTGTTGACCACCTCGAATCCCTTGATCTCGATGATGGAGGCGGTGGGAGCCACGAGTGCGATCTTGTTCACGTCCTCGGGGGCGAAAAACTTGTCGGAAGCCTTGATGAATCCCTTGGTGCCGTATTTCTTGCTTTCGACGTTGATGCCGAGGTACACCGGGTGCGTCGCCTTGTCCAGGCCCAGGATCTTGACGACCTGATACACCTTGTCGGCGGGGATATGGTCGATGACCGTGCCATTCTCAATGGCGGATACGATCAGTTCTTTTCTTTTTTCCATGTTTATAGGTGTTTTATGTGTTTTACTTTTTGTTCCAGGGGTAGTCTGGAGGCCACCCCGTGGTTACCGACAGGGAACCCCTAACGGGGTTCTGGACGTCATTTCAATCCCAAGATGGCTGCGATGAGCGCCTGGCGGGCATAGACGCCGTTTTGGGCCTGCTGGAAGTAGTAGGCCTTGGGGTTGGCGTCCACGTCCACGTGGATCTCGTTGACACGCGGCAAGGGGTGCAGGATGCGGCAGTTGGGCTTGGCGTTGGCCAGCATGGCGTTGCGCAGCACGTAGGAGTTCTTCACCTTTTCGTATTCCAGCGGGTCGGGGAAGCGCTCGCGTTGCACGCGGGTCATGTAGATGATGTCGGAGTGGGGGATGACCTCCTCCAGCTCGGTGAACTGTTCGTATTCGAGGTGGGCGTCCTTGATGTGTTGCTTCACGGTCCTCGGCAGCTTCAGCTCGATGGGCGACACCAGGTTGAACTTGGCGTTGAAGTGGCTCATGGCCTCCACCAGGCTATGCACGGTGCGGCCGTATTTCAGGTCGCCGACCAGGGTGATCTCGAGGTTCTCGAGGGTGCCTTGGGTCTTGCGGATGGAGTAGAGGTCGAGCATGCACTGGGTGGGATGCTGGTTGGAGCCGTCGCCGGCGTTGATGATCGGCACCTTCGACACTTCGGAGGCGAATCGGGCGGAACCGTCGATGGGGTTCCGCATGACGATCAAATCGGCATAGCTGGCCACCATGGTGATGGTATCGGCCAGCGATTCGCCTTTCTGGATGCTGGTACCCGAGGTGCTGCTGAATCCGATGACGTTGCCTCCAAGAAGCTGGATGGCGGTCTCGAAGCTCAGGCGGGTACGCGTCGAAGGCTCGAAAAACAGCGAGGCGATGATGCGGCCGTTGAGCAGGTTCTGATGCGGATTGCGCTCGAAATCCTCGGCGATGTCGAGCACATGGCAGATCTCCTCGGGCGAGTAGTCGCTGATGGAGATCAAGCTGCGGTTTTTCAGTGAGATGGACATGGTCTATTGTGTTTGGATTGTTTGATTGCAAAAAAAAGACGGCTGCTATAAAGCAACCGTCTCGATTCCTTTGGTACTATATTCCGGTGACATTTTTTCGTACATCATCGGAATGCAAAGATAATATCTTTTTTCCTTCAAAGGAAGTTTTTTTTAAAAAACTTGCACGAACCCTTCCGCTAGGGAATCTTTTAGAACGTGTATCCGAAGGAGAAATAGGCGCCGAAGTGGTTCTCCTGGTACCTCCTGGCCCAATGGACGGTCAAGGAGATCGGACCTAAGAGACTGTTGTAGGAATACTTCAATCCCGCTCCATGAATGCCATAGTATTTCAGCGTTTCGAACGATTCGGTGGAGGTGATGTTGACGAGGTAGTTGTACATGGCAGTCAGATAATGCTTTCCGAAGAGGTTGTAACGGAGGTCGCATCGCAGCACGGTAGCATGGTCGTCAACGCCTTCCACGGAGGCATATCCGATGAAGGGCAGCTGCCGGTCGAAATGCCGTTCTTCCACCTCTCCTCCGAATTTGTTCCACAGATGGTAATACTCGCTATTGCCGGACAAGAAGCGTCCGTACACTTGGGGAATGATGGTGAACCTTCCGTCGTTTGGCGTGAGATAGGACTGGAAGACATAGTAGAGATCCAAGTATTTTCCTGTGGGCGCGTACGGGTCTTCTTCCAAATCGATGTAATGCTTCTTCGTGTCAAGATGATACGTGGCGTTCAGACGGACGTTGAATCCGTGTTTGGCGAAATAGGCGTCGTCGAGACAGTCGTATTTCACATTGACAAAAGGTTCGATGATCCGGGAGGGTGCAAACGTGGTCGTATCGAGCCATTCATCCATGGTGAACACGTCGAAGGTCGTGCTGGTAAAGGCCAAACCGACACTGGTACTGAAATTGAGCAGATGGAATTGGGAGATGTAACCGCTGACTTTTTGCTGTTGGTACCGAAGGTTCATGGCTCTTCTTCCTTCGAACAGTATGGAGAAATGGTCGTTCTTGTAGTCGTAGGCCAGGTTGAAGTTGGCCAACGACGACCTCGAGTAGGTGTAGGTGAGGTTGATACGGGGGTTGTAGCTCAGTTTTGCCTTGAGGTTGAGTTTCGAGCCGGTGAATCGTTTTTCGTTGATGCCGATGCTAAGCAGCAGAGCCGCGCCTTCCTCGGTGTCGTAGCGCACGCCCAGGCCAAACAAATGCGGCATGGCCGGCTTCATGCTGATATCCAGGTTGTAGGCATCGGTGCGGTTGTCCTCGCCGTGGATGGAGTCAACCTCCTTGACTTGGTAGGTGATCTCGTCGAAACAGCCCGTGCCGCGATAGATCTTCATGGCGCGTTCGATGTCGTTTTGTAGGTAATGCTTTCCAACATCCAGCCTGCTCTTGCGGATGAGCCACTTGTTGTCGTTGTCGCTGACATTGTTGATGGTGATGGCGTTGATCAGCACCGAGTCGACGGCCAGGTTCATGGCATGGGGCGCATGGAGCGTCTTGCTGACGGGATGTCCTGCCGAGGCGTCCACGGCTTGTTTGATGGCAAGGAGCTGGTCATGGAATTCGGTGGCCTTTTGGTAGCCTCTTCCCACCAAGGTCTCGATGGCTTCCGGGGTGAAGCTGAGCATGCCGAAGCCGCTGATGTCGGGGATGATATGCACGTTGCACAACTCGCGGTTTTCCTTGCGCTTGGCGCTGGTGCTGTTGGTGACCAGTCGGGCAAAGACCTGGGGAAGCGACTTCAGGTCTTCGTTCGTGATGTCTTTGGTGGAGGTAACCTCGATGCCGATGATGATGTCGGCACCCATCTCGTGCAGCACGTCGGCAGGGAAGTTGTTTACCAGGCCGCCGTCAACGAGCACCTTACCGTCGATCTGTACCGGTGAGAACACGCCTGGGATGGCCATGCTGGCGCGCATCGAGGTGGGGACGCTGCCGCTGCGCAACACGACTTCTTTACCCGTGATCATGTCGGTGGCTACACAGGCAAAGGGGATGGGAAGGTCGTTGAAGTCCATTTCTTCCTGATAGCCTACGCACAGGTCGTTGAACAGGTTGATCAAAGAGCTGTTGTTCACGTAGGCACTGGGCAGCTGGCTGATAAAGCTTGCATTGGGGTTCTTGTCGAAGAGGCTCTCGTGGTTGAACGGCACTTGGAGCGCCAAGGTGCTGTTGCGTTGCCGGGTCTCTTCCGACATTAAGGTGCGGTCGATCTTGTTGCCGATGTATTCCGACCAGTTGATGCCCGAGATGAGTTGGGTGAGCTCGTCGGGGGTGTACCCCATGGCATAGAAGCCTCCGATGATGGAACCCATGCTGGTGCCGGCCACATAGTCGACGGGAATCCCCAGCTCTTCCAGATACTTCAACACGCCAATGTGCGAGGCGCCTTTGGCGCCGCCACCGCCCAGCACCACGCCCACCTTGAGGCGCTCCGACCGGTTGGTTTCCGTTTGGGCATGCAACATCACGCATGCCGAGAGGAACATGACAATCAATAAGACCTTTTTCATAGTGAGGATGTTTAGCAATCAAAAATACGGTTTTTTTTGAAAACCCAATAAAAAAAGGCTGTCGGAGAACAGCCTTTTTCATTTGGATGGGTCGAGGGAGACTAGTCTTTGACCTTCATGAGGTTCACGGAAATGTTCCCGTAAACGGCATGTGCGGTGCAGACGCCTCCGATCTCGAGCCAATCGATCGGCTTGAGCGAGAGGCCGATGCCGTAGTTGAAGTGGTTGTAACGGTGTTCGACCTCGTAGTCGTGGTAGATCGAACTGTTCTCATAATCGATGTTGACGGTGGCGCAGTCGGTCCATCCCGTGGTTTCGTTGCTGTAGCCGATCATGGGCGTGACGTTCAGCCAAGGCAATACCGGGACCTTATAACCCGCGTTGATGGTCAGCGCCGAGTGGTCGTGGTAGAGGATGGGCTCGACCCGGTTGCCCCAACGGTGTTCGGGCGATTGATAGATGAAATCGACGTAAACGCCCATCAAAGAGACGCTGACGCCGCTTCCAAAACCATTGTAGGTGTTGTCGATGTGGCTTCCGTTGAAATGATAGCCGACGGCGCCGAGGTTCAGGCCGACGGTGACATCATACCGGTTGTTTGAGAAATCGAGCCATTGTGCGTGGGCGGAGAGGGCCATCATGGATAGCAGTACCGCGATGAAAGTTGCTTTTTTCATAACTGGATATTATTTAAAAACCAATACGTTGTGTGAACATGATGTAGCCTACGCGGCGTTTCATGCCTTCGAAACGGGCGTTATCGTAGGCTTCGTTGAGGAAGTTGTGAAGGGGCAGCATGAAGGTGATCAGGCTTTGGCGTTTTTTCGAACCTCTGTGGGCAAAGGTGAAGTCCAGGCCGAGGCCGTTGCTGAACATCTCCTTCTGGACACCGGGGTAGCGGCCGCCCGCTCCCACCACCATGTCGTAATAGACACCTGCTTCCAGGGCGTTCTTGTCGCCGAGGATGATGCCGCCACGGGGTTGGAAGTAGAAGCTGCGCAGGTTGTCGTCGTTGTCTCTGAAGCAGATCTCCTGGCTCTTGAAATAGGCTCCGGCATAGAGGCCGAAGAAACTGGACTTCCAAGAGGCATCGAGGCCGACACCGAAGTCGCCGGGCCGGGTGAAGGGATTCTTGAAGGCACGGTGGTAGGGACCATAGATGTCGCGGTTCTCGAAACCTTCTTTTTGGATGCCGACCGGGAAGACCAAGTCGGAGTTCGGGATGACCCGTGAGTAAGCCAGTCTGCTTGCTGAGTCAGAGACGAGCAAATACTCGACAACGCCATTGGCGATGTCATAGAGGAGCGTGGTAAAATAGTTGGTGGACCAGGCACGGGTGTTCAGCGTGAAGGTGTTTTGTGCCTTGGCGCTGAAGGAGAGCATGGCTGCCAATACAAGGATAAAAATGCTTTTTTTCATGGGTATGGTTTTTTGTTGTTTTGTTTTGAAGCGGCAAAAATACAAAGAAAACGACTATGGATGTAACAAAAAACACAAAATGTTAAACAAATTAACATCCATTCCAGCCGTGTTGTTGAACTTCGGGGATACGTGCTCCGTATCTTGATAAAAAAGTGTATCTTTGCATCATTAATAAAGATGGGTGATTATGTTAGAAGAAATTCTCAGACAACTATTTATCAAGTCGTTCAAAGCGCTTTACGGTCAAGAACCGCCTGCGCAGCAAGTCAATTTCCAGAAAACCAGACCCGAGTTCGAGGGTGACCTCACCGTGGTGGTGTTCCCCTTCGGGAAACTCGCCGGCCGCAATCCTGAACAACTCGCCAACGAGATGGGTGCCGAAATGATGAAGGAATCCCCCATGATCGCCAAGTTCAACGTGGTGAAGGGCTTCCTCAACATCCTCATCTCCGACCGTTTTTGGCTGGACTTCTTCCGTGAGCATCATGACGAAGCGGACTATGGCAGGAAGCCGACTTCGGGCAAACCGGTGGTGGTGGAGTATTCGTCGCCGAACACCAACAAGCCCTTGCACCTGGGCCATATCCGCAACAACCTCCTGGGTTGGAGCGTCTCCGAGATCCTCAAGGCCAACGGCAAGAACGTGGTGCGGGTCAACCTGGTCAACGACCGGGGCATCCACATCTGCAAGAGCATGCTGGCTTGGAAGAAGTGGGGCAACGGCTGCACCCCCGAGTCCACCGGCAAGAAGGGCGACCACCTGATCGGCGACTTCTACGTGCTGTTCGACAAGAAGTACAAGGAAGAGCTGAAGACCCTGTTGCCCGCCAATTATGCGGAGCTGGGCGAGAAGGAACAGGAAGCGGCCAAGGCCGAAGCCGAATCCAATTCCACGCTGATGCAGGAAGCCCGCGAGATGTTGCGCCAATGGGAGGCCAACGACCCCGAGGTGCGCCACCTGTGGGAGACGATGAACCAATGGGTGTACGACGGCTTCGACGTGACCTACAAGCGTCTCGGCGTGAGTTTCGAGAAGATCTACTATGAATCCCAGACCTACCTGCTGGGCAAGTCGCTCGTGCAGGAAGGCCTCGAGAAAGGGGTGCTCTACCGCCGCGACGACAACTCGGTATGGTGCGACCTCCGCGACGAGGGGCTCGACGAGAAGCTGCTGCTGCGTCGTGACGGCACCTCGGTGTATATGACCCAGGACCTCGGCACTGCCCAGCTCCGGGTGGAGGAATACGATCCCGAGAAGCTCATCTATGTGGTGGGCAACGAACAGATCTACCACTTCGACGTGCTCAAGCGGGTGCTGGTGCGTCTTGGCCGGGAATGGGGCAAGGACATCGAACACCTCTCTTACGGCATGGTGGAGCTGCCCAACGGTAAGATGAAGTCGCGTGAAGGCACCGTGGTGGATGCCGACGACCTGATGGACGAGATGGTGGCCACCGCCAAGGGCGTCTCCGACGAGCTAGGCAAGGCCAAGGACCTGTCTGCAGAAGAGGCCGACAAGCTCTATCATACCATCGGACTGGGCGCGTTGAAGTACTTCATCCTCCGGGTCGATCCCAAGAAGACCATGCTCTTCAACCCCGAGGAGTCGATCGATTTCAACGGCAACACGGGCCCGTTTGTGCAGTATACCCACGCCCGTATCTGCTCGGTGCTCCGCAAGGCGTCCGAACAGGGCATCCGGCTCGACGATGTGGTGAAGGTCGCCGACCTGCAACCCAAGGAGAAGGAGATCCTCGTGATGATGTACGGCTGGCCGACGGTGCTGAACCAGGCCGCCGAGGGCCGCAGCCCCGCGATGATCGCCAATTTCATCTACGACTTGGCCAAGGAGTTCAACCAGTTCTACCAGGAGTGCAGCATCCTGCGCGAGGAAGACGCCGACCGTCGGATGTTCCGTCTGCAGGTGTGCGCCATGGTGGCCGCCCTGTTGCGCAACGCCTCCAGTCTGCTGGGCATCGGAATGCCGGAACGAATGTAATTCGTTGGTAACGCACCCCTTCGGGGTGCTCCTATTGGTAGAAAGGAATTAGGAATCAAAAATGGTACGCACCCCTTTAGGGGTGCACCTATTGGTAGAATGAATGTGTTTTATATACCGGATGCAAAGGAAGGCCTGACGACCCTTCCTGAAGAGGAATCCAAACATTGTGTCAAGGTGTTGCGAATGGCCGAAGGCGACTGCTTTTGCGTGACCGACGGCGAAGGGAGCCTCTACGATGCCGAGTTGGTGGAAGCGCTGCCCAAGAGAGCATCGGTGATGCTTTCCAACAAGCGCCCCGGCTACGACCATTGGGGCTTCCGTCTGGAGGTCGCCATCGCGCCTACCAAACTCAACGAACGTACGGAGTGGTTCCTCGAGAAGGCGACCGAGATCGGCATCGACCGGGTGCGGCTGTTCACCTCCTACCATTCGGAACGTCGGGCTGCCAATGTGGAGCGGTTCCAAAAGGTGATGGTGGCTGCCATGAAGCAGAGCATCAAGTCGCGCCTGCCCAAGGTGGAAGACCTGGTTCCCTTCGACAAGCTGGTGAAGCAACCCTTTGACGGGCAGAAGTTCATCGCCTGGATCGACGACGATGTGAAGGATTGCCTTTGCGACCTTTATAGGAAAGGGGAGAACGTGCTGGTGCTGATCGGCCCTGAAGGGGACTTCAGCCCTGAGGAGGTGGCGCTTGCCAAGGAGAACGGCTTCGTGCCGTGCAGCCTGGGGGCGGCCCGGCTCAGGACGGAGACCGCCGCCTTGGTGGCCTGTCATACCATCCAACTGATCAACCAGATGAAATGAAAAGAATTGCCATCATCATATTGTTGTTTGTTCCATTCGTGGTTTCGGCGCAGCAGCTGAGCATCGCCCTCTTGAAGTACCGTGGCGGTGGCGACTGGTACGGCAACCCCACCTCGCTGCCCAACCTGGTGCGGTTCTGTAACCAGGAGATGGGGACCGACCTCAATCCCGAGGTGCCTACCGTGGAGCCTTCGAGTCCCGACCTGTTCAACTATCCATACGTGTATATGACGGGTCATGGCAACGTGGTGTTCGACGCCGCCGAGGCCCAGAACCTGCGTGACTATATGCTGGCAGGGGGCTTCCTTCATATCGACGACAACTATGGCATCCGGCAATACATCGAGCCTCAGATGAAGAAGGTGTTTCCCGAATTGGATTTCGTGGAGCTGCCTTTCAGCCATGAGATCTTCAAGAAGCCTTTCCCGTTTCCCGAGGGCTTGCCCAAGATCCACGAGCATGACGGCAAGGCGCCGCAGCTCTTTGCCTTGATCTACGAGGGAAGGATCGTGTGCATCTTCACCTACGAATGCGACCTGGGCGATGGCTGGGAAGACCAGCGGGTGCATCACGACTCGCAGGAGACCCGTGAGAAGGCCCTGCGGATGGGTGCCAATATCCTGCGGTATGTTTTTGAAAATTAATTAATTGGATGATTTTTTTCCAGGGGTCGCCGTCAGGCGACCCCGTGGCTACCGATAGAGGAACCCCTAAAGGGG
>JAEFAE010000024.1 GCA_016291135.1 Bacteroidales bacterium
GGGTCACGCTGCCTTGCTCGGCATTTTTATCATGCGTAACCTCATCGATGATGGCTTTGATCTGCAACTCAGTGCGTTCGTCAACCTCGTAGGAGGCACTGTAGGCGGAATACGTCTCGGGAATCGGATTGTTTTTCAGCCAGTTGTTGTTGCAATAGCGGAAGAAGTCATCCGCAGGGTTGATGGTGGTGTCCATGTTGCTCAGCTCAATGGCCGGGAAAACTTCTCTCTTTGATTCGGGAGTTTTGACTGCCTTTTGTCCGCAGCCTGCTGCCATGATGCATGATACCAGAATGGCGATTGCGTTTGCTTTTTTCATATTGTTATCATTGAGGTTTGTAATACTAACACCAATAAACGGAATTGAACGAAAAAAGTTACAGTTTTCTTGAAAAAAACGTTCAAAATGTTAGCTGCATCGACACACCGGCACAAGGCTGGAGCCCACCAAATGGGTCAGGAGTCAGGGAAACCTTGGGGGCAAAACTTAATTCAACGGGCTTTTTGCCATTGATTAGGTCTTGATAGTACATGTTCTTGACCTTCGCGACATTTCTCGCATCGATACAGGACCAAATGGAGAGGCCAAGGTCGAGCCCAAGTGCAGTGAGCATGACCGCCATGTTCCTCTTGCCCACCTTAGGATCCGTGTAACCAGTAAGAAAGCCACTTTCGTTGGTGATAGCGACATTGACGACATTCTCGGCGGACGTTCTGATAATACTTAATAGGATGGCCTCTCCACCCATGAATGCTAGACCACGCCACGTCTCACCAGAGAGGAGTTGCCCAATACCAGGAATAAAAAACGAAGTTGCTTCATACCAACCCACATGGTACGGGTCGGTAGCCTGCCGGACATATTCCTTGGGATTATAGTTTCCTTTGATTTCTGAATAGCGGACTTTTTCGGCTTGTTGGGCGCTGGCCGTAGCGAAGGCCATCATGGTAACCAGAACGGTAATGAATAGCTTTTTCATGATACAAAATGATGATTGGTTTGACATTTGAATTTCGATGTTTTCAAATGCAAAAATAGACCCAATCATCCACACTGCCAAACACTTGGGACGGATAGCTAGAAACAAGGACGGAAAACTAGGATGGAGCTGTTTAGATGACGAACGACTTGAGTTTGGGCACGAATGAACGGGACACGGGAACCGTCGCCAGGCCTCCACCGAGTTCAAGGGTGTAGCCGTTGGAGTTCCCTTTTGCGGAGGTGATCCTGTTCAGGTTCACCACAAAAGAACGATGGCATTGGAAAATATTGGGATGGTCCTTGAGGTCGTTGAGCACGGAAGCCAGCGTGGACTGGATCTCAATTCGGTTTAATTGTCCGTTGCTCAAATAATACACGGCCACATTATTCTTTTGCGCTTCGATGTAGAGCAAGTCGTTGAGTGGAATGCACAAGTCGTTGCCTCTGACGCGGTTGTCATGAAGTGTAATTTGAATGCCTTCCTGCTCTTGTGTGGTCTTTTCCAGAAGGGCATCCAACCGCTTTCGCATAT
Organism: Bacteroidales bacterium; assembly: GCA_016291135.1. Classification (GTDB taxonomy): domain Bacteria; phylum Bacteroidota; class Bacteroidia; order Bacteroidales; family F082; genus Limimorpha. Next base: position 1,515 of record JAEFAE010000024.1, read on the forward strand.
ATTTCTGATAGGAAAGGGATGTGTAAAAAACCGTATAAATCAAGCCGATGATAATTGTGAAATAAACCATTTCCAAACACGCCGCCAGTTCCATGGGGTATTGGAAAAAGATACAGGCCATGATGAAATTGCAGATTCCAATGATTAGAATCTCCACGAAAACCGTCACGGCCTGATGCCAAATTCGCCAAATCTTGACATGTTTCTGTAAAGGGACGACAATGAAAGATTCCAGTGCTATACAGCATCCGAACGTAATCAAGCCAAACGCCAGGGACACCAGTAATTTGTTCCCATCATATTCACTGATTCCGAAAGGTTGTAAGAAGAAGAGAAGTAAAAAGACAATGGCAAAAGCAATCAGACCCTCTTTAACCTGATGGTCGTTGATTTCAAACGGATATTTTCTTTTTAGAATCGACACAGGGCTTTGCTTTTACTATCGGCGGGCAAAAATACAAAATTTCGCAACCCAAGCCTTCGCTTGGGTTGCGGATTGTTCACGTGGTTTTATGTGCCTAGACTGATTATTTCAACGTGTCGTACTGTTCGTCGGTGACAGGCTCCAGCCATTCGTTGCTGTTGCCGGGTTGGGCATTAGCATGGTAGGTGAGGTGCTGCATCCAGCTGTCTTTGGCGGCGCCGTGCCAGTGCTTCACGCCCTCGGGAACGGCGATGACGGTGCCGGGGACCAACGGGACGGCTTCCTTGCCCCATTCCTGATACCAACCGCGACCGCTCACGCAGATCAACATCTGCACGGCACCGTGGTGGATGTGCCAGTTGTTGCGGCATCCGGGTTCGAAGCTGACGTTGCAGAGACCGCTCGCGGGATCGAGGACAGCGAGGTAGCTGTTGCCAATGAAATATTGGGCGTATGCAGTGTTGGGTTCTCCGATGGGCCAGGGTGACTGTGCGCACACCACATCTGCCTTGCCGTCCACAGCAGCGGCGATGGCGGCCTCACAACGCAAAGCCTCGGCTTGCAGCCCCGCGGCTTTTAATGCCACTGGGATGCTGCGCAACTGCTCCTCTGTGACACCCATATTCAAGGCACCACGCACATGCGCCTGCAACTGCGGCATCACGTTCTCCAAACCGCTCAACGCACTCACGGTGATGAGTTCGCGGTCGGCATGGGTGAGGTTGTCGCGGGCGAAGATGTCACCGAAGAGATGGGCTTTCAGATAGTAGTCCTCGGCAGGGCAGAACGCATAGTTGAAAGGCTGTCCAGAAAGTTTGGTTTGCACTTCCGTACCTTGGGCCAAAGCATTGTAATTGTTCGGCAGTGGTGATGCCTCAACACCTTCTTCAGTGGTTTTGCCTTCGGTCTTGCGTTGTTCCAATACCTTCTGCAAAGTGCCAAGGGCATTCAACGAGCGCGGAAATCCCGTGTAGGCATAGAGTTGCGACAGGGCTTCCTTGATTTGGCTGACCGTCAGGCCGGCATCCAAGCCGCCATTGATGGCCTCGGCCAAGGCGGTATAGTCGGCTTTGGCCTCGTTGCAGGCGATGGCCGACATGAAGGCTGCCTGCTCGGTAGTAAAGGTGAGGGTATTCATTTCTTTTGCGTTTTCTTTAGTGGATTGCGTTCCACAGGCGGCCATTGTCAATGCGACGGCGACCATCATGATTGTCTTTTTCATAGTCATTAGTTTATAGCCTGGATTGCAGATTACATCGTTTCATTTCGGCTCTTATTTGATCATTCTAATCACCTTGGCAGGGACGCCGCCCACAATGGTGTTGTCGGGGACATCCTTTCCCACCACGGCGCCGGCGGCCACAATGGCATTTTCTCCGATGGTGACGCCCGCCAATATCGTGGCATTGGCACCAATCCAGGCGTTCTTCTTGATGACGATGGGCTTGGTGAGTAAGGAATGTCTTGTTTCCGGGTCTTCGGGATGGTATTCTGAAGCCAAAACCACATGAGGCGCAATGAAAACGCCCTCTTCAATCGTGATGCCACCAAGTGCCAAGAAGGTGCAGCCGAAGTTGACGAAACTGCCCTTGCCGAAGGTGGTCTTCTTGCCATAGTTGATGTTGAACGGCGGAAACACACGCACGGTGTCGTCGATGTCGGAGCCTGTTATTTTTCGCAGGTACGCGCGCACCTCGGCCTCAGTGTGGTAGCCGGTGTTCATCTCGGCAACCAGTTTCATGCAACGTTGCACATCGGCATAAAGCTCATCACTGCCAACGTAGGTTTTTCCTGTGGGTTGTTCGTTCATTATGTATTATTTCAGGTTTTCAGTGAAAAACTCCGCCAACTTATCCCACGGAATGTAATTGCCCTCGCCACCATCGTACAGGTCGCAGTGGGTGGCACCTGGGATGATGAGCAGTTGCTTGTTCTCAGGGTTGGGATTGGGTTTGCCGATGAAGTGGTAGCCTTCTGCCTGGCCCTCCACCATATATTTGAAAGCGGTCTCGCCGAAATAGCGGCTGTGGGCTTCCGAGCCGTGCATCACGAGGACGGCAGAGCGGATCTCGTTGGTGTAATAAAGGAAACGGCTATTGGCGTAAGCCTGCGTGCCGATGACGCGCCAGCCGTCGTTCGAGTTGCCCGAGCGAGCATGATAACCGCGTGAGGTCTTGTAATAAGCATGGTAATCCTTGACAAACTGCGGGGCATCCTCAGGAAGGGGATCGACGACACCGCCTGCCATTGCCATTGGGTCGGAGAGGCGTTGCTTGCCCATGGCCTCGCGGGCTGCGTGGCGCGACGCTTCTTTGTCTTCACTGTCGAAGTAGCCGTTGCCGCTGACACGGGTCATGTCGTACATTGTGCTGGCCACGGTGGCCTTGATGCGGGTGTCGGCGGCGGCAGCGTTGAGGGCGATGCCACCCCAGCCACAGATACCGATGATGCCAATGCGTTCGGCATCTACGTTGTCCAGTTTCGACAGGAAATCGACTGCGGCCATGAAGTCCTCGGTGTTGATGTCAGGCGAGGCTGTGCGACGCGGTTCACCGCTGCTTTCGCCGGTATAGGACGGGTCGAAGGCCAGTGTCACGAAGCCACGCTCTGCCATCTTCATGGCATAGAGGCCGCTCGATTGCTCCTTGACGGCACCAAAAGGCCCGCTCACGGCAATAGCCGCCAATTTGCCTTCGGCATCTTTTGGTGTATAGAGGTCTGCCGCCAACGTCAGACCGTATTGGGTTTCAAATGTCACCTTGCGGTGATTTACTCTGTCGCTCAGCGGGAACACCTTGTTCCACTCCTGCGTGAGGTTCAGTTCTTGTTTCATTTCTTCTTTTGTTTTTGTTGCTTCTGTTGTTTGCGGTTGGTTGTTGCAGGCGGTCATGAGTGCTACCACTGCCAAGATGATGGTTTTTTTCATGGTATCAATAGTTTATTCTCTTTTTCCCGTTTTGAATTACAATGCCTTTATAGCCTTTGGGCGCAATCTGCCCAGTAATGGTGTAGGTTATTCCTTCGTCGTTTTCACCGAGCGAGAGCTCTTGGATTCCCGTATGGATTGGTTGTAATGAAAGCGTAATAGCCACTTCACCTTCACCTGCCTTGACGAAACGACGCACCTCGTCAGCCGACAAGTTGTCGAGTTTTCCAATGCGGGTATAGGACCAAGAATTGCTACCGTAGAAGATGCAGATGTTGTCGCCGTTGTAGAAGACAAGGTCGCCCGCAGAAGTGGTGGTTTGGTGGTCTGCCGTGGGGAATGACTGCCCGACATAGCCCACCTTCTCAAAGTTGCCGTAATCGTGTGCCACGTAGGTGATGTTGTCCGTTTGCAATGCAGCGACCAAGGCCCTTGTGCCAACATTGTCTTCCATCGTTACAGTATGCGTCTCTTCTCCGATAGTGATATACATTGTCTCTTCCATTGTCTGTGCAAAAGTCTCGTTGTTCTTCGAGCAACCTGTAATCAGTATTGCTGCCAGTAACCAAAGCATCTTTTTCATTTAGGTCTAATTCTGATTTCGTTGGCAAAAGTACACCTGTTATTTAAAAGAAGTATTACACAAATTGGCTGAATAGATACCAATTTCGCAGAAAATGACTATAATATATAAAATAAAGTACCATTTTTCCACTGCTTTTCCAAATTAATCCTACCTTTGCATCGCAATGAAGAAGATTCTGAAAATAGATAGTCCCAACGATTATGCCCGATTTGTGGATGCTCCCGAGCTGCATCCATTGGTCAGTATTATTCACTATGACGAACTGGCTCCATTCCGTCATAGCCTGAACAACTACGGTGTCTATGGGTTGTTTATCCAGCGTCAGTTTCCAAAAGATCTCTCGTATGGCATGAAAACCGTGCAGGCGAGCGATGCCTCGATTATTGCCGTTGAGCCTGGACAGATTGGCGGTTTGGAGGACAACGGGGAGCGCATTTCGCTGAGTGGATGGGTGCTTTTGTGGTCGCCCGAACTGCTGCACGGCTCTGAACTGGAACGCCAAATTGGCCGCTACCAGTATTTCTCTTATTTCTTCACCGGCTCGCTGCGGATGGAGCCTGATGAATGGCGCTGCATTACACAACTGCTCGACCAGATGCGACAAGAGTTGATAACTCACGACGACTCGTCCTCGCTCAGAAGCATCTTGTTGGGCTATCTGCACCTGATACTGGAATACTGTAACCGAATCTACCAGCGGCAACTTTCTGAAGAAGATAATGGTGGTAGCGATCTCTTGAAACGCTTTCACGACCTGCTTCAACAGTATTTTCGCGAGAATCGGCAACTGACACAAGGCCTGCCCACCGTCGCCTATTGCGCCTCAGAGTTGGCTTATTCGCCTCGTTACTTCGGCGATATCGTCCACAAGGCCACGGGAGGAACAGCCATCGGCTACATCCACAACTACATCATCAACCAAGCCAAGAGCCTGCTCATGAACGGTCACAACATCAGCGAGACCTCGCGCCTCCTGGGCTTCGATTTCCCTCATCATTTCACCCGCCTCTTCAAGAAGATGACTGGGCTCACGCCTAGCGAGTATTTGGGGAAATAGCTGGGGTGCTACTTGATCATTCCCGCCAGCGGGTTGACATCAATCAGTTTTAGGCTTTTCACCATCTTGGCCGTGCCTTCCTTGTATTTCTTGAAATGGGCGGTCTGGATATGGCTTTGGTAGGCCTCTTGGTCGGCGTAGATTTCCAGGATATAAATCTTGCAAGGATCTTCCTTGGTTTGCATGGAGAAGAGGGTCAGCACACCGGGTTCCACCTTCACAGAGGTTTCTCCGACTTCCTTGGCAAAGGCCATATATTCCTCCAAATACTCAGGTACCACGTCGATTTCGGCGAGGCGGACGATCTTTTCGCCATACTGTCTCAATGGAAGGTTCTCGCCAAACCAAGGCTGAGGGGCGGGCATGGTCAACACAGCGGTTTGGATGTCCGCCTTGTCCATAAAGGCGATATGCTGTTCCGCATCCCAAGCGGGAATGGGAAAACCTTCGTCCATCTCGGCACCGTTGGCCTTGATGTAGTCGAGATAACCCTTTGTGATGGCGTGGCTGTGGAGGTCGATTTGTCCCATGGATAGCAATGATGATTGTATCATAAAGACTAAAACAATCAGGCTTTTGCGCATAGTGATGCTTAATCTAGTTATTCCCGATAATCACTTCAGTTTCAAGCCGTCCTTGAAGGCCTCGCCTACGCGCTTCGAGACTTGGTAATAGCCGTGTGTGTAGGGGTCGAAAGTGATGGCTTGAAGGGCTTCCACATCCACTTTGCCGTCTTTCATCTTACTGGCCTCGACGGAGGTTTGCAGCACCTTCCCGATGACGCCAAGGCCCGTGTCGTCACCTTGGTATTCAATGAACTCACACTCCATGGCGATGGGCAACTCATTGATGATGGGAGCGTCCACCAGCGAGGATTTGGTCGCGGTGAGACCGCTCTTGGCGAACTTGTCCTTCTCGGTCTTGCCGGACACGACGCCGAAATAGTCGGCTTCCACCACATGGGCGGCATCGGCGATATGGACGACAAAGCCTTTGCGTTGCTTGATGTTTTCCACGGTCTTGTGGGTTTCGGTCAGGTTGAGGGCCACGCGGTCGCGGTCGAGCATGGTGCCCCATGCGGCGTTCATCACATCGATAGTGCCGTCTTCATTATACGTGGCCACGAGCAAAACGGGCATCGGGAAGATGGCTTCAGTTACTTTAATAGGCTGTTTCATAGGTTTTTTTATTTTCATTTTGTACTATACTTTGTTAATCGTTTTATTTTATTGATTATCAGATTATTAATTCTATAATAACGTGCAGGATAGCTGCTGAAAAACGATTACAAAGGTACAAAACAAAAGCAATACTTTACTTTAAATAATTTTAACAATATATATATTCTTGAAAGGCAAATCTAAATAAAACGCGACCCAAGCTTTTGCCTGGGTCGCGGTTTCACCAAAACAAAGTAACAGTACTTATTCGTGGGCAATCACCAAGTGCTGCGTCTTTCCATTGCTGGTCTTGACGAAGTAGATGCCGTTGGGGTACTTGGAGGTTGTAATTTCAAGTTGGTCTTCTTTCGTAAAGAAGGTGTCGACTTTTTGGCCTAATGCGTTAAAAATGTTTATCGTGCCAAGGTTTTCGCCTCGGAGGATCACGCTTTCGTTGGCGGGGTTGGGGAACAAGGTGGGTGTGGATGTGTTCTCGTCAACGTCCGCGGTCATTTCATAAACGATGTCGACTTCGAAGTTGCCTGCCGAGGTGTTTACATACAGCTTTCCTTCGAAATTCATCTTGACAGGCACATCGACATAGACGTCCACGGTGACGGTTTGTCCTGCGAAGACCGTCATTCCTGCAGTGACATCATCGCCTTCACACTGGCAATTCAACGAAAAGATGGGGTCGGCCGTGAAAGCGTTGACAGTCACATCTTCCGTAGTATTGTTAGCGATGGTCAGATGGCCAGGCTGATAGGTCTCGCCGTCATTATAAATGTGCATGGTTTGCGGGTTGACGGTCAGCGTACCGGTGCAGTCGTGAGGTTGCAGGCCGTTACGTTGCATGGCGCTGACCACGTCCTGCACCGACATGGGGTAGAGCTGCATCAGCCCTTGGATGGGGATGCTTCGGTCGGGCATGATGAGGACGAGGGTAGGACAGCCCATGATGCCATAAAGGTCAAAGACTTCGTTGCCGCCGCCTTCCCTTCCGACTGTGGGGAATTCGACGCCGAATCGATCGGCCCATTGTTGGCAAACGGCGTCACTGTCGATATAGGAGATCTCGATGTAGAACACATCGTGCATGTTGCAGCCCATCTGGGTATACGACCCGGTGATGTAGGGCGAGATCACTTGGCACTGGCCGCATGAGTTGAAAAAGAAGTCGATGAACACGGCCTGGCCTCGGTCGAGGATTTCGAAGAGGTTGTAGGTTTGTCCGTGGCAGTCGGTCACGGTAAAGTCGACCGCCTCGGTGAGGTTGGTCTGTTGTGCGTAAAGGCCTGTCCCCAACATCAGGAAAGCAAAAAGGATAAATGTTTTCTTCATGGTAAAAATCTATTGGTTGATGATAATGTCTTCGCGGATATGGTTGATGATGGTGTTGCATTCCTTTTGGTCGTCATAGAAGAAGAGCCATAAGGTGCGTTCTTCGTTGTCAGCGGCCGTGATGTAGCCTTTGTGGCCGTGGCTTTGGGCGTCGTCCATGATGCTGTCGTTCCAGTCCCTGAGCTGTTGCAGGCTGGGGTTGGGGGTCGAATTCGAATGTATTTTCTCGCTAAGCAGTCCCATGACGACGGTGCGTGCCACGTTCATGATGTAGTCATTGTAGGTGCTGTCGGAGGCTTCGCGTTCGATTTCGCCTTGGCCGATGACGATGGCGGTACTGGGCAGCAAGGAGTCGGGTGCTTGGAAGCTGTCCATGATTTCGCGGATCTTGTCGGCAACCATGAGGGTGAATCTTTCAATGTCTTCCTCGGGTATTTGGCTGATGTCGGTCAACGTGTCGAGCGTGGCATCGTCATAGAAAGTGGTTTCAATGCCAACGCCCACCATCACGGGGTTGTTCTCGTTTGGGCCGTTAAAGACAGTGGTGTCGCAAGGCATAAAGCCGAAATCCCGTTTCAGCGTTTCCCATTCCGTTTCGTTGTCGGCTTGCAGCATCAAGGCGTCGATACACGTTCCGTTCACGTTGAGGTCACCAAGATAGGCCACGGTGAGGTTGGCATGGTCGGCGTATTTGCAGTACAATTCCATGGCCTCCTTTTCGCAGGTCGGATTCTCGGGTGATGCAGTCCTTGCCTTACAGGAGGCTAGCCCGCAGGCAAGGAGTACAGCAAGATAGGGTAGGAGGTTTCTCATTGTCTTTTTGTTTTGTTATTTGATGACTTTGCTGGCCAGGACCATGATGTCTTGTGGCGAGCAGCCGTTGTTGCAGAGGAAGTGGATGGTTTGGCTTTCCACGGTCACCACCTCGGCCCTTGGCATGGGAGGGTTGGGTTGGCCTTTCCGGGTAAGTCCAATAATGCTCACGCCGATGACGAGGCTGGCAGCGGCGGCGTACGGAATCCAGCGGTTTCGGGACCGTTTGAAGGGGACGGCCACAACCGGTTGCAGGGGTGCCTGTTGCTGTGCGCGTTCGGCAAGGCGCAACAGGGTGGCGTCGTCGGGAAGGGTCTTCTCGGCCTGTTGTTGCCAGTCATGCTTTCGGTGTTCCCATAGGGTCTTGAAGTCGTCTCGTCGTGCTTGGTTCATTGTTTTATGGTCGTTGTTCAGGTCCATTATGATTAGTTGTTGTTTTCTTGATCGTACATCTGTTTGAGTTTCCGCTTGGTGCGAGCAATGCGCATCGCAACGGATCCCACCGAGCTACCGGTCATGTCGGCGATTTCTTTGTAGGAGAAGCCGTCCAAGAAGGCGCGAATGACCACTCCGTTTTCTTCGGGCAGCATGTTGATCAGTTGTTGCAATTGCTTGTATTGCTCATCGTTGGAGTCGTCGTTCTTTTCGTCCAGACGGACCGTGTCGATGGAATCCGTTTGCGGGCTTCTGACATCTTTGCGTCGCAACATCAGCATGGTGTTGGTCGCCACGCGCCAAACCCAGGTCTTTTCGGAGCTTCGTTTCTCGAACGATCCGAAGCTTCTCCAGAGGCTGATCAGCACTTCCTGCATGCAGTCCTCTGTTTTCCAAGCCTTCCCGATGTTATAGTCGGAGCAGATGTGCCAAAGCATGGCCTTATGCCGTAGCACGAGGGCATTGAAATCGGACTGGGTGGTGTCGATGTTGCTTGGAGTGGCTCCGTATGACTCGGAAGATGCCATTGTATCACTAAATCTTTATATGTCTTGGTTGCCTGTGAAGGGGAAAAAATAACGTGTCGTGGCGTTTTTTTGCAAGCAAGGCTAAAACGGGAAGCGTCTAGCCTCGGTTAAACAAACAAGTTTCCTTGGGCGACGATCGCAGCGGTGCCGCCGACAAAGAGGGTGCCGTCTTTTTGGATTCGAGTGGCGACGACCGATGGCCGTCCCATCGCCTCACCTTGCACGAAGGTGCATTCGGCTTCGGGGCCGAGACATCCGCATTGCTGCAGGTAATAGGTCAGCGCGGCATTGGCGGTCCCGGTGGCGGATTCCTCGGGAACGCCATAGAGCGGTGCAAAGTCGCGGACGTGGGCGGTGTGGCCGTCCTGGGCAAAGGCGAAGACGTGGAAGCTGACCGCCTCGTATTGTCGGGTGAGGATCGTGATGGCATCCATGTCGGGCGCCAAGGCCTGTAAGGTGGCGTCGTTGGGCAGGGGAATCATGAAATCGGGAAGGCCTGTGGAGACGATCTGCACGGGTAGGGAAGGCCGGTAGCCATTCACGCCCAAGGCATCATAGAGCGCCTCGCTGTGGTCGAGGGTGCGCACGATCCGTGGGGTGGCCATCTGCATCATGACGTGGTCGTCGGCCTCGACGCTTAGGTCGCCCGCCATGGTGTGGCACAGACAGGTCCCTGAGGCCAGCCCTTCATGGTGCAACAGGAAAAAGGAGGCGATGGTGGCGTGACCGCACAAGTCCACCTCGGCTTTCGGGGTGAAGTAACGAAGGTGGAATTCCTTGTCGGCCAGTTGTCTGACAAAGGCCGTCTCTGAATAACGCAACTCGGCGGCAATTTGCAGCATCAACGCGTCCTCGGGAAAGGGCGTGTCGCCCAACAGCACCACGCCGGCAGGGTTGCCGCCGAAGCACTGCCTGGTGAAAGCGTCTACGATGTAATATTTCATGGATGGTCCGTGTTAGAGGGAAGGGATGGAAGTTAGAGGGAGCGGATGGAAACGGCAAAGCCGCCGCAAGGCGCCATCTTGAGTTTCAACACAGACTTCGCGTTGACTTTCTTCTTCGTGATGGTATAGGCCTGGGGGTTGTAGCCCGCGTCGGGAAGGCCGCTGGCGTCTTTGGCGTCGGCATAGATGGTGGCTTCATACTGGACGCCCGGCTTGAGGAAGTCGAGTTTCACCTTGACCTCGCGTGCGTTCTCGTCGGTGATACCGCCCACGTACCAAACATCGTGGGCCGTGGGGAGGTGATTGGTGAGCTGCGAGTCGTTCTCCGGCAGGTCATAGACGAATCGGGTGACGCTGTTGATGACGCCTTTCTTGCCGTCGGGGAGCGCGGCAAGGCCTTCAGAAGCCTTGTTCAGGGTGGAGAGCTTGGGATGCCGTGCCGTGACGATGTAGTCGCCCGGCTCGGCCATGAGGTAGATCGAAGTGTCCCAATCCACGGCCACGTCCTTGATGAACTGGAAGGCGTCGAGGTAGGGCTCGTAGTGCTCCGGGAAGTCGGCCGCCATCTGAAGGGGCGAGTAGAAGGTGACGTACAGACCCAGTTGGTTGCAGATGGTGTGGCGCATCTTCCCACCCCAAGGGACGATCTTGCCCATGTCGGGTTCAAAGATGCCAGGCGTGTAGTCCATGGGGCCGCCTTGCAGGCGGGTGAAGGGCAGGATGGTGGTGTGGCCGGGTTTGATGCGTTCCCGGAACTCGGTACCCATGGCGCTCTCGTTGCCGATCATGTTGGGCCAGGTGCGGCAGAGGCCAGTGGGTCGTACCGCCTCGTGGGAGTTGACCATGATATGGTGCTTGGCGGCCTCCACGATGGCATAGTGGTAATGGTTGTTGATAGGCTGGCTGTAGTGCCCCTCGCCGAAGGGGATGATGGTGCCCACATAACCGCCTTTCACGGCGTTGTAGCCGTAGCGGTTCATCAGGGAATAGGCCTGCTCCATCCAACGCTCGTAGTTGATGGTCGATGCGGAGCTCTCGTGGTGCATGATGAGGCGGATGCCTTTTTCGTGGGCATATCGGTTGAGGGCCGGAAGGTCGAAGTCGGGATAGGGGGTGAGGAAGTCAAACACGAACTCCTTCTGTTTCCCATACCAGTCTTCCCAGCCGATGTTCCAGCCTTCGATAAGCAATGCGTCGAACCCATGTTGTGCGGCGAAGTCGATGTAACGACGCACATTGGCGTTGTTGGCGCCGTGGGTTCCGTTGGGCGTGGCGTGCTCATAGTCGGTCAAACCGAGTTTCACCGAAGGGAAGTCGTTGGTATAGGCCCAGGTGCTCTTGCCGGAGATCATCTCCCACCAAACGCCCATGTACTTGACCGGGTGGATCCAAGAGACGTCTTCCAAGGCGCAGGGATCGTTGAGGTTGAGAATCAGGCGCGATGCGAGCACGTCGGTAGCCTTTTCGCAGACCATCACCGTGCGCCAAGGGGTGGTGCAGGGCGTCTGGATACGGCCTTTGTAACCGGTGGCATCGGGGCAGAGGAAGGCTCGGAAAACAAAGGGGGCTTCGCCGTCTTTGGCATCCTTTTGCGTGATCAAGTCGAGGTGCATGGTGGGGAAGTCCAGCGTGGCCGCTTCGTGGATGTTGAGGTACAGGCCGTCGTCGGTCTTCATCTGCAAGGCCGTCTGAACGCCCGTCTTCGAGAAGGCCGTCCAAGGCCAGCCGCCGTCTTTGTGGCTCGCTTCCCATAGCTCTGGGATCTGCGAAAGCCGCGATTCGGTGTAGTTGTACTCTTGCGTGTCCAAATCGCCAGGAATCCACCAAGCCTTGTGGTCGCCCGCCATGGCAAACTCGGTCAGCTCCTCCTTGAACCAGAAACAGATCAGCGCGTTCTCGATGGGGAATTCATAGCGGAACCCCAAGCCGTCGTCGTAAAGGCGAAAGCGTATTTGCATCACGGTGGCTTTGCTTTCGGTGGAATGGTCCATGCTTTCCACGCTGCCGACGGGTTGTTCCAAAGTCACCAGCATCTCGTTGTAGTGGTTGCGGATGCGGGCTTCTTCACCCCATACGGGCTCCCAAGTCTCGTCGAACGTATCGTATTGGGTGTCTTTCAGCACAAAAGCGTGAGCCATGTCGTCGCGCCATTCCAGGAGGAAGCCCATCTTGGAGGGCAGCACTACGGGCTTGCCATTCCTGTTGAGGGCGTAGTACGGCACGCCGTCTTTCAGTTCAAAACGAAGTTCCAGCTGGCCGTCGGGGCTGTTCAGCTTCACGGGTTCGGCAGCGATGGCATAAAGCAGGCCTGTGGTGAACACAAGCAACAAGAGCAGTATTTTTTTCATGTCCTGAGGGTTTTTGTCTTGGCAAAGATAAAAAAATGTACCTTTGCTTCAAACTAAAATCGAATCGTATGAAAAAGTGTATCTATCTGCTCGGCCTTTTGTGCCTGATGCTGTTTTCCTGCAAAGAAAGTGAAAAACCGGTCATGACGGTTGACCAAGTGAATGAGGCGTGGCAAACGGTTCCCATCAAAAAAGTGAAGACGGCCGATGTCATGGGGATGGTGCAGGCCTTCCAGAAACAGTGGCCCACCCAGTCGGTGGCTGCCTTGCTCAAGGATCTTGCGTTGCCTGAGGATCAACAGCAATATATCTCCGAGTATGATCAAACGCATGGTTTCATGAGTTTTGCAGAGGGAAGCGACGACAAGGATGCTGAGTCGATGGAGGCCCGTGTGTGGAAACGTTCCAATGGGCATTCGTTGTTTGGCATCACTTTTTTCCAACCTTCCGCCAAGGTGAAGTCTTTTGTGGCTTTTTATGATTACGATCCTTCTTCCAAGGCCTTGACGCCGGCACTGGATGTGTTTACTCCGTATGAGGATGCCTATTTGAATAAGGAAGTGGGGTATTCCTTCTACCCGGAGCCGGAAGAGATGGTGGTCAATGAGTACTTCTTCAATTGGTGGGGCGCCCTGCGTCATGTCTACACTTGGGATGGCATGAACTTCAAAGGTCCTGAGATGGAGTTTGAGGGCATTTCGACCCTTCTGACAAAATACAACGAGGATTACATTAATTATAATAACGAGCCTTTTGCCAAATATGCGCTGTTCGATATAGACGAGGATGGCGAGCCGGAACTGATACTGAGTACGGAAAGCGAAGAATGCCAGATGGTTGCGTCTGTTGTCGAAGGGGATATCCAGCTTCTTGCAGGCATGGATTACAAGCGTCACCTTATGTTCTACAAAGGTGTGATTGGCGATGCGGGTGGCTGCGGAACGGGCTGTTACTATGCGTATTATGTGAAACTCCAGAAGAGTGCTCCTGAATACTCGTTCGGCGACATGCAGATCTTTAACTTCGAGACGGAACAGATGGACGACGAGTACAACAAGGACGGAGAACCGCTTACCCAAGAAGAAGGAGAGGCGATCCTTGAGTCTTTCGGCGAATCTTACGATCCTGTGTTTGAATGGCGTCCTTTACGCTAACCGCTTGGCCACCTGTGCGGCCAACCGTGCGTTGTTGAGGACCAGCTGGATGTTGGAGGCGAGGCTGTCGCCCCCAGTCAGGTCTTTGACCCTAGCCAACAGGTATGGGGTGGTCTCCTTGCCGTGGATGCCCAGACGGTTGGCGTCGGCGATGGCCTCGTCGATGGCAGCATTGATGCGGTCGGCGTCCATGGAATAGGCTTCTGGGATGGGGTTGGTGACGAGCATGCCGCCGCCGAGACCCATCTCTTGTTTGGCGCGGAAGGCCGCTGCCAGCTCTTCAGGCGTGTCGAGACGGTAATCTACCTTGAAGCCACTCTTGCGGGTGTAGAAGGCAGGGAGTTCTTCGGTGCCGTAGCCGATGACGGGAACGCCTTTGGTTTCGAGGTACTCCAGGGTAAGCCCCAGGTCGAGGATGGACTTGGCTCCGGCACAGATCACCATGACGGGAGTGCGGGCCAGTTCCTCGAGGTCGGCGGAGATGTCCATGGTGACCTCCGCACCCCGATGCACGCCGCCCACGCCGCCGGTAGCGAACACCTTGATGCCCGCCAATGCAGCGATGATCATCGTTGTGGCCACTGTGGTGGCACCGTCTTGTCCTCGGGCCACCAGCACGGGCAAGTCGCGCCGGGAGGCCTTGGTCACCTCAGGTCCTTTCTTCCCGAGATACTCGATTTCGTCGTGGGTGAGCCCCGCTTTCAGACGTCCTTTGATGACGGCGATGGTGGCAGGCACGGCGCCGCCTTCGCGGATGGTCTGTTCCACCTGCAAGGCGGTCTCCACGTTCTGTGGATAGGGCATTCCATGGGAGATGATGGTCGATTCAAGGGCGACGACGGGTTTTCCGTCACGCATCGCAGCCGCCACTTCGGGCGAGAGGTCAAGATAGTGGTTCATTATGTGTGTTTAAAGAAGCAAAGATAAGAATAATATACTAACTTTGCATGATTATAATTCTTGATTTACTATGAAAACTCGATTGATGCTGGCGTTGTTCCTCCTGTTGGGTTGGGAATCCGCTTGGGCTTGTACCAATTTGATTGTGGGAAAAAAGGCTTCTACCGACGGAAGCGTGATGTGTACCTATAACTGCGACGGTTTCGGCTTCTCCGGATCGCTGTCGTATAGCCCTGCGGGGCGGCATGAACCTGGCGAGCTGATCGCCATCCATGGTTGGGGACCTTCGCATGAAGGGCAGTTCGTAAAACAAGTGGAATACACCTACAACGTGGTCGGCCTGATGAATGAAAAACAGGTCACGATCGTGGAGACCACCTTCGACGGACGGCTCGAGTTGGTGAATCCAGAGGGGTTGTTGGACTACTTCTCGCTGATGCGACTCGCCCTGCAACGTTCCGCGACGGCCCGTGAGGCCATCCGGTGCATGGCCGCGTTGGTGGAGGAATATGGTTACAACAGCAGCGGGGAGTCGCTCACCGTATGCGACCCCAACGAAGCCTGGATCATGGAGATCATCGGTAAGGGACCGGGTAGGAAAGGCGCCGTGTGGGTGGCGTTGCGCATCCCCGACGACTGCATCTGTGCCCATGCCAACCTGAGCCGAATCAGGAGGTTCCCCCTGGAGAACGGAAAACGGGGAACGGATGTCGAAAAGCTGTTTGATGTTGCAGGCAAGAGCATCAGCAGCAAAAACATGAAGAAGATCCTCGATCCCAAGGTGGATTGCGTGTACGCCTACGATGTGGTCTCCTTCGCCCGTGAGAAGGGTTTCTTCAACGGTAAGGACGAGGACTTCTCGTTCCGCGACGCCTATTGCCCGATCGACTTCGAAAACGTGCGTTATGCCGACGCCCGTGTTTGGAGTTTCTTCCGGCATCATTACAGCCATGAGGTGATGGACCGCTACCTGCCGTACATCAACGGTGACTTCAGCGTGTGCGACCACCTTCCGTTGTGGATCAGGCCCGAAAAGCCGCTTTCGATGCGCGACCTCCAGCAGGACATGCGCGACCACTTTGAGGGGACGCCCTTGGACATGACCTCCGATGTCACCGCCGGCCCCTGGGGCATGCCCATCCGGCCGTTGCCCATGCATTTCAAGGACAGCGACAGCCTCGCCTATTTCCGCGAACGTCCCATCGCCACGCAACAGAGCGGTTTCACCATGACCTGCCAGATGCGTTCCTGGCTGCCCAACGACGTGGGTGGCATCACCTGGTTCAACTGCGACGACGCCAATATGGTGGCCTATGTGCCACTCTACTGCTGCATCACCCAGGTGCCGGACTGTTTCCGCCCGGAGAACAACCCGCGGGCCGAGTTCAGCGACCGGTCGGCGTTCTGGATGAACAACTGGGTGGCCAACATGGTGTATCCCCGCTATTCGATGATGATCGGCGACCTCCGCAAGGCGCAGAACGAGTTGGAAGACTATTATTTTGCCGACCAGGACAGCGTGATGAAGGCCATCCACGACCTGACGCCTGCCGACCGGCAACAGTTCCTCAACCGAAAGAGCATCGCATACGCCGAACAGATGATGCAGCGTTGGGATCAGCTGGCGAAATTCTTGATCGTGCGCTACAACGACCAGATCGTGCGCAGGGTGGGTGAAGACGGAAAGTTCGCCCGATGGGGTCATGACACGCCTGGCTACGACCAGCAGTTCATCGATGCCATCAAGGCATCGACGGGCGACCGTTATCTGTTGAAGGAAGTCATCGAACGCAGGGAGCGTTGATGGAAGGCTTCACGGTTGTTTATTGTAGCGTTTTAATGAAGAAAAAGGAATGAAAGAGCAAAAAGTGATCTTGATAACGGGAGCCAGCAGCGGCATCGGCTTCGATGCAGCCCAAACCCTCGCCCGGCAAGGGCATCGGGTATATGCGGCGGCCCGAAGGGTGGAGCGGATGGAACCGCTCCTAGCCGACGGCGTGCAGGTGCTCCGGATGGACGTCACCGACGAGGCCTCCATGGTGGAGGGCGTGGATCGGATCATCCAGGCGGAAGGACGTATCGACGTGTTGGTCAACAACGCTGGATACGGCTTCTTCGGAGCCATCGAGAACGTCCCTCTGGAGGAGGCCCGCCGCCAACTGGAGGTGAACGTGTTCGGACTGGCCCGGCTGACCCAGCTGGTGCTTCCCACTATGCGACAGCAGGGCGGCGGCCGTATCGTCAACACCTCTTCGATTGCGGGCAAGATGGTGATCCTGATGGGGGGCTGGTACCATGTGACCAAGTATTCCGTCGAGGCCTTCAGCGACGCCTTGCGCATGGAAGTGAAGCCATACGGCATCAAGGTGATCAAGATCCAACCCGGCGCCATTAAAACCGATTGGGGCATCATCGCTGCGCGACACCTGAAGGCGTCTTCGGCCGGCACGGCCTACGAGGCGCCGGGCACCCGTTTTGCCGACAACATGGACTGGTTCTATCACTCGAACCTGCTCTCGTCGCCTAGGGTGATCACCAAGGCGATCTGCCGTGCCGTCAACAGCCGGCATCCGAAGGTCCGTTACCGCCGGGGGACGTTTTCCTTGGTCGGTCCCTTGGCCCATGCCGTATTGCCTGCCCGATGGATGGATGCCATCATGCGTCGTCTCGGAAAGATCAAAGTGTCATAGGAGCTTGTAGATGAGCTCTACGCTGAGGTAGCGGCTGTTTGCCTTGTTGGATTGGTAGGAGATGTAATAGGGGTTGAACGTGTAGTTGTTCTCCTTGTTCCAATTGAAGATGTCGAAGGCGTTGAAGAGGAGGGAGAGCCGGTTTTCCAGGAAATCGGCCCGCAACCCACAGTCAATGCCGTATGCCGTCTGGCTCGTGGCGAAGAGCGTCTGGGTGGGGGAGGCGTAATAGGCGGTGGCATGCACCTCCAGTTTGTTCCAAAGTTTTGCCCAAGTGCCCAGACGTAGGTTGTATGCCCATAAATTACTGACAATCAGGCTGTCCTGTGTTTTGTTGTAAAAGGTCTCGATGTGTGAGTCGAAGACGTTGGCCTCCAGACGGACGTTGAACGTGGCGCTCGGACGGTAGGTGATGTTGAATTCCCCGCCCGCTTCGTAGTATTTGTTCAGGTTGACGGGGATGCTGAAAGGCACCACACGTCCCCAAAGCGAGTCATAGGCCACGTCGCTCACCATGTTGATGGCGTTGATGGAATTGTTGTAATAGCCCTTCACGTGGAGGGATCCGAGGCGTTCGTCATATTTGGCCCATGCCAGCTCAAAGACATCGATGAGGGTGGGTTTCAGCTCCGGGTTGCCCACCGAGAAGGACTCCTCGTTATAGGCTTTCTTGCTGGTGAAGTAACGCACCCAGGGGAAGTTGGTCTTGCGTGTATAGCTGAAACTGAAGTTGTGCATCGACGGTGTCCGGTAGGTGACGTGCAGGGAGGGCCTCCAGTAGTTGAACCGCATCAAAGTGTCGTATTCGGGCATGTCGAGATAGCGAGACTTGATCCAGGCGTTCTCCCAGCTGATGCCGGGTTTGATGGTCAAGGCCTTCCCGATGTGGTGCTGGATCATGACGGTTGCCGCGGCATTTCGTCGGGTGAAGCGACGGTTCTCGGAACGGTACCAGTCGGTGACGTAGCCGTCGGTACCCAGGGTGTCGTAGAGGCCGATGTTGTTGTCGGGTTTCAAGACGTCGGTGAAGCTGACATAGACGTCGCCATGCTGGTCGTGACGCGATGACAGCCGGTAGGGATGGTTGTATTCGATCTTGTTGTCGAAGCCCACGTCGGTGAAGTCATTGGAGTTGATGATGTCGCGGTTCCGTTCGCTCTGCCCTTCAAAGGTGCGTTGTTCCTTGGTAATGCCGTTCCCGAAGTCGAAGTTGGAGTTCAGCTGCACACCGAGGTGCTGCCCGGGCTGCTCGAAGCGATGGTGCCATTCCAGTCCGATGGCGCCGAAACTGAAGTCTTGACGGTCCTCACATTCGATGGTGTAGTCGTATTCTCCAATATCGTCGATGTACTCACGACGGTAGGTATGGGAGCGGTAGTGGCTGTGGCTGCGGCTTGGGCTGATGTTGAAGAAGGCCATGAGGTCGTTCTTGGGATTGGGACGGTACTCGGTCTTCAGAAAAAGCTCTGTGCTGTAGTCGCGTTCGGTGTTGTCGCTGTGGGTGCGAGTGCAATTGGCGGTGTCCAGTCCCATGGGCTCGCCGTTGACGAGATGGTCCACAAAGGAGTAGCTATAGCCTTCGGAATGGTTCCGAATGCCGGTGTATCCACCTTTGAGGTTGGCGTTGAACGACCATTTTTGGTTGTTCCAGATGTAGGAGACCCAAGGGGACACGGTGGGCTTGGTGTTGGCCTGCAGTCCGACGCTGAGATGGCGCTCGGCGTGATGGGCGGCCTCGGTGATGAGGTTGATGACGCCGGTGTTGGCCTCTGAGGTGTATTGTGCCGAGGGATTGGTCATCACCTCGATGCGTGCGATGGAGGAGGCCTTTACCTGTTGAAGATAATTCTTCAGGCTTTCTTCGTCGAAATGGGAGGGACGTCCGTTGATGAAAAGCGCCACTTTTTCCACGCCGCGCAGGCTGATGTTGCCTTCGGTGTCGACTTTGACGCCGGGCACGTTCTGCAAGGCGTCCGACACGGTGCCTTGGCCTGCCTCGGGGTCGCGTCCCACATGATAGACGAGGGTCTCGCCTTCGTTGACGAAGAGCGGAGCGGTGCCAGGGGAGGGCTCAGGCGCTTGGGCCCATGCGTCAAAGGCGCAACAGGCCAACAAGAGCAGGAGGAGGCAACGGGTAAAGACGGGGAAGCGGCGGTTCATGGGTAGTGTTGGCTTAGGAGTCAAACCATTGCATCATACAGCTGTTTCAGCTGGTTGTTGACGTTGTCGGGGCATTCGCAGGTGATCTTGGCGCAGCGCAGACCCACCTCGACGGCTTGCTCGATGGTGGCTTCCGGACCGGCATGGATGATGCCCGCCATCATGGCGTCGCCTGCACCGGTGGTGTTCACCGTCTCGCAGGGCAAGGCGTCGAAGTGATACCTCTTTTCGCCCTCCACCACGTCGGTTCCCTCAGCGCCCAGGCTGACGTAACGACGTCCTACGCCTTTGATTTCGGCGAGCAGTTCGTTCTCCATCCAGTTGCATTTCAGCGCATGGATCTGCTTCTTTTCCGACTGCCGCATGGCCTCGATGATGCGTGGTGCCTTGGCACTGGATACGGCATCCACATATAGGGGCGCATCCACATGGTCGATGAGGTAGGTCAGCGACTCGATGGGGATGTTCGTGTCGGCCACATAGGCGTCGATGTTCTCGATCTTAGGCAGCTTGCTGGCAAGCCACTCCGGGGTGATGCCGTCAGCTGCCAGCATGTCGGAGACACCGCCCACCAATTCACCGTCGGCATTGTTGATGCTGAGGAAACAGGAACGTGTCCCAACAGGAGCCGCATCGCTGAGGGTGATGTCGATTTTTACCCTACGGCAGCTGTCGGCGGTGAAATAGCCAAAGGTGTCGCCTCCGAAGAGGGTGAGGAAAACCACCTGGTCGCCAAGCAGGGCGAGGTTGTGGGCGATGTTGCGTGCCACGCCGCCCGGGACCAAGCGGATGGTACCGGGGTTGGAGTCGTTGGGTTTGAAGGGCTTGAAGGTGGTGGCGGTGATGTCGGCATTGGCCCCGCCGATAACGCAGATTCTCATGTCAATATTCGGTTTTGTCGGGTTTTGCGGCCCAGTTGCGGAAGGTGACGATGGCCTCGTCGTGCAGTAGCGGGATGAAGGGCACCGACCGTTTGTTCATGGGCTTGTCCAATTCTTTATAGATGAAGTCGTCGTCGAAGTCGATGGCTGCGGCGTCGGCTTTGTCGTTGCCGTAGTAGATGCAACGGATATGCGCCCAGTAGATGGCGCCAAGGCACATCGGGCAGGGCTCGCAGGAGGTATAGATGACACAATCCGAGAGATCGAAGGTGCCTAGTTTCTTGCAGGCTTGGCGGATGGTGTTCACCTCGGCATGGGCGGTGGGGTCGATGTCGAGGGTGACGCTGTTGGCGCTGCCAGCAATGATTTCACCGTTCCGTACGATGACCGCCCCGAAGGGGCCGCCGCCGCGTTCCACACTCTCGTTGGCGAGGCGGATGGCCTCGCGCATAAAGGTCTTGTCTTGTTCGGTTATCTTTTTCATGTCGTTTTGTTCATAATCATGTTGTATTGGCAAATCTGAAGCTTTCCGTCGCCGTCGCGGAGATGCATCCCGTTGCCTTGGCAGTAACGCCACATCTTGCAGTGGGCGCAGGGTCCGGTCTTCATCCATTTGCGGTTTCGGTAGGGTTGGAAACGGGTTTGCCACACTTCCCAGAACGAGTCTTGGTAGATGTTTCCCTGATGGTAGTCGCTACGGATGCTCAAACAGCCCGAGATGGAGCCGTCGGCCAGGATGGAGGCCACGTTGATGCCGGCACTGCACGAGAAGAAGTGGTTGCGCACCTCGCCTTCGTATCGGCCCAGGAAGCCGTCGCAGCCATAGTCTGCCCGGATCTTGCCTTCCGCTCTGGTTTGTTTGATGAACTCCATCATCTGTACAAACTGCTCGTTCGAGAGTTTCAGGTCGGGGTCGTTGGCGGCGCGTCCGAAAGGAAACACCGTGAACAGGCGCCAACGCTTGATTCCCAATGAGATCAGGTAATCGCGGAATTTTGGTAGATATTGGATGGTGCGTTGGTTGATACAGGTGATGACGTCCCAGGTGAGGGAAGGGTGTTGCTTGAGCGCCTCCACCGCAACGAGGACGTTCTTGAAGCTTTGGGGATGTCCCCGCATCCAGTTGTGGTCTTCTTCGAAGCCGTCGAAGCTTACCGCAATGGACTTAAGCCCAGCCTCCACATACTCGTTGAGCCTTTCCGGAGTCAGCATCATGCCGTTGCTCACCATGCCCCAGACATAGCCGCGCTCGCTGATCGCCCTGCCGCATTCCGCCAGGTCGCGCCGTACGGTGGGCTCCCCGCCGGTGGTGATGACCATCACCTTGCCGGGATCTTGGTGAAGCTTGATTTCGTCGAGTACCTTGAGCAGGTCGGCCAAGGGCATGTCGTCTTTCTCGGAGAGCATGCGGCAGTCGCTTCCGCAGTGCCTGCAGTTGAGGTTACAGCGGAGGGTGCACTCCCAAAACAGCTGGTGCAGTTCATGGGTGTCGATCCGGTCCAGATAGACGGCGCGGTTGAGCTCGAGCAACAACCTTTTATAGACCCCTATGTTTTTTTTCATTCTTCAGGCGTACTAGTTCTTTATGGATTTCCTGTACCTGGGCTCTCATGCGCTCGGTTTCCTTGTTGTATCGTTCGATCACCTCGGGCGAGCCATAGACGCAGGCCCCTTCGCGGCGTTGCAGGATGGCCCCGATCGTATTCAGCTCTTTTTCGAGGGAATCGATCTTATGGTTGAGTTCCTCGGCGCGTTGCCGGTCTGCCGGGTTGGTGCGTGGCGGTCCATAGACCAGCGGTCTGGGCTCCTGAGACCTGGCTTCGCGGATGGAGTCCAGCTTGCGTTGCCTTTCGTCCTGACTTGATTCTTCGTCGTTTTGGAAGATCGGATCGGGATCGGTGGGGGGCGGGCCATAGAGACAAGGTGGGATGGCGCTCTCGATGGCGTCTTGGAGCATCTCCATCCTGGTGCGGACGCTGTCCATCCGCTGCTGGCTGCTTTGTGCCGCCTTGTCGTTCTTCAAGGCCTGATCGATGGTCACCAGCCGTTCCAGCAAGGCAAGCTCCTCGGTGCGGTTCGTGTAAAGCGCCTGAAGCGCTTCGTAATTGCTGCTTTCAAGAATGACGGAAGGACCCATGTCGAGCAGGTTGTTTTCCATGCCGATCCGTTCTTCGTCGGCGTATGCTTTCAGCCGCGACACGATCTCGGTGCGTTCGTTCTTCAGCTGCTTCTTTTCCGCCCTGGTAAGTTTGCCGGGCCCTGCGCAGGCCACCAGGAAAGCCAATCCGGTCAGCATGCTGATCCAGACCGTTCTAACCACTTTCTTCATGATGCATCGTATTTCTATGCAACAAATATACGATTTATGCAGAAAAACTGGCCTATTTGTTTTAAAAAAAGAATAAAATTCCTATTTTTGCCTCAATCATTATTGACAATCATCACAAACAAAGCATTATGAAAAACAAAAAGAGTCTTAGAAAAGCCCTCGCTTTCTCCGTTGTAGCAATGGGGACTGCCTTCATGGTTTCCTGCATGGGTTCGGGAAATGGCAAGAATCTCGAAAACCTCTTGGTACAGGGCATCTCTGCCGTTGCCAACGCCTCGAGCGACAATGGCCAGAGCAGCGCGTTGATCAACGAGGAAAGTCAAGCCAGTCAGCTGAATGGCAACACCTTCACCTATGGTGACCATACCTACACGGTGTCCGGTGAGATCGTCTACGACCCGTCGTTCACGGGTTATCGTGGAACGCCTACCGCCAGTGTGAGTTTCACCAACTTCCCGTCGGGTTACACCGAGTTTGAGGCGGTCTACACCAACCTGCTGGGCAAGTCGATCCAAGGCGCCGCCGCCATGATCCCCATGGCCATCGAGCTGTATGCCCGCGACGCCGCCGTCGGTGAGCGTTGCTTCAACCTGCTCTGCAACAGCTCATCCACGGTCAGCGGCATCATCCGCATCCTGAAAACGAAGCTGGTCCCGTCGGAGTATGGTCCGGCCAACGATCCTTATCTGCAGCGTTACATGGCCGCCGCCCTCCTCAAGGGTGCCATGGCCAGCAACGCCTACACGCCTGAGGAGCCTTATACGGTTGAGATGTGCGCTTCGGCCAACATGCCGCAGAACTCCTCCTACGGCACGGTCAACTATGTCTATATCCTGGCCAAGGGTTGGGATACCGAGCAGCGTCAGGTGGAGATCCTTCAGTCGGGCGACCTCTACAAGGTGTTCAACTGCCCGTCCTGCTACACCCAGTGCAAGAACATCCAAGGTACTTGGGGCGGCCTGAAATAAGGAAGCTTCGAGATGGCAAAACAAAAAATCAGCCCTTGCGGGGGCTGATTTTTTTATGATGTGATCCGGTTGGGATTCGAACCCAAGACCCACAGCTTAGAAGGCTGTTGCTCTATCCAGCTGAGCTACCAGACCATCTTAACTGGGTGCAAAATTACGCATTTTTTCTTTTCTGTCAAGGGTTTTGACAGAAAAAATCAAGCTTCGTTCTCATTGGGACGCCTCGGATAGGCGGGACGGTGGTAGTTCCTGTCCTGACGTTCCATTCGGTTGGGAGCGGGCTTCTCGGCTTGAGGACGCGACTTCTTCACTTGAAGGACACTGCCTTGGAAGTCCATGTCGTCGGTCTCGACAATGGCTTTGTAAGCTTCCGCTTCGTTGGGCATCTCCACGAATCCATAGCACTTGGAGCGGCCGGTCTCGTGATCCATAATCACCTTGCACACATCCACCTGGCCGAACTGCTCAAAATAGGCTCTGAGGTCTTCTGCTGTGGTCCTGAAAGCCAGTTTAGCGACAAAAATCTTCATAAGAAAAGGTTTTAAACATGCAAAAGTAATAAAAATCAGTTCGTTTTCAAAAAAAATTAAAATTTTTTAAAAAAAATCGATGTTTTTTTTTCGCATCTTTGCCCATTCTAATCCGAGACTTCTATGAAACGATATGATTTTGACCTGCAGATCGACCGTGCCAACACCAATTGCGTCAAGTATGACCTTCGTGATGCGGTGTTTTGCAATCCCGATGTGCTGCCGATGTGGGTGGCCGACATGGATTTCGAGACACCGGACTTCGTCCGCGAGGCGGTGATCCGCCGAGCGGAACATCCCGTCTATGGTTACCATTTCAAGGATGCGCCCTATTTCGATGCCATCCGCGGCTGGCTCTCCCGCCGTCATCAATGGGAGGTGGAACGGGCGTGGATGTCGTTCGTGCCTGGGGTGGTCTGTGGTTTCACCATGGCGGTGATGGCTTTCACCCAGGAGGGCGACGAGGTCATCATCCAATCGCCGGTGTATCCGCCTTTTCACCATGCGGTGACCGCCCACGGTCGCAAATTGGTGTACAATACCTTGAAGGTGACCGACCAGGGCTATGTGATGGATTATGAGCTGCTGGAGCAACAGGCCAAGACCGCCAAGATGCTGATTCTCTGCAATCCACACAACCCTGTCGGGCGTTGTTGGACCCGTGGTGAGCTGGAGCGTCTGAGCGAGATCTGTCTGCGCAACCATGTGTTGGTGCTTTCCGACGAGATCCATTGCGACCTGGTGCTTCCTGGATACAAACACACGCCGTACGCCACCTTGGGCGAGGCTGCCGCCCAACATTGTTTGGTGTTCCATGCGGCCAGCAAGACCTTCAATCTGGCAGGGTTGGCCACGTCCACGGCCATCATCCCGAATCCGGAATTGCGCGAAAGGTACGTGTTTTTTGTGGAAGCGTTGGAGGCACATCTGGGCAACATCTTCGGAAAGGTGGCGACCCAGGTGGCCATGGAACAGGGGGACGCATGGCTGGCCCAGTTGCTCGATTACGTTCAGGGCAATGTGGATTATGTGAGCGGTTTCCTGAAGCAGCACCTGCCCAAGGTGCGTTTTTTCAAACCGCAGGCGACCTATATGATGTGGCTTGATTTCAACGGCTACGGTCTTTCGGAGGAGGCGTTGTGGCACAAGATGACGCAGGAGGCCGCATTGGGATTGAATCGGGGCAAGGATTTCGGACAGGAGGGAAGCGGGTTCTTCCGGATCAACCTGGCGTGTCCACGGGCCACCGTCGAAGACGCCATGCGGCGGCTTCAAAAGGTGTTTTGAAACACCCCTACGGGGTGTGATTGAACCCCAGAGGGGTTCGCTGTCGGTAGCCAGGGGTAAAACCCCTGGAAATGGGGAATAATGAAAAAAAATAATCAATTATCCGTTATCATGATCCCAGGGTTTCCCGTTGGTCAACCCTGGGCTATCGATAGGGCACCCCTACGGGGTGCGTTTCCGAAAATCGTTCCGATTTCCCACGGTTGACACCGTGGGCTACCGATAGGCCACCCCTACGGGGTGGTTAAAAAAGGGATAATTGTGGATCGGTGGAATCCGGGGATCCTTCGCCATTATCATTGCGATCGTTGGCTTCTTCGGCGGTGCCGATCATGCGGTAGAAATCGTCTTCCGTGATGATGGGGATGCCCAACGATTCCGCTTTCTTTCGTTTCTCTGGACCCATGTTGTCGCCCGCCACCACGTAGTCGGTCTTGGATGAGATGCTGCTGACGTTTTTGCCGCCATATTCCTCAATCATGCGTTTCAACGCATCGCGTTCGATGCTGAACTTGCCGCTGACGATGAGGGACTTGCCTGCCAACACTTGTGCCTTGTCGGAGACGGCGGGTGCCGCTTTGACGAACTGCAACCCGGCAGCGCGGAGTCGCTCCACCAGCGCCACATTCGCGGGGTTGTCGAAGAAATGACGTATCGACATCGCGATGGTCTCACCGACGGTGTTGATGGCGCTGAGGTCCTCGACGGAGGCCTTCATAAGGGCGTCGATGTCGTGGTATTCGGCCACGATGGTCTTGGCAACCACTTCGCCCACGTTGCGGATGCCCAAGGCAAAGAGCACCCGCTCAAAAGGCACGGACTTCGATTTCTCCAAGGCGTCCACGATGTTCTGTGCGGTCTTTTCCTTGAAGCTGACCTTGCGTGTCTTGCCTGTCTCGATGCCGTTCTCGTCGAGGATGGGGATCTCCTTGGTCAATCCGAACAGCCGGTTGTAGGTGAGGGTGTAGAGGTCGGCCACATCCTTGATCAGCCCTTCGTCGTATAACAACTCGATCTTGCCCTCGCCGAGGCTCTCGATGTTCATGGCCTTGCGGCTGATGAAATGTTCGATACGGCCTTTTATCTGTGGCGGACACAGGGCGTTGGGGCAATACCAGGCCGCTTCGCCTTCACGCTGGATCAGTTCGGCACCGCAGGCAGGGCAGACCTGGGTGAACACCACGGGTTGGGCTCCCGGCTGGCGTTTGTCGAAGTTGACCCCGATGATCTTGGGGATGATCTCGCCGCCTTTGACTACGGTGACGGTGTCGCCATAATGCAGGTCGAACTGACGGATGAAGTCCTCGTTGTTCAGCGTAGCCCGTTTCACGGTGGTGCCCGCCAGCAGGACGGGGGCGAGGTTGGCCACCGGGGTGATGGTTCCGTGTCTTCCCACCTGGAAGTCAACGCTTTGAAGCTCCGTCTCGACTTCTTCGGCCTTGAACTTATAGGCGATGGCCCATTTGGGCGACTTGGCCGTGGATCCCAATGCCTTTTGTTGGGCGTAGCTGTTGACTTTCAACACAATGCCGTCGATGGCGAAGGGGAGACGATGCCGGGCTTCGTCCCAGTAGTTGATGAAGTCGAAGATCTCTTCCACGCTGCGGCAGATGCGTAGGTCGTTGGAGATGTTGAACCCCCACCTGCGGGCGGCCATCAGGCTTTCGTAGTGGGTTTGGTAACGCGCTTCGAGGCCGTCCATCATCATGTAATAGCAATAGTTGTCCAGCCGGCGGTGCGCCACCTCGCGGGAGTCTTGCAGCTTCAGCGTGCCGGCAGCGGCGTTGCGGGGGTTGGCAAAGAGGTCGTCCCCAAGGGCAACGCGCTCCTCGTTCAGCCGGTCGAAGCTTTCAAAGGGCATCACGATCTCGCCACGCATCTCAAAAAAGGGAGGGAAGTCGCCGTGAAGCTTCAACGGCACGGTGCGGATGGTCTTCACGTTGGTGGTCACGTCGTCGCCTTGGACGCCGTCACCCCGGGTGACGGCGCGGACCAACACACCGTCCTCGTACTGGAGGCTGATGCTCAACCCGTCGTACTTCAACTCGCAGCAGAATTCCACCTCGCCTTCGGTGTTCTTCTTGATGCGTTCGATAAACTCCTCGATGTCCTCCTTGCTATAGGAGTTGGCCAGGGAGAGCATGGGGTAGCGGTGGGCGACGCTTTGGAATTCCTTGGTGATGCCTCCGCCGACACGTTGGGTGGGCGAGGAAGGCGACAGGTACTCGGGGTAGGCCTGCTCCAGCCGTGCCAGCTCCTCGAGCTTCATGTCGAACTCGTAGTCGCTGATGGTCGGCTTGGCCAGGATGTAATAGTTGTAGTTATGCTGCTCCAGCTCCTCGCTCAGGGCAGCGATGCGCAGACGGGCTTCTTCTTTGTTCATGGCCGGAGGTAATGCCAGGGATTGACGTTGAGAATCAGGAGCAGTAGCCAAACCACCAGCAGGGCAACCACCATGCCGATGAGGGTCATCAGGGCGCCTTTGCCGTCACGTTTCACGCAGAGCATCAACAGGATGGCGAGTACCACAAAAGCGCTCTGGTACCAGACGGCGATGGACAACCCCAGCATCAAGCCAGCGATCAGATAAGAGGTGCGGTGTACCTTCTCCTTCAGGTTCGCCCCAATGAGTACCTGTTGGCGCAACACGACGTTGGAGCCGTAGAGCAGGAGGGGCAACCCGAGGAAGAAGCTGATGTCGTTGATGATGCCGAATGAAGGCATGATGACGCAGAGGCTGGGGATCAAGGCGATGTTCCAAGCCTTGGCCCGGTCGTTGGCCACCAAGTCGCAGATGCGATAAACCATCGACACGGTGAAGAGGGAGATGATGGCATAGAAGGCGCGGCTGAGGAACATCATTCCCTGCGAGTCGCCCATGCCCATCTTGGCCTTGAGCCATTCCAGGAAGCCTTGGATGAGGCTGGGTTGCTGGATGTCGTGGTTCGACCCGAATCCCGGCACAAAGATAACGGCGAGCAGTCTCAGGAAGATGGCCACCAGCATCAGCGCGGTGAAAGGGTGCTTGGCTTTGAATTGTCGGAGTTGTTGAAACATCGTTTGTACTTTTTAATAAGCAAAAATACAAAGATTTGGGATAATTGCGTATCTTCGCCCACATTATTTTCGTTTTTAGGAATCTGAACCGTTTCATTATGTTCTCTTGCCCCATCCAAATCCGCATGAGCGATCTCGACCCCTACAACCACGTCAACAACGGGTCGCAGTGCAACTACTTCGACATGGGTCGAAGCCGCTTTTTTGAACATGCCTTCCAGCAGCAAATCGACTGGCTTACCTTTAAATATGTGCTGGTCCATGTCGATCTCGATTTCAAGATGCCCATCCATTTCCATGACGACCTGGTGTGTGAATCCGCCATCCTTGAGGTGGGCAACGCCAGTTTCAAGATGATCCAACGTCTTGTGGATCAGAAGACTGGGGTGGAGAAGACCCTTTGTCATGCCGTGGTGGTGTATTACGACCGAGATGCCAACCAGTCGGAGCGGATTCCGAATGCGGACAGAGCGGAGTTGGAGGCTTGGAAAGTTGAGCGTTAAGCGTTGAAAACTCCTGTCAGCACCCTACCAATTATAAAAATAAAATAAACAATCATATGATGAAAAAAACGATCCTAATAGTCGTTTTGGCGCTGATTCTCGGTGGCCTTCATGCCCAAACCGAAGCCCAGCTCAATGCCTGGAACGACGTAAATGTCTTTGAAATCAACAGGCTCTATCCCCGAACCAACGTGATTCCCAAAGGGGAGCAGTGGTCGCAATGTCTCAATGGCGACTGGAAGTTCCATTGGGTGGACAGCCCCTCCAAAGCACCCGAGGGGTTCTATCGGACGGATTATGATGTCAGCGGATGGGGCTCCATCAAAGTGCCTTCCAATTGGGAACTAAACGGCTATGGCACACCGATTTATGTGAATGTGGATAACGAGTTCCGACCCAACAACCCGCCGTATGCCCCCACGAAGGACAATCCGGTGGGCTGTTATGTGAAGGAATTCGAAATCCCCGAAGCTTGGGCCAACCGTTTGACATTCATCAACTTCGGTGCCGTCAAGTCGGCGTATTATGTATGGGTGAACGGCCAGTTTGTCGGCTTTACGGAAGATGCCAAGACCAATGCGGAGTTCGACCTCACGCCCTATGTCAAAGTAGGGAAGAACACCCTGGCGGTCAAGGTGTACCGTTTCTCCAACGGCTCCTACTTCGAGTGCCAGGACTTCTGGCGCTTGAGTGGCATCGAGCGCGATGTGATGCTCTATTCCAAACCTATGCTGAATGTCTATGACTATGAGATCCATGCGGGATTGGATGAGGATTACCGGAAGGGCACTTTCTCCATACGGGTGAAGCTGCAAAGCCGGACCAACAAAATACCCAAAAAGAGCACGCTGGTGGTGGGCGCTTATCAGGGTCAGGAAGTACAAGGCTTTCCGGAAAACATCCTGTTCACCCTTTCGAAGCCGCTCACAGAGTTGACCTTCGTACAAGCGGAAGACGGCTATTATTATGCTGATACTGAATTGTCTGTGGGTAGCGAGGAGCTTGGAGAAGTGTTGCCCTGGTCGGCTGAACATCCCCATCTATATCAATTGAGGATGTCCTTGATGAACCGGAAAGCCCAATCCTTCGAAAGACTCACCTCCGCGTTCGGCTTCCGCACTTCGGAGATCAAGGACGGCAAGCTTCTGGTCAACGGTCAGTATGTGTTAATCAAAGGGGTGAACCGCCATGAACACGATCCCTATACGGGCCACGTCGTCAGTCGTGAGTTGATGGAGCAGGACATCGCCCTGATGAAACAGATGGGCATCAATACGGTGCGCACCTGCCACTATCCCGATGATCCCTATTGGTATGAGCTCTGCGACAAATACGGACTCTACGTCTGGGACGAGGCCAACTGCGAGTCGCATGCGCAAGGGTATGGAGAGAAGAGCCTGGCCAAAGACCCGCAATACAAGGAAATGGTGTGGTCGCGCAACCGTAACATGCTGGAACGCGACAAGAACCATCCTTCGGTCATCCTATGGTCGATGGGCAACGAATGCGGCAACGGCGTCAATTTCGAATCTACCTACGACTGGATGAAGAACCGCGACAAAACACGGCCGGTCACCTACGAGAGAGCTATCTATGACCGTAATACGGATGCCATTGGTTTGATGTATAGTAGCACCGATTACCTAAAGCGTTTCGTGAATCAGCACCTGGACAGCTTGAACCGCCCGTTCATCATGGTGGAATACTGCCATGCCATGGGTAACAGCATGGGCGGCCTGCAAGACTATTGGGAGGTGTTCGAGGCCAACGAGCAGCTCCAGGGTGGCTGCATTTGGGACTGGGTCGACCAGAGTTTCATTGTTGATTCCCAGGGCAGTCTGATGGATGTCGATCGTTTTTCGCCCACCAGTGCTTCTTTCTCATACGCCGTGGGCGGCGACTTCGGTCATGCCTACGGGGTGGGCGATGACGACGCCTTCTGCGCCAACGGAGTGGTGTCGTCGGAACGCAGGCCGCACCATCACGCTGCCGAGGTCAAGAAAGTATATCAAGGCATCAAGTTCAAACCCGTTGAATCGTCACAAGGAGAATTTGAAGTAACAAATTGGTTTTCATTCACTAACTTGAATGAATTTGAAGTAAGTTATAAAGTATATACAAACGAGAAAACCATTCATGAGGAGGTCTTGGATTTCGACCTGAAGCCCTTCGAAACGAAACGTTTCACGATCCAACGTTTCCGTACCTACGGCCATCCGGGAGAAGAATTCTTCGTGCGCTTCTCGGTGAAGCTGAAGAAAGATGCACCTTTCCGTCCTGCGGGAACAGAGATCGCCTACGATAATTTCAAGCTCGACTACCCCGCTGAACCGAAGCTGGCGAAGGAGGTGAGTGGCCCTGCCGTTACTTGTGAGGCGGTGGACGACGACCTGGTATTCCGATGGAAGGATGGCTCGCTTCGGATTAACAAAACAACGGGTATTGTATCAAGTTATATTTTTGATACACAAGAAATTATTTGTGATTATTTAAAGTTAAACTTTTGGCGTTGCCCCACGCTGAATGACGAGGTGGATTCCCATGGCAGCAAGGCTTGGAAACAGGCTGGGCTGGATGCCCTGCGTTCGAAACGGATGGCCGCTGACACCAAGATGCTGCCCGACGGAAGGGTGCTGTACCGCCAGAACCTCTACCTCTATGATCTTGCCGGCAAACAGCA
Organism: Bacteroidales bacterium; assembly: GCA_016291135.1. GTDB lineage: Bacteria > Bacteroidota > Bacteroidia > Bacteroidales > F082 > Limimorpha. The sequence goes on from JAEFAE010000024.1 coordinate 33,215, forward strand.
GATGGCGGTCAACCAGTTGTTCACCATCGCCCCCGATGGCGAAGTGGCCGTGCATAACCGGGTGGAGATGATGGGCGACGTCACCTGTTTGCCCAAAGTTGGCATGCAACTGCGGCTGCTCGAAGGCTATGAGCGTGTACAATACTTCGGCAAAGATACCGAAAACTATCCCGACCGGAATGCTTCGGGTACCTTTGGGGTATATTCAATCAATGCTTTAGATCTATTTGAACAACACGTTGTACCACAAGATAATGGCAATCATAGTGATGTGCGTTGGATGGCAGTTGAGAGTGCCCGAAATCCCATCGGCCTCTTTGTCACTTCGACCAAGCCTTTCAACTTCAGCTTTTATCCCTATTCCGACGAAAACCTTACCCGTGCCCATCGTCTCAACCAGTTGGAGCGGGCTCCTTTCATGACCTTGAATATAGATGCTCTTCAGGCGGGCCTCGGAACGGCTACCTGTGGCCCGGATGTGGCTGAGCCCTATTTGCTGAAGGACAAGATCTATGAATATGATGTCTGCCTGCGCCCCTATCCTGTGGGCAAACAAGCGCCTTCGGAGCTGTATCGGGTAGCCTGTCCAGAGAGCGACACGCTGCTGTTGCCGGTGCCCTGCATCAAGGTGACCCAAAACGGCTCGGAGACCTTCCGGCTCTTCAACGCGCCCCAAACGGTGGTCTTGGAATGCGACGATCCCGCCGCGGAACTCCGTTACCGATTGGATGGTCGCGAACCTGATTCAAAATCAACGCTTTACAAGAAGCCGTTTGTCGTTGATGCCTCCTGCCAGCTGGTGGTCCGAGCCTTTGCCAAAGGCAAGGAGCCGTCGCCTTCGGTGCATCGGCTGTTCCATCGCAGTTATCTGAAGAACACCACCTACGTAAATCCTCCTGAGAAACGTTATGGCGCTGAAGCCGACATAGCGCTGATGGATGGCAAGAGAGGTGTGGCGCAGGACTATCACCACCATTGGCTGGGGTTCTGCGGAAACGGCATGGAGGCTACCCTTGAGCTGACGGATCCGGTCGATGTCAGCCGTGTGTCGATAGGGGTCTGTCACGACCCGGACAGTTGGGTGTATTGGCCCAAGGCTTCATGGGTATCTTGGTCATCGGATGGTGTCCACTTCAGCGAATGGAAGCTGGCCGAACTACCCATGTATCAGGATCCCTTGCACCGAATGGCACCTTCAGGCCGTGTGGAAGCCAAGGCCAGAATCTCCGCCAAGGGGGTACGGTTCCTCAAGATACGTTTGGATAACATGGGGGTCTTGCCTGAAGGGCATCCTTACGCTGGCGAGAAGGCATGGCTGATGGTCGATGAGATCACACTGGAGTAAACAATTCATAAAAAAAGCCGCTCGAAAGCGGCTTTTTTATTGTTGTTACCAGTCGACGGCCTGACGTTGTATCGGCATCGTCATGCAGCGGGCACCACCGCCACCACGGGAGAGCTCGTTGCCCTCGAAGGTGACCACGCATTTCTTGTAGCTGTTGACATTGACTTTCCCGTTGACCACATCGGCGGCCTTGAGCACTTCGAAGCCAGCCTCGTTGATGGCTTGGATGGTGTGTGTGTTGCGGGCGTAGCCGAGGAACTTGCCGGGGGCGAAGCAGAAGAAGTTGGTTCCGCTGTGCCATTGTTCGCGGGCTGGGAAGAAGCTGTCGCCTCCACCGCCGCAGAAGATGGGCTCCACGGGCACGCCGAGCTTGTTGAGTGCGACCACGAGGTTGGGCTCTTCCTGGCCGACGGCCTTCTGTCCGTCGATGGTGATGTGGAAGGTCTTGTATTGGCTGCTCATGATCACCGGTTCGTAAGCCATGCAGCGGTCGACGTTCAGCATCGTAAACACCATGTCGAGGTGGATGAACGACTCCGGGGTGAGGGGCAACTCCTGGAAGATGAGGTGCTTGACACCCGGGCGGGTCTTCAGGTGCTCGACGAGGGCGTTGATGCCGTGCATGTTGGTGCGGGCACTCATGCCGCTCAGCACGATGTCGTCGCGGACGATGTGGATGTCGCCGCCTTCCATGATACCGGGCTCCGTGGCGCTGTATTTCATGGCAGGATTGATGACTTCGCCGTCGAAGAGGGGATGGCATTTGTAGATGGTCTCCAGAATCATGGTCTCACGGGCCCGTACCTTGGTGGCCATATTGCTGATCATCAAGTTGTTGAACATGGTGAACGAGGCGTCTCTCATGAAGAAGAGGTTGGGCAGGGGCAACAGGGAGAAGTAGTTGCCGTCGACCAGCTTGATGTCGTTCAGGTGAACGCCTTCGATGAGGGATTTGGAGAGGGTGGCTGCATCCATCTCTTTCAGGTAATCCGAAAGATAGGCGACGTTTTCTGCCTTGCAGATGCGGTCGACGAGGTTGTTCTTGACGCTCTCGTTATGAAGGATGTCGGTCAACAGGTCGCTGATTTCGTGGACCTTGGCCACTTTTTGGAGGACTCCCTTGAAATATTTGTGTTCTTGTTGTGCGACTTGCAGGTTGAGGATGTCGCTGTATAGGTAATCATGGGCCGTTTCTGGAGTCATGTGCTCCAGCTCGGGTCCCGGGGTGTGTACCAATACGTGTTCCAACTTGCCGATTTCGGAGTTGACACATACGGTTACTCGGTCTGAATCCATAAAGAATATTTTAGAAATTTGGCTGCAAAGGTACGAATTTTTTTGAATCGGGTCAATACAATTCCAGAAATTCGTAGCTATTGCCCATGGCATTGAGGAACTTGATGAAGTCCTCGTTTTTGATGACGATGGTCGCCGTGTTGTCGTTCGGATGGAAACTGAGCCGCTCGGCGTTGCGCAGGTTTTGGTCGATAAACACATGCACGTGATGCTCCGTGTCGTTGATCAGTCCGAAGGGCGAGACGCTGCCCGGTTGCAGGCCGAGATACTTCTCCATGCGGGCCTCGGAGGCGAAGGTGAGCTTGCCTTGGTGCAGGCGGTGCTCCAGGTCGTGGATGTCCATCTGATGCATGCATTCGAACAGCACCAGATAATGCTTGTTGCCTTTGTGGTTGCGGAAAAACAGGTTCTTGCAATGGGTCGAGTCGAACGCCTTCCAGTAGCGGATGGCCTCCTCGATGGTGGGGATGGGCGGATGGAAATGGATGTCGAATTCGATGCCGAGGCCTTTCAGGGTGTCAACGACTTTCTGTTGACGTTCGCTCATTTCGTGGTTGATTTCGGTAGATTTCATATCGTTGTAGGAATGCTGAATTCAGGAGATAGAAGCCTGCAGGGCTCGGGCGGTATACGAGTCTTTGCATTGCACCAGTTGTTCGGGCGTGCCCTCGAAGACGACATGGCCGCCTTTTTGTCCACCTTCCGGACCCAAGTCGATGATCCAGTCGGCACATTTGATCACGTCGAGGTTGTGCTCGATGACCAAGACGGAGTGGCCGTTGTTGATCAGTGCCTCGAAGGAGGCGAGCAGCTTGCTCACGTCGTGGAAGTGCAAGCCCGTGGTGGGCTCGTCGAAGATGAACAGGGTGGGTTTCTCGACCGATCCCTTGATGAGGAAGTAGGCGAGTTTGACGCGTTGCGCCTCGCCGCCCGAGAGTGTGTTGGAGGGTTGGCCCAACTTGAGGTAGCCCAAACCGACTTCCTGCAGGGGACGAAGCCGGTTGACGATGCGTTGTACCGTCGGGTTGTTGCGGTCTGAGGAGGTGTTGAAGAAGGTGATGGCCTGTTCCACCGACATGTTGAGGATGTCGGCGATGTGCATGCCGTCGTATTTGATCTCCAGCACTTCTTCCTTGAAACGGGTACCGTGGCAGACTTCGCAGGGAAGGTAGAGGTCGGCCATGAACTGCATCTCGATCTTGGTGACGCCCTCGCCCTCGCAGTTGTCGCAGCGGCCGCCGGGCATGTTGAACGAGAAGAAGGCAGGCTTGATGCCCCGTAGCTTGGCGAGTTTCTGCTCGGCATAGAGTTGCCGGATCTCGTCATAAGCCTTGAGGTAGGTGGCCGGGTTGGAGCGCGAAGACTTGCCGATGGGGTTCTGGTCGACAAATTCCACCACCTGGATTTGCGACAAGCTTCCCTCGAGGCTATTGAAACTGCCGCAACGGTCACCGGCTTCGCCGAGATGACGGCGTAGGGCGGGGTAGAGGATGTCCTTCACCAGGGTCGACTTGCCCGATCCACTTACGCCCGTGACTACGGTGAGCACGTTCAGGGGGAAGCGCACGTTGATGTTCTTCAGGTTGTGCTGGCTGGCACCGACGATGGTGATGGCATTGTTCCAACTGCGGCGGTGGGTGGGCACCGGGATGCTTTTTGCACCGCTAAGGTATTGTCCGGTAAGGCTTTCAGGGCAAGCCATGACCTCGTTGTAGTTGCCTTGGCACACCAGTTCGCCGCCGAACTCGCCGGCCATGGGCCCGATGTCCACGATGTGGTCGGCTGCCTTGATGATGTGCTCGTCGTGTTCCACCACGATGACCGTGTTGCCGATGTCGCGCAGGCGACGCAGCACCTGAATGAGGCGGTCGGTGTCGCGCGGATGGAGACCGATGCTGGGTTCATCGAGGATATAGGTGGAACCCACTAGGCTGCTGCCCAGCGAGGTGGCCAGGTTGATGCGTTGCGATTCGCCGCCCGAGAGGGTGTTCGAGAGGCGGTTCAGGGTGAGGTAGCCCAGACCCACGTCGAGGATGAACTCCAGACGGTTGTTGATCTCCACCAACAGGCGCGAGGCGATCTTGCGGTCCGACGCGTCGAGGGTGAGCTCGTCGAAGAAGCGTTTCAGCTGGTCGAGGGGCATCAGCACCAGGTCGGTGATGCTCTTGCCACCCACCTTGACATATTGTGCCTCTTTCTTCAGCCTCGACCCGTGGCATTCCGGACACACCGTCTTGCCTCGGTAGCGCGACAACATCACACGGTATTGTATTTTATAGGAGTTGCTCTCCACCATCTGGAAGAAGGCATCGAGCCCCTCGAAGTATTCGTTGCCCGTCCAAAGCAGTGACTTGTGTTCTTCGCTGAGTTCGAAATACGGCTTGTGCACGGGGAAGTCGAAGTGATGCGCCACCCGGATCAGGGCGTCTTTCCATTCGCTCATCTTCTCACCGCGCCAGCAGGCGATGGCACCATCGTACACCGAAAGGCCCTTGTTGGGCACCACCAGATCGGGGTCGATGCCGATCACACTGCCGAATCCTTGGCAGGTAGGGCAGGCGCCGAAGGGGTTGTTGAAGGCGAACATGTTCACCGTTGGGGTCTCGAAGGTCATGCCGTCGGCCTCGAAACGCGAGGAGAAGGAGGCCGTTTCCCGTTTGCCGTCTGTTTCGGAAAGGATCAAACACGACTCGTTTCCTTCGTAAAAGGCTGTCTGTACCGAGTCGGAGAGCCGGCTGAGCTCGTCGCGGACCTGTTCGTTGATCCGGATGCGGTCGATAAGGAGGCGCACCTGTTTCGTTTCTTTGCGCGGTGGTTGCAGAAAATCCTCGATGCGGACGATCTCGTCGTCGGCCATCACACGGTAGAAACCCTGCTGCATGAGGATGGCGAGATGGTCTTCGAGGCTTCGGCCCTCGGGCAGGTGGATGGGGGCGAGGATGTAGGCCGTGGTGCCCACCGGCAAGCCGAACAGATACTCCACCACGTCGCTTACCTGATGCTTCTTGACCTGCTGTCCGGAAACTGGTGAATAGGTCTTGCCGATGCGAGCGAAGAGCAGTTTCAGGAACTCGTAGATCTCAGTGCTGGTACCCACCGTGGAACGGGGGTTGTGCGAGGTGACCTTTTGTTCGATGGCGATGGCGGGGGAGAGTCCCGTGATGCTTTCCACGTCGGGCTTGTTGAGCCGTCCCATGAACTGGCGGGCGTAGGAACTCAGGCTTTCCACATAACGGCGCTGGCCTTCAGCGTATAACGTGTCGAATGCCAACGACGACTTGCCTGAGCCTGACAATCCCGTAATGACCACCAATTGGTTCTTTGGAATCCGTAAACTAATGTCTTTCAGGTTGTTGACCTTTGCGTGACGGATCTCTATATATTTATTTTCGGTCTGTTCCAACTTCGGTTTCTTGAAAAAATTGCACAAAATTACATTAAAAAACTTGACTAATTGAAAAAACTCCCTATCTTTGCATAAAATTTGATGCAAAAAATCAATTCGACAACACAACAATTCATTCATCAATCATCTAATAGGAGGACCGTCTATCGATAGCTATTTACCCTGATTAACACGCACTTAAGAGTGCCTTTAAAGATTAGGGCCGTATGTCCGAAATAAGAAAAAGTGATTATGAGCTGATAGAGAGCTACAGAAAAGGTTGTCTATCAGATTTTGAATTGTTGGTAAGCCGCTACCAGGAACAAATATATAACTATGTCTTCTCGCTGGTTCGTGACCGCCAGTTGACCGATGATATCTTCCAGGATACGTTTGTGAAGATTATCCGGACACTGAAAGCCGGCCTGTACAAGGACGAAGGCAAGTTCATCCAGTTTGCCATGCGGATTGCCCACAACCTCATTATCGACCATTTCCGCAAGGAGAACCGTATTCCGGTGGTGGAGTCGTCCTCCGAGGACTACAACTACCTCGACAACGCTCCCATCACCGATCCATCGGTGGAGCAGGGCATGATTGTCGACCAGATCCACACCGATCTTCGCAAGATGATCGACCGGCTACCTATGGAGCAGAAAGAGGTGCTCCGCATGCGCATTTACGACGACATGAGCTTCAAGGAGATCGCCGACATCACCAATGTCAGCATCAACACGGCCTTGGGACGGATGCGCTATGCCCTGATCAACCTGCGTAAGATGGCCGAGGTCAACAAAATGTGCCTGACCTATTGAATTAATGCAAAAAAATCGCTTCCTGATATAATAATCGTTTCGTAGCTCCGTTTAGTAGGTGTATGTTAAATGAAACAAATCGCCTATGATAGGGAATGCTACTCTGAATTACAGCGAACCGATTCTCGATGAAACCTTTACGGACCAAATCAAGGACGCCTTTGCGGCGGACAAGCGCATGCCGGGCAAATCGGTGCTGAGTTTTATCATGGGTTTCGCAGCGGCTTTCGAATCCTTGGAAAGCGGAATGCTCGGAACGATGGGTGTGATAAACAACTAAACGGGTCGAACGACCTACATTGTCGAACAACTAACAAAGACGTGGACATCCCACGTCTTTTTTTTGTTTCCCTCCTTCTTTTTTTATAAAAGGTTCCCGTTATTATTAATAAAAAAATAAATATGGTGTTTCGCTTGGTTTCACCAAGTAAAACCCTTACCTTTGCAGACCTAATTTTAGCAATTATCAACAAATTCTAAACATAACAAAATCCTAACAAAGTATGAACAAGCAGATTACATTAGAGCAAGCCGTTGAGAAGGTTCACGACGGCATGACGATCATGATCGGCGGATTCCTCGGAGTCGGTAGCCCAGTTCAAATTATTGACGCTCTCGTTGCCAAAGGCGTGAAAGATCTTACCATCATCGCCAACGACACGGCCTACGACGAAGTGGCCCACGGCAAGCTGGTGACCAACCACCAGGTGAAGAAAGCCATCGTTTCGCACACGGGTACCAACAAACAGACCGCCCTCCAGAAGAACGAAGGCACCCTCATCGTTGAATACGTCCCCCAAGGCACCCTCGCCGAGCGCATTCGCGCCTACGGTGCAGGTCTCGGTGGCGTGCTGACCCCCACGGGTATGGGCACCATCATGGCTGACGGCAAACAAGTGGTGAACGTCGATGGCAAGGACTACCTCCTTGAGAAGCCCCTGAAGGCAGACATCGCCTTCCTCCGCGCCAACATCGTCGATGAATTCGGCAACATGGTGTTCCTTGGCACCACCAACAACTTCAACCCGCTGATGGCTACCGCCGCCGACTACGTCGTCGTCGAAGCCGAGAAGCTGGTCCCGATGGGTGAGATCAAGCCTGAATGCGTGCATGCCTCTGGCATCTATGTCGATGGCATCTATGTGGAAAAATAACTGAATCACGGAACAATAGAACAACTGACTATGGAATACAGAACAAAGATCAGACTGCGCATGAGCGCAAAGGATGCCCACTACGGTGGCAATTTGGTTGACGGCGCCCACATGGTTCACCTCTTTGGTGACGTGGCTACCGAACTCTTGATTATGC